>JAFXMK010000004.1 GCA_017530365.1 Bacteroidales bacterium
CTATAAAGTTTACAACCATGAAACCGGAGAAGAGCTGACGGATGTCGTCTTTACTGAGGATTATCCACAAGTGGCTTACCAACCAAACGACCAATACGGTAATGCCCGTACTCCATGGTTTGTGTATTTCGTTAGATCTAATAACGGCTACACCCTCGACGTCACCCCCTACGGCTCTGGCGAAGGCAACTACTACCTCATCGCCTCTCCCGTCGGAGCAGTGAGTCCAGCGGATGTGGACAATATGCTCTCGAATGCATACGACCTCTACTATTTCGATCAATCTGCCGAGGATGGCCTGGAGTGGATCAACTACCAGGGCCCTGATGGAGGTTACAGCCTCCAACCTGGCAAAGGCTACCTCTACGCCAACAGCGGCGATGAAACTGGCGAGGTCGTCACCCTTACCTTCAACGGGGACGCTTATACTGGCACCGGCACCTTCGATTTGGATTATGACGCAAACGCTGAATTTCCTGGCTGGAACCTCGTCGGCAACCCCTACGCCGTGCCCGCCACTGTGAACCGCGACTTCTATGTGATGAATGAAGAAGGCACCGAAATCATAACTGGAGAAGGCAACACCGTTGCTGCTATGACAGGTATTTTCGTGAAAGCTAACGGAGAAGGAGAGTCCGTGACCTTCAACAATGAACAAACCGAAGTAAAACACATGCAGCTTACTCTTAACCTCAGCAATGGTATCAACATCATCGACCGTGCCATTGTGCGGTTCAACAACGGCAGTCAGCTGCCTAAGTTCATGCTCAACCAGAACAACACCAAGCTCTACATCGCTCAAGGAGAAGATCAATACGCCGTGGCTTGCAACGACAACAGAGGGGAGACAAATGTCAACTTTGAAGCCGCTGAAAACGGCATCTACACCCTCTATGCCTCTGTTGAACATGTCAATCTGGATTACCTCCATCTCATTGACGTCATTACAGGCACGGACATCGACTTGCTTGCCACGCCGAGCTACACCTTCGAAGCCACTACCAACGACAATCCAGCACGTTTCCGCATTGTACTTGGAATCGCTACGGCAGTCAACGAAGAGAACTCCAGCAACTTCGCCTTCTACAACAACGGCAGCCTCATCCTCAACATCGAAGGTAACGCCACCCTCAACATCGTTGATGTCCTTGGCCGCACCATCAGCAGCCAAAGCATCAACGGCAACGAACACGTCGGCATCAATGTCAAAGCTGGTGTTTATACACTTCAACTGATTCAAGGCAACAAGATCCAAACCCAAAAGATTGTCATTGAATAAGTAAAGCTGACGAAAAACCCGTCTGACTTCATTAACTCATAAGAGCCTCGCCCTGCGAGGCTCTTATTAAAAACAGCCCACCCAAATGAAAAAACGCCTACTCATCTTCTTGTTTGCATTAGTCGGAACTACCATCCAAGCTCAAATCCCCAATGGCTACTATAACAATGCCAATGGAAAAACCGGTGACGAACTGAAAACAGCACTGCATGATATCATCAAAGACCACCATGTGGTCAGTTATAACGGCTTGATCAATGCCTTTGCCTACACTGATTGCAAGCCTAACGGAAAGATCTGGGACATCTATTCTAATATTGAGTATAGTCCGAGTACAGGATTATGTGGCGAATACGAAGATGAAGGCGACTGCTGGAACCGTGAGCATACTTGGCCACAGAGTTGGTTCAACGAGAGCACGACGCCCCGAAGCGACCTCTTCCATGTGTATCCCACCGATGGCTTTGTCAATGGGCAACGCAGCAACTATCCTTACGGCGAGGTCAACCGTCCTATTTATACTTCGGGCAATGGTTCCAAATTGGGGCCTTGCGTCACATCAGGCTATTCGGGCAGGGTGTTTGAACCTATTGATGAGTACAAAGGTGACATTGCACGCGGCTATTTCTACATGAGCGTGCGCTACTACAGCGAGGATAGTGACTGGGGCACGAGTGGCATGACCAATAAGTCGGAGATTCTTCCTTGGGCCATGAACATGCTGCTGCGTTGGAGTGATGAGGACCCTGTAAGCGACAAGGAAATCGCTCGCAACAACGCTGTTTATGGCTACCAGAACAACCGCAACCCTTTCATTGACCATCCGGAATATGCCCACATGATTTGGGACGAGAATTGGCAAGGCGGGGTGTACTACAATATCACTTGCGCATCAAGTTTGTCTCATGGTAGCGTGACGGCACCCGAAACTGCCATGGAAGGAACTACGGTCTCCATCACAGCTACACCTGAACCTGGTTATATGGTTGACACTTATACAGTGTATAAAACGGGTAGTCCGAGCACTACAGTCACGGTGAGCAGCAATGGCACCTTCATTATGCCTGGCTATGCGGTTACCATTAGTGCAACCTTTGTGCAGAATAACAATTATTATGACATCACTTTGGGCACTGTTAGCCATGGCACGATAACTGCTTCTGAAACGAGTGCGAGGTCGGGCATGACCATCACTCTGACGGCTATACCCAATTCGGGTTACAGCCTCTACTCGTGGTATGTCTTCAAGACAGGCGACATGAATACCACTGTCAATGTTAGCGGTAACAGATTTGTTATGCCTGCTTTCAACGTGACCGTGATGGCTACCTTCGTGCAAGGCAGTGCCAATGGCGATTTTGTGAAAGTAACCTCTGCGCCTACGGATTGGAGCGGGGAATACATTTTGGTCTATGAACAAAGTACTACTACGGGCTATGTTTGGACGGGGGTTGATGCCGTGAATAGTTATGTCTCGAAAACAATTTCAAACAACACCATTGCAGATGATGGTGTTGTCTTTATTACCATAGCCCCAATGTCGGGTGGATATTCCATAAAAATTAATGGAGGCACTAATAACGGAAAGTACATATATGGCACTTCGGGCAGTAATAAGATCAATTTTGGCACCAGTCCTACATTGAACACGCTTTCTTATGAATCTAATAGTGTGAAAATAGTCTCAAATACTTCTGTGATGCGGTTCAACAATAATTCAGGTCAGAATCGTTTCCGTTATTTCCAATCAAGTACTTACACCAACCAGCAACCCGTTCAGCTTTATAAACGGGTACATGCCGCACAAACCCACAGCATCCATTTTAACCCCAACGGTGGCTCAGGAACGATGGGTGACCAAACCGTAAACGAATTTGAGCCTACGGCATTGCAGGACAATATCTTCACGCGAGAAGGCTTTGTTTTTGAAGGCTGGAACACTGAAGCTGACGGCACAGGCGATTACTACGCCGATGGCGCCACTGTTACCTTGCTCGACGACTTGATGCTTTATGCCCAATGGAATCAGCTG
The DNA here is from genome assembly GCA_017530365.1 of Bacteroidales bacterium. Classification (GTDB taxonomy): domain Bacteria; phylum Bacteroidota; class Bacteroidia; order Bacteroidales; family F082; genus Limimorpha. Next base: position 3,312 of record JAFXMK010000004.1, read on the forward strand.
TTCACCATTACATTGGTTCAGGCAAATCATGGCAGCATCAGTGCCAGCGCCTCGCAGGCTTTTGAAGAAACTGAAATCGTGTTAAGTGCTACTCCTGACCCGCTCTTTGCCTTGAACCAATGGACCGTGACTGATGCCCAAGGCAACAACATCACTGTCACTGAAAACTCCTTTGAGATGCCCGCCAGCGATGTCACCGTGAGTGCAGTTTTTAGTTATTCGTCTCAGAGTTTCGTGCAGGAATACCAACTTGTCACTTCAGTTGACCAACTTATTGCTGGCCGCACCTACCTCATAGTCAACGTAGCCAGTGGCAAGGCGCTGGGAACGACACAGAACAACAACAACCGTTCTGCGTCAGATGTTACGATCGAGGATGGAATCATCCATAGTATCGGCAACACCGTTTGCGAGCTAACTTTAGGCGGAAGCACAGGCACATGGACTCTCAAAGACGGAAACAATGGTTATCTTTATGCCGCTGGAGGAGGCAACTATCTCAGAACCCAGACAAATCTAACTGACAAGGGGAAATGGCAGATTACAATGAATAATGGGACAGCCTCAATAGTATCGAATGGTGATGTCAGCCAAAACACCATCAAATTTAATCTCAACAACGGTAATCCAATTTTCAGCTGTTATGCCTCTAATTCGACACAGTTGGATGTCTGCCTTTTCCGTCGCACCGAGATTTACGATTACCCAGCAGAGCAGTCTTTCAACCTTGTCCAAGGTTGGAGTTGGTGGAGCACTTTTTTCGACATTACCCTTGATGACCTTCAGACCGCCCTCGTCGCAGCACTGCCAGGCTCACAGATCACCATCAAGTCGAAGAATAACGGCAGCACCATCTATTATGTGAGCAGCAACCAATGGAGAGGATCATTGGAGTCCTTGGATGTCGCACAGATGTACGAGATCTATGTCAGCGCAGCATGTACCATCAACCTGACTGGCACTCCTGTTGATCCCTCTGCATATCCCATTACCGTCCACAACGGCGCCAACTGGATCGGATTCCCACATAGCGAAGGCATGGCTCTCAACGATGCCTTGGGCTTCACTCCTACCAACGGCGACATCCTCAAGTCGAAGAACAATGGCAGCACCATCTATACCAATGGCCGATGGAGAGGTGATCTTACCACCCTAGTTCCTGGACAGGGCTATATCTATGTATCGAAAGCAAGAGATTGAAAAATCTCTGAATGAATCCGCTGCACCTGCTCCTTTAAGTATTCATCCTCGTCATCTTTCTCATGGACGATGACATAATCGGCTTTCGTCAACTTCTCAGATTGAGGCAGCTGCATCGCCATGCGGGCAAGCACCTCCTCCTCGGTACAATGATCACGGGTCATGACCCTGCGGATTCGAACTGGCTCCGAAGCGGCTACCACGATGACCGCATCGAACATCGTCTCGATGTGTTTTTCGAAGATCAAAGCCGATTCATAAAGCACATAAGGCATATTTTGCTGTTCGGTCCACTCAGCAAACCACTCGTTCAATGCAGGATAAAGCACCGACTCCACATAACCCAAGGCACAGGCGTCGGAAAAAACACATCCAGCCATCCGAGCACGATCGAGCGTACCATCCTCATGATAGACGTCTGAACCGAAGCGGCTCACCATCTTCGCTTTGACCTCTGGACGGTAATACAGTTGCTTGGCTTCATAATCGGAATCGAACACAGGAATACCCAGCTCCTTAAATAAGGAACACACGTAACTCTTCCCCGAGCCAATATTTCCCGTGATTCCTATCCTCATCCTTCTGACTTCTGTCTTCTTAATTAACAATAAGGTATTCCACCTGCTTCGGCTCCGTCTTCAACACGTGGACATGCTCTGGCACCTGATCGAGCCTGATGTCGAGTAGTGGCAAGCGCTGATGCAGCTGAGCGGTATCGACCAGCACGCGAAAAGACGCTCCTGAAATATTGGCGTAATCCTTGATAGGCACCATACACTTCACTTTCATGGTCTCAGGGAAGAAACGCAAGGTCAAGGAATCAGTGGTCTTCACAGGAACCTCAATATCGATTTCGGTGTATTGTTCCACTTCCACCAGCACCTGTGCCGATTCAACCTCGGCCCTTACAGCACCACCATAATAGTCGATCTTCATTGTACGCATGATGTTTTCATTGGCATCGACGGCATGAAGCGGTTCGGTATAGACTGCCGTCATGGTATCGAGCAAGTTCTTGGGACCAAACACCGTCACCGTCGCCGGAGTGACCTTAGGCGCACCATAAACGCTAAACTGTCGTTGTGTCTTGACATCCAGCGGCACCAACACCGCGACTTCCTTTGACTGCAAGTCCTCCATATTGAAAAACTGCTTGTCTTCATTCATCGTGATGTTGCTAGACGGTATGCCGAGCCAATCTGCGATGCGCTCTGCAACATACTGTGAGCTATAGGAGTATGTGACGCCTCCCTCCAAGCGATAAGGCACCTCGACCAAAGAAAGCTCTACAACCCTCTTATGCTCACGCACCAAGTTATGCCGCAAAGTGGCAAAACCATCAGCGACAAATGAGCACTTCACCTGTTGTTCAGGCGTAGAAACCCATTTGTTGACAGGCACCCCGGAATAAGTCACGGTAAAGACAGTTTGCGAAGAATAATCCTTCGTAAGCTTGATCAAAAACCATAATGCGGTGGAAATCAACAAAAAAACCAAGAAGGTCAAGAGTTTGGCCTTGTCCTTCTTGCCTATTTCCCCTGTGATCTCTTCGACAGGTTTCATATCATTGTCCGCCAACTTGCGATGCATTTTGCACCAAAGCTGACTTCTCAAGCTCGACCTCTACATCGGGAGCCAATGACACCATGACGGTGTGCTCCTTCACTTCGGTGATCTTGCCATGAAATCCTCCGATGGTGACGACTTTGTCGCCCTTCTTCAACTCATCGCGGAATTTCTGCTGTTCCTTGGCTTTCTTAGACTGTGGACGAATGAAAAACAGCCAGAAAACAACGATCAATAAACCAATCAACAAAAGACTGGATGCCATACCACCTGCCTTACCAGGTGCCTGTTGTGCTGCTTGTAATAAAATAGTCAGTAACATATTCTTAAAATTAACTTTTATCTCTTATCTTTTAACTCTTACAACTGTCCCGGAGTCCTCACCTCAGCCTTGATACGAATTGCTGTTTGCGAAGGCATGGTGTTTGACTTCACAATCAACACCTTCGACTGAAAGCCATGATGTCCCTTGCTGTCGTACGTAATCTTTATTTCACCTGATTCACCAGGTTGGATGGGCTCACGAGGATAATCGCTAGCTGTACAGCCGCAACTCTTCTCAACATTGGTAATCAGTAGCGGTGCATTTCCAGTGTTTTTAAAATGGAAGGTATAGGACACCACCTCGCCTTGGAGGATCTTCCCAAAGTCAAATTCGTTTTTGTCAAAGGTAAGCACAGGCTTCTTGTCGGAAGAAGACTCTGCCGACTTGGGACTGGTCACCAAATTACCAGACAATTGTTTGTTGCCATCACTCTGACACGAAAACATGACTATTGTCAGGCAAAACAATAACGCGATTCTAAAATACTTCTTCATTCTTTCTTCTTGCTTCTTGCTTCTATCTTCTACCTTGATTTCGTCAAGATCATCACCACCCCTTCATATTGCACTTCTTCTTTCAAGCCCTTGCATTTCAACACATAATAGTAAGTGCCATCGGAAAGGCCGCCACCATCCCAATCATTCTGATAGTCAGTGGAGTGATAGACGATGCGCCCCCAACGGCTCATTACCATGAGTTCAGCCGACTTGTAATAATCGTTAAGCGGCTTCTCGTTAGGGTTGTTATCTTTGGCATTACGGGTGCCACTATTATCACCAGGAGAGTCACTGCCACTCGATAGGGTGATCACGAAAGTGTCATTGATGCCATCACCATTAGGCGTGAACACACTAGGAATCTTTAATTTGACGGGATTGACGAACACATCTTTGATAAAAATGGTGTCACATCCAAAATCATCATAAACCGTCAACGTGGCATGATAAGTACCCGATTCGACATACGTGAAAACAGGTTGTTCTTGGGTTGAAGTCAAACCATGCTCAAAGGTCCAGAAGAAATGATCGATGTTGATATCGCTGGAGAGGTTCTCGAACGAAAACGTTGCATCGGGATTCTGCAGGTACACCGTATCACCCGGATCACAATAGATCTCAATTTCAGGGGTGGGATATGCCTGGGTAAAGATGCTGTCGCGCACCACGCACCCATCACCATCACTAATGGTGACACGGTACCAAGCGTATGCCTTCAATCCAATAGCCACCGAAGGATCAGTGGGAGCAATATGCATGGGTTGAAGCTCCGTCCAATGGCCAGGCGTCCCTTTCTCCCAAAAATAGGAATAAGGTGCCACACCATCTGTAACATTGACCTTGATCTGGGCAGTATTGCCGTTATCAGCTTCATTGTTGTTGCAAGTCAATCTCATTTGAGTCATGTCGGTATGGATCTGGCAAGGGCTCTGCGCCTTCAGCCATCCCGTATTGACAAGCAAGAACAACATGAAAAGTAGGGACAATATACTTGAAAATGCTTTTTTCATGGATGATCCTTATTTCAATAAGATTGCAAAGATAACACTTTTTTGTCAGTCCAATGAACAAAAATCGTAAATTTGCGAGGTAAAACAATTTTGAATCTTTAATTTTTTAAATCTTTAAACATGATCGAATATAACGATTTCCAAAAAGAGATCCTCGCCGGCATCCCCGATGAGTTACCCGAAGTGAAGCCATACGACAACACCATCAACCATGCGCCCAAGCGCAAGGACATCCTGACGAAAGCCGAGAAGAAACTTGCCATTCGCAATGCCCTGCGTTATTTCCCCGAGAAGTGGCATGCAACCTTGGCTCCGGAGTTCGCCGAGGAGCTGGAGAAATATGGCCGTATCTATATGTACCGTTTCCGTCCCTCTTATAAGATGTACGCCCGTCCGATCGAAGAGTATCCAGCCCTGTGCCAACAGGCTGCAGCCATTATGCTGATGATCCAAAACAACCTCGACCCCGCCGTGGCGCAGCATCCACACGAGCTCATCATCTACGGGGGCAATGGTGCCATCTTCCAAAACTGGGCACAGTACCGTCTGGTGATGCAATATCTCGCCAACATGACCGAAGAGCAGACACTCGCCATGTACAGCGGTCACCCCATGGGGTTGTTCCCATCGCATAAAGACGCTCCGCGCGTGGTGGTCACCAACGGCATGATGATCCCGAACTACAGCAAACCTGACGACTGGGAGCGTTACAACGCCCTCGGCGTGACACAATACGGCCAGATGACCGCTGGCTCCTACATGTATATCGGCCCCCAAGGCATTGTCCACGGCACTACCATCACGGTACTGAACGCTGCTCGCAAACACGGCGGCAGCACCGCTGGTAAGCTGTTCATCACCGCCGGCCTCGGTGGCATGAGCGGTGCCCAGCCAAAGGCTGGCAACATCGCCGGCGTAGTGAGCATCACCGCTGAGATCAACCCCGCTGCCACCCAAAAACGTTACGATCAAGGTTGGGTGGACGAGATTTACGATAATATCGAAGAGCTCTTCAAACATGTCAACGAAAGCCTCGCCAAGAAAGAAGCCCGCTCGTACGCCTACCAAGGCAATGTCGTCGATCTCTGGGAATACGCCGCCGAACACGACATCCACGTGGATCTCGGCTCCGACCAGACCTCGCTCCACAACCCGTGGGCAGGCGGATATTATCCCGTCGGACAATCGTTCGAGGAATCCAAGACCATGATGGCCGAGAACCCTGATCTCTTTAAGGAAAAAGTGCAGGCTTCACTGCGTCGCCACGTGGCAGCCATCAACAAGCTTACCGCCAAAGGCATGTACTTCTTCGACTACGGCAACGCCTTCCTGCTGCAGAGCAGCCGCGCCGGCGCCGACATTATGAAAGAAGACGGCACCTTCCGTTATCCGTCCTACGTGCAGGACATCATGGGTCCCATGTGCTTCGACTACGGCTTCGGCCCCTTCCGTTGGGTCTGCGCCTCCGGCAAGCCTGAGGATCTCGCCGTTACCGACGATATCGCCTGCAACGTGCTTGAGGAGATTGCTCGTACGGCTCCTGCCGAGATTCAGCAGCAAATGCGCGACAACATCCAGTGGATCCGCGGCGCCCAAGCCAACCACCTCGTGGTCGGCTCACAGGCCCGCATCCTTTACGCTGACTGCGAAGGCCGCACCAAGATCGCTGCCGAGTTCAACAAGGCCATCGCTGATGGCCGTCTGAGCGGTCCTGTCGTCCTCGGCCGTGACCACCACGACGTTTCCGGCACTGACAGCCCGTTCCGTGAGACCTCCAACATCTACGATGGCTCAAGCTTCACCGCCGACATGGCTGTGCAGAACGTCATCGGCGACGGTTTCCGTGGTGCCACCTGGGTCTCCATCCACAACGGTGGCGGCGTAGGCTGGGGCGAAGTCATCAACGGCGGCTTTGGCATGGTTCTCGACGGCTCTGCCGACGCTGACCGCAGGCTCCACAGCATGCTGCACTGGGATGTCAACAACGGCATCGCCCGCCGCAACTGGGCACGCAACGAAGGCGCCACCTTCGCCATCAAACGCGCCATGGAGCGTGAGCCCAAGCTCAGAGTCACTCTGCCTAATTTGGTAAAGGATAACATTTTGGAAAACCTATTTTAAACTTTAACTTCTTAAAATAATAAAATCATGAAAAAAGTAATTCTTTCTGCAATTGCCGTGATCATCATGGCCTTTGCATTTGTTTCCTGCGGCAATAGCGGTAACAATGGTGGTAACAACAAAGAGCAACAAGGTCTCGTCGGTAACTGGTATTACAACGACAACACCTACTACACCTTCAACGAAGACGGCACAGGTCTTTACATGGCTTATGGAGTTTTGGTCGGCAACTTCACCTACTCTACGAGCAATGGCAAACTCACCCTCAACTACGAAGATTTTACCGATCCTACCATTTTTAACTACAAAGTGGAAGGCAAGACCCTGACTATTCTTTCTGGCGAAGGTAACATCGGCAGTGACACGGAATACAAACGTAAATAAACGCAAATAAGCGTTTAATGATACAAGGGCGCACCTAACGATGCGCCCTTTATTTATTTTTTAAACTCATAACTGACACTTTTCAAATTCTCAGCGTAATCCCTGTCAAAATAAAAGGGATAATATCCGTATCCTCCAACACAATAACTAGGCTCAACTCTCTCAAACACTACGGGCTCATCACGTTGATAGCAATCAATGGTAAAGACGACATGGCCGCCTTCTGCTTGCAAACGTTCTTCTTCAATCCTTATCACTAATACGACCACGCTCCCAGGAACATCGGGATCATCTGCATAATAATCGTAGGCAACATAGGCATTCTCCAAGGGAGAATCCTGATCATAGTACTTATCAAGACAATAGTAAGGATATACACAAACGGTATCCAGATCAAGTATTTTTGTCAAATAACGCTCTGTAGAAGGTCCGTAAATTGGAGCGTATGCCATACGATGTGAGGAAAGCGCTTGGTCCAACACTACAACTCCTCCAGATTCCACTATTTCCTTCATTGATGCTTCATGGATTTCTCGTAACCTAAGGGTTTCACGAATCGCAAAAACCGAATCCACAGAAAACAAGACAAATAAAAGCGCTATCACTACATTTCTGGCAATCCCCTTCAAGTCAAAATTATCATACAAGAACTTCAAAGCCAAGACAATCGACAAGGTTTCAGTGAAAAAGAAAGCTCGCTTTATAGGTCTGAAAACCAAACTACAAGCAATAACACTCCATCCCAACGACAACAATAGGACCGAATTGTTCTTCACCCAATCCTTAACAATTGTCTTGTTTTTAATCAGCCCAAAAACCAAAACAGCAAAAAACAACCATAAAGCCCTGTACTTTGCAATCTCCCAAAGAGGATGGTGCAACAAATTACCAACATCCAAAAGGGAAGCACTTTCATGGTCCCATGCAGCTCTCCGGAAATTACCTGGTGCAAGCAACAAAAACAAAGATCCTACGATAAAACCAACCACCAGCGGAACCGCATTCCCCTTCAGCTTTTTGATATTGAAGGCATAATACACCACGAATGCACCACTAATGGAAGCAGCAGTGATGAATTCGGAAGCAGCCAAAAAAGCCAAGACAAACAATCCCAGTTTCCCAGATCTACTGAAGTTGCCATCCTGATACCTGAGGTAAAACAACAAAAAAAGAAAAGACAAGGTGTTTGCCCACATATAGGTAGGTGAACCTGCAATCCAAAACAGCGTGTTCTTGGGAACGGGACACAGAAACCAGAACAGCAAGGCAAACAACAAGACAACTCCAACAGATCCTTCTTTTTTATCCTTTATTAGCTTTCCGCAAGTCAGCATGCACAAAACGAAAAACAACGTGTTCACTATAGCATACCAAATTCTATGGTCGCCAAGCAGCCCGCTAAACAAATACTGACAAGCCACCGAAAATAGTCGTCCACCACTATAAAAATAAAATGCTCCAGTATATTTTACCAAGTCATACAGAGTGGACACGTCGCTCTTCATCCAATAATCATCACCCATTAGAAAACCACAATATGAAATGATAAAAAACACAACTGCGATCATGAGAGCAGCTACATAACCAACCCGTGACAAGCTGTTTGTTCTACGTTGATTCATATTTGTTTTGTTTTTAGTAATCAGAATGCCTAGGCACTATATCTGTTTCTCTATAATATAACGAGGCCGCCTTTTAACTTCTTTATAGATTTTTCCTACATACTCACCGACCACACCAATTGAAAACAAAAGCAAACCTCCCAAAAACCACATTGAGAACAACAGAGAAGCCCAACCTGGGATGGTATGCCCTTGGAAATAAGCAACTAAAATATAGACCATTTCAGCGATGGCAATACCCAAGCACACCACTCCTATCACAGTTATGATTCTCAATGGTCGTATCGAGAATGAAGTGATGCCATCCATCGCAAATGCAAACATTTTTTTGGTAGTATATTTTGATTTCCCAGCAAATCTCTCATTACAGTCAAAATACACATTGGTTTCCTTGAACCCTACAAGTCTCACCATCCCGCGGAGAAACAGGTTCCTCTCAGGAAACTCCAACAAGGCTTGCAAAGCATTCTTCCCCAACAGCCTGAAATCAGCATGATTGGGTATAAGATCCACTCCCATCTTGTGCATCAGTCTGTAAAAGGACAGCGCCGTTCTCTTTTTAAAACCAGAGTCAGTGTCCCTGGTATTACGGACTCCATACACAACTTCATATCCGTCCTGATAGGCCAACACCATATCCCGAATTTTATTAATATCATGCTGCAAGTCAGCATCGATCGTCACCACAGCGTCGCACTTGCCTGCAGACTGTTCCATTCCTGCCCACAGCGCATTTTGATGACCAACATTGTGCGATAACTTCAAGCCGTGGACGCATGCACTCATGCCCTGCAGCTCCTCTATGACTTCCCATGTCTTGTCATTGCTGCCATCATCAACAAACAATATAATGCATTCTGACAACAATTTTTCGTTGATCATTGTTTCAACAAGTTCTGTTAGCTGACGGCTGGTTTCGCGAAGGACTTCTTCTTCATTAAAGCATGGTATGACAATATTCAGTTTCATTCTTCTTGATTTTTGAATCGTTTTGACTTAAACACAAACCTAACAAGCAGAAAATTAATGGGTACGACCACGGCATACACAAACAGCGGTGCGATTGCTTCGGATGCTCCCAACGCAAGGAACAGATTCAGGAAAAGTATATGCAGTAGATAATTGACGAGATGTGAAAGAGCAAAACCAACTCCCTTTTTGAAGGACAATCCGCTCTTGAATGTGAAATGCGCTGTCAAATACAAGTTCACAAACCATGAAACCACATAGCCGATCGTGTAGGCAACATTAACATTGATATACAGATTGAGAAGATAGTATATGCCGTAATGTATGACTGTGGCAATCAGACCAACGATGGCAAATCTGACAAACTCCCTAACCTTTGGGGAGTCATACAATCGCTTGAACATTCCTGCCATGATTGCAAAGATACGTTTTTTTTGATTGAGAGGATAATAACGGGCGTTTTTTGAGTTATCTTTGCGGCCTCAAATGGAATCGAACAACAAACACCTTCTTTATTCCGGCCTTGTAGGCTCAGCCAAGGCCTTCGCCGTAGAAGAGCACTTCCGCCAAAACGGCGGACAGCATCTTGTGATTTGCGCCTCAAAAGAGGACGCAGCCTATTTCTATAACGACCTCGAAGCCCTCTTCGGGGAAAGAGAGATGGACTACAGCAAGAAGCAGATCCTCTTCTACCCCACCTCCTACAAACGCCCCTACGAGCCCGAACGGCCTGACAATACCTACATCCTCTCGCGCACCGAAGTGCTCCAACGTATCTCCACCAGCGAGCGTCGCACGGTCATCGTGAGTTATCCTGAAGCCTTGAGCGAAAAGGTCTTCACTAGAAAACTGCTCGCCAAGAACACCTTCAAGGTGAAACAAGGCGACAAGATCAACCTCGACTTTCTCACCGACCTGCTCTACGAATACGGCTTCGAGAACGTCGACTTCGTGGTGGAACCGGGACAGTTCGCCATCCGTGGCGGCATCATCGACGTGTATTCCTTCGCCAACGACAACCCCTATCGTATTGAGTTTTTCGGCGATGAAGTGGACAGCATCCGCAGCTTCGACATCGCCAGCCAGCTCTCCATCGAACGGTTCAACAACATCGTTCTGCTGCCCAACATGCAGCAGCAGGCCTTCATCGAAGAACGCGAGTCGATACTGGAATACCTGCCCAATGCCACTACCATCTGGATCGAGCAGATGAATTTCTTTGCTTCGCAAATCGACAAGGAATACGAGAGAGCTGTTGAGGCGTGGGAGAAGTTGAATAGTGAGGAGTTAGGAGTGAGGAGTGAGGAGTTAACAATTACTCCTGGGAAGTTGTTTGCCAAGTCGGAAGAGTTGCTGAAGCATTTAGAGGAGCATAACACCATAGAATTCAGGAGTCAGGAGTCAGGAGACAGAATCTTCCATACGACGGCACAGCCTGTTTTCAACAAGAACTTCAACCTGCTTATCGAGAACATTAACGATTACAAGTCGAAGGGCTATAGCATCGTCCTCTACTCGGAGAGTTCCAAACAGCTGGACCGGATCCAAGCCATCCTGAACGACATCCAGCATCACGATGAGCTGCATAGCGATTTTGAAAGGAAACTCATCGCCATCCATGCGGGATTCATCGACCACGATAAGAAGGTGTGCTGCTACACCGACCACCAAATCTTTGAACGTTACCACCGCTATCACCTGCGCGACAATTTCAGCACCAAGCAGGCCATCACCCTTAAGGACCTCTACGACCTGAAACCAGGTGACTACGTGACCCATATCGACCACGGCATCGGACGGTTCGAGGGACTGATGACCATCGAGTTGCACGGCAAGGAGCAAGAGGTATTGAGAATAACCTATAATCACGGCGACACACTCTATATTAGTGTTCACTCGCTCCACCAGATTGCCAAATACAGCTCCAAAGACGGCGCTGAGCCTTCGTTGAGTACCTTAGGCTCCAACGCATGGAACCGCTTGAAGTCCAAAACCAAGAGCAAGGTCAAGGACATCGCCCGCGAGCTCATCAAGCTTTATGCGGAGCGCAAACGCAGCAAAGGCTTCCAATTCGCCCCCGACAGCTACCTGCAGACGGAGCTTGAGGCCTCCTTCCTCTACGAGGACACCCCCGACCAACTCAAGGCCACCAACGACGTGAAACGCGACATGGAAAGCGAGAGTCCCATGGACCGCCTCGTCTGCGGCGACGTGGGCTTCGGCAAGACCGAAGTGGCCATCCGCGCCGCCTTCAAAGCCGCCACCGACAGCAAACAAGTGGCTGTGCTCGTGCCCACCACCGTGCTCGCCTTGCAACACTGCCAGACCTTCAAGAACCGTTTGGACGGTTTCCCCGTCAACATCGAATACCTCAATAGGTTCAAGACGGCCAAACAGCAGAAGGAAATCCTAAAAAAGCTGGAAGAAGGCCATATCGACATTATCATCGGAACGCATCGACTCACCGGTAAAGACGTCAAATTCAAGGATCTCGGCCTGCTCATCATCGACGAGGAACAGAAGTTCGGCGTCGCCGTGAAAGAGAAACTCAAGGAGATGAAGGCCAATGTCGATACCCTCACCTTGACCGCTACGCCGATACCTAGGACATTGCAATTCTCGATGATGGGTGCCCGCGACCTCAGCGTCATCAACACCCCACCACCCAACCGTTATCCTGTGCAGACCGAACTCAGGACCTTCGATGGCGAATTGATCCGAGAAGCCATTATGTTCGAAATGTCGCGAAACGGGCAGGTGTTCTTCATCCACAACCGCGTTCAGAACATCATGGACGTGCACGACATGATCCTGAGTTACGTGCCTGGCTGCCGCGTCGCCGTAGCTCACGGCCAGATGGAAGGATCGAAACTCGAGGAGATCATGCTCGACTTCATCGGCGGCGAATACGACGTACTGCTCTGCACCACCATCGTTGAGTCGGGACTTGACATCCCCAACGCCAACACCATCATCGTCAACGATGCCCACCGCTTCGGCCTCAGCGACCTGCACCAGCTGCGTGGCCGAGTGGGACGTTCCAACAAGAAAGCCTTCTGCTACCTGCTGACGCCACCTTTGAACACCCTTACCGAGGAAGCCCAGAAGCGCCTCCGTGCCTTAGAAGAGTTCTCCGACCTCGGCAGCGGCATTAACATTGCCATGCGCGACCTCGACATCCGTGGCGCAGGCAACCTCCTCGGCGCCGAGCAGAGCGGCTTCATCAATGATATCGGCTTCGAGACCTACCATAAAATCCTTGACGAGGCCATTGCTGAACTCAAGGAGAACGAGTTCTCCGACCTCTTCGACAAGGAGACCGAGTTGGTCTATGTGACCGACTGCGCCATCGAGACCGACATGGAGGTGATGTTGCCCTCCGATTACGTCAGTTCTACGGCCGAGCGTATCAGCCTCTACACCGAACTCGACCATATCAAGACTGAAGAACGATTGGTGGAGTTCACAGGCCAACTCATCGACCGCTTCGGTCCACTGCCCAAGCCCGTCAACGACCTGCTCAACACCGTGCGTTTACGCTGGATCGCGAAAGACCTTGGCTTTGAGAAGATCGCCTTGCGCGACAACCTCATGACCGTCCATTTCGTAAGTAACCAGGAGTCGCCTTATTATGAGACGGAGACTTACCATCAGGTGATGCAGTACATCATCAGCCATCCCAAGCGTTGTGCCCTCAAGCAGACCGAGAGCAAACTCATCCTCACCATCAAGGAGGTAAGTACGGTGACACAGGCGCTGACCATTGTTAGAGAGATGGGAGAGATATATCCAACAAAAGAAGAAGAGCGCTAAAGTCTTAGCGCTCTTCTTCTTTTGTTTTTCCCGTGGAGATTACCGGACTCGAACCGGCCACCTTCAGATTGCGAACCTGACGTTCTACCAGATGAACTAAATCCCCTTTTGTGGCTGCAAAAGTAAGAATTTATTTTTATCTTTGCGCACTTTTTAAAAACAAACCTAAAATGAACGTCGAAGACTATATCATTACTAGGGTTAACGCCCTGTTACACACTCAAGACACTCGCATCGTCATGCGCCTCGAGGGCGGCATGAGCAACTACACCTACGTCGTTGAAACCCAAAACAAGAAATACACCTACCGCGTCCCTGGCAAGTTCGCCGAAAAGTTCGTGGACCGCGTGGACGAATGGCATAACATCCAGGAAGTGGAGCGCCTCGGCCTCAACAACGTGACCACCTACGTGGAGATTCTCTCGGGTGAAAAGCTGGCCGAATACGTTGAAGGCACCATCATGAGCACTACGGACGTGATCTCGTTCAACGAGATGTCGGTTAAAGCTTTGAAGAAAATCCACGGCAGCGACCTGAAATTCAAGGACTACAACGCTTTCGGCCGTCTGGATGACGACGAGCGCTACTGCCGCGAGACGGGCTTCATCCATCCTCAGGAATACCTTGATCTAAGAGCCAAGCTGGAAGAACTGCGCAAGACCTATAAGAGCGTGAAAATGGTCCCCTGCCACTGCGACTACCAGCCCACCAACCTGGTCATCAGCGGCGACAAGCTCTATGTCCTCGACTGGGAGTTCGCCGGCATGAACGACCCCTTCTACGACATCGCCTGCTACGGCAACGCCGGCTTCGACAAAGCCCTCGCCCTGCTGGAATGCTATGTCGGCCATAAACCCACCGGTGAAGAGCTGCACCGCCTCTATTTCCACCGCGCCTTCCAATGCCTGCAGTGGTACAACGTGGCCATCTTCAAGGATCGCGTGGGACTTAGCAAAGACCTAAACATGGACTTCAACGCCGTGGCACTGATGTTCCTCGGAATGGCGAAAGACTTATTGGAAAAATGAACGAAGAAGAACGCAACCAACTGAAAGAAACCGTCATCAGCGTGCTGAAGACGATATACGATCCAGAAATCCCTGTGGACATCTGGACCTTGCACCTCATTTACGGCATCGATGTCGATGAGGAAGGCAACGTAAAAATTGTCATGACGGTCACGGCACCCAACTGTCCCGTGGCAGAAGTCCTGCCTGCCGAAGTGCAACAACGGGTGCAAGCCATCATGGGCGTAAAAAAAGCCGAGGTCGAACTGACGTTCGACCCCGTATGGGATATAAGTATGTTATCAGACGAAGCCAAGGCTGAGTTGGGATTGGATGGCGACTACGCCAATTATTCGGCTAGCGATTTTCTTTATTAAACGGAAAAGGGAGAACGGAGAACGGAAAGTTTTCAGTTTTCAGTTTTCAGTTCCCTAAACGCTTCCGCGTAAAGCATCATCTGCTTCAGCATGGAAAGCAAGCCGTTTGAACGGGTGGGGCTCAAGTGTTCCTTAAGGCCTATTTCATCAAGGAAAGAAAGGTCGGCGGACAAAATATCCTCTGGAGTTTGACCTGAGAACACCTTGATCAGCAGATTGATGATGCCTTTGGTAATGACGGCATCGCTGTCGGCGGTATAATAGACCTTGCCATCCTTGAGCTCGGCATGAAGCCACACCCGCGATTGACAGCCATTGATCAGATACTGGTCGTTGCGATACTGCTCGTCAATAAGTGGGCACTCCTTCCCCATCTCGATCAACATGGCATAACGATCCATCCAATCGTCAAACATCGAGAAATCCTCAATGATTTGGTTTTGTATTTCCTTGATGGTCATTTTAATATGTTTTTTTCAATTTCGTCATTGGGTTCCTTGTCATCCCAGGGTAGGGTTCGCTTCGCTCACCCAACCCTAGGCTACCGAGCTTGAACCCCTACGGGGTCCTCCTATAACTTCTTACTTCTTTCTACTTTCTTCTTTCTTCTTACCTCAACATATTCGCGGCACGTTCTACCGCCTTCACCAAAACCTCAACCTCTTCCAAGGTATTATATACAGCGAACGAAGCTCTCACCGTCCCAGGAATCCCGAAACGGGTCATGACGGGTTCAGCGCAATGGTGACCGGTGCGGACAGCCACGCCCATCTTGTCAATGATCGTGCCAAGATCGTAAGGATGGATGCCTTCGATGATGAAACTAACCAAGCCACTCCGTTCAGGCGCCTGACCGATGAAACGCATGCCTTCAATCCTCGACAAGCCCTCGATGGTTGCAGACACCAAAGCGTCTTCGTGCTCAGCTACTTCTCGCCGATCCAGACTTTCAATGAAATGAATTGCCGTTTCCAAACCCAAGGCAGCACCCACATTCGGCGTCCCAGCCTCGAACTTGAAAGGCAACTTATTGAAGGCGGTCTTCTCGAAACTCACCGTATCCACCATCTCACCACCAAACTGGTAAGGAGGCATTTTTTCCAGCCACTCCGTCTTGCCATACAAGCCACCGATGCCCATGGGGGCGTACATCTTATGGCCTGAAAACACAAAGAAATCGCAATCCAAGTCCTGCACATCGATGGGCAAATGAGCCATCGACTGGGCACCGTCAACCACCGTCACTGCACCGTATTGATGAGCAAGACGGATCATCTCCTTAATGGGATTGATGGTCGCTAAAGTGTTCGAGACATGGGCCATAGCCACAATTTGAGGGCCTTGCTTCAACAGTTCCTCATAGGCTTGAAGGTCGAGGACACCGTTGTCGTCCATTGGTGCCACGAGTAACTTGCCAGCTTGACGCTGCACCATTTGTTGCCAGGGAACAAGGTTGGAATGGTGTTCCATAGCAGTGATCAAAACGGAAAACGGAGAACAGAGAACGGAGAACGAAGTCGCCAATAGGTTCAGCGACTCGGTAGTACCTCTCGTGAAAACGATTTCATGCGCCTCTTTGGCGTTGATAAACCTGGCGACAGTCTGCCGGGCGTGTTCGTAGGTTTCCGTAGCCATCTGGCTGAGGTAATGTACCCCACGATGAATGTTGCAGTTCTCGTGAAGGTAATAGTCACGCTCCCGATCAATGACGCACAACGGCTTTTGGGTAGTCGCCGCATTGTCAAGATAAACCAAGGGCTTACCATAGACCTGCTGGTCAAGGACTGGAAACTGTTTTCTTATTTCGTTAATATCCATTTCAAATCCCCAAGGCGTCGCCTTGGGCTATTAGCTATTGCCCCTGCTGGGCGGTTAATCCTTTGGGATTTTTGCAATGTAAAACGCAACGGTCGCAACTGGAGAGCTCGCCACGGAGACGGCGTTTGATCATATCCTCAATGGTGTCGCGCAAGCTGTCAATCTTGATGTGGTTGCTGATCTCAGCAGCGAAAGCATACATCAAAAGCATACGGGCGTTGGCCTTGCTGATGCCACGTTGGCGCATGTAGAACATAGCTTCTTGGTCGAGCTGACCCGTGGAGGTGCCATGGGAGCACTTCACGTCGTCGGCATAGATCTCCAAAAAAGGCTTCGTGTCGATCTTGGCCGTCGGGGTGAGGATGATGTTGGCATTGTTTTGCTGGGCATCGGTTTTCTGCGCTCCAGGAGCCACATACACATGGCCGTTGAACACTGCCGAAGCCTCATCGTCCATAATGCCCTTGAAGCGGGTATCGCTGGTGCAATGCGGCACGTTGTGGTTGATCTTCAAGTAATTCTCAACATGCTGCTTTTTATCCACCAGATAGAGGCCATACACCTGGGTTTCACAGCCTTCGCCGTCGATATCGACTTCGATATGGTTGCGAAGGTCGCCGGCATTGAAGCTGACTACCACGAAATGCACCCGGCTGTCACGTCCCTGATGGATGTGGAAATGCGTCTTCAATCCTGTCGTTTCATCGAGGTTCTGGATGCGGTACATTTCCAACGAGGCATTCTCTTTGACCACGATGTCGCAATGCTCCTCATTGGCCTGAAGATGCTCCATGTCGTCCGAGAGGACAATCTGGCGATACTGCCCGCTTTCGACGACGATATTGTTTTCAAGAAGTTCCATCGCCGTATGCATTACAGGTTCATTTCCTTGATCCATTCGTAGCCCTTCTCTTCCAACTCGATGGCGAGATGTTTGCCGCCCGACTTGACGATGCGGCCGTCATACATCACATGCACGAAATCGGGCACGATGTAGTCGAGGAGACGCTGGTAGTGAGTGATCACCACAAAGGCGTTATCCTTGTTGTGCAGTTGGTTGACGCCATTAGCCACGATGCGCAAAGCATCGATGTCCAGACCCGAGTCGGTCTCATCGAGGATGGCAAGGCTGGGCTCCAACATGGCCATTTGGAAGATTTCGTTTTTCTTCTTTTCGCCGCCTGAGTAGCCAACATTGACAAAGCGGTTCTGCAGCTTTTCGGTGATCTCCACCATAGCTTGCTTTTCCTTCATCTTCTTCATGAAGTCGATGGTGGACAAGGCAGGAAGGCCTTGATATTCGCGTTTGGAGTTGACGGCAGTACGCATGAAGTTCTGGATGCTCACGCCTGGGATCTCCACTGGATATTGGAAACTCAGGAAAATGCCTTCATTGGCGCGGTCCTCAGGTGACATGGCAACGATGTTCTTGCCTTTGTACCAGATCTCGCCCTCGGTGATCTCGTAGCCTTCACGACCAGTGATGGCCGCAGCAAGCGTACTCTTACCAGTACCATTGGGTCCCATGATGGCGTGAATCTCACCTTCGTTGACGCCCAAGTTCAAGCCTTTCAGGATTTCTTTTCCCCCAACGGATACATGGAGGTTTTTGATATTTAACAACATGTCGTTATATATTTTTTATTATTATTTCTTTTCAATTCAACCTTACTCCTAACTCCTAACTATTACCCCACGCTGCCCTCTAAGGTAATCGACAAAAGTTTCTGCGCTTCTACGGCAAACTCCATAGGCAAGCGGTTCAGCACATCCTTGGCATAGCCGTTGACAATGAGGCCGATGGCTTTCTCGGTGGGGATGCCGCGCTGCTGACAATAGAAGAGCTGATCCTCAGAAATCTTCGAGGTGGTAGCCTCATGCTCGAGAATGCTTGACTCATTGCCGCACTGTACGTATGGCCAGGTGTGGGCACCGCATTTATCACCCATCAACAACGAATCGCACTGCGAGTAGTTGCGAGAGTTGACTGCTTTCGGAGCCACCCGAACCAAGCCACGGTAACTGTTTTGGCTGTGGCCGGCAGAGATGCCTTTCGAGATAATAGTGCTACGGGTGTTCTTGCCCAAATGAATCATCTTGGTACCAGTGTCGGCTTGCTGGTAGTTGTTGGTGACAGCCACAGAGTAGAACTCACCCACAGAGTTATCACCCATCAGCACACAACCCGGATATTTCCATGTGATGGCGGAACCCGTCTCCACCTGTGTCCAAGAGATCTTGGAACGGTCGCCACGGCACAAACCGCGTTTCGTAACCAGATTATATACACCACCTTTACCTTCTTTGTCGCCTGGATACCAGTTCTGGACCGTGCTGTATTTCACCTCGGCGTCGGTCTCGGCAATGATCTCCACTATAGCGGCATGCAACTGGTTCTCGTCACGCATCGGGGCAGTACATCCTTCCATATAACTCACGTAGGCGCCTTCGTCGGCGACAATCAACGTGCGCTCGAACTGTCCAGTGTTGGCCGCGTTGATACGGAAATAGGTGGATAGTTCCAACGGGCAATGCACACCTTTGGGTATGTAACAGAACGAGCCATCGCTGAACACAGCAGAGTTCAAGGCAGCAAAGAAATTGTCGGTATAAGGCACCACCTTGCCCAGGTATTTCTTCACTAAATCCGGATGCTGTTTCACCGCTTCACTGAATGACATGAAGATGACGCCATGCTTCGACAGTGTCTCTTGGAAGGTCGTTTTCACCGATGTGCTGTCCATGACAGCATCCACGGCTACGCCAGAGAGCTTCTTTTGCTCGTCAAGCGAGATACCAAGCTTGTCAAAAGTGGCCAACAACTCAGGATCGACTTCGTCCAGGCTCTGTTTCTCTTGACGTTTGCGCGGAGCGGCATAGTAGATGATATCTTGATAATTGATCTCCGGCAGATCGAGGTGGCCCCAATTGGGCTGCTTCAACGTCAACCAATGCCTAAAAGCCTTCAGGCGAAACTCCAGCAGCCACTCAGGTTCCTCTTTCTTTTTGGAAATCAAGCGGATGATGTCCTCGTTCAAGCCTTTCGGCACAAAATCGGTCTCAATATCAGTCACAAAACCAAATTCGTAGTCCTTGTTAGTGACTTCATTGATAATATTATCCTTAGGATTTGACTCCATTTTTTACGTAATTAAGAATAATTTTAAATAACGTGCAAAAATAACCATAATTTGGGAATTGGCAATCAAAAAGAAAGAATTACATTTGCAATTATTTTAATGAAATGTACAAAAAGATCAAGAACAAAGTCCTTCGCTCGCTTTTAATTGTCCTCACAATCTTGTTTGGGCTATTGATAGGCTATTGGCTGGTGGTTTATCTCATCACGCCACGCTATCAGTTCAGGGAAGGCCGGCCTTTCAAGGGCGAGTATCTGTACAACCCCTACCAAAACATGAATCCCGACCAATGGAAGCAATACAATTTCCATTGCCATTCTCGCAAGCATTTTGGCATCACCAATGGCCGTTTAAGCAAAGAGAAGGACATCGACAGCGTCTATCAGGCTTTGGGATACGACCATTACGGCATCTCAGATTATATGCACATCAATACGCACGGCAACGACCGTCACGATTATATCCCTGCATACGAGCATGGTTACGGTTTCTTCCGCAAGACACATCAGCTCTGCATCGGTGCAGAGAAAGTGCTATGGATGGACTATCCTTTCATGCAAAGCCTCGACATGAAGCAACACATGCTGAATGTGTTGGGTGAACACAGCCGTTTTGCCATTCCTGCACATGCTTCTTTCACCAACGGCTACAAAGTCAGCGACATGCATTACCTGAGCGGCTATCGTTTGTTGGAGGTCGGCAATCCCTACGGCACAGCTTTCGAACATTGGGACGCTGCCCTTTCCACAGGCCATCTCGTATATGGCATCGGTAATGATGACACACACAACGTCTTGAATCCCAATGAGTCAGGACGATTCTTTACCATGATCAACACCGCTGAAATGGCAGCCGACAGCGTCTATGCGGCCCTAGACCGCGGCTGCGCCTACACGGTGGAGTTCCATCCCCATTACAACGAGCCTTTCGAGGATAAAGTGGAGAAGATGCATACTGAGCTCTATCACCTGACCCGTTGCGAGCTGGTCGGCGACAGCCTCATCATCGAGACCGATGCGCCTAGCATTCAGACCACCGATTTCATCGGCCAGGATGGCAAGATACTGAAGCATCTTGACCGCTGTCAGCAGGCTGTTTACGTCATACGGCCCGAGGACACCTACGTCCGGGTGAAGCTGAGAGTGCATAACATGACCTATTTTTACCTCAACCCCATCACCCGTCACAACACGCCTGAACCTACCGGCCAAATCACGGCCACCATTAATACGACACAGACGATCATGTTCTATATCGTTTACGTGATTGTCATTATTTTATGTTTCTACAGAGTGATTCACAATGCCCGACTCAAAAAAGACAAGGATTAAGCTGACGTTGCTGTTGTTGGCAAGTGCCTTGGTTCGAGCTTTCCTGGCTGGATGGATCGAATTGGGCACCGACGAGGCCTACTATTGGACCTTTGCCAAATACCCCGACTGGAGCCATTTCGACCATCCCGGCATGGTCGGCTGGTTAATTCAGCTTTTTAGCCTCAACCTGCTCTATGACAGTGAGCTCTTCATGCGCCTTGCCTCTGTAATCTTCATGACACTCAACACCTGGATCATGTTCCGTATCGGGAAAGAGATCAAAGACGAGCAGACAGGTCTTTGCGCTGCCTTGTTATACACTGGATCGATCTACGCATTTGTCATCACAGGCATCTTCATTCTCCCCGACACCCCACTCAACTTTTTCTGCCTCTTGGCCTTCTGGCTGTGCATCAGATATCTTAGGGGGAAGAGCAGTTGGAATCTCTTGGGAATGGGTTTGATGATCGGCCTTGCCGTCCTTTCAAAATACACCGGCGCCTTCCTCTGGGCTGGATTCCTGCTGTACCTTTTGTTTTTCGATAGGAAACACTTCAAGAATCCCGTTCTCTATCTCTCTATCCTCATTACGGCGGCATGCTGCCTCCCCATCCTCTATTGGAACCTCCAGAACGACTTTATCAGCTTCCGATTCCACGGCAACAGAGTGAGCTTGTTTGACAAGCCCGACTTTCTCAGCTTACTCAGGGAATTATCAGGAGAGTTTTTCTATAACAACCCGATGAATTTTGCCGTTGCCGTTGCCGCTGTCATCGCCGCTTTTAAGAAGAAACTGCAGATGGACAAACCCATGATGCGCCTGACCCTGATCACCACCTTGCCTTTGATCTGCCTGTTTTTGCTTTTCTCCCTCAACCGAGAGACCTTGCCACACTGGTCGGCACCAGCCTTCGTCTTGCTCATCCCTCTCATGGCTTGCTGGACCACTTCATACAGTAAAAGACGCATCCGTTCCATCCTCTCTATCTCCATCGCTTTTCTAATAGTGACCCTTGTGGTAGGTGTGACAGAAATCAAAACAGGATTTTACCCATTGGATAAAAACACCGAAGCGACGCAAATAGGGCGAAACGACATTACCCTCGACATGTATGGATGGAGACAAGCCAATGAAAAGTTCAACGAAATCCGAGCTAACGCCATCGCCGAGGGCGAGATGCCAGAAGATGCAGGAATCATCGGCAACAACTGGTTCCCCACTGCTAGCATCCATTATTACATCGCTCGTCCTTTGGATTTGAAAGTCAAAGGGTACGGACACTTTGAAAAGATACACAAATACCAATGGATCAACGAGTTGGAAGGCGGCTTTACCAAAGGAGAAGATTATTGGTACATAGCTGATAGCCATTACTTTATCGATCCAGACGAAGCATACGCCTACACTAATTTCAAAGAAATATGCATTGCCGACACCATCCCCATCGAACGCAATGGCAAGACTGTTCGAAATCTATTCGTTTACGAATGCAAATCTCTCGTTTATGGTCCGCTCACATTAGAAGAGGTATTGGCAAAAAACAAAGAAAAAAGAGAATCATATAAACATAAGAAACCATGGAAAAGCTATTAGACAAATTCTTGAGGTATGTCGCCGTCGAGACGACCTCTGATGAAAACTCGGAAACCCAACCCAGTGCTGCCAAGGAACTCGATTTGCTGCGTTTGCTTCGCGACGAGCTCCAACAGATGGGCATCAAAGCCGAGCTGGACGAATACGGCTACGTGATGGCCACCATCCCTGCCAACACCCGCAAAAAGATTCCAACCATCGGCTTCATCGCCCATGTCGATACCGCCCCAGATGCCTCTGGCAAAAATATCAAGCCCCAGATCATCCCTAATTGGGACGGCAAGGACATCATACTGAACAAAAAGAAAAATATCGTGCTGCGCACATCCGAATTCCCTGAGATGCTTCAATACAAAGGCCAGACCATGATCACCACCGACGGCACCACCCTGTTGGGCGCCGACGACAAGGCGGGCGTGGCTGAAATCATGTATGCAGCACAATACATGATGGAACACCCTGAGTTCAAGCACGGCGAGATCAAGATTGGCTTCACCCCCGATGAAGAGATCGGTCGCGGTGTCGTCAAATTCGACGTCAAGAAATTCGGCGCCCAATACGCCTACACCATGGATGGCGGCGAGATCGGCGAGCTGGAGTATGAGAACTTCAACGCCGCAGGTGCCAAGATTCACGTCCAAGGCAGCAACATCCATCCCGGCTATGGCAAGGACAAGATGGTGAACTCCATGCTCATCGCCATGGAACTCAACGCCATGTTACCCGAGGAGCAGAAGCCACGCTACACCCAAGACTACGAAGGCTTCTTCCACCTTACCGCCATCAACGGCACCGTCGAGGAAACCACGATGAGCTACATCATCCGTGACCACGACCGCGACAAGTTCGAGGAAAAGAAAGCCTTGATGAGCTCCATCGTCAAATTCCTCAACCAGAAATACGGCAAGGTTGTCAAACTAGAGCTCAAGCATCAGTACTACAATATGCGCCAGGAGGTGGAACCCCACTTCTTCATCGTGGAGAGAGCCATCAAAGCCATGGAGATGGCCAATATCAAACCGAAGGTGCAACCCATCCGTGGCGGTACCGACGGCGCCAACCTCTCGTTCATGGGTCTGCCCTGCCCCAACATCTTCGCCGGCGGGCACAATTTCCACGGAAAGCTGGAATATGTGCCGCTTGAGAGCATGATGAAAGCTTCGGAAGTAATTCTGAACATCATCACCCTGTTCCAAGTGGAAGGCTGACGCAATTAATCAGGAATGAAAACCACGCTCTACAAACGTCTGCTGCGTTTTTACGGCATCAGCATGGCCGTACTGACCCTGCTACGCATTGTTTTTATCGGTGTCCATCACAAGACGGGATTGCCCATTCTGGAGATCCTGAAAACCTTGGGAATCGGTATTGTCATTGACTCGAGCGTGATGTCGTGTTGTATTGTGGCCTGCTTCCTCTTGGGATTGCTGGCGTCACTGTTGAGCGAAAAAGCAGGCAATAAGACGCTGACCATCAGCCTGACAATAGCCTTGCTTTCCGTATCAGCCATCAACGTGGTTGATTTGTTTTACTACAAATACTACAACACCCGGTTGAGTTATAATCTGGTACGTTATTTTTTCGAAAACATCAGTGAAAACTTCAAGATGCTGTGGAACAGCTTCCCGCTGTTTTGGATCATCCTTGGATGTATCATCGCCTTGATCCTATTGTGGATGTTCGTCGAACGTCTTTTCAAAGACGCACAGATACGGCAACGGTGGACTATCATTCCAGCAGTAATCCTGACTTTTGGCATTTTGTCCTTCTTATATTACGGCCCTCCGTTTTGGCGGCTTACCACTTTTTCCTCGGAAGTCATGCTGAATCAGGCAGCCAGCAACGGTGCCTATACCTTGGCCAAGTCGTACAGCGTCATGCGGAATTACCATAACGACCTGTTCCCCTTTGACGAACAGGCTGTCCTCCACGACTTGGAAAACAACCTGGCTTTCCTACGTTCCTCCGAGGAAACGTCCGTGTCTTCCATCATGCCCACCATGCGCAAGTTCAAACAGCCCAATGAGCTAGCGGCACCTGAAAACGTAGTCATCGTCATTTGTGAGAGTTTCAGCGCCACCCTGACAGGGGTTATCGGCCAGGACGAAAGGTCTTATTCTCCCTATTTTGACTCGATCTGCAAGGAAGGCGTGTTGTTCACCCATTGCTTTTCAAACGGCCCGAGAACCCAACACGGACTCGTCTCGGTGTTGTCAGGCTTTCCTTCGGTCATCGGGAGCTCGCTTATACGCCGACGTGAGACCAACGCTTTTTTCACTATTGCCGATGCTCTAAGGCCAGAAGGATACGAGACCAATTTCATCCATGGCGGGGATGTGAATTATGACGACATGGACGACTATTTGAAGCAAGGTAATTTCCAACATATCTACGGGGTTGATGATTTCGACAATTGGAGATTCAAGAACGACTGGGGTGTTTGTGACGAGGACCTGTTCGACTTCGCCTTCCATAAGATCAGCGAGGCACAAAAACCACATCTCACAGTGATTCTGACCATGAGCAACCATTTGCCTTTCGACATTCCACCCTATTACGCCGAAAGCCATCCCGAAGTGCTCGATTTCCAGGATTCGAAAGCCTCCTATTATTATGCCGATTACGCCTTTGGCACCTTCATGGATAAAATGAAGACCTTGCCCAATTACGAAAACACCCTGATCTTGCGCATCGCCGATCACGGCGAGGTGTATTCCCAAGCCGACCATCAATTCAGGATGTTTCACATTCCCGCCTTGCTGTTGAACGGAAGCCGACATGACACGGTCTTCGACGCCATTTGCTCCCAAATGGACTTCGTGCCGACCATCCTATCGGAAATCGGATACAATGGCAACTTCCCTTGCATAGGAAGGAACCTCTATGCAAAAGACTACCGTCCCTTTGCCACGATGAACACCTACGACAACCTCCATATCTGGATGGAGAACGACAAAGTGATTACTTGGGATCTCATGACCGATGAGGCTAAATGCTATCGAATGCAAGACGATTTCTTGCTGGAGCCATCGGAATTACCCACCGAACCAGAAGCAAAGAAGGCGAAGTCATACCTCGCCTTCCTAAGTTATATTTACCAAAAGGGCCTTTATTCTGCGGCGCCTTCCAGCTTGCCGTGACAGTTCTTGTACTTCTTTCCTGAACCACACGGGCACGGGTCGTTACGTCCCACCTTCTTTTCCACACGAATCGGCTGGGTAATCTCACGCTGCTGAGTGTTGCTGTGAGCCTGTGAGAGCAGGTCGTTGCGCTGCTCCTTGATCTTGGAACGGTCGATGCCACGGGCACGGTGCTCACGAACGTTGTCGGCATCCTGAACGGGAATGTCGGCACGCATCAGGAAGGAAATGACCTCCTCGTTGATCTTCTCAATCATGGCACTGAACAGGTTGAACGACTCGAGCTTGTAGATCACCAACGGGTCTTTCTGCTCGTATGTGGCATTCTGAACCGACTCCTTCAAATCGTCGAGCTCACGTAGATGTTCTTTCCAAGCGTCGTCAATGAGGCCCAAGGTGATGCTCTTCTCGATGCAAAGACTTACCTCACGGGCGCCGTTTTCCACTGCTTTCTTGAGGTTGACAATGACGTTCATGCCGTGCTTGCCGTCAGTGATCGGGATGGCGATGTTCTCGAAATGGGTCTCGCGTTCATACACGTTCTTGATGACCGGCATGGTCTTCTCACCGATGATTCGTGACTTCTCACGATAATGCTCCAAGGCAGAGTCGAAGATCTTTTGAGCCAAATCGTCGGTTCTGCCGCGGTCGAACTCTTCCTCATCAAACGGCACATCGATACCCATCTTGGAAAGCAAATCCATCTTTAGGCCCTCGTAGTCCTTGACGTCGCGGGAATCAAGCAAAATCTTCTCACCGAGGTCATACATCATGTTGTTGATGTCAATGGAGAGACGCTCTCCGAAGAGGGCGTGGTGACGCTTGCTGTAGATCACAGTACGCTGTGAGTTCATCACGTCATCGTATTCGAGCAAGTGCTTACGTACGCCGAAGTGGTTCTCTTCGACCTTCTTCTGTGCTTTCTCGATCTGCTTGGTAATCATCGGATGCTGGATCACCTCGCCTTCCTTCAAGCCGAGACGGTCCATGAGCGGTGCAATACGCTCGGAACCGAACATACGCATCAAGTCGTCTTCGAGGGAGACATAGAACTGGGAGCTACCAGGGTCGCCTTGACGACCAGAACGACCTCTCAGCTGCCTATCGACACGACGTGACTCGTGACGCTCGGTGCCAATGATGGCGAGACCGCCAGCTTCCTTGACGCCGGGGCCCAGCTTGATATCGGTACCACGGCCTGCCATGTTGGTGGCGATGGTGACGGTGCCAGCCTGACCGGCCTCACGGACGATCTGTGCTTCCTTGAAGTGCAACTTTGCGTTCAACACATTATGCGGGATGCCCTTACGGGTCAGCATGCGGCTCAGCAACTCGGAGATCTCCACCGAAGTGGTACCTACCAGCACCGGACGGCCTTCCTTGACCAACTGTTGGATCTCGTCGATGACGGCGTTGTATTTCTCACGCTTGGTCTTGTAGATCATGTCCTCGTGGTCGATACGGGCGATGGGGCGGTTGGTCGGGATGACCACCACGTCGAGTTTGTAGATATCCCAGAACTCGCCTGCTTCCGTCTCAGCGGTACCGGTCATACCGGCCAGCTTGTGGTACATACGGAAGTAGTTCTGCAAGGTAATGGTGGCGTAGGTCTGCGTGGCGGCTTCCACCTTCACGTTTTCCTTGGCTTCCACTGCCTGGTGGAGACCATCACTCCAACGGCGGCCTTCCATCACACGACCGGTCTGTTCATCCACGATCTTGACCTTGTTGTCCTGGATGATATAGTCTTTATCCTTCTCAAACAAGGTGTAAGCCTTCAGCAGCTGACGGACAGTGTGCAGACGCTCCGATTTCTCTGAGAAGTTACGCATCAACTCGGCCTTGCGCAGCACTTTCTCATCGTTGCTGAGGTTTTGATGTTCTAACTCGGCAATCTCGGCACCCACGTCGGGCATTACGAAGAAGTCGGGGTTGTTATAGGCAGCGCAAAGAGCGTCGATACCTTTTTCAGTGAGATCAACAGTGTTGAGTTTCTCATCAATGACGAAAAACAGCTCATCGTCGATTTCATGCATTCTCTCGCCACGGTTCTGCATATAGATGCCTTCTGTCTTCTGGAGCAGCGTCTTCATGCCTTCCTCACTGAGGAACTTGATGAGAGCGTTGTTTTTGGGCAAACCA
The DNA here is from genome assembly GCA_017530365.1 of Bacteroidales bacterium. Lineage (GTDB taxonomy): Bacteria > Bacteroidota > Bacteroidia > Bacteroidales > F082 > Limimorpha. Next base: position 31,350 of record JAFXMK010000004.1, read on the forward strand.
CGGTAGGCACGGAACAGCAGCTCAGCGCCATGGATCTTCTGCTCGTCGGACGAGGTAGGATCGTTGAGGATTTGCTTGGCTTCGGCCAAAATCGTGGTTACCAAACGTTTCTGGTTTTCGTACAGACGAACCACATCGGGCTTCAGCTGGTCGAACTCCTGCAGATCGCCACGCGGCGTGGGACCACTGATGATCAAAGGTGTACGGGCATCGTCGATCAACACGGAGTCAACCTCGTCAACGATAGCATAGTGATGCTTACGCTGCACCAGCTCTTCAGGATTGCCCGTCATGTTGTCACGCAGGTAATCGAAGCCGAATTCGTTGTTAGTACCGTAAGTGATATCGCAGTTATAGGCACGACGACGGGCGGCCGAGTTGGGCTCGTGCTTGTCGATGCAATCCACGGTAAGGCCGAGGAACTCATACATGGCGCCCATCCATTCGGAGTCACGTTTGGCCAGGTAATCGTTGACGGTGACCACGTGGACACCTTTACCAGCCAGGGCATTCAGATACACTGGCAAAGTAGCCACAAGGGTCTTACCTTCACCGGTGGCCATCTCGGCAATCTTGCCTTGGTGCAGCACGATACCGCCAATGATTTGGCAGTCGTAGTGCACCATGTCCCAAGTGACCATGTTGCCGCCAGCCATCCAACTGTTCTTGAAGTAAGCCTTGTCACCTTCGATGGTGACATGCTCGTATTTGGCTGCCAATTCACGGTCGAGGTCGGTGGCTGTCACTTCCACGGTCTCATGCTCGCAGAAATATTTGGCGGCAGCTTTTACCACGGCGAAAGCCTGAGGCAAGATCTCGTTCAAAGCCTCTTCGATCTTCTCCAGCTCGCGCTTTTCGATCTTATCGACTTCGGTATAAATCTTTTCTTTTTCATCGGGATCCATATCCGGATTAGCTTCGACGCGAGACTTCAGCTCTGTAATCTCAGCGACTTCGGCAGCGGTCTTGTTCTTGATGTATTCTTGGAATTCCACCGTCTTGTGACGGATAGCATCAATGTCTAATTTTACGATATCGTCGTATGCGGCGAGTGTCTTTTGGAGTATAGGTTGCAAAGCCTTGTTGTCACGCGTAGCCTTGTCACCGAATAGTTTCTTTAGAAAACCCATTTTATTCAGTTTGCAGTTTGAAGTTGATAGTTGTCAGTTAATAATTGAAATCTGCATTCAGGCAAAATTCGTGCAAAGGTAGGGATTTTCCTTTAAATAATAAAATATGTGCCAAAAAGTCAGATGTATTGTTGTCGCGAATCCGCCATGATCATCATCAAGCATGCGATAGTAACAGCTTGCAGCCGGAAAGTGAACCACCAATGCAAATAGCTATGGTTGGATAAGATGAAATACCAAACGTATGGCATCAAAGCGATGATCAAAAACAAAATGGCTTTTTTATAATTGAAACTCCGGTATTTGACCAGTTTGAAAACAAGCATAACTACGGCCACGATTCCGACAATCCACCAGTTGAGCATCTCGAGATTCATCGTGACGGCATCCCAACGAGTGAATTCATCAGCCTCCATGCGATATAGACTCACTTCGTAGGCGTCAGCGAAGATGTTTTGGCCCAAGATAAGACTAGCCAATGCCCATTTTGTGACAAAAGTCAAGGCAAAACCGAGACCCCATAACAGAATCAATTGAATGCACTCAACAAAACCTTTTTTGAGTAAAAACCCTTCGTCAGGTTTCAATGAAAGCATGACGGCCAATGGAATACCCAACGTAAGCAACGGCGTAGTGAGCAAGTCGAAATAGCAAGTCAAAGAGCCAATAAGGAAAAACAACAAGCCAAAGCCTTTCGATTTATCTCGCTTGATCACCAATAGACTTCCTATGATGGTGATTGCCAGCACAGGAAAGAATTGCATGGAAAACTGGGTTATGAAACCGTATGTCATCAGTAATCCCATCGACAAAGCCAAGGTCTTCAGCCATCCAGCTTTTTGATAGTAAACACAAGCCAATAGCAGCAGCAATACCGAACTCGCAAGCAATAGCACAAAACGCAAGGTGGCGTAATCCATCAACAGGAACAACAACCTATAAAGAAAAGAGCCACCATGCCAATAGCGCGAATAGTGTTGCTCTTCCAAGGTCTCACCATTGACGCGTCTTACCAACAGCCCTGGTTGATCCCAATCGCGACCCTGCTCGCTGCTACGAATCATCTTCATGGCCGCCTTTACAGGATGCTTCCGATCAATGTTGTAGATCTGGTTCATCATCAAGGCATCGGTGAAGTTGTCCAACCGGTATTGTTCCATGTCATTGAGAAGCCTTGGATAGAGGCCTTCCGCGGCAATCACGGGTGCCGACTCGGCAATATGACGCTTGATAGCCTTGTCGGGCAACCAACTCGACAACACGCCAAAAACAAAATAAGCGGCGATGAGTGTTATAAATACGATACTATATTTCGTTATGTTTCTCATTCTCAAAGGCAATCAGGCTGAGTTCGAAAATCTTTCTGTTGTTGCTTCCGATAGTATCGAGGCAAAGGCCAGTAAAGAAAGACAACAATCCAGCGATAGCTAAGAAACCAGCGGTAATCAAGGTGGGGAAACGGGGCACCAAGCCGATCTTGAAATACTCGACCAGCACAGGAATGAAGAGAATCAACGAGATGGCAATCAGCACAGCTGCCAAGATGCCGAAGAACAGCAAAGGCCTGTAATTCTTGAACAAAGAGAAAATGATCCTCAATATCTTGAACCCGTCACTGACAGTGTTGAGTTTGGATTCCCCTTCTTTTCTATCGCTGTATTCAATGGGCTTTTCCTCTATGACGAAACGCTTGTCCAAAGCATGGATGGTCATCTCGGTCTCAATCTCGAAGCCTTCCGACATGACAGGGAACAACTTAACAAACTTTCTGCTGAAGGCACGATAGCCCGTCATGATGTCATGGATGTTGACATGCCACAAACGATTGATGAGCCCCCGCACCAGCTTGTTGCCCGAGTTATGGAGAGGCCGCTTGTTTTCCTTGAAATACGTCGTGGATAGGCGGTCTCCGATGACCATATCCACACCATTGTCCATGACCGGTTGTAGCAACGTCATGGCGGCATCTGCAGGATAAGTCCCGTCGCCATCGACCATGAGATAGCAGTCCGCATCGATCTCTCTGAACATACGCCTCACCACGTTGCCCTTGCCTCGTCTGGATTCTTTTCTCACTACAGCGCCTGCCTCGGCTGCTATCCGAGCGGTATCATCAGTTGAATTGTTGTCATAGACATATACCGTTGCCTCTGGCAGCACTTTCTTAAAATCGGCCACCACGGCACCAATGGAGGGCGCCTCATTGAAGCACGGAATCAGCACGGCGACACGTTGTTGCTGGATCGGATTTGTCATTATGGTTTTGTTTTATTAATGCTTCTCACATACTCATCTAAGGTCTGGTCGGGTGATGGAGCCGGAGCCATCCCAATCTTAGTGTCTTTATTGATAATGAAATATTCCGGGAACGTCCTCACCTCGTATTGCTCCAACAACAAAATCTCGTTGCCGAGATTCAACAGTGGCCAATCGTATCGGTGATCCTCGAAACGCTTACGATGACTCGAAAGCTGGTCCTTGGTAGTAATAGTGATAAGTTGTACTTGATCCTGCCACTGATGATGCAGGTCAGCCAAGACCTCAAACTGGTGCTCCACGGTTCGGGAAGTGCCTTCAACGAATTGTAACACGACCACCTTATCCTTATAATCAGAAAGCTTTACCGCATTGCCACTCACATCTTTCAACTCAAAATCCACGGCTGGAGAACCAGGAGCGAACTTATCGAAACGGGTTAACATGTTCGATATCATCAGTTGTGTTTCAGGATACTTGCTACGGGTCTTGAAAGCTTGAATCTTTTTCTTGACGGCACCTCTGAGACGAGGTATCTCATTATAATACTCTCCTCTCAAGTGATAAATCGCTATCAACTCTGCCAGTTTCGGGTTTCGTCTTTTAAACTCCTCAGTCACCTCGTAATTCTTAAACAAATCCTTGAATAAATCCATGTATGCCAAGCAGTGGTAAAGCACTGGTTTCCCATCATAATACTCCTTGATTACTTTCAGCCCCCCATCGGCATTCAATGCCACCTGGATGGAGGCTATCTTATAGGCATTGTGCTGGATGACATAGTCGTTCTTGATGTCCATCTCCGCATCGATGGTTGCCATGATGGAATCGAGATACCGCAACTGCCGGCGACGGAAAAGCTCATCGAAATAGTTCAGCACATAGCCGTCGATGATTTCCTCCGACAGGATCAGTTGCCTATAAACGCCCTTGTCAGTGGCAGTCTTGACTCGCATGGCGGGAGAAGGACGATCGAAATATGAGGCATGGGGATCTACATCTGGAATGGTAATGCTCACTTCATACGAGGCACCCGGTGTGATCACCAGATCAACACTTTCCAGTCCAACATAAATGCTGGCTGGCAAGATCTGATCAACTTTTCCCTCCAAGAGGAAAAAGCCCTTTGCATCGGCATTCGTTTCTGCCACCATCGTCTCATGCATGTTGAGAAGGTCATCGTAAACCATCAACCGCATCAAGGCATTGGGCCGGTTGACGCGACCAGTAACGGTGACGTTCTGAGCTATGAGTGACGTCCACAGGAACAACAATACTATAGATAAAAAATAACGTTTCATCTTTTCTACCGATAGCCCATCCCTAACGGGATGCCTTCTTACTTCTATCTTCTTACTTCTTCCAAATCAACCTCTTCAGGCACAAACTTGGAAGTGTCTCCTCCATTTTTATAGATGTCGCGCACCACGCTAGAACTGACTCCGACCAGCTCGCTTTCGGTCAGCAAAAACACCGTTTCCAACTCGGGATGCAACCGCTTGTTGGCATGGCAGATCATGTTCTCATACTCGAAGTCGCTACCGCTGCGGAGACCTCGGATAATGAACCGGGCGCCCACTTTCTTGCAGAAATCTGCGGTGAGGCCATCGTAGCTCTCCACAATAATGTTGGGATAATCGGCAAACACACGTTTTGCCCACTGGATACGGTTCTCCAGGGGGAAGGTGGAGCGTTTCTCCATGTTAACGCCAACGGCGACATAGATGACATCAAACATAGGGAGAGCTCGCAAAACAATGGAGCGATGCCCCAACGTGATAGGGTCGAACGAGCCCGGGAATACAGCTATTCTTTTCATAGTTATCAGTTGTTCAGTTTGTAGTTTTCAGTTATCAGTTTTTCGTTTAACACAGTTCCAAGAGTTTCGGCAAGGGATCGGTAAGTGTTTTTCAAAAACCATTCCACATCGTATGCGCCAAGGAAGGTGACCTCGGTGATATCTTCGTCGAGTTGAGGTTGGACATGACTGTCATCGGCTGTGGCCATCAAAAACCATGAGGTCTGTTTCAGACGCCATTCGTCGTTATACAGGTAGCAATGCCATGAAGACGGCAGCTGCTGGAGGATCTTCAAGTCGTTCAACCCAGTCTCTTCTTCCACTTCACGGACGGCTGCATCGGCAACCGACTCTCCTTCTTCGACATGTCCTTTGGGAAGGTCGGGGATGCCATGACGCTGTATGGCAGCGAACTGACCGTCGAACAGCACCACGCCACCTGCGGCTGGAGCCATCACGAAGGTACGGCAAAGCGCAGCCGACAAGACTTCCGTGGAGACATGGTCAATGACAACATCATCTTGTATGTTTACGACCAGCCACTGTCGAAGAAAATTATGGATTTTTTCAACCTCGTATGTCTCTAATTGTGGGGAAGTTGCGTCAAGATCCAGATCTTTTTCCTCGATATTCGGAAAAATCAATGCCCGATTTTCATAGAAAATTTTATACATTTGTAACCTGAATAAAACGTATTTCAAACCGCAAAATTATACATTTTATGAAATATGACGACTCCGCGCTGATTTTAGCAGCACATCTTTTGCAGATCAAAGCCGTAAAACTCAGTCCTAAACAGCCATTTACCTGGGCTTCCGGATTGCATAGCCCGATCTATTGCGATAATCGCGTCACCCTCTCCTATCCTGCTGTGAGGACCTTCATCCGCCAACAGTTTGTGGAGAAGATCATGCAAAACTACGGCAAGCCCGATGTCATCGCCGGCGTGGCCACAGGCGGCATCGCTCAAGGCGCCTTGGTGGCTCAGGAGATGGGACTTCCTTTCGTGTATGTGCGCTCCGAGAAGAAATCGCACGGCATGCAGAACCAAATTGAGGGTGTCATTAGCGCAGGTCAGTCGGTGGTCGTCATCGAGGACTTGGTATCAACTGGCAAGTCAAGCCTATTGGCCGTGGATGCCCTCCTTGAAGCTGGCGCCGAGGTGAAAGGCATGGTGGCCATCTTCACCTACCAGATGGAGATTGCCAAAAAGAACTTTGAAGACAAAAACTGCAAACTGGTTACCTTGTCGAATTACGAGACCCTGATTCACAAGGCCATCGAGGAAAAATACATCAGCGAAGAAGACCAGCAGTCGCTCATGGAATGGCGCAAGGACCAACAGGCGTGGTCGGATAGATTTGGCAGTTAGCAATTGGAAGTTGAGAGTTATAGGAACTTGATCTCTTTGATGTCGTAAACACATTTGTGTTTCGATTCGTCGAGTGTTTCCAAACGTCCGAATCCATCGATTCCAGTAATGAATCGTCTTACCTTTTGTCCGTTAACTTCATAATCGGACCAAATATGGTATCGGTATAACCTATTCAAATAGTCCCGCTGTATCTTAGCCGCACCTTCTTCCGTTCTCAACAGCTGTACCCGACGATCCACGGCACCCACAAGACGCTTCATCAATGGCTCAAGTCCCACTTCTTCGTCAAGAATCATCTTTATTGAAATAGGATGGGTAGGCCATTCTTGAAATTGCATCTGATTGACATTCAACCCGATGCCTATAACAGAAGTCCCCATATCCATGCCATGGATAGTGCTGTTGATCAAGATCCCGCAAAGTTTCCGGTCTTGAAAAAAAAGGTCGTTTGGCCATTTTACGGACAAAGAAAGAGAAGGCAGTATCTCATCAAGCACATCGAGCAAGCCCAATGGCACCGCTTGTGAAAGTAAAAATTGGTTGGAGGCTTTCATGAATGACATGTCCACTCCCATACTAAAAGTCAGATTCTCTCCTGGATGACTCTCCCAGCAATTGGTTCCCATACCCTTCCCCGCCGTTTGTTCATGCGCAAAAACCACGGCTCCAACGCGCTTGTTTTCTGGCATCTCAGCCATGAAAGCATTAGTCGAATCAATTTTTTTCAAAAACGTGTAAGAAAAAATCGTCATTTAGTGCAAAAATAGCATTTTTTTTGCAATATTTGCAGTTTGAAAACAATTAGTGAATATTAAAAATTAAAAAATCTATAGATATGTTTAAAAAAGTTTTACTTACTTTATCACTTATGGCTGTGGTTGGCATGATCACCGCTCAATCATTGCAGTTCGAATACGAAGGAACTGTTTACGAAGATGGTCAGACCATTGTCTGCGAATATAGCGAGGACTTTGGGGAATATCATCAGGAGAACATCAGAATTAAAAATCTTACCAACGACCCTTTGGATGTTATGGTTGAAAAAGAGATCATTGAAAGTCTGCCAGGCTCTAGCAATTGGTTCTGCTGGGGACTATGCTATAATCCTGAACAAATGGTGAGTAGTAATCCAGTTTCAGTTCCTGCCCAAACTCTTTCCAGCGAACCCCTTTCATTCCATTTCATGTTTGACGAAGGTGTCATCGGCCGAACTAGTGTGAAGGTCTATGCGTTCGCTAGATCCAACCCAGAAGAAAGAATCAGCTTGGTTTTCGTGGCTGACAACGTCACCAACACAAAAGAGAATTATCTCAACCTTGGCCACGCCTATCCGAACCCGGCTTCCTCACAAGTGCATTTCGAATACAATGCTGACGACAACGCCGATATCAATGTGGTGGTTTACAACCTGCTTGGCCAAGAAGTCAAATCACAGCTTATCAGCGGCAACCAAAACCGCATCAGCATTGCCGTGGACGACATGCAGCCCGGCATTTACTTCTGCCGTTTCTCCGTCAATGGCGAAGTCGTGAAAACCGAGAAGTTCATTGTTAAACGCTAATAATGATTACTGAAGAACAAGCCAAGAAGGACATTCAGGAACTCTTGGAATACATAGGTGATGACCCCACCCGAGAGGGACTGAGAGCCACACCTGATCGCATGCTGCGGATGTTCAAGGAAATGTTCCGCGGCTACGACCCCGCCCAAAAGCCCATCATCACCACCTTCCCTAACGGACAGGACGGCATCATCTATGACAACATGGTCATCGACAACGGCCCCTTCTATTCCGTTTGCGAACACCATTGCCGTACCTTCTTCGGCGAGTATTGGTTTGCCTACATCCCCAACAAGAAAGGCCGCATCCTGGGACTCTCCAAGATCGGCCGTGTCATCGACTATTGCTCTTCCAAACTGCAAGTGCAGGAAAGGCTAGTGCAGGAAGTCGTCGAAGTCCTTACCGAAGCCCTCGGCACCGAGAACCCACCACGAGGCATGGCCCTCATGATGAAAGGCCGCCACATGTGCAAGGAGAGCCGCGGCGCCCGCAAGGAAGGCTATATGATCTCGACTTACCTTACAGGTGTGTTCAAGTCGGACCTCCGAGTCAGAAACGAATTTATGTCCTACATCAAAGAATGGCGCCCATGAAAAAAACATTGACAATCCTTTCCTGCTGCCTGCTCATCGCTTTGTTCAGCTGCACCAAACCCTCTGGCGTTGAGGTTACTGAGTATTTCTCCGTCCCGAACAACTATTATAGTCTTTACATCAGCGATGGCATGGAAGTCACTGTCTCTAATCAAGTGGACGAAATCGTCATCACTGCTGACGAGAACGTCATGGAGAAAGTCAAAGTCTCTTGCAAAAACGGCAGACTGAGAATTACCAGAAGCGACTTCTCCGTTTATCACCTGATGAAGGCCAAGGTGCTGATACCGTACAACATCCATCTCCATGAGCTCGACGTGGAGTCAAACTCCTCTTTTACATCTTCCTATGGTCTTGAAGGAGAAGACATTAAGATCACTGCCAACTATTTTTCGGAAATCGATATCAACTATATCCTTGCCGACAACCTTAGGATGCATCTTGAGTTTAATTCGGAATTTGAAGGTGATCTCGATGTGATGAAGCAAATGGATTTGATCATGGAAGACAGTGACGCCAAAATCAGCGGTGCAGCCGCCATACTCAACCTGAAGATGAGTGACGACTCAGAGATAGATGAGGAATGGTACAACGGAGGCTACGCTTTTGAATGCAACGAGTGTAACGGCACCATGACAAAAGATTGCAAGGCCTATATCCACTGCTACGACAATATCGCAATGAGGCTTACCGACAATTGTTTCCTTTACTGCACTGGAGAACCCGACTTGCAAGGTAGCGACTGGGATAACACCTCAGGCATCATCTTCAAATAATCTTTTCCTTTATTTGATTGTCCAATTCCCGATAGGTTCGCTGTCGAGTGTACCTTTGGCTTTGGCCCATTCGATGAACAGCGAACGGAGATCCTCCTCACTGTTCCAGATTACATGATCAGGGATATCTTCCTGACGCCAACCCATGCCGTTAACGAAATGGTTGCCGCCACCCATGGACCGATAGGAGTTCAGCACCACCTGATAGGTGGCATCCATATCAAACGGGGAACCGTCCTCCATACTGATCACGGTAACCCTTTCGCCGTATGGCTTTTCAGGGTCAATTTGATACCGAATGCCTGCCGCGCAGTCAAAATTATAGATGGTGTGACTGATTTCGTAGGAATACTCAAGGTGCGCCTTCACATCCCGACCAGTCATCTTCATTAAAGCCAGGGAGTTCTCAAAAGGATACCATTTAAAGAAATCTTCCACCTTCAACATGCCCGGTGCAAGTTCATCTCTCCGCGACAGCGGTGCCGCCAATGAAATGTCAGCATACATCCCGTTCTTTTCAATCACATCGAATTGGCAACGGTGTATTTCGTCCACCCAGAGGCAGGATCCTTTGTACATGTCTTGAGGAGATATCTTCACAGGCAAAATGGCCACCTCCTGCTCTTGGTACTGCTGGGCGCGATCCTGATAGGGCTTCAACATGGCCAAAAAAGCAGTGTCTATCTCCGTGCCGTCAGTAGGTACTAGAGAGGCCTCTATCTTAGGGCGACTATCCTTTGAAAGCTGCACCTCAGCCTTGGCAAGTTTGACACCTCTAGCCCCAGAATTAAGCACATACACTGTGTCACCTGCCACGTTGACGACATAATCGTCCTTGGGACGATGGTCGTGACCATAAAATATCAGGTCGAAGCCTGGGACATTCTCAGCAATCCATTTTGTCGAATTCTCTCGGCCTAAGGGCGCATCCTCCGGCAGGTTCTGCTCTTGAGGTTCCCAACCTGAATGGAAAAGACCCACCATCAGATCGGGATGCTCCTTTTCTTGGATCAATTTCACCCAATGCTGAGCGGCAGATTCAGCCTGTTCGAAGCGCAGACCAGGACGCAGTCGTTCTGGCACCCATGTCACCACGTATGGGGTAAGCAAGCCCAAAACAGCAATCTTGAAACCGTCACGGTTCAATATGACGTATGGTTGCCAATAAGGCTGACCCGTGCTTTCGTCGATGACATTGGCACAGACCACTGGCATCTTCACCTCTGAATACAACCTATCAAACACTTGCCGTCCCGCTTCGATGTCATGGTTCCCGACACCGATAACATCGTACGGGAAATAATTCAACACCGCAGCAGCAACGTTGGGATGATCAGCGTCATGGTTCGAGCAATACTGATAGGGAGTTCCCTGAAGGTTGTCGCCATTATCCAATAAAATCAAGCGATTACCTAGGTTTTCCTTCATCTGTTGTATGACCAGGGCATCGTTGCCCATCTCATGGTAGGAGCCGTGCGTGTCGGTAGTCTCAATAAAAGTCAAAGTGGTCGTTTTGGAAGAGCAAGCGGCCATAACAATAGGTAAAATGATCATAAGTAAAGCAAAACGTCTCATCATAATTGGATTTGAGGCGGTAAAATTAAACAATTCGTGAAAAAATATGGCAAGATAAAGTCTGAATTCTGAAAAAAGACGTATCTTTGCACTACAATTCCATGACTGAAGAACAATGGCTGAAATGAGCATCATATTGTCCGAGATTGAGGTCAAAGTGAGGAAACTCATTGAAGTTCAGCGTCAGCTCATTGAAGAAAACAGGCGGTTGGCAAGCGAGAACGTGACGCTTCGCAACGAGAACGAGACGTTAGTGAACGCAAGCCAGGAGTTGCACGATAAATTAAATAAAACTACAATTGTTAACGCACTCGGTAGCAACGAGGAAGAGATTCAAGAAGGAAGAAAGCTCATCAAGGAGTTGATCAAGGAGATCGATCAGTGCGTTTCGATTTTGAACACGAAAGAGTAAGCAAGATAAAAACGTCAGCGACATGGATGAAATCACAATCAATATTGTCATCGCCGACAAGTCGTACAAATTGACTGTGGCCAGAGCTGACGAGGAAAAGGTGAGAAAGGCGGCGGCCTTGATCAACGATAGGATCAAATCATACTCTGCACATTACGCATTCAAAGACATGCAGGATTTGCTGTCGATGACTGCGTTGCAGTTTGCCACCTCCACCGTGAAATATGAAGCGGAACTTGCCTACAGAGATCAAAATCTGGGACAAAAGCTCGATGAAATCAACGCTTTGTTGAGCGAACAGTTATAATGTTCTTTGAAAATTTAGAGTCTGTCTGTCTGAACGCATCAGGTAAACTCAACATTAAAATCAAATAAATCGGTTTACTCGTGTAATGTAAAAACAGGCCTCATCCTCTTCGGAGGAGCACTTTGGTGCCAGTGGACGTTTGCGCAGCGCGGTGACCACAAGCGTGTCTTTTAGGGTTTATTCTTTTCCCTTTAGGACAGACAGATTCTTTTTTTCTCTCCCACTGCCTCCGAGTAAAACAGAAGTAAAATGTTATTACTCTCAATCAACCTAACCGTAATCCTCCCCATAGCAGGCCTTATTGTCGGCCTCGCCATAGGATATTTCATCACGGCCACCTTGCTGAGAAAGGCCGTGACCAAGGAGGCCGATGCCTACTTGGAAGAAGCGAAGGAAAAAGCTGAAGTTATCAAGAAAGAGCGCATTCTGCAGGCCAAGGAAAAATTCCTGCAGCTGAAAGACGAACATGAAAAAGCTTGCAACGAACGCAAGCGCGAGCTCCAGAAGACTGAGAACAAGGTCAATCAGATGCAGCAGCAGGCCAACCAGAAGATGGAAGAGATCCAACGCAAGAGCAAGGAAATCCAGAACGTTCAAGAAAAGCTGGCCAGCCAACAGGAAGCCATCACCAAGCGCAAGGCAGAACTTGATCAGGTGTACGAAGAAGAATCCAAGAAACTCGAGACCATCTCTGGACTCTCAGTCAAAGATGCCAAAGAGCAGCTCATCGAGCTCATCAAGGACGACGCCAAGGCCGAGGCCATGGTATATGTGAAGGAGATCACAGAAGACGCCAAGATGAGCGCCAACCAAGTGGCCAAGAAAGTAGTGTTGGAGACCATCCAACGCACTGCTGCCGAGACCGCCATCGAGAACACCGTGAGCGTGTTCAACATCGAAAACGACGAGATCAAGGGCCGCATCATCGGTCGTGAAGGCCGTAACATCAGGGCCCTCGAAGCCCTGACCGGCGTAGAGATCATCATCGATGACAGCCCGGACGCCATCCTGCTCTCTGGCTTCGACCCAATCCGTCGTGAAATCGCCCGCCTGTCGCTCCAAAAACTTGTCACCGACGGCCGCATCCACCCAGCACGTATCGAAGAGGTGGTCCACAAAGTGGAAAAGCAAGTGGAACAAGAGATCATCGAGACCGGTAAACGCACCGTCATCGACCTCGGCATCCACAACATGGCTGCCGACCTTATCAAGATGATCGGCCGCATGAAATACCGTTCCTCATACGGACAGAACCTGCTGCAGCACTCTATCGAGGTTGCCAAGCTGAGTGCCACCATGGCCGCCGAGCTTGGGCTGAACCCGAAGACCGCCAAACGCGCCGGTCTGCTCCACGACCTTGGAAAGGTTGCCGAAAACGAGGAAGAGCTGCCGCACGCTATCCTTGGCATGAAGGTCGCCGAGCGATTCAAAGAAAAGCCCGATGTCTGCAACGCCATCGGCGCCCACCACGATGAGATTGAAATGGAAACGCTTATCGCGCCTATCGTTCAAGTGTGCGATGCCATCTCTGGTGCCCGTCCTGGTGCCCGCCGCGAAGTCGTAGAGGCCTACATCCAACGCCTTAACAAGTTGGAAGAGATGGCCATGAGCTACCCAGGCGTGGTGAAGACCTACGCCATCCAAGCCGGCCGCGAGCTGCGCGTCATCGTTGGCGCCGACAAGGTCACCGACCAAGACGCTGACCGTATCGCCTACGACCTCTCGAAGCAGATCCAAAACGAGATGACCTATCCGGGACAAATCAAGATCACCGTGATCCGCGAGACCCGTGCGGTGAGCTTCGCCAAATAAACATCATAAAACGACAGAATTGATTTTGATGTGTTTAGGGGCAGATTTGCGTCTGCCCCTATTTTTTTTGTCTTTCGATGAAACATTCCTGAAAAAGCGATACTTCATCACGGATAACAACACATCAACAATGAATGAACGCTTTTTATATTATTTGTGGGAGAACCGACTCGTTTACAGAGACCTGCGAACGACTTCCCAATCGCCCGTGGAAATCATCAATCCAGGATTCAGGAACACCGATTCGGGCCCTGATTTTCTAGAAGCGAAAATCAAAATTGGAGAGCAAGTATGGGCTGGCCATGTCGAAATCCATGTAAAGACATCGGATTGGAACCGGCACAGGCATCAATACGACAAAGCCTATAACAACGTAATACTTCATGTAGTTTTTGAAAACGACACGAAAGTAAACGACATACCAGTTTTGGAGGTGAAAGATCATTTCGACGCGTCGCTCTATTGTCGCTATGAGAAGATTCTGATGTCACAGCACTGGATAGCTTGTGAGCGGCAACTGCGACAGGTAAAGTCTCTTACCATCAACAGTTGCTTGGAACGTATGGCTGTCGAACGGCTGGAGCAGAAAGCAGCGTTCGTGTCCAAACTGCTGATTTCGAATAAATACGATTGGGAAAGCACTTTCTACCAACTTTTGTTACGCTACTTCGGCATGAAAGTCAACAGCGAGGCCTTCGAAACGCTGGCCTCCATCCTGCCCTTAAAAATCCTGCTGAAGCATGCCGATAACCTATGCCAACTGGAAGCCATGTTACTAGGATGCGCTGGCTTTCTCGAAATTGAAAGCGACGAAGACTATCCATTGCTGTTGAAGCGTGAATTCGCCGTGATGCGATCTAAATTTAACCTGCTGACCATGCCCATTGAAAGATGGAAGCTGTTGAGAATGAGGCCTGTGAATTTCCCCACCATACGGCTGGCACAACTGGCGCAGATGATCTATCAAAACGGTTGCCTGTTTTCCAAAATCAAAGAAGCCCAAACCGTGACTGAAGCCAAAAAATTGTTTGACGTGGAAGCCTCCCCCTACTGGGATACCCATTACCGTCTCAACGTTGAAGGTCCGTTCAGGCCAAAACACCTCGGTGAAAGCGCTGCCGATGTGTTGATGATCAACGCCGTCATCCCCATGCTGTTCTGTTACGGACAATTCCACAAAGATCCATCTTGCTGCGAAAAGGCCTTACGTTTCCTAGAAGAGACTTATGCTGAAGACAATACCATCATCCGGCATTTCACAGCGATCGGCATAACTGCAAACAACGCCATGCAATCACAAGCATTGCTATATCTCTACAACTTTTATTGCAAACGAAAACGCTGCTTGGAATGCAGTATCGGGAATTATTTATTGCGCACCAATTGGGATTAGGTTTTTTTTCTTACTTTTGTTCGTTTTTGAAAGTCAACGAACTGAGTTATGGAAAACGACCAATTCAAACTGCCCGAGAACGCGCAGCGAGAGCTGAAGCCGGGCGAGGAGTATGAACCCATCCTATCGAAAAACAAGAGATACCAAGAAGTCACCGTGTGGTCCGTCTGCATCGGCCTTTTAATGACCATCTTGTTTTCGGCTGCCGCCGCTTACCTTGGCTTGAAAGTCGGTCAGGTTTTTGAGGCTGCCATCCCAATTGCCATCATCGCCATCGGGTTGACAGGACTGGCACGCAAAAACGACGCCTTGTCGCAAAATGTCATCATCCAGTCCATCGGAGGTTGCTCTGGCGGCGTGGTGGCAGGCGCCATCTTCACACTACCTGCCCTTTACATCCTGCAAGGTAAAGGCTACCAAATCGAGATCAACTTCTGGCAGGTGTTCATCGCCTCGTTGTTGGGTGGCATTTTGGGCATCTTGTTCCTCATTCCCTTCCGCAAATATTTCGTAAAGGAGCAACATGGCAAGTTTCCCTTCCCTGAAGCCACTGCCACCACACAGGTGCTGGTCAGCGGACAGAAGAAAGGCAAAGACTCTTTACTGCTGGTTGTCAGCGGATTGATTGGCGGCTTGTATGACTTCATCGTCTCCACCTTTGGTTGGTGGTCTGAGACCATCACCACACGCATGATGGGCTGGGGCGCCGCCATGGCCGACAAAGCCAAGCTGATGTTCAAGGTAAACACCGGCGCCGCTGTCCTTGGTCTAGGATATATCATCGGTCTGAAATATGCCTTCATCATCTGTTGCGGCTCACTGTTGGTTTGGTTCATCATCATCCCGGGCATGAACCTCATTTGGGGTGACCAGATCATCGACTTGATGAACACTGGTGTCAATCTCACCATCGGTGAGATGGCACCTGAGCAGATTTTCAAAGACTACGCACGCCATATCGGCATCGGTGGTATCGCCATGGCCGGTATCATCTCGATCATCAAGTCATGGGGTGTCATCAAGTCATCGGTAAGCCTTGCCGCCAACGAGTTCAAAGGCAAGAAAGGGCCCAAAGAAGTGGTGGAACGCACCCAACAGGACATTCCAATGAAGTACGTGGTCATCGGCATCGTTGCCGTACTGATCATCACCTTCCTGTTCTTCTGGCTCTTCGTCGTCCATAATGTATGGCACGCCTTGATCGGCATCTTGGTTGTCGCCGTCATCGCCTTCCTGTTTACCACCGTGGCCGCCAACGCCATCGCCATCGTAGGCAGCAACCCTGTAAGTGGCATGACCCTGATGACCCTAATTCTAGCTTCCATCGTGATGGTCGCTGCAGGTCTTACGGGACCACAAGGTATGAGCGCGACCTTGATCATCGGTGGCGTGGTTTGCACAGCCTTGGCTGTGGCAGGAGCCTTCATCACCGACTTGAAGGTCGGTTACTGGATCGGCACGACGCCCAAGAAGCAAGAGCTCTGGAAGTTCATCGGCGTAGCCGTCGCTGCTGCCACTGTGGCTGGTGTCATCATGATCTTGAACAAGGCTTACGGTTTCGTAGGAGATGGCGCTCTAGTCGCTCCTCAAGCCAACGCCATGTCCGCCGTCATCGAGCCCATGATGTCGGGCGGCAACGCACCTTGGCTGCTCTATGGCATCGGTGCCGCCATCGCATTGATCCTCAACTTCTGCAAGGTGCCGGCTTTGCCTTTCGCCTTGGGTATGTTCATCCCCATTGACCTCAACATCCCGTTGCTCATCGGTGGTGCCGTCTCATGGTTCGTCAGCTCACGCAGCAAGGACAAGGCCCTCAACGACGCCCGTTACAACCGCGGCACCCTCATCGCCTCTGGCTTTATCGCCGGCGGCGCCTTGATGGGTGTGGTGAGCGCCATTCTGAAGTTCGCCAACGTCGATCTGATGGCACGTACTGCCGACGGCGGATTCTTCAACGAAATCCCGTTGGCCGGCCTCATTGCCCTGGTCATGTATATTATCATTATCATCTATATGATCTGGGATTCAAAACGCGCAAAAATCGAAGAATAAATCAACATCTAACATTATGAAATACAAAAGAGTATTATTGAAACTTAGCGGCGAAGCCCTCATGGGCAGCCAGCAATATGGCATCGACCCGCAACGTTTGAACGAATATGCAGACGAGATCATTGAAGCTGCCAAAACCGGCGTGCAAATCGGCATTGTAATCGGTGGAGGCAACATCTTCCGCGGACTGCAAGGTGCCTCCCAAGGCATGGACCGCATCCAAGGCGACTACATGGGCATGCTTGCCACTGTCATCAACTCCATGGCCATGCAAAGCACCCTGCAAGGCAAAGGCCAAAAGGCCACCTTGCTCTCCGGTCTCTACATCGACCGCATCGCCGACACTATGAGTAGCGCCAAAGCCATCCGTCTCCTTGAGGAAGGCCATATCGTCATCATGGGTGCCGGCACGGGCAACCCCTTCTTCACCACCGACACAGGCAGTGCCCTCCGTGCCGTGGAGATCAAGGCCGACATCATCCTCAAAGGCACCCGCGTCGATGGCATCTACACCGCCGATCCCGAAAAGGATCCCAACGCAACGAAGTTCAGCGAACTGACTTACGACGAGGCTTACAATCGCAACCTCAAGGTCATGGACATGACCGCCTTCACGATGTGCAAGGAAAACAACATGCCGATGTATGTATTCGACATGAACACCCGCGGGAACCTGCTCAAGGTGCTCCAAGGAGAGCATATTGGGACGTTGGTGACCAAGTGATTTTGGATTGCTTCGCTACGCTCGCAATGACGAATGGATAGAAAACATCATCTAAGAACTGTCAGAAACAAGACCAGCCTCAAGCTGGATTACATCCTATTGGGTGTGATCCTGTTGGTGGCTGCAGTGCTTCGACTATGGAAGCTGGGGCAAGTGCCTTTTATGCACGATGAGTTCAGCGCCTTGTTTCGGCTTAAATTCGACAGTTTCCATGATTTGATCCAATACGGAATCAAAGTTGACGGTCATCCTGCTGGAGTTCAGACTTTTCTATACTATTGGACCAAGCTTGTGGGCTGGAATGAGTTCTGGGTAAAGCTCCCCTTTGCCTTGATGGGTATTGGTTCTGTTTATCTGATCTACGTTATCGGCAAGCAATGGTTCAACCGCAAGGCCGGGTTGTTGGCAGCGGCTTTCTTCGCTGTAAGCCAATTCACCGTGTTTTACAGTCAAATCGCACGACCCTATGCCGCAGGATTGTTTTTCGTGCTGCTGATGGCCTATTTCTGGGACAAGCTTTTGTTCGGCACCAAGAAACCCTCCACCGGAACAGTAGTCGGCTTCGCCATTACTGCCTGTCTCGCCGCATTAGCGCATAATTTCTCCGCGGCACAGGCAGGAGTGATATTTCTAACAGGTCTGTTCTTCCTAACAAAAGAACGCCGCCTCGCCTATTGGCTTGGCGGCATCGGTGCCTTGATCCTTTATAGTCCGAACCTTCCTATCTTTTACCAACAGACCTTCGTCAACGGTGGTATTGGAGGCTGGCTGGCCAAACCACAAGCCTCATTCCTCACCGACTTCCTGCAATATACGATGAACTATGCGCCCCTCTTCATCTTTACTACAGGGCTGCTTGTCATCCTCCCCTTCATTCTTCAGAAGCCTGAAAAACGCCGCCGTCCCGTCCGTTGGGCCGCCATTGCCTGGTTTGTCATCATCTTTGCGCTCGCCTTCGTATATTCATTGCTCCGAGAACCCATCATCCAGTTCAGCACGATGATCTTCTGCTATCCTTTCTTGATCCTCGTCGCCTTCTCCTTCTACCGTAACAACACCATGACCAAGACACAGACAGTTGTTGCTGTCTTGACGATGTTGTTTGTGGGTTCCATGTCGCTCATCCTCCAACGCCAGCACTATGATTTGATGTACCACCAAGGATACGACCAAATCGCAGTAAGGATGGCTGAAGACAACGGAAGCTCAGAGGACATCTGTTTCGCCACCTATACCACCTGTGGAGATTACCCTGAGTTTTACCAGGCCCAAACCGATGTCCACAACCGTCGCATATTCAGCATGAACGACCAACGTCATTTGGGTGACTTCCGTCAATGGCTCAATGAAAAAAGCACAAGTAAGCTGGGCTTCGGTTGGACCGACTACGTCGATCCTGCCTGGGAGGCACAAGCCGTAGGTTATTATCCATGGCAAATCAAGTCTGACACATGGTTCACCTCAAAATATTTCACTTTGTCGAAAGACTCCGTCCCTGGAGCGGAATATGTTTTACATCCTCTTTCCGACGAGCCCATCACATTCATCAACACGGAATGGGGAAGTGCCCGATACCTTTATGGCGACTCTCTCGACAACGACATTGACTTATTGGGGGTTGTCGCCAACATCCAAGCCATTGATACCATCAAACGTTGCGTATTCGTCATGGAAGTCCATGATGCCACCACCGATTCACTTTTGCTGTGGCATGGCAATACTGATGAAAGCGGGATCCTCCTTCCTGGAGAAAACACCATGGCAATCGCACTACGTTTCGACCCCAAGAAAAACCCTTTGCATGGAAAAAAGATCAAAATCCACCTTTGGAACAAAGAAAAAGGCACAATGATTGTAAAAGAGTTGGACTATTATTTCACAAAATTCAACAAACGGCTTTCCGGATTATATGAGCCTTTATAAAAAATATTATATTTGCATTTTAAATCTTGAATGACCTATGACAGATGAATCTCAATTTGTATTAGATGAAGCCTCTGAGAGCATGGATAATACCATCAAGCATCTGGAGCATGAGTTTCAGGGCATCAGAGCTGGCAAGGCCAGTCCGGCCATGCTGAACGGCGTTATGGTTGAATACTACGGCGCCACCGTGCCTATCGAGCAAACCGCCAACATTGGCTGCCCAGATGCCCGCATGATTGTCGTCGTGCCTTTTGACAAAAGCGCACTCAACAACATTGCCAAGGCCATCTTGAATGCCAATTTGGGATTCAACCCAATGAACAACGGGGAACTGCTTCGTATCTCTGTGCCGCCATTGACTGAGGAGCGCCGTCGCGAGCTCGTCAAACGCACGAAAACCGCCGCAGAAGATGCCAAAGTCGGCATTCGCAACATCCGCCGCAGTGCCAACGACGAAGCCAAGAAACTCGAGAAGGACACCATTTCCGAAGATGAGTCAAAACTCCTTCAGGAAGAGATCCAAAAGCTCACCGACAAGTACATCAAGAAGATTGACGACTTGACCGAGCTCAAATCAAAAGACATACTCACAGTTTAAAGTGAGGAGTTAGGAGTTGGAAGTGAGGAGTAAAAAAAGGTACTCCCAACTCCTCACTCCACACTCCTAACTATTCAAAGCGTTCTCTATCGCCATTCCAAACAGTTGTTCCAATGTCAGGCCGAAACAACGTGCCTGTGATGGGATGATGCTTGCATCCGACATGCCTGGGACAATGTTCGCCTCAATGAAGAACGCACCTTCTTTGCTGACAATGTAGTCCATACGGACAAAGCCTTTGCATTCCAGTTTCTCATACAGCATAGCTGTCGTCGCTTTGATATCAATTTCGATGTCTTCATCCACTTGTGCAGGTGTTATCTCGTCACACTTGCCAGCAGTATATTTAGCTTCATAGTCGAAAAATTCATTCTTGCTGCAAATTTCAGTCAAAGGGAAGACCATCATCTTACCTTTGAACTCCATGGCACCACAACCAAACTCACGTCCGTCAACGAACTTCTCACACATCACCTGACGGCCAGCAGCCCTCGCCGTATAAATGGCAGGAGCAAGCTCCTCGGCAGTCTTCACCTTGGTCACACCCACGCTGGAGCCGTTGCAAGTCGGCTTGACAAACAAGGGCAGACCCAATAGTTTAATGATATCATCTGCATCATATTTCTCACCCTCATTAATAAGAACTGAGGGTGCAACCTTGACACCGTAGGATGCCACCAAACGCTTGCAAAAATCCTTGTGGAATGTTAGGGCACAAGTGGTCAAAGGCGAAGAGGTGCAAGGGATACCCAATAGCTCCAAATAGCCTGAAAGCGGACCATTTTCACCTGGTTCTCCATGTACTGCGTTGAAAACCACATCGAATTTCGTCCTGTGTCCGCCTACCGAGATGGAAAAATCGTTTTTGTCAACGTCCACCCTGGTACCGTCCTTCAAGAGCCCGTACCACCCTTTTTTCGAAACTACGATGATCTTGGAATTATACAGTTCAGGATTCAGATTGTTTTTCACCACCTGGGCACTCTTGATAGAGATCTCAAATTCACCGGAATCTCCACCACAAACTATCGCTACATTCTTCATGTTTGAAATTTTTATTAAATTTGCCGCTAAATTACTAAATATGGGAAAACTATCGTTTCTAAAACAAAAGAAATTCTATATCCACCTGCTGTTGATTATCCTCCTGAGTTTCATACTCTTATGGCTAACCATCAAGTTACTGAACCTTTATACGAGGCATGATAAAGTCTATGAAATGCCTGATTTCACCGGCATGACCACCGAAGAAGTTGAAAAAACTTACGGCAGAGACTACCATTTTATCCTTATCGACAGCATTTATTCAAAGACGCAGACCCCAGGAAGCATCGTTCAGCAAGACCCACTGCCAAACTCCAAGGTCAAACGCGGACGAAATGTCTATTATATCATCGTTGCCAAAACGCCAGAGAGGACTACCATGCCCAACCTCAACAACCTTTCGCTACGTCAAGCTCTAGTACTACTTGAATCCAGCGGTCTTTTGGTGAAAGAGCTACAATACGTGAAACATTTTGCTCGCAACGCTATCCGCGAACAAAGGTATAACGGCACCGTCATCAAACCGGGAACCGAACTCAACAAAGGCAGTAAAATAACACTCTACGTGGGCCTGGGCACTGACGAAAAGAACATGCAACTGCCATCCTTATATGGCCTTCCCGCCAGTGAAGTCCAACATGTGCTCAACATGGCAGGATTGAACCTGGGGGAAGAGATTTACGAAGACCGCGATAGCATCCAATACATGAAAGTGCACAAAATGGAGCCTCATTTCAGCAAGAAAAGTGTAAGGCCAGGCACCTTTGTCAACGTATGGTACCGCTCCAGCAGGTCTTTCAATTTCGACAAAGAAAAGAACAATGCCGCGAAAGAAGACTCCATAGCGAACGCCTTGGAACAGCAAGCTGCACTAGATACCATCGAAATACCACAAGACTCCTTGAACCCTTCAGACATCGAAGATAATTATGAAGACGACTTTTAAAACAATGGGACTGGCACTCTTGATGTGTTTAATCCCAAGCATCTTTTCTGCACAGGAAGTCCTTTTAGGATGCTATAATAACGACAGATCCTCCGTGACGACACGAGAGCAACGGGCATTGACTTTGCCTTTTTTTGACGACTTCTCCGGCACCAAAATCTATCCTGACAGCATAAAATGGATGGATCAGGACGCTTTTGTCAACCCCGGCTTCCCCCTGAATCCTGTCACCCGCAATGCCGCCACTCTTGATGTTCTTGACGCTCGCGGAAACGTCTATCCATACGCCATCAGCAATCCATTCATAGCAGAGCATCTCACCTCTATGCCCATCCGCCTTGACTCCATTTTTGAGCCCAATGCAAGAGCCCTCACCCCAGCTGATTCACTCTATCTCAGCTTTTTCTACCAACCACAAGGAAACGGGAACCCACCCGAATCACAAGATTCACTTGTCTTGGAATTCGGATTACCCAATGACATCGACACCAGCTGGTTCCATGTATGGAGTGCTCCGGGACAGACTTTAGCTCAATTCTTGGCAGAGAATGATAGCAACTATTTCAAACAAGTCATGATCCCCATTACCGAAGAGAAGTTTTTCACTTCCAATTTCCTATTCCGTTTCTACAACTACGCCAGTATCGTTAGCCAATCCCAACCTTCCAGCCGTGGCAACGAGGACAATTGGAACATCGACGTTGTCTATCTCAACTATGGAAGAAGTTTTCAAGATCTTTCCTATCCGAAAGTCTGCTTCACAGGAGCAACGCCTTCCTTCCTAAAGCGCTACCAGTCTATGCCCTACAAGCACTACCGTGCCAATCCGACAGCAAGCATCGCCGAAGAATACGAGTTACAGGTCTCCAATCTCGACAACCAAGCGCACACCATGAGACACCGCTATACCGTTGAACAAGTCAACGGGAATCAGTCCTATACCTATCCCAGCACCTACCCCATCATGCTGAATGCACAAACATTCAACTATGCCAAGACGGCTTTTGTCTCACAGCTCTTCTCTTTGGACTATGACCGAGACTCCACCTCCTACATCATCCGTCATTACATCAGCGATTCCACCTGTAATCCTCCCATGGTTGACTCCATGATCTACCGACAAGGCTTTTATAACTATTTCGCATACGATGACGGCATTCCAGAGTTAGGCTATGGTGTGGAATCATCGGCTGGCGGCGCATTTGCAGTCCAATTTGAGCTCTCTGAAATGGATACACTTCGTGGTGTGCAAATCCTCTTCAACCATACCTTAAGGGATGCCAACAACAAGTATTTTGACATCGTGGTGTGGAAAGACAACAACGGCAAACCAGGCGATGAAGTCTGTCGCTTATCAGGGAAAAGACCACAATGGGAAGATCAAATCTATCGATTCGTCTATTACCCGTTTAAGCAGCGGATCCGCCTCAACGGGGTCTTTTACATAGGTATCGAGCAACAGAGTTCCGGCCTAATCAACGTTGGTTTTGACGCTTCCAACGACAACTCCCAGTACAACTATTTCAACGTTACAGGTGCATGGCAACCAAGCACTAAACCAGGTTCCATCATGATCCGCCCCGTTGTCGGTGCCAATTATTATATCGGAGTTGACGACAACCAAATCAACGACCATGTTACCGTTTATCCCAACCCCACCTCCACTGCAATCCATATTGACGGTGTGACCAACGGCATTTCCATCGTCATGTATGACATCACTGGACGAAAAGTCTTGGAAAGGTCATTCACCGATGCGCTCTCCATCGACGATCTTCGCAACGGGCTCTATCTCATGAATATCACTACGACTGAAGGCAACATCATCAGCAAAAAAATCATGGTTAGCAAATGAGCGAAGACATTCTTGACGAATTATTGGAGAACGACAACACCGAGGAAGAAAACGGTGAACTGTACGAGCATATACGTATTGTGGTCGATAAAGGACAGGCCCAAGAGCGCATTGATACTTTTCTGACCAACCACATTCAGAATATCTCACGCAACCGCGTACAGAATGCTGCCAAGGCTGGCAATATCCTTGTCAATGACAAGGCCGTGAAACAAAACTACAAGGTGAAGCCCAGCGATGTCATCTCCATCGTATTCAGCTATCCGCCACGTGAGATCAACATCACTCCCCAGGAGATCCCGCTAAACATCGTGTATGAAGACGATGACATCATCGTGATCAACAAGCAAGCGGGATTGGTAGTACACCCTGGACACGGCAACTTCGAAGGCACGTTGCTTCATGGTTTGGCCTGGCATTTCCAGCAAACCCACCAAAACGTGGAAAACAAGTTCGGGTATCTGGTGCATCGTATTGACAAGGACACCACTGGGCTGATGATCGTAGCCAAGAACGAGACCGCCCAAGCCATCCTTGCACATCAGTTTTTCGAGCACACCATTCACCGTAGATACCATGCCTTGGTTTGGGGTGATTTCAATGAAGATGAAGGTATCATTGAAGGCAACATTGGACGCAGCCCGAATGACCGGCGAAAAATGGCTGTCTATCCTAATGGCGACCACGGCAAAGAGGCCATCACCCATTGGCATGTCTTGGAACGGTTCGGTTATGTCACCTTGAACGAGTATCGTTTGGAAACTGGACGCACCCACCAGATCCGTGTCCACTCACAATATATCGGGCATCCTCTCTTCAATGATGCCACTTACGGCGGCGACCAGATTCTGAAAGGCACCACCTTCTCAAAATACAAACAGTTCATTGACAACTGTTTCAAACTACTGCCCCGTCACGCACTACACGCCAAAGAACTGGGTTTCGTACACCCCACAACAAAAAAAGAGATGCTGTTTACCTCAGCATTGCCAGAGGATATGACCGCTGTGCTGGAAAAATGGCGGAGATATGTTAAAGTGGAGGGTTGAGAGGTTAAAGGTTAGAGGTTAGAGGTTAAGAAATCAACATAGTCCTTGACGCCTTCCTCGAGGCTGGTGAAAGGTTCAGAGTAGCCTGCTCGACGTAATTTGGCCATGTTGGCTTCCGTAAAATATTGGTATTTGTCACGGATATTCAGCGGTGTGTCGATGAATTGAATAGCAGTTTCCCTACCCATAGCTTTAAAAGTATTGTCGGCCAAATCATAAAACGATCGAGCCTTCCCAGTGCCCACATTGTACAATCCGCTTTGTGGCTGATGACTCATCAACCATAAAATTACCCTGGCGACATCTTTCACATACACAAAGTCACGCAATTGCTGTCCATCCTGATAGTTGGGATTGTGGGAACGGAACAATTTCACTTGCCCTGTCTCTTGTATTTGGCGGAAGGAATGCAGAATCACTGAAGCCATCTTCCTTTTGTGAAACTCGTTGGGTCCATAAACATTGAAAAACTTCAAACCCGCCCAAAAAGGAGGCTGTTTCGCCTGACTCAAAATGTATTTGTCAATCTCATTCTTGGAGCGGCCGTAAGGATTCAGTGGCTTCAGGTCATAGACGATGTCATGTCGGTCCTCATAGCCCAATTCACCCATACCATAGGTGGCGGCAGAGGAAGCATAGATCAATGGTATCTTATATTCAACACACAAGGTCCAAACACCGATTGTATAATCAACATTTAGTTTTTGAAATACATTGTAATCGAATTCCGTCGTATCGGTACGAGCACCAAGATGAATGACAAAGTCGATGCGCTGGTGGTTTTCCTTGAAATAATCCATGAACGTATCACGGTTCACCATGCTATGAAAAAGCTTATCCTCGTAGTTTCGCTTTCTTTCCGGCTTGGAAAAGTCATCCACCAATACCAGATCGTGACGACCTGTTTCGTTGAGGGCCTGTATCACATTACTTGCGATGAACCCTGCTGCTCCAGTAACAACTATCATCTCTTAACTCCAAACTTAACCTTTGATTTTCTCACCCAAGGCCTTGTCGAGATCAACAAGGAATCTACGTGTCTTATCGAGGGTCTCCAACATGATCACGCGCTCTTCATACTCAGAGAATTTCTCTTTCAACGCCTGCTTTGCACCTGCCAAGGTGTAACCCTTCACTTTGGTAAGATGGTAGATGACATGGACATATCTGACGTCACGTTGGGTGAACAAACGGTTGCCTTTCTTGTTTTTTCGGGGTCGCAGCACGTCGAATTCATTTTCCCAATAACGAATCATGGAAGTGTTGACGCCAAACATCTTGGCCACTTCCCCAATGCTGTAGTAATACTTTTCCAACTTGTTCTCTTCCATAGTTTAATCCATAGTTAGTGAAGGCATTGCCGCTTGTTTCAAAATCGACTCATATTCCTCTGGGGAGAGGTCATTAAAGAAAAAATTGATTGGATCCACTGGTGTGTCATTTTTCAAGACTTCATAGTGCAAATGTGATCCAGTGGACTTGCCTGTGCTACCGACGTAACCGATCAATTGTCCACGTTTCACCTTCTGTCCCTTCTGTGTGGCAAATCTTGAAAGATGAGCATATTGAGTCTTGTATCCGTAACCGTGATCAATGGTGATCAGATTACCATATCCCCAATAATTGCTTTCCACCTTTTCGACCACGCCGTCCCCTGTTGCAAATATCTCAGTTCCAAGAGGCGCTGCGAAATCCATACCACTGTGAAATTTTTGCACCTTGTAAATAGGATCAGAGCGATAGCCAAAATAAGATGAAATCTGACGTATCTCACTCTCTTTCAGTGGGATGATAGCAGGGATACAGGTCAGCATCTGTGATTTGTTCTTAGCCAGCACAAACAACTCGTCATACGATTTTGATTGAAAATAAAGCTGACTTGCAACCATATCCAGTTTAGTAGCCACTTTCAGAATCAATTCCGAATCCTTATATCCATACAGATTCTCGTAGCGATTAGCACCTGCAAATCCAGACACCCTCACGGCGGAAGGAATCGGCTCGGCTTCGAAAATCATCCGATACACGTTGTTATCCCTTTGTTGCATATCCTGAACCAAGACTTCCATATCGTCCAACCTGTCTTCGAGGATTTGATATTGAAGTTTCATGAACTCAATCTCACGCGCTTGCATTTTTTCCTTGGGAGATCCAAAGAAAAAGAAAATCAAAAGCACGATCAAAAAGGCAAAGGCTACCGTGGTCAATAAAAACACGAAAACACGACCGGCTCTTCTATTATCTTTATTGCGCTTTACCATTTTCAACATTAAAACTTACAAAATTACAAAAAAAGCCTAAATTTGCATGTTTTTTTGAAAATTCATCCCATGAACGCTTACGAGATCAGAAATAGCTTCTTGGACTTCTTCCGTTCGAAGGAGCACACCATCGTGCCGTCGGCACCCATCGTCGTCAAGAACGACCCCACCCTGATGTTCACCAACGCTGGCATGAACCAGTTCAAAGACATCTTCTTGGGCAACCAACCCTCGAAGTGGAAACGCGCCGCCGACTCACAGAAATGCCTACGTGTGTCGGGCAAGCACAACGATTTGGAGGAAGTCGGCCACGACACCTACCACCACACCATGTTTGAGATGTTGGGCAACTGGTCGTTTGGCGACTACTTCAAGAAAGAAGCCATCGCCTATGCCTGGGAGTACCTCACCGAGGTGGTAAAGATCGACAAGGACCGTCTCTACGTCACCGTCTTCGGCGGCGACGAGAAGGACGGTCAGCCTGCCGACATGGAAGCCTACGGCTACTGGAAGGAACATGTCGCTGAAGACCGTATCATCTACGGCAACAAGAAGGACAACTTCTGGGAGATGGGCGAGACGGGTCCCTGCGGTCCCTGCTCGGAGATCCACATCGACCTGCGCGACGACGAAGCCCGCAAGCAAGTGGCTGGACGCGATCTCGTCAACATGGACGACCCGCAGGTGATCGAGATCTGGAACCTCGTGTTCATGCAATACAACCGCATGGCTGACGGCCATCTAGTGGAACTCCCCGCCAAGCATGTGGACACGGGCATGGGCTTTGAGCGCCTCGTTCGCGTGCTGCAAGGCAAGACCTCAAATTACGACACTGACGTGTTCCAGCCCATCATCCAGGCCATCGCCAAGATGTCGGGCATCGAATACGGCAAGGCTGAGAAGACCGACGTCGCCATGCGCGTCATCGCCGACCACCTGCGTGCCGTGAGCTTCGCCATCGCCGACGGGCAGCTGCCGTCGAACAACGGCGCCGGCTATGTCATCCGCCGTGTGTTGCGCCGTGCCGTGCGCTATGGGTTCACCTTCCTCGGTTTCGAAGAGCCGTTTGTGTGCCAGCTCCTGCCCATCCTGGTGCAGCAGATGGAGCACAACTACCCCGAGATCAAGTCGCAGCAAGAGCTCGTCAGCAAGGTCATCCGCGAAGAGGAGGCCTCGTTCCTGCGCACCTTAGCGCAAGGCATCAAGCGCTTTGAAGGCTACGTGGAACAACATCCCGGCCAGGACATCGACGGCAACTTCGCCTTCGAGCTGTTCGACACCTACGGCTTCCCCATCGACCTTACCCAGCTAATGGCCTCAGAGAAGGGCATCAACGTCGACATGGAAGGCTTCAAGGCCAACCTCGAAGAGCAGAAGAACCGCTCACGCAAAGCTGCCGAGAAAGCCAATGGCGACTGGGTGGTGGTGAACGAGAGCGAGCAGCCCACCGAGTTTGTCGGCTACACCGACATGAGCAGCGAGAGCCACATCCTACGTTTCCGCGAGGTGGTGGCCAAGAAGAAGACCCACTTCGAGATCGTCCTCGACAAGACCCCGTTCTATGCCGAGATGGGCGGTGAGGTGGGCGACACCGGCACCCTGACTTCCGAAAACGAAACCATCAAGATTGTGAACACCATCAAGGAAAACAATCTTGTCATCCATATCACCGAGCAGTTGCCGCAGAACCCCGAGGTGGCCTTCACTGCCTCCATCGACGTGGAACGCCGTCAGCGCATCGCAAACAACCACAGCGCCACCCACCTGATGCACGCCGCCTTAAGGCAGGTGCTGGGTAGCCATGTCGAGCAAAAGGGCTCGTTGGTCGACGACCAGCGTTTGCGCTTCGACTTCAGCCACTTCGCCAAGATGACACCTGAGGAGATCCAAAAGGTGGAGAAGATCGTCAACCAAAAGATCCGCGAGAACATCCCGAATGTGACCTACGCCGAGATCCCAATCGACGAGGCCAAGGCCATGGGTGCCACGGCGTTGTTTGGCGAGAAATATGGCGACAAGGTGCGCGTGGTGGTCTTCGACAAGGACTACTCCATGGAGCTCTGCGGTGGCTGTCACACCAGCGCCACGGGCAACATCGGCATGTTCAAGATCGTCAGTGAAGGCGCCATCGCTGCCGGCATTCGCCGTATTGAGGCCATCACTGGCGAGGCCGTAGAGCAATACCTCGACGAACAACTGAACCTGATCGGACAACTACGCGAATGTGTCAAATCTAACGATTTGGTAAAAGGCGTTATTACCCTCAATGAACAGAACGCTGCCCTACGAAAAGAAGTGGAGCACCTAATGCAAGAGAAGGCCCAAAGCTCTGCCGAAACACTGCTTGCTAAAGCGGTTGACTATGAGAGCTGCAAACTGATTATCGAAAAACTTACTGTTGCTGGCGACCAGTTGCGCAATATCGCCTTGCTCCTCAAGCAGATGAACGAACGCACCATCGCCATCCTCGGCTCCGTGTCGGACGGCAAGCCTTCGCTCTGCCTGTTGCTGCCCGAGGCATTCGCCGATGCCAAGGGTTTGGATGCCACCAAGCTCATCCGCGAGGTGGCCAAGGAGATACAAGGCGGTGGCGGCGGACAGAAAACCCTCTGCGTGGCCGGTGGACGTAATGCTGATGGATTGCCGAAGGCAATGCAGATGCTGAGAGAGAGAATCTGATTCTAACCCAATTCTTTTAAAAACGCTATCAGCTTCTGCGTGGCACGTCCACGATGGCTGATGGCGTTTTTCACTTCATGGCCAAGTTCGGCGAAAGTCCGGTCGTAGCCGTCGGGCTGGAAGATAGGATCGTAGCCGAAGCCTTCGGTGCCACGCTGCTGTTCGGTGATTTGTCCGTCACAGCGGCCTTCGAAGTAATACGATTTGCCATCAAGGTTCAGTGCGATGCAGGTTCGGAAAGCGGCCTTGCGGTTGTTCTGTCCCTTCATGGCGGCCAGCATCTTGTCCACGTTGTCCTGGTAGCTGCAATGCTCGCCAGCATAACGCGCCGAATACACGCCCGGAGCACCGCCCAAGGCCTCCACCTCGAGGCCAGTGTCGTCGGCAAAGCAGTCCACGTGGTACTTGTTGGTGACGAAGTCCGCCTTGATCTTGGCGTTGCCCTCGATGGTGTCGGCATCTTCGACGATGTCCTCGTGGCAGCCAATCTCTTCGAGGCTCATGACCTCATAGAGGCCTTCCATGATTTCGCGCATCTCGCGCAGTTTGTTCTTGTTGTTAGTGGCAAATACGATTTGTTTCATAAACTCCAATCAATAGGTTCTATCCCGTTTTGTATCAAATAATTGTTCGTTTGAGAGAAATGGTGGCAGCCGAAAAAGCCACGGCTAGCCGAAAGTGGCGATGGATGCACTGACTTTAGAATTAGATGCTTGAAAGGATCTATCAAGGCTTGCTTGGCAATGGCGTAGTTGCCCCAAAGGATAAAGACAAGATGCTCGCGTTGCTCCGACAGAGCTCGTATGGCAGCGTCAGTAAACTGTTCCCATCCATGGCGCGAGTGAGAGGCGGCTTGTCCGGCTCGCACCGTCAGTGAAGCATTGAGCAGCAGCACCCCTTCCCTCGCCCACTTCTCGAGGTTGCCCGAGCGCGCTATTGGCACACCGAGGTCATCGTGCAGCTCCTTGAAGATGTTTTGAAGGCTGGGCGGAAAAGGCACACCGTCGGGCACCGAGAACGAAAGACCATGGGCCTGTCCCGGACCATGGTAAGGATCCTGTCCCAAGATAACCACCTTTACCTTGTCGAAAGGCGTGAGGTTGAAAGCATTAAAGATCAAGGGACCTGGGGGATAGACGGCATATTGTCGCTTCTCGCTTACCAAAAACGACTTTAAATCGGCGAAATACGATGCTTCAAACTGTGGACGCAGCACTTGGTACCAACTGGCATCAATGTCTGGCTTTTTTACTTCCATGGCTTTAAAATAATTTGCAAATATTGGAAATAAATCCGAGAAAATTGCGTTATTTTGCAAATCAAATTCTATCAAAATGAAAAAAACCGCGAAAATTATCGCTATTGCCATGTTAATCGCACTTGTCTCGGGCATCCTTACCTCGTGCAGATCTTCGAGCACCTGCCCCGCATACGGTGAGACCAGCAAGTACCAAATTGAAACTCGCTATTGAGACTCAATCGCCTTTTCATTGCGATAAGCTTTGCCCTGTCGCCCGTCATCCTTGACGCGCAGGAGATTTCTATTGGCAACGACGACAATCGACCAATAGAGGAGCGGATTATATACAGCAACGAGACCACCTTGCACGCCACCTTGCACACTCGAGGACTCGGCGTGGGATTCAAGACTGGCAGAATCCGAAGCATTTACAAGACAACAAACTGGGATTTTGAGGTTTCCTACCTAAAATCACAGAAACAAATCCAGTTGTTGGGGCCATATTTCAGCTCCACTTCCTTTGTCTATGGAAAACTCAACGATGTACTGGTGTTGCGGGGAGGTTATGAAGTAGAAAACAGGATTTTCGGCAAGCCTTACTGGGGAGGCGTGGAATTACGTTGGCTTTATGGATTTGGCGGCTCCTTGGCGTTATTGAAGCCCTATTATTATACTGTAATTGTAGCCGTCCCCTCTTCTACGGGAGAGTACATCCAAGCCACAGAGTATCAAACTTACGACAACCATTCCCAATGGATTGAGATTATTGGAAAGGCTCCATTCAGATATGGTTTTAACGAAATGAAATTGCGGCCTGGCATTTATGCAAAAGGCGGATTGAGCTTTGAGATGGGAACCAGCAAAACAAGC
Source organism: Bacteroidales bacterium (assembly GCA_017530365.1). GTDB lineage: Bacteria > Bacteroidota > Bacteroidia > Bacteroidales > F082 > Limimorpha. The sequence goes on from JAFXMK010000004.1 coordinate 63,582, forward strand.
GCCCAGTCCTTAGAAATCGGCATGGTTGCAGAATACTATCCGCAAGGAATGCCGTTAATGGCCGAAAACCCAAAAGAGTATTTCATTCCGACCTTGTATTTGTCATTTAGTTGGGGCTCGCGTTATAACAAGTACTGATGTGGACAAGACACAAAAAAAATGGGGAGGCTCACGTCTCCCCATTTTTTGTTATGCTCCCAATGGATTTAGAAGACCAGGAACTTCGTGGTAGAAGTATGGTTTCCAGCATTCAGGCGGAGGATGTAGGAGCCGTTAGCCAACCCACTCACAGACACCGAAGCTTCATGTGAACCTTCGGAGAGTGAGCCGATAACTTCGTTCCTAACCATACGGCCTGTGATATCGAACACTTGATAGGAGACCTTGGCTTCATTATTCAATTCGAAGCTGATCTTGGCTTCATCACCGCTGACTGGGTTCGGATACATGTTTACCTTCTTGGCAGCTACTGCAGACGGATTCTCGTGAACACTGGCTGAGCTTTGGCGATAAGTCTCGCAACGGAACAGGCCTCTGCCGTAAGTAGCAGCATAGATGGTGCCTTCGTTATCAGTACCAGGATAGGGGACTATGGTAGCAACAGTATCAACCATGACGGTAGCATATTGCACATCTTGCTTGACAATTTGCTGCTTCAGTTCCATAACTGGGACGTCACCCATATTCTCGCCTTCGGCAACCCACACAGGTGATGATGCGTTGATATTGGTAGTTCTGTAGATACCGTGTTCGGTACCAACCAAGACATGGCCTTCGTTTTCATCATCGTAGGTGCTAGTATAAACGCTTGAGTAAACAGGCATCTTAGGCAAGTTTCCTTGCTTAGCGACAAAGGTGGGCTCGTCTGAAAGGGCGTCGGCAGAATACAACACATAAGCATCATTGCCATAGTTGCCCAAGGTCACCACAACCTTATCGGCGTTGTCAGTGTAGATTGACACACTGGTGACGCATTGGTCAGAAGGAAGGTCAATGACAGTGGTAACCGGGGCAAAATTGGCTGAATCAGGATGTGATGTGGAAGCATCCACAGCAGCTCTCAAATTGCTCACACGGATCAAGTTGCCATCATTAGTACCCACAAAAGCGACATCTCCGTCTGGGCTGACAGCTATACTGGTCGGATACTTGGCAAAACCGGAAGAGATCCGATACCAATGAGCGGCAGTGCCGAACTTCAAGGCATCATTGGTATAATAAAGATAGTGAGTTGAAGAGTTGGAGTTTGACCAGTCTTTTGCAACAACATACAATCTTGAGGTGATTGGATCCGGAACAAAAATGCTGTCATTTAGTTCTGGATCATCCGGGTTGACATGCATATCAACGGGAAGTTCATATTGGAATGGGTATCCGCCATTTTCACTGAAGCATTGGATGATATCACCAGCATGCATTTCCTTTTTGCATTTATACTGTACAACCTCTACGCTGTTTTCATCATTAAAGGTCTCCCAAAGAGCAATAGGCATGCGATAACCAGAGAAATAAATGCCAAGGGTTGGTGGGTTAGGAACTTCTGGCGTCGCAGGAGGATTAGTCAATAAAGTGGTAAGGTTCGTCTGGTCAAAATCTGCACCTGCGGATTCAGTACGATGGATGCCACCATCCTTTGTTGACATGAAGAAAGCATTTGGATTGACCACTGAGACGGCACAGAAACCAGCGCTCAAAGATTCATCAAAGGCACCAAAGTGGGCAGGAGTGAGACCATTAGGAGGAGTGAGTAAATCAGCAGTACCCATATTGTTGGTTCCTTCTTTTCCATCAATCAAAATCGGACCTTGATCCAATAAACCGGCGATAACGCGGGTGTTCTTGCCAGATGGGGCAATGTTAAGACAACGTGTGTTGATATTGCCTCTATTGCAATCAGTGAAACTAAAATTACCTCCATTTACGACAGCTTTGAAGATACCTCCATCGGTAGCAACATAGGCCTTATGTTCATCTCTTGGATCGAATGCCAAGGCATTGATGCCGACATGAACCATAGCAGCAGAGGAAACCTGAGTTGCCATGTAGTAGCCATTGACATCCGTAGCGGATCTGTCAAGACGCCAAATATTGTAACCAGTGACATACAATGAATTAGGATTCGTAGGATCCACCTCCATACCATAGTAGAACAAGCCTTTGCCTTCGTAAACTTGGTGACCAAGATTATTACCAACAGTAGGAAGCACGATACGCCATGTTTGACCTTTGTCTTCAGAACCGTAGATCTTATTGTGATTTCCCTTGTTATTAATAGTCGCAGCATAAATCACATTGGCATCGGAAGGAGAAACGGCAATGTCCAGTAAGCCAGCAGCTGTACCAATACCAACGATGCCAGTGCTATCAGTAACATCTGAAGATGATGAAGAGGAATGACAGGTCATGACAAGTCTGCCATCTTCAAAGCCACCAATGTAAAGTTTTCCATCAACAGAAGCGACAATCGTCTGGTCTTGAGTCACTTTCACTTCAATAGCAGATCCTGTCAGGTCTTCACCATCAACTTTGGCATAAGCCCAATTGCTGGCATCTGCACTATATCTCAAACCATCGCTTGTAGCAACGATGATGTTCTTACCAACGACGACGATATCATTGATAAAGCTCCATTCTGCAACGTCATTGACGGTTGATGGCTTTGTGCTCTCAATACGGCTCATTTCATTGTTCTTGATCTTGTAAAGGCCAGAACCAACAAAACTGTTGGTGTAGGAAAGATCACCAAGGCCGTTGTATGTGGCAGCATCACCGCAGTCACCAGTTCCGACATAAATGGTACCGTCCTCGGCTTGAGCCATGCAGCTAACCATTAGGTTTTCACCAACCTGATGCCAAGAAATACCCAGATTCCAAGTATAGAACACGCCACCGCCCATGGAGCCGATATAAACTTCATTCATGTTGTCCTTGTTATAGACAATCGAAGTGGTTTTGCCACCCAGATTATCGGGACCCATGGATTTCCAATACACAACATCAGCATATCTGTTGTTGGTTGTCATTGTAGCAGCCTGTTTTTCAGCTGCAATCATCCAAGCTGGATCAATCAAACCCGTGTGTTGATTGACACGCATGCTGCTAATAAATGCCGCAGCACTGGAGTTTTCTTTTGTTCTTGGAACATAATGTCCAACTTGATCAGCCATGACAGACTGACCAAAGATCATGATTACCAAAAGTAAACTGAAAGGTAAAAATCTTTTCTTCATATTACGTAATTTTGATTGAATTTCAATTGTTTATTAAATATTTAGAGTTTTTCTCTAATAAGTAATAGTTTGCAAATATAAAACATTCTTCCAAAGAAAACTTACTTTGGAAGAATTTTTTTATCTTTTTTTAAAAAAAAGTAATACGAAGTATTAAGACAAGAGGATCAAAAAGCGATCATATTCTCAGCTTGCAACCAACCAACACTGCCATCGGCAATCTTGATCTTATTCCAACCATTGGCGCCGTCCATAACTCTGACTTTGGAACCTTCATGCAATACGAACAAGTCAACGCTATTCTCGCTCGGAGAACTCTTGACCAACGCAGTGGGAGTCATAATAATAGCTTCGTCTTGAACACGCATGTCTTTCTGCCTGGTGAAAGCAAAAAACAAGGAAAGCCCAAGACACACTATTGTCAACATCCCAACAAAAAAACCAGTCTTTCTCAAGCCTATTCTCCTTGACATCAAAAACAAAAACAGACATGCCAACAATAGCCCAAACGCCACAATACTGAACCAAGCCCAGCCGTCAGCAGAGAAAGCCGCACCAAGACTATTCCACCACTTTGTGATGAACGACTGAGGTATGGGGGTGATTTTGTCCACAATGGCCAAATTGGCAATCTCCAGATTGGTTCTGACATCCTCATTCGAGGGATCCAACTTCAAAGCCTTTTCATAGTATAAAATGGACCTGGGATAATCTTTCATCTTATAATAGGTGTTACCCATATTATAATATAGACCAGCCGACTCCATTCCGGCCTCTACAATCGAATTGTAAAAGTTCAACGCCTGTTCATAGTTTCCTTCATTATATGCGGCATTGCCGTCCTCATACCAATTGTCATACGAGACAGAAGTCAGTTGCGCTTGGCAGACACCCGATGCACATAACGCTATGATAAATCCAAATAATGCTATTCTTTTCATGTCAAATCGATTTTTCCACTTTCATAATCATATCCAAACCTTGTTCGTATAGTCCTTCCATCTTGGAAGCAGCGTCACCTGGAGCAAAACGGGCAAACTCGCAGGTGTTGAGGGTATCCACAAATTGATTGGCCAAGGTTTCATCAACACCTTTTCCCACCATGGCCTCTTTTGCCGAATCCATGGAAAGCACCGAACGTTCAATGCCCAACTTATCGGAAATATAACCCCACAATGCCTGTGACATCTCTTCATAAAAATGATTCTGATCTTTAGCCTTCAAGTAGCTATAGGCATTCTTCAACCTGCCTTTGGCTACTTTGGTAGCCTGCCTGTTGCGAACCAGCACCACATCCTGCTTGAACTGACGTCTCTTCTTGACAAGCACCAGCGCCACAAGGAAGATCATCAAGAGGATGGCAAGAATAATAAAATATGGCAAGGATCCAAAGAAAAATGAATTAATTGGCCTAAGCTTGGATTCTCCCGTCTTGATGTGGCGAATATCACTACCCAAGTATTTGATGCTTTCCTGATTATTGGCAAACACGCCACCCTCGTTGTATTCACTGCCAGCGCCCTTATTAACCTTAATGTTCATTGCAGATGAACTCAAGGTCACGTACTGACCTTTCGCAGGATTGAAATAGCTGAATTCCAAGGGAGCAATATTGAAGTTACCTGCACGTCGCGGGATAATCAAATACTCAGCCTTCTTGGTCCCACTCATTCCTTGGGTACTGGCTTCAACAGACGACACAATTTTGGGATCATAGACCTCAAAATCAGGAGGGAAGACTGGCGCAGGAGGATTAATCAGCTCAATATTACCACTGCCCGACACCGTCACCGTCAAGGTAATCGCCTCATTGGTACTCACCTCATCCACATCCATTGATGCTGAGAAGTTATAGTTGCCAACTGCCCCGGCAAAACTCGCGGGTTTGCCATTCTCCGGCAAGCTCTTTGCCTCAAAAGTCAAGGTGGGCGTCTCTATTTTCTTCTGGACATTGGTGTAACTTCTGGAGAAGAAAGGATCGTTGAAAAAGACATCAAAAGGATCGTTGCTCCTTTGAGGATTGCGTTGGGTTACAATCTGGGCAACACACTCGATGGACATTGGCTCAATGGTCAGCTTTCCCGCCTTCTGGGGAATCAGCACCACCTTTTGGACTTCTGCAGTGGTATATTCAATGCCGTTAATCACCTCTGAAGACTGACGCAACTGTCCATTATTGGGATTGTCATTGGCTTCTTTCATCCAGAAACCACCATAAGAAGGCATCTTGGAAACCGAAAGTTGCGACACAGGAACACGGGTATACAGCTTATAGGTCAGCACCACAGGCTCACCCACGTATGCAGACCGTTTGGAAGGAATCACTTTCAAGAACAGATCCTGCCCACTGACCTGAGGATCAGTGACATTTTGTTGTGTTTGCTGTGTCTGTCCCCCACCCTGTTGCGCGCCTTGGTTGCCAGAACCAGACGAGGCATTGCCCGGAACGACCGTGATTTTAAATGGCTGGCTCTGCACGGTCTCGCCGTCAACCACCATCGAAGCGGGGCCAATGGTAAACTCACCTTCGCGTTCAGCCCGAAGCACATACGAATAGGTGTTTTTTACCGTACGGCTCATGGAACCATTCACAATTTGGACGCTGGAGCTGGTGGAGTTAAAAGGTCCTCCAACCACTGTGAATCCGTTAAAATTCGGTGCTGTGAACTTCTTTCCGTCCGCATTGGCTTCAAAGGCAATTTTGAACTGCTCACCCACCGACACTTCGCTTTGCGAAATCACGGCGATGTTGGGTGTCTGGGCCCATAACGCCATCGGCATCAGTAACGCCACGATTATTCCAATAACACTCAATCTCTTCATCTTCTTACTTCTTTCTTCTGACTTCTTACTTCTTACCAATCCTTATCTGTTTTCCGTTTTGGTTGGGTCCTGATTTTCTGTTCATTGACCTTTTCCATGGTCTGTTTCTCTTGATTTTCAAGGGCATCCAACATTCGCTGGGCATCCTCCTTGGAGATGTCTTGAGGACTTTGCTTTTGCTGTTGTTGCTGTTGATCTTGCTGTTGGTCCTGTTGGTTCTGCTGCTGGTCTTGTTGATCTTGCTGATCTTGCTGGTCCTGTTGCTGATCTTGCTGTTGCTGTTGTTGATCCTGGTTTTCACCTTCCTGTTTCTCAAACACAGCGCTGACCATCACATCCATGCCAGGCATAGTAAAGAAGTTACCCAGCGGCTGAACATGCACCGATGTATCGCCCAGCTGAAATATCTTGTATTCCTTGAACTTATATTCAGGATCAGGCTCGTTTCTCAATGTCACCGTCTCTCCTCTTGTAGCCTGCTCAACATCAAGTAGCACACGGCCACCTTCAATAGCGGTATCGGCCACAACCTTATAATAGTCCTGAGCCTCTACGAAAGAAGCCTTCACCGTGACATCACTATCGATCATCTGAAACACATTCATGTCGGTTACGGGGGCTGTGGTTGTTGGGTCTTTATCGCTGACCACAGTAAGTTCGCCCAACTGATAGCCCTTTTCGGGTTTGACAATAATGCCGATATTCTGTCCCGGCAGTGCCAATGAGTCGGTTACCATCACTTGCCCATGTTCCGTTGAATCCACGCGGACACGGAGTGCCGTGCGGAAAAGTGCCGAAACCGTGACATCGAAATCAGGCATCTGGAACACAGTGTCGTTGACGGGCACCGAATCGGTAGGACTGCCCGTCTTCGTCACGATGTACCTGTCCACCATGTATTTCGGTTCCGGTTGTGCATGCAGTACCACCTGCTGTCCCTCCACCGCCTTTTGTCGGTCGGCCGACACCGTTCCATGCTTGGTGTTCTTATCCATGGAAATCTTGTGGTATTGCTTGAATTCGGCAGATACCAGCACATCGAACTTCGGCATCTCGAAATGGTTGCCGCTCACATTCACCGTAACCTGGTTATCATCCGCCTTGACCACAACGTATTTTGACAAGCCATAGCCATCGTCTGCTTTACCTGTCAAAGTGATTGTCTGGCCGTTAAAAGCCATCTTTTCGTTGGCTTCAACCGAACCGTGAGGAATAGCCGGATTCACCATGATGCGGCTCTTTACCAGATGGGCGCGGCAAAATTCAAGATTGTACAGGGCATCTGCATTGTCAGCATCAATCTTCAATGCCGTTTTGTAAATATTGAATGCATCGTAATACTTGCCTTGCTCCAACAGACAGTTGCCCATGTTGAACACCGCCTGTGACTTCAGCTTGGCATCAGGGGTGAGTTCCAACACCTTTTGGAAGGCGTCGAAGGCATCCGTATAATTCTCCTGTTTATACAATGCATCTCCCAAATTAAACTGGGCATCTGCACAAGTAGGTTTGTCTTCAAGTACCTTGCGGTATTTAACTTCCGCCTCAGTGAAATTACCTTTGCGGTATAGACGGTTGCCCTTGCGAATCTGCTTCTCAACTGTCTGTGCCTGCAGGGTCAAAACGGACAGCAGGCATATCATGATCATCAATTTCTTACGCATCACCTACTCCTTTCCTCTCAAAGATATTGAATTTGGTCTCCCAACCTTTCTTTCCCGACGACATGAAGATCAGCACCAACAACAGGATAATGGCAGCTCCTACAAACCACTGAAACTGGTCCTCGTAGTCAGTAAATACTTGGGTTTCAATCTCGGTTTTGTCCAACTTGGAGATGTCGTCGTAAATCTTCTCCAGACCCACGTTGGAGTTGTTGGCTCTGACGTACATGCCACCGCCGGCATCGGCAATACGGCGCAGCATCTCCTCGTCAAGACGAGTCACGATGGTGTTGCCGCTCTTATCCTTTTTATAACCGACCATACGGCCATATTGGTTGTATTCTGGGATGGGTGCTCCATCGGGCAGACCCATGCCGATGGTATAGATCTTAATGCCTTTCTTGGCGGCTTCCTTGGCAGCACTCATGGCCGCGTCATTCTCATGGTCTTCACCATCTGAGATGATGATGATTGCCTTGCTCCGTTCATCGGAAGAGAAAGAATTCATGGCCAAGTTGATGGCTTCACCTATGGCGGTTCCCTGTGAAGCCACGCTATTGGTGTTCACCGAAGCCAAGAACATCTTGGCAGCGGCATAATCTGTAGTAATCGGCAGTTGCACAAACGCCTTCTCTGCAAAAACAATCACACCTAGGCGGTCGCCTTGCAAGTCACCAATCAACTTGTTGATGGCTTGCTTTGAACGGTCGAGACGACTCGGGACAATATCCTGGGCATTCATGGAGTTGGAGACGTCAACGGCAATGTAAAGATCAATGCCTTCCCGCTTTACCTCTTCCATTTTCGAGCCGCTCTGAAGGTTGGCCAGCCCGAGGATCAGACAGGCAATCATCAGCAGGAACACGATGAACTTGAAGACACTGCGCCGTCCTGAACGTTGCGGCACCAAATAATCACGCATCTCCACATCGGCGAAACGCTTGAAAACCTTATCCTGTCTCAGTCGAATCAATATATAGATGATGATCAGTACTGGAATGATCAACAACCAATACAGATACTCAGGATGTTCAAATCTCAATACATTTTCCATAATCCTTACTCCGAAATCGTTCTAAAAACAGTCTTACGTAAAATGAATTCAAGCAACAGCAAACCGAGTGCCCAAGCCACCAATGGATAGAATTCCTCATGGAGGTGCCTGAACTCGGTCACTTCGATTTTTGAACGTTCCAACTTGTCAATCTCATCATAGATCTCGTCAAGTTTCTGGTTAGAGGTGGCACGGAAATACTTGCCACCTGAGCTATTGGCGATGGTCGTCAACAACTTCTCGTCGATTTCCACCTTCATTTGTTGGTATTGAGTACCAAAGATGGTATTCACTGGAAATGGCGCCGTGCCATACGAACCCACGCCCACAGTATAGACACGAATGCCATAGAGCTTGGCCAGCTCAGCAGCGGTATAGGGATCCACCGAGCCCGCATTGTTCAAACCGTCGGTAAGCAAGATGATGACTCGCGAAACAGCCTCGCTGTCCTTCAATCGGTTGATGGCCGTGGCCAATCCATCGCCGATAGCGGTACCATCGTCAATCATGCCAGTCTTCAACTCCTTGAGCATGTTGAGCATGATGCCGTGGTCGGTGGTGAGAGGCACCTGTGTAAACGATTCACCTGCGAATACCACCAGCCCCATACGGTCGGTGGGACGGCTTTCCACAAAGTCGGCAGCCACCTGTTTTGAGGCTTCCAGACGGTCAGGCTTCAAGTCACGGGCTAACATACTGCCCGAAATATCCTGCGCCAGAATGATGTCTATACCCTCAATGTTGGAGGTTTGGCTCGTCGAAGAGCTCTGCGGACGGGCCATGGCAACCATTAACAAGGCCAAAGCGGCCAGCTGCAAGGCAAACAAGATGTGACGGAAATAGACTTTCCAACTCCGAGGCAGGTTGTCAAAACCAGTCGTGTCGGAATAGCGCACCGAGGCTTCCTGCTTTTTATGGCGGAAGACGTACCAAACGATGGCTGCCGGGATGATCAACAATCCCCACAGCAGCTTAGGATTCGCAAAAGTGATGTCCTCAAACATGGTTCACCTCCTCTTCCTTGGCCCTCGCGGCTTGATAGTGTTCGTAACTCTTGTTGACGAAATCCGTCATATCACTCATTGCGTTATCGTTCTCCAATGGGGATGTGGTATATTTGGCGAACTTCACCAAGTCGGACAACTCCATGGTATCTTTCAGTTTTCCGTAAATCTCGAGGTCGAAATTCAGTTCCTTCACATCCCGAAGGATGTCGTCGGTGGTCATCTCCACAGCATTCACGTTGAACTGGCCTTCGATATATTCACGGGCAATGTCGGATAAGCCGGAATAATACTCCTTGACCTTACCCACCTGCCACAGCTTTTGCTGCTTGAGGCTTTCAAGGTCTCCGATGGCCTTGTCGTAGGGAGGTGTCACGGGGCCTTTGACAGGCTCACCGTTCTCATCGACTCTGGGCTTGCGATGCTTTATGACATACCAAACAATCAAGCCCAGCAATGCCAAGACAAGCGCACCTAGAATCCACGGGAAAACCTCTTTCATCGAAATAGGCTGGTCGATGGGGGGCACTATCGGGCGGAAAGCCTGAGTGGTGTCCACCGTGATGGCGGTGGCATAAAGCTGCACCGGGTCGGTAAAAGCTTTCATGCGCAGCTGGTCCTCGACCGACTTGGCGTAAGTCAAGCCAACCGATGGAACTTGTACATAGCCAGTGTCGAACGTCATCAAAGTCAGCTGCTGCTGCACGATGATGTTGCTATCGGCATCGGCGGTACGCACCAAGTCACCACGTTTCAATATGTCAATCTGCTCTGACAAAGTGTCAGTCGCAAATTCATTCCATTCCACATAATAGCCGTATGGCACCTTCATCGTCAGATCAAGCGAGAAAGGCTTGCCTACGGCGACATGATCGTCTTGGACTCTGGCGGAGACTTCAACGCCCTGCGCTGAAGCCGTAGCAAGCAGTCCCAAGACTAAACCGATCATCAAAAACAATCTTTTCATCGTCTCGACTCCCTCTTCTTGAACAATTGCATCAAAGGTTTCACATAGTCTTCATCAGTGTAAATCAACGTATTGTCAATACCTTGCATGGTAAAGAGTCTGTTCAAGGCCAGTGCCTCACGCTGGATCATCTGCAGATAGGCATCGTGCCATGCACGACTAGAGGTATCGACCCACTTCTCTCGTCCAGTCTCAGCATCCTTGAATTTCACCAAACCAACTTTAGGAATCTCCATCTCGCGACGGTCCGTGATACGCAGGGCCACCAAGTCGTGTTTGTTGGCGGCGATACGCAATTCCTGTTCAAAGTTCTTGGACGTCATGAAGTCGGAGATCAGGAAGGCAGTGGTTCTGCGCTTGATGGCTGAAGTCAGAAAGCGGAGTCCTTCTCCGATGTCAGTGCCGTTCTCTTCTGGCTTGAAATCCACGATCTCGCGAATGATGCGAAGGATATGGGTACTGCCTTTCTTTGGTGGGATAAACTTCTCGATCTTGCTGCTGAAAAAGATGACGCCGACCTTGTCGTTATTCTGGATAGCAGAAAACGCCAACACGGCGGCAAGCTCAGCGGTCAGGTCACGTTTCGACTGCTCTCGCGAGCCGAAGTCGTTGGATCCCGACACGTCGATGAGCAGCATCACCGTCATCTCACGCTCTTCTTCGAAGATCTTGACGAAAGGCTTGTTGAAGCGAGCAGTGACGTTCCAATCGATGTTGCGGATGTCGTCGCCGTACTCGTACTCACGCACCTCGCTGAAGGTCATACCACGGCCTTTGAAGGCGCTGTGGTACTGACCAGAGAAGATGTGGTTCGACAGCCCTCGTGTCTTGATCTCGATTTTTTTTACCTTTTTAAAAATGTCGTTTGCTTCCATAAGAATTCTTACTTCTTACTTCTGACTTCTAACTTCTTTTACGGCACCTCCACGGTATTCAGGATTTCGTTGATGATCTCTTCAGTGGTCACGTTCTCAGCCTCAGCCTCGTAAGTCAAGCCGATACGGTGACGCAGCACGTCATGGGCGACAGCACGGACGTCCTCTGGGATGACATAACCACGGCGTTTGATGAAGGCGTATGCCTTGGAGGCCAGGGCCAGGTTGATGGTGGCACGAGGTGAGCCACCGTAGCTGATCATGTTGGTGAATTTCTTCAGTTTGTAGTCGCTCGGGAAACGCGAGGCAAATACGATGTCGGTGATATAATTTTCAATCTTTTCGTCGAGATAGACCTCGCGGCATACCTCACGGGCGCGGATGATATCCTCCGGCTTGACGACCGCGTTGATCTTTGACGCAGCATTGCCGATATTCTGACGAAGGATGAGCTTTTCTTCATCTTTCTTGGGATAGTTGATCACGACCTTGAGCATGAAACGGTCCACCTGGGCTTCCGGCAAGGGATAGGTGCCTTCTTGCTCGATGGGGTTCTGGGTAGCCATCACGAGGAAAGGATCCGGCAGCTGGAAGGTCTCGTCACCGATCGTTACCTGATGCTCCTGCATGGCTTCAAGCAAAGCACTCTGCACCTTGGCAGGAGAACGGTTGATTTCATCGGCCAGGATGAAGTTGGCGAAGATAGGACCGCGACGGGTCACAAACTCCTCTTTCTTTTGGCTGTAAATCATCGTACCGATCAGGTCGGCCGGCAACAGGTCGGGAGTAAACTGAATACGGCTGAAGTCGGCATCAATGGCCTGCGCCATCGATTTGATGGCAAGGGTCTTGGCCAACCCAGGAACACCTTCCAGCAAGATGTGTCCGTTGGCCAGCAAGCCGATCAGCAATCTTTCGGTCATCTGTTTCTGTCCGACAATGACCTTGTTCATTTCCAGGTTGATTAAATCCACAAATTGGCTTTCACGCTGGATTTTCTCGTTCAATTCACGAATGTCAGTCTCTATCATAGTTGGCAGTTGTTTAGTTGTCAGTTAATCAGTTGGCGGGCTGCCCGTCAAAAAGCATGCAAAATTAGGGTTTTGTCAGGAAAAATAACTCCTATTTAATAATTTTATTGTCTTTATTCATAAATTTGCAAAGTAAAAGAGATCTGTCATCATGATCAAGAAAATCTATAAATTCGGCGGTGCCTCGGTAAAAGATGCCGATGCCGTCCGTAATCTCAAGAATATCGTAGCACAGCATAAGGACGAGGATATATTCTTAGTGGTTTCGGCCATGGGCAAAACCACCAACATGTTGGAAAAAGCGCTCAAGGACTTCCGCGATCACGATGGAGAGCTCGGAATCGAGGCCCTCAGTGAAGTCATGAGTTACCATGAAAAAATTATTCTGGATCTCTTTGACCAAAATCATGAGCACCCCGTGATCGAGTCGGTTTCCAGCCTCTTTATTGAGCTTTGGGAGAAGTTGCAGAACACCGACCAGCCCTACGATTACCAATATGATCAGACGGTAAGCTACGGAGAGTTGATCTCCACCACCATCATCCAAGAATACCTCAACCACTGTGATGTACCTTGCCGCTGGCTTGATGCACGGAAGTACGTATTGACCGACGAGCGCTTCCGTGCCGCATCACCCAACTGGGATGAAACACGTTTGCGCATCAGCAAGCTCAACGACGAGCACATCCACGGCATCGTGTGTATCACCCAAGGTTTCATAGGGTCCACCGTCGATGGCAAACACAGCGTCACCTTGGGCCGCGAGGGCTCCGACTACACTGCGGCCATTTTTGCCAACTGCCTTGACGCCGAAGAAGTCACCATTTGGAAAGATGTGGACGGACTACTCAACGCTGACCCAAAGCGCTTTGACGAGACAGTACAACTCCCTCACATTACCTACTCCGAAGCTATCGAGTTGGCCTTCTACGGCGCTTCCATCATTCACCCCAAGACTCTCAAACCGCTTCAAAACAAGAATATCACCCTCAAGGTGCAATCGTTTTTGAATCCAGACCATGCACCTTCCATCATTGATGGCAAAGCCGATCGTAGCATCGGAAAGGTACCATCATATATCGTCAAGGACAATCAGACGCTGGTCTCCATTTCGCCTCGCGACTATTCCTTTATGAATGAGCACAATCTCAGGCTCATCTTTGCCGCCTGCGACGAGCTCAACATCCACTCCAATGTTATCCAAACCTCGGCTTTGATGCTATCCTTCTGCTTCGATCACGACGAGGAAAAACTGAAAGGCCTCGTCGGATCACTCCGCGAGACCTTCCAAGTGAAATATAACAAGGGCTTGACTTTGTTCACTATTAGACATTACGACAATGCCTATACCATGGGAGACCGCTTCCTAGAAGGAAGAAAAGTCTATCTAAAACAAAGCAGCAGAAGCACTTTACAGTATGTAGTGAGGAGTGAGGAGTGAGGAGTGAGGAGTGAGGAGTATAAAAAGCTACTCCTAACTCCTAACTCCTAACTCCCAACTTCAATAGTCCCAATTATCGTATTTGAGTTTGGCGTTGGCGGCCTTTCGTTCCGCATTGATGGCGTCGTATTTCGCCGCATCATCGTTTTTGCCGGTTTTCTTGCCAGCGTTCTTGTCCTTGGCGGTTTCTTGTTCTTTCTCAAGTTGTTCCTGCTCCTCATTCAGGGCTTCATTGGCTTCTTTAGCAGCCTGATTGATGGAATCGAGGCGAGCCGCCTGTTTCTCAACCTCCTTTTCAACCGCATCTTCAATGGTTTGGGAGATTTTTTCGGATTGTTTGTCTATTTCCTTTTGAATGGTCTTCTCCACTGCTTTTTCAGCTCCTTTTTTAACAGCCCTTCCGATGATACCACCAATTTGGGCATGTGCTGGGACCAAGGCCACGGCAAACAATATGGTCAACAATAAGAATAGTTTTTTCATTTTATTAACGGATTTATTTGTTACACAATGATTTATTTCTCAATGGAGGTCAACACGGATGAACTGACCAATTTACCTTTGGAATAGGATTCGGTTTTCACCATGCCAATGCCGCGGGCATACCAGTTCTTGATGGTAGTCTCACTCTTCATACCCAAGACACGACCTGAAGAAGTCTGTTGGATCACATAGCATTTGAAGGTGCCTGCTGGAGTGGTGATCTCTTCCCTATCAACCACTTCGTTTTCCGTAATGGTGCTTTTCACTCTCAATCCACCGAGATCCACATACATATCACCTAAGGGAAGTTTGTAGCCTACAGCAAGTTTATTCGGGATACGGAGCAATTCAGGATCAGTAGCGGTAACATCGATAGAGCCGCTCCCCATTGAGATCATGGCACTGCCATTGCGGACTTCCATAGAGGTCTCCATGGTTACCACGTTGCCACCGGCATTCACGGTAGTTTCCATAGCAATGTCATAATTCTGGTCGCTGAGCATGGTCACTTCCTTAAATGTTTGTTTGGTAGTGCCCGTCTCCTTGCCTTTGGCGTCATAATCGGTATAATTCAGCACTGTGCCTTTGGTCACACAGCAATAAGGTGTTTGGGCAAACATAGAAAGTGAGCACAAACACATCACGAATAGTAGAAGCAGTTTTTTCATGATGATTCATTTTTTAAATGTAACTTTGCAAAAATATAAAAAATTTTAAATATTGTGAGGGTTATTGCACATATTTATACCGAGTTCCCAACAAAATTTGGAATTCCACGTCAAAGCGGCATCATTGAGTCACTCCGAGGGACGATTGTGTTTGAGCCGGAATACCGCAGCCCAGATGCTATCCGAGGCTTGGAAGACTTCTCCCATCTTTGGCTGATATGGGAGTTTTCCGAGGCCAAGCGCGACACTTGGTCGCCCACAGTAAGGCCCCCTCGTCTTGGAGGCAACGTGCGCAAAGGCGTTTTCGCCACAAGGTCGCCTTTCCGGCCCAACCCCATTGGCCTATCTTCGGTAAAGCTAGAGCACATCGAAACAGATCCGAAACTCGGGCCGGTGCTGCATGTCAGCGGAGCCGACCTGATGGATGGCACGCCTATTTATGACATCAAGCCCTACATCGTCTATACCGACAGCCATCCCGAGGCCGTCAGTGGCTTCGCCGAGAAGCCAGCAGAACAATTGCTGAAGGTGGATTGCCCCGAAACGTTGCTGCACCAAGTGGATGAAGACTATAGGGAAAACCTCGTTGCCGTTCTGGCTCACGATCCTCGACCACAATACCAAGACGACCCCGACCGCATTTACGGCATGGCTTTTGGCCCATACGAAGTGAGGTTCAAAGTCAATGACCTGAACCTCACCATTGTTGACATCAAAAAGGTTTAAAACCTCATTTGATCTTTTTCATCTCAGTTTGCAAGATCTTGCCATTCTGATAGTCATAAATGTAAGTCAGAATATAGCATTGGTCAGCATTAAAAGTGGAATCAAGGACCATCGTGCTGGTGGTGACAAAATTGTCATCGTAAAACACGGGGCCATCCGAAACAAGTTCTCCATCAGCGCCATTGAAAGTGCCTCGGAACACGTTGCGGAACACGTATGCTGTGTCGATACCAATTCCTTGCACCGCCTGTCGGCCAACAATGCTATCCTCTAGCAGACATACCGTGGCGTAATATTTCCCGTCACAGTCTCCAACAGCAGAGAACGTATTCTCTACATTCACGCGTCGTGTGGCTTCGTCGTAAGTGTTTTCGATATCAATGGAGAACAACTGAGGCTCAGCCAAAGCGTTGTTCAACGGAGCATCCACTTGTCCCACATAAAACGCATTGCCATCGGTAAGATTGACATGATCCACAGAGAACAAGGGGTTGGATGAATTATTGTTGTACCAAATCGTTCCTTCCTCGGTGGTAAAGTCAGGGAACTTACCTGTCGGGGTGGCCAATGCACCGGCATGGACACTCATGATGAAGACACAATCCTCGCCCAGCTGATGCTGGAGCTCATGGACGGTTTCGGCAGCTGCGGGACAGTTGTTGCAGCGCACCCCAGTGAAGTCCTTGATGAGTACTGTCTTATTGCCAGACACAGGAATGAAGGGCTTATGTGGGTTGTCGATCTTGTCACAGCCTATTGCAAAGAAGAGCAAGACTGCCAAAGCGGTTATCGATAATAGTTTTTTCATGATCCAATTGTTTTAAAAAGAAGTGGAAATGGTTAAAGACACACCCGAGGAAGCTGGGACGGTACGGCAAACGCCCCCCACACAGACCACGCCTTCACTTTGGCGGCCGCCGCTCAACATGATACGGGTGGCGTCATGGAGATAGCTAACCGTTCCAGTGAAGTAATGATCACGGAACTCGGGCACAGGATTACCGTAATTCCATTTGTCACCAATGGAGAATGACCAATGTGGGGTGATGGTGTACTCGACCAAAGCCGCAGCCCAGTCACCACGCTTTTGGAAGTCTTTCTTCTCGTCTTCATTCACCTCATAGCCTTTATGCACCTCGTTTTCCCATAAGCCTTGGAGTTCGAAGCGAATGCTTTGTCTCTTGTCGATCTTATAGGTCACATCCAAAAAACCGATATTTGCCTTCACGTCAGGGGCTCCGGCATGGCCTTCGATGGTTGCTATGTCATAGAACAAGTTGATATACTGTGCTGTAACGTGCCAGTCTTTATTGATCTTCTTGTCGATCTCAAAGTTGATGTCGCGGAAGAAACGATGATCACTGACGGCAAAGAAATTGGAGCTATAGCCCAAAGTACCTTTTTTGTTCAGCACCAGATGACCGTTGTCCATGACGGAATCGCGAACGATATCGTTCACCTGACTCATGTTCAAGGCAAGCTTGGTGCCGTATTTACCGCCAAGAGCAGTACCCTTTGGAATGGTGTAGTTAATCTGGAATTGACCTGCCATCTCACCATTGGGTTGAGTCGAATAGGTGTACATGGAAGGGAGGCTGTGAGTGTGGGTGTAGTTGATGGGCGGGATGAAGTTGATGTCCAGATCGTTCTGCGTAGCTGTGTACATCGACTTGAAGCTCATGTTGTCGGTACGCTTCACTTGGAGCACGATGCCCAATCCTTTTTGCGAGTAAGACAATGACGACAACAAGGCCTGTCCATTCTTATAGATGAAGTTATTGATGGCCGAAGGGTCGTTGATTTTGTAAGCATATTCCGTACTGAAGGCGAAACGTCCATAGCCCAAGTTGATACGTCCAGCTGCAGCCCCCACGTTTTCAGGGATATAATAGAATAGGCTCTGGTCATACTGTTTCTTGCTGACAAAGCTGGCGCCCAAGCTTACCCTGAACTCCGAGTCATTCATAGAAGTGATGCTCTGGTTGAGATCCCATTCACCGTCCACGCCACGCACAATGCCACGGTAGTCGTCAGCGGCAAAATCGCGCTCGTTGTAGGGAGCCCAGAAGAAACGCTGGCGGCCATAAACGCCTTTCAATGTCACACCTTGTGTTGGGCGAATAATGGTCCTCACACCACGCAGTGCATTGTCCATTCCAAGTGACCATTCCTCGTATGAACGGAACACCAGGCCGCTGCCGAATTGGTCATACACATCACCCACGGTAACACCAATGAAACCATTGTCGTAGGTGGCAAAGAAGTTAGCCAACCCTACGCCATTCAATTCCTGGCGGAAGCCGTTCAACTCAGGCAAAAAAGCCTCGAAGCGCATGCCTGCTGAGAAATTGCCGTATGAATAATTGACTTTGCCGAAACCGTTAATGCCAAGTTTTTTCCCGTAAAGGTCCGTAATGTCGATACCTTCATCCAAGCGATAATACTGTGCATCCGTCTGAAAACTGCCATTAATCTGGGCGTTTTCTAAAAAAGATTGGGCATGCAGTATCTGCACGCCCGATAAGACGAATATTAAAAGTGGTAATAAAACTCTTCTCATATCTTCTGTCTTCTGACTTACTTCTTAAGATTCAAAATCTCTTCATAAAGGTCGTTTTCGGCGCCTTCAAAATAGCCTGAGTGTTGATACACCAACTTGCCTTGTCCATCAAATAAGAAAGTGTAGGGGGGATTGCTCACATTCATGGCCCTAGCAAGATCCTTATTGGTATCCAACAGGACTTCAAAATCCCAACCTTTGCCTTCAACGAAGGGCTTTACCTTGGCTGTTGAGCGAGAGTCATCAATGGAGACAGAGTAAATCTTCACACCTGTTTCAGCCTTCCAATCAGCATAAACCTCATCCAGGGCGTTGTGCTCCTTGATGCAAGGGCCACACCAAGTAGCCCAAAAAGTCATTACGAAAGGCTTGCCGTTGTTCGACAACTTGGCAATATTGACATCCTTTCCTTGCAAATTCTTAATAGTGACATTAGGCAAATCCGATTTCTGCTGGGCTTGAACGCCTGAAACCAACAGCACAGCAACTAATAGAGCAAATAGCTTTTTCATGGTTGTAATTATTACTAACTTCTAAATATCGTTATAGATTTCTAACAGTTTACAGATGCCTTGAGCCTTGATATTCACCTTTTCGATGACGTTAGGGATCAAAACAACTTCACCATTACTTACAAATACCGAGCCATTTTCCCACTCTAACAAAAATTTTCCTTCAACTGGCATCAAAATTACGAAAGAGTCAAGCTCCGAATAGTCTTTTGCCATCTCGCCTTTTAGGCTAAGCATGTTGGTTGTAAAATATGGTGAATCAACCACTGGAACGGTTTTGTTAAGAACAGTATCATAAGGTGATTTGTAATTCTCAACGGGATCGAAATCAACGGCATCAAGGGATTGCGGGACATGTAGTTCACGACGCATTCCGGCCACATCGATACGGTCCCAGTCATAAATGCGATAAGTAACATCGCTGGTTTGCTGGATTTCAGCCACCATGATACCGGGACCAAGGGCATGGACACGACCAGCGGGGATGTAGAACACATCACCTTGGTTGGCGGATTCGTGGTTGAGCACCGTTTGGATAGCGTTGTCTTTAAGCACCCTGATGTACTTCATGCGGTTCATCTCGCAGTTGAAGCCTGTGACAAGCTCAGCACCTTGATCCGCCTGCATCACGTACCACATCTCCGTCTTACCATTGCCCAATTCTCGTTTCTCAGCCAGCTCGTCATCGGGATGGACCTGCACCGAAAGCCAGTCGTTGGCGTCGATGATCTTTATGAGCAACGGAAACTGTTCGCCGTATTTGTCAAACACGCCTTCTCCGACGAGATCGCCCATAAAGGTCTCCACAAGGTCGTTGATCTCATCGCCTTCAAAGTCGCCGTTGGCAATCACGCTTTGTTCCTCCCAAAGACCAGAGAGCAGCCATGCTTCACCGCAATTGGGGAGAGCACCGTAATCAAGGCCAACAATATCTTTGATTTTCCGTCCACCCCAGATTTTATCCTTGAAGATGGGCTTGAATTTCATTGGGTAAAGTACAGTTGACATTTCTCGTTTTCAATTTTGGGGCAAAGATAGGATAAAAAGTGAAAAGTGAAGAGTGAAAAGTTAAAAGTGCTTACCTTTGCAGCAAATACAAAACAATCATGGAAAACCTTATCGAATTACGACACATATTACACGCACATCCGGAGCTATCGGGACACGAAGCGCTGACTAACAGAGTATTGAACGAATGGGTAAAACAGACCCAACCCGATCTGCTCATTGAAAAGATTGGCGGCTACGGATTGGCAGCAGTGTATAAAGGTGCCAAACCTGGAAAGCGCATTCTCATCCGCGGCGACATCGATGCGCTCCATATCCCCGAGTCAAACGACATCCCCTATCGTTCACAAAACCAAGGTGTTTCACACAAATGCGGTCACGATGGGCACGCCGCCATCCTTTGCGGATTGGCCCAATGGCTCGGCGAACAGCGTCCCGACCAAGGCGAGGTGGTGCTGTTGTTCCAACCGGCCGAAGAAACCGGACAAGGAGCTAAAGCTATTCTTGAAGATCCACAATTTGAGCAAATCAAACCCGATGTGGCTTACGGGCTGCACAACCTGCCAGGCTTCGAAAAGGGAAAGATTATGGTTCGGAAGGGCTGCTTTGCGGCGGCCTCTTTCGGCTTGAAGCTTTGCTTTGATGGCCGAACTGCCCATGCTTCGCAACCAGAGACAGGACACAGCCCATCGGAACTATTGGCTTTACTCATCCACAACCTGGAGAAGAAACGTGAGCAACTGCAAGCCGTAAAGCCATTGACTACCTTCGTCATCACCCACGCCATCTTGGGCGAAGAGACTTTTGGCGTCGCCCCTGGTCATGCTGAGATTTGGCTTACGTTAAGAAGTTACGACAGCCACAACTTGGAAGTGATGGCCAGTCAGATCATTGAGCTGTCACGCGCCAAAGCCAATGACTATCTCTTCGATTTCAGCTTCTCAGAGCACGAAGCTTTCGCCGCCACCAACTGCGACGACAACTGCATCCAAACCATCGAGCAAGCCGCCAAAAACCTTGAATTGGATCTTGGCTATCTGGATGCGCCCTTCCGCTGGTCGGAGGACTTTGGAAGATTTGGCAGCGTCTGCCCAATAGGATTCTTCGGTTTAGGCTCGGGCATAGAGCAGCCTGCCCTTCACGACCCGATGTTTGATTTTCCCGACGACATCTTGGAGGTTGGAATGGGGATGTTTTGGGAGATAATAAGGTTGGAATTGGAAGTTAAAAGTTAGGTATTGTAGGGCTGTCACACCATGGCAGCCGAACTACATCAGCCCCATAATCTCCGATATAATCGCCCTCGAATAAGCATTCGCCACCTCGACGATGAACTTGCCGAAGTCGACACGTGCATTGTGATTAGCGGTATCGCTGATGGTGCGGATGACCGTGAAAGGCGTGCCGAATTCCAGACAGACCTGCGCCACGGCGGCGCCTTCCATCTCGACACAGAGCACATCGGGCAGCAGACCGAAGATTTCCTGACGTTTCTCGTCGCTGTTGATGAACTGGTCACCGCTGGCGATGTCACCGAAATACAAGCTAGGAGCTAGATTAAACTCCTTCACAGCCTCCTCACCCACCATATTCTCCACGCCTTTGTTCAACAGATTTGTCACGGCTTTGCCTGCAAGCTCGGTCAGCTCGGGGTCGCTATCAACATAAACACGATTAAGCAAAGGCAATTCAAAGCGAGAAATCATGGGCCGGGCATCCAAGTCATGTTGCACCAGTCGTTTGGAGATGACGATATCGCCCACCTTCAAGCCATCCGCCAAGGCGCCTGCCGTACCGATGAAAAAGAGGTCGGTGACGCCGAACTCTTGTATTAATAAGGTTGCAGTGATAGTGGCTGCCACCTTGCCCCATTTGGAGAAAGCCACCACACAGGCGATGCCGTTGATCTTGCCCACCACAAACTCACGGTTAGCGATATTGACAACAGTCTTGCCCTTCAAAAGGGCCTTCACCTCGTCGATTTCCTGGGCCATGGCGCCCAAAATGCCTATGGTTCTATCCATACAGTTTTACTTTGTATTATACAAACGAATCGCTTTTACTTGAGCGCCGGATTTAAAAATTGGATCATCAACAATGGCACCTTCGTCGCTTTCTATCTCGGGAAGTGTTCCATCATAATCCTCCTTGTCGAGAATAAACTGTATTCCCTCCAGATCCACCGCCAGCCGTTCATCAGCCATATAGAACGTCGTTGCATCATCAGCAAACTTCTCCATCACCTCTTGAATCGGGCTGCCCACATGGAACCCGTCAACGGTCTGATAACGGTCGGAATAAACCGTGATGATATCAACACGATGATTGGGTTTCAAAACCAGATTATTCGGGTCAAAATCGAGCGTAAAGCCGCCACTTGCGATCCCCCATTCGGGTTCAATCTCCATGATCAACTCCCCATCCTTGGAAATGGCATATTTTTCCTGTTCCTCACCTTCAGCCATAAAGGTCTGTCGCTTGATGTCGTACCCTTCAACCTTCCAAGGAATCTCCGAGTCATAAGGAAGGCTGCAAAAACCCTCCTCCGAAATGGTGGCACCAATGATATCCGCCTCGGGTTTACGTACAAACTCGCGGCCGTTCCACTCGAAAGCCAATTGGGTTTGACGGTCATCAATTCTACCATAAAACCCGGAAAAAGCCACCATAAGATCTGCTCTTTCGGACCATGCGTCGTGAAAAACACCTGCGCAATCGTTTTCCTCCAGATCCGCCCAATCTTCTTCTGTAACATCCAGCAAGGTCAACTCATCAAAAAAGTCCATGATATCCAAAGCCATGACCGGGATCTCCGTCTTGGTCATCGTTTTGGACTTCAGATCATATAGATACGGCTCGGTATCAGGGCAACCTCCGCCACAATCGATGGGTTGGTAACAAAGCACAAGCAGTTGCTCTGCTTCTTGGTATTTGAAACATGTGAGATAGGCATCATGGTCACATGGGACAATGTCAACGGTATGAACAAAAAGCTTGTTTTTGGATTCTTGAAGCTCATACGACTTCTTCGTCCGCTCTCGAACCGACTGGATCGTATCCTCTATATCCATATCATAACCAAGACCTGGCGAGGACATATAGACCTCCCACAACAGATCAAAATTCCACTCGAAAGGCCGGTTCAAGTTTGTCTTGGGTTTGAAATCGCAGGAGGCAAGACAGAGAGCCGTTCCTAACACGATGATGAACTTGATGTTTTTCATGTTCTTTGCTTTTTAGTTTTGCAAACTTACATAAAAAACCTACATTTGCAAAAAATTAACGAATGAAGAAGATTTGTGTGTTTTGCGGCAGCAGCATGGGATTCAACCCCGTGTACCGTGAGAAAGCCGTTGAGTTGGGGGAAACCCTGGCACATCACCGCTGCGAGCTGCTTTATGGCGCTGGCAGTGTAGGTCTGATGAAGGTCATCGCCGATGTGATGCTTGAAAACAAATGCAAAGTCACTGGCACCATCACCCAACATTTGAAGGACATGGATGTGGGATACGATGACATCGATGAACTGATCGTGGTGGAATCGATGGCTGAAAGAAAAAAGGTACTCGAAGACATGGCCGATGGTTTTATCGCCATGCCAGGAGGGCTAGGCACCATGGACGAGTTCTTCGAAGCCTTTGTGCTGAGCCAGCTCAGGGTGTTCGACAAACCCGTGGCACTCTATAATGTAAACGGCTTTTACGACGACATCATACGCTTCATCGACCATGCCACCAAGGAAGGCTTCATCCGCAAGGAACACGCCTACAACCTCATCATTAGCGACGACCCCATGGAACTCTTGGAGAAGATGGAGCATTTCCAGCCTACTGATGTGAAGAAATGGGTGGTGGAGATTAAGGAGCAGGTGAAAGGTTAGAGGTTAGAGGTTAAAGGTTAAAGGTTAGAGGTTAAAGGTTAGGGATTTAGGAAGAATAAAAGATATGATTATTATTGGAATTACTGGGACGCTGGGAGCTGGCAAAGGCACCATCGTCGATTACTTGGTCAAAGAAAGAGACTTCGTGCATTATTCAGTGCGGGCTTTCATCACAGAAGAGATTGAAAAGCGCAGACTGGAGGTTAACCGTGACACGCTGACGGCCATGGGTAATGAGTTGAGAGCGGCGCACACGCCGAGTTACATCACCGACCAGCTTTACGAGCGCGCCAAAGCAAACGGCAAGAACGCCGTCATTGAGAGCGTACGGACCCCTGGCGAAATCGCCTCGTTGCGTCAGAAAGGCGAATTCTACCTTTTTGCTGTCGATGCCGACCGGAAGATCCGTTACGACCGCATTTACCTGCGTGGTTCTGAGACCGACCACATCGATTTCGAGACCTTCGTGGCCAACGAGGAGCGTGAGATGACCGCCACCGACCCCAACAAGCAGAACCTGGGTGAATGCATCCGCCAGGCCGACTTCGTATTCAACAACGACGGCACTATTGCAGCGTTGCACCAACAAGTGGAGAAGGTACTGACCCAGCTGCATGTCCGCCCCACCTGGGACGATTATTTCCTGAACCTTGCCGATACTGTCTCAGAGCGCGCCACCTGTGACCGTGGCCGCAGCGGCTGCGTCATTGTCAAAGACAAGCAGATTCTGGTGACTGGCTATGTCGGTTCCCCAAAAGGCCTGCCCCACTGCGACGACGTAGGCCATCTCTTCCGCAAAGTCATCCATGAGGATGGCTCCGTGACACAACACTGCGTCCGCACGGTCCATGCCGAGCAGAACGCCATCTGCCAAGCCGCCCGAAGAGGCATCGCCTTGGATGGCAGCACCCTATATTGCCGCATGACCCCATGCCGCACCTGTGCCATGCTCATCATCAACTGCGGCATCAAGCGCGTAGTGTGCGAACGCCGCTACCACGATGGTGCAGAGAGCGAGGAGATGTTCAAACAAGTGGGCATCGAGCTCGTCTATAAGTACGACGAGGTGCAGCAGTACGCAGGACAGAAATGAAGCTGAAAGCTGAGAGTTTTCAGCTTTCAGCTTTCAACTCACTTTCCCATTCTCTCCTCAAGAGCTTCAGTGATGCCCTTGCGCATCTTGCGAAACACGTTGGTGAAGCGGAGCACCGTGCCGTCTTTCAACTCGATCTTGAAACCTCCAAGACCATATTTTCCGTATGAGGCAATCTCGGTAAGGTCAATGCACCATGACTTCGGAGCACCTCCAAGATCCCAAACGGTCTTGCCTTCCAAACCTGCAGGTTCCACGATGTAATACATCTTGTCTGGAGTGATGTACATGTGTCCGTTCCAAGAAGACGCACGGGTTTTGTTGAACATGGGGTCAAAGACCTCTTTCTTCACGTTGGCGAGATCAGCCACAGAGAAACTGTTTTCAAGTTCGATCATAACATTCATTTATTTAGGTTAAACAATCATTTCATATCTTTTTTCCAACGAACCGAACCATCAGCCACAGCACTGTCAAAGCGATCAGAAATGCCGCCCACGATGGGAACCCCAACGCTGAAGGCAACACGCCCAACAAAAGAGCCACAGCCCCTACCGTTAAGGCATAAGGCATCTGGGTGCTCACATGTTGCAAGTGGTCGCATTGCGACGACAACGAACTCATGATGGTGGTATCGGAGATCGGAGAGCAATGGTCACCCATGACGGCGCCAGCCAACACAGAGGCAACCACATTGTAGAAGATCGGCAAAGCGGCTGCTTCGGCCATCCCCTGATCTTTACACAACAGCCAAGAAGCCGGCAAAATCAGAGGATAAAGGATGGCCATCGTACCCCAGGAGGTACCCGTGGAGAATCCTATCAAAGCCGCCAATACAAAGGTGATGGCAGGGACGAGCGCTGGCGACAAGGACCATTGCACCAAGAGCTGGGAAACGAATTCCGCCGTATGCATATCCTTGGTTACCAAAGCAATCGACCAAGCCATCGTCAAGATGACAACTGCATTGAGCATCGACTTGAACCCTTCCACCGAGGCATCCATGATTTTCGCAAACTTCACCTTACTATGAATCAACGTCACCACAATGGCAGTCAACATGGAAAGCAACGACGACCACAACAAGGCGGTATAGGAGTTGGCAGCACCGATGGTGGCAGAAAGTTTGGAGAAGAAACCTGCGTTGGGATCAGACCATACCGAAGCCTCGTAGCCCGTTATGACCAAACCCACCACCGTGCCAAAGATCAACACTAGCAAAGGAATGATAGCGTTAAGCGCACGGCCCTGCAGCTGCTCTTCTCCCAACGTTTCCTCGGCGGGAACCTGCGCTTCTCGGGCTTTCCGCTCCGCTTTGAGCATAGGTCCGAAGTCACGACCGCTCAAAATAAGCATCAATACGAAAGCCAATGTCAGAAAAGGATAGAAGCTATAGGTAAGAGAATGGAAAAACACCGAATATGACGACATCTCCAAACCCAAATGGTTGATGCCATCCTGGATATAGCTCAGCTCAGCGCCAATCCATGTGGTGATGAAGGCTACCGCAACCACAGGTGCCGAAGTGGAATCGACGATGTAAGAAAGCTTCTCCCGAGAGATGCGCAACTTGTCGGCCAATGGCCGCATGGTGTTACCTACAACCAACGTGTTCGAATAGTCGTCGAAAAACACGCAGAGGTCCATCACAAAGGTCATCAGTTGCCCCGAGCGTGGGCCGCGAGCTCTCTTGGACAGCCAGTTGATGACACCTCGCATGCCGCCATTGACCGTGATCACCTTCACCATGCCACCAATCAGCAAGGTAAAGACAATGATCTTGACATGATCAGGATCGTAAAGCGAGCCGACGATATAGGTATCCACCACACGCAACAGTCCTCCTCCGACAGCCTCCAAGGGTCCACATCCCCCATAGATCGCCATGATGATGGTTCCCGTGAGGATGCCGAAAAACAGCGATGAAATCACCTCTCTCAGGAGCAGCGCCATGATGATGGCAACCAATGGCGGCAATATCGACATCCAAAGCGGCATAATCATCTTATTTTGGTACAAAAATACAATTAATTTAACTATTTTGTCTTTTTAAATCATTTTTGATCTTATCTTTGCCTTAGAATTCAATTTAAATTCACCCAATATGAAAAAGATTCTACTCGCATTAACTTGCCTTGTAACCACTGTGTTTTTTGCAAGTTGCACACAAGAACAAATTGACGACTTCCTGGAAAAGAAACCGAATGTTGCATTCGTTGAAGCCGATGGCTACATTTCTAGTAACACCAGCGTAATTGTTGGCACTGAATTGATGTTCCAAATAAAAGCATCTCCCAACTCTGGAAGCAACAGTCCACTGGCCCATATTAACTTTGCCGTCACAGACATTAATGGCCAAACCGTGAAAGACGTCAACCCCACCATTGAAGATCCAACTGGCGAAACGGTTTTCACCGAGTCCTTTACCACTGAAAAGGTTTCAACCTACGTTGTCACCGTCACTGTCACTGATGAAGCAGGGAAAGCCAATATTGCCGAACTTACTGTCACCTACATGAATCCCGTGGTTGCCGAAATCGGAGTATTCAAAGGCAAACTGGCTATTTTAGGACGTGTCACTACCGATGGCGGGATCATTCCCGGGACCAATCCCCTTGATGAGCCGCTTGACATTAGCGATATTGTCACAAGAATCACCCTGGGTTCCGTTGATGACAACACAATCAGCGCTATGATTGACATCGAAGGAACTCCCGTCATCTTCGAGGCGACCCAAAACGGCAATGACCTTGTATTTGACGAGTTCATTTTTAACAAGGCCATCGATCTTTATGGCGTCGAAATAGAACTAAACATCACCGTAAACATGACAGGCGTGTTAGAAAACGATGTCCTCACTTTAGACGGCACAGCCTCAGGTACAGGCATCGTCAAGGTGTTAGGAATCAACGTTCATGTAAACTTGATTGACGGCACCATTACTGGCGAGTTGGAAAAAGAAGAATAACCTGAGACATTTACCATGATTTACCCAATCAACAAAAAAACGGGCCAAAAGGTCCGTTTTTTTAGTAGCGGGGGCAGGACTCGAACCTGCGACCTTTGGGTTATGAGCCCAACGAGCTGCCTCTGCTCCACCCCGCATCATGTTTCAGGCTGCAAAATTAAATAGTTTTTTGTATCTTTGCAAGCGTTTTAATGAATTTTTTTGAGTAATGAACCATAAAGCAGGCTATGTCAACATTATAGGGAGGCCCAATGTGGGCAAATCAACCCTCATGAACCAACTCGTTGGAGAGAAAATCTCCATCATTACCTCCAAGGCACAGACGACAAGGCATCGTATTCTCGGAATCGTGAACGGCGACGACTTTCAGATTGTCTTCTCCGACACACCGGGCATCATCAAAGATCCCGCCTACAAAATGCACGAAGTGATGAACCAGTTTGTCAATGTGGCGCTCATCGATGCCGACTTAATCCTCTTCGTGGTTGATATTACCGATAAGAAAATCGAGGAAAAAACCGTTGAGAAGCTGAAGACCACCGACATTCCCGTCTTTGTCTTGATCAATAAGATTGATTTGTCAGACCAGCAAGGACTCGAACAAGCTGTGGCTTTCTGGGAGAATGAGTTGCCCAATGCCACCATCTTTCCCATCTCGGCACAGCACAACGCCAACGTACAACACGTATTCGAACAGATCCTCACCAAGTTGCCCGACTGCCCACCATACTTCCCAAAAGACGAACTTACCGACCGTTCCATGAGGTTCTTTATTACCGAGATTATCCGTGAAAAGATCCTGCTCAATTATCAACAAGAAATCCCTTACTCTGTACAGGTGGAGGTGGAGTCGTATGAAGAAACCGAACGCCATGTCCATATTCGCTCCATCATCTATGTGGCACGCGACTCCCAAAAGGCCATCATCATCGGCAAGGGCGGCGCAGCCATTAAGAAACTCGGCATGCAGGCTAGGGCTGATATCGAAGAATTCACTGGAAAGAAGATATTCCTGGAGTTGTTTGTGAAGGTAGATAAAGACTGGCGGGACAACGAACAGGAACTGAAGAGATTTGGGTATGAAGCTTAGTTAGTGAGGAGTTAGGAGTTAGGAGTAATTTCGTATTTTTGCAGCCAAAAAAAAGAAAAGATGTCAAACATTGTAGCAATCGTAGGCCGCCCTAACGTGGGCAAATCAACCTTGTTCAACCGCATGCTGAAGCAGCGTCAAGCCATTGTGGAAGAGACCAGTGGTGTGACGCGTGACCGGCATTATGGCAAAAGCGACTGGAACGGAAAAGAGTTTACCGTAATCGACACTGGTGGATATGTAATTGGTTCAGACGACATATTCGAGGAAGAGATTCGCAAGCAAGTGGATCTTGCCATCGACGAAGCCGATGTCATTGTATTCGTGGTCAACGGCAGAGATGGCCTACATGTGCTGGATGAAGACGTGGCCGTTATTTTGCGTCAGCAGAAGAAACCCGTGCTACTCGCCGTGAACAAGATCGATGAGCCTAACAAAGAGCTTTTGGCCAGCGAGTTCTATGCCTTGGGACTGGGAGAGCCCTACCCCATCTCGGCCATGACAGGCTCAGGCACGGGTGATTTGTTGGACAAGGTCTGCGAACTGCTCCCCAGCGACACCACGGATTTCGACACCTCACTGCCACGTTTCACCGTCGTGGGTCGTCCCAATGTTGGCAAGTCGTCCCTCATCAACGCTTTCCTCGGAACCGACCGCCACATTGTGACCGACATCGCCGGCACCACCCGCGATACCAACGACACCCGCTACAACGCCTTCGGCATGGACTTCATGCTTGTGGATACCGCCGGACTCCGCAAGAAGAGCAAGGTGGAAGAAGACATCGAGTTCTATTCTGTGATGCGCTCCATCCGTGCCATTGAGAACTGCGACGTTGCCATCCTGATGATCGACGCACAGAACGGCTTCGAAGCACAGGACATGAACATCCTCCGCCTCATTGAGAAGAACCGCAAAGGCCTTGTGGTTGTCGTGAACAAATGGGACCTTATCGAGAAAGACTCCAACACCCACCTCGCTTATGAACAGGCAATCCGCGCCAAGACCGCACCGTTCACCGACTACCCAATCATTTTTACATCGGCTATCAACAAGCAACGCATCTTCAAAGTGCTGGAGACTGCCCACCAGGTCTATGAAAACCGCGAACGCCGCATTCCAGTCCGCGAGTTGAACGATGTCATGCTGGAGATCATCGGCTCCGTGCCACCTCCGACAGCATCACGCGGCCGTTACGTACGCATCAAATACATCACCCAACTCAAGAGTGTTTTCCCGCAGTTCATCTTCTTCTGCAACCTCCCAAAAGACGTGAAAGAGTCGTATGAACGTTTCCTGGAAAACAAAATCCGAGAAAATTGGGACTTTACAGGGGTACCTATCCAAATGATTTTTAAGGAGAAGTAAGAAGATAGAAGCAAGGAGAAAGGAATGGAATCAGAAGGTGTCAGAATGGACAAATGGCTATGGGCGGCACGGCTTTTCAAGACACGTGCCATTGCCACCGATGCCATCAAAGGAGGAAAGGTCAAGATGGATGACGCTCCGGTCAAACCTTCGAGAGATGTTAAAGAAGGCGATATCATCCAAGTGCAGATTGAACAGCTGCACAAAGTGGTTCAAGTCAAAACAGTGATAAAAAACCGAGTGCCCGCCAAGATGGTTCCCGAGGTCTATACCGATCTTACCCCAAAAGAAGAATACGAGCGCATTGAATTCATGCACGCCTATAAAGGCGAATACCGTGATCGTGGAGCAGGACGCCCCACCAAGAAAGAGCGAAGGATGATTGAGAAGATCAAAGAAGAGTACTAATCTTAATAGTTCTTTCTGTCAGTCTCATAGCCCTGTTCATCATAAAAAAACCATTCGCCAATCTTTTTCCCGTCTTTATATTGTCCTTTCATGAAAAGATTACCGTTTTCATGATATACCATAGCTTCTCCTGTCCGAATGCCGTTTTCAAAATAACCAGTACTCTGGACTTTTCCGTCCGGAAAATATGATTTCCATTCACCGAAACGCTTGTCATTCTTCATCCCGCCTTCCATCTTTACAGCACCGTTTTCATAGAACTGCACCTCACGCACACATTCATTCTTTTTGTTGACATAGTGCAGACAAGCAGACTGTCCATTGTCGTACGACTGGACCACTTCCTCTTTCAATTGGTCACCACAGGAAGTCAAGGCAATAAATAAAAAAGCAAATAGAAACAGTTTTTTCATATTGTGAATTTTATATCTTGAATAATAATCTTTCTCCTTTGTCATTTTCATGGAAAACGCCATTCTCATAAACCAAATTGCCGTTCACAAAAGCATGCGTCACCTGGGAATGGGTTTGGACACCATGGTAAGGCGTCCACTTACATTTGGAATATTCGTCTTCATTTTTAATCCGACGACTAACATTTAGGTCAACCAACGCGAGGTCGGCATGATAACCTTCACGGATAAAACCTCGACGGTCAATTCGGTACAGGACGGCAGGATGATGGCACATCAGTTGCACCAACAGCGGCAAATCGTTTGGCAACACATTGACCATCACGTCCAAGGAATGCTGGATGGATGGGAAGCCCGACTTGCTGGTGAAGTAATCGCCTGTAAACTTCTCCCCCATTAAATGTGGGGCGTGATCGGTGCCAATGGTATCGATCAAACCTTCATGCAAAGCTCTCAGCAAGGCCTCCTTATCACGGTGCGACTTGATGGCTGGATTGCATTTGATGGCAAAACTCTTTTCCTCATAGCTGCTGTCATCAAACCAAAGGTAATGAGGGCAAGTCTCAGCGGTAATCCTTTTATCTCTCAGAGGAATATCATTCCTAAACAAAGACAATTCCTTTTGCGTGGAGATGTGCAACACGTGCAGTCGGGCACCGAACTTCTCCGCCATGTCAACGGCCTTGGATGAAGACCTGTAACAGGCTTCGGCGGTACGAATAAAAGGATGGATGCTCGCATCAACGACGACTTCACCTTTCGAAGCCAAGTCTTTACAGCACACCGTATTCTCATGGATAGTCTGTTCATCCTCGCAATGCGCGGCTATCAAGCAAGGCGATTCCCTGAATAAACGAACCAGAACCTCATTCTTATCGACCAGCATATTGCCGGTACTGCTACCCATGAACAGTTTGATGCCACAAACCTTTTGAGGGTCAGTCTTCACCACTTCCGCCAGGTTGTCGTTAGTAGCACCAAGATAGAAAGAATAGTTAGCCAATGACTTCTCGGCTGCAAAATCGAACTTTTGCTGCAAGAGCTCCTGGGTAGTTGTTTGCGGATTAGTGTTGGGCATGTCCATGAAAGATGTCACGCCACCGGCTACAGCGGCACGGCTCTCGGAATAGACATCCGCCTTGTGCGTCAGTCCAGGCTCACGGAAATGCACATGCTCATCAATGATGCCCGGGATCAAATATTTTCCCGTACCTTCAATAACGGTAGCGGAACCTGGATCAAAGGATTCCTCGTCAGAGACAATCTTGGAAATCATCCCATCAGAAACAAAGACACTTGCCACAAAGGTTCGGCCTTCATTGACAAGTGTCGCATTTTTGATATAGTAATTCATTCGGTTTTCCTCGGTTTTATTTTTCCGAACATGCCTCTCCAACGCAGGTTCAGCACGCCAAAGACGGCTTCACGGAAGATACCTTTGCTCATTTTCGACTGACCCTCACGACGATCAGTAAAGATGATAGAAACTTCCTCGATCTTAAAGCCCAGTTTCCAGGCTGTGTATTTCATCTCAATTTGGAAGGCATAACCCACAAACTTGATACGGTCGAAATCAATCGTCTCTAAGACCTTACGGGTATAGCACACGAAACCAGCCGTGGTGTCTCGCACCTTCATGCGCGTGATGAATCGCACGTAAGCCGAGGCATAGTATGACATCAGCACGCGTCCCATGGGCCAGTTGACCACGTTGACTCCAGTCTTGTATCTCGAGCCCACTGCAAGATCGGCACCATTGGCACAGGCATCATGCAAG
Source organism: Bacteroidales bacterium (assembly GCA_017530365.1). Classification (GTDB taxonomy): domain Bacteria; phylum Bacteroidota; class Bacteroidia; order Bacteroidales; family F082; genus Limimorpha. The sequence continues at coordinate 96,625 of JAFXMK010000004.1, forward strand.
CGGGCCAAGTCGTCAGGATTATGCGAGAAATCCGCATCCATCTCGAAAACATACTGGTAATCGCGTTCCAAAGCCCACTTGAAACCCGTGATATAGGCTGTTCCCAGCCCGAGTTTTCCAGGTCGCTCAATGATAAACAGCTTGTCGGAGAACTCAGTCATCATGCCTTTGACAATATCGGCCGTCCCATCGGGACTGTTATCGTCGATGATCAAGATATCGAAAGCCATCGGCAGGTTGAACACATACCGGATAATTTTTTCGATGTTCTCTTTTTCTTTATAGGTAGGGATGATGACTAAGTTCTCTGACATAAGGAACTGTTATTTTAAAAAATTACAATATTTCTAACTTCCCAAGCGGGATTCACACTCGTAGAGCTTGTGTATTTGAAGGCGATCACAACAGTCTCGTCAACGTATTGGCGCAAATCAATCTGCGAAGTGATGAAATCCCAGTTGTTGCCAGAAGGCCACTGATCCAGCTCCAATTCCGTCCAATTGGTAGTGGTGACATCACCCGTGTAATTCGTCGTGATCATCACGGAAAGCCAGCCTGAAGGATTGGCATAGTTCACTGCCTGTTCAAAAGTCATTGTGACGACATTCACCCATGGAAGCACAATGGCGGGGGACACCAGCCAGCTCTCAGTGGCATTGCCAGACGAAACATAAGAACTCGCTTTCATGCACTGGTAGCCGCTATTATGAGCCCAGACATAGTCCAAGCCACCGAGTTCAACATTCTGGATGGTGAAGGTTCCTTGATCATACATGAAGCTCTCTGAGAAGTAACCTTGTTGTGGTGGCGGTGTTGGAGGCGTATAACCTTCTAATACGAAGTCTTCTGCATTGCCTTTGCTGTCGCGCAGACCAGCTTGGGCAAAGTAAGGGCACAACTTGCCAAGGACCGCCAAACGATGTCCGAGGTTGTCGGGGTTGTTCATCAAATTGACTTGTTCGCGCAAAGGCTTGCCTGAAGGAAGGTTCACAATGAGGCATTGGGTGATTTCACGACAATCCACATCGTCAGCGATGATCACGTTGGTGGAAAGGTCGAAAGGAGCTTCCCAATTGACTTGGTCATTGGAAGACACTGAATTGTTGCCAGCTTTCACTGCACCTACAATATAGCCTTGAACCCAAGCCGTAATTGTGTTCTCGGGATTAGTTGAATGATTCCAATTCTGGTTGGAGATACCTGCAGCAACGTTGTATGGATCGTCAGCGGTACCGCTTCCCGAACCCGTGCCAGGTCCTGGAGGCGGAGTGGGGCCAGTGCCCGTGCCTTCCTCTACGGTGATGTTCTTGATCTCAAAGGTACGGGAGCCGTTGGCTGTTGAACGGAACCTGACCGCCACAGTCACTGTCTGACCGAGGTAGGAATCCAGGCTAGCCTCCTTGTCGGTAAAGGTCCATGCGTTACCAGTAGAGTTGTTTTCAATATTGTCCATCAGCACATCCCAGTTTGCTCTTTGGGGATCTCCATCCCATTCATAGTCGGTAGAGACCAGCATCGTGACATCCTGAGCCATAGGAGCATTGTATTTAGCGGCATAGTTCAAGACCACCTTGGCATGTTCCACACCTTCGATCATCACGGGTGAGGAGATCAGCCAGTCATCGTTTTCATAGTCCGTTCCACCAGTGCCACCTTCGTGACCAGAAATCCAAGCAGATTCGTATTTAATGGTCCATGATTGAGGACCTAGCACATCCTTGGTGAGATAGGAGCCAAAATCGGAAGCGAACGACTGGCTATAAGGCATGGATTGTACTTCACCACCTGGCGCTGGAGGATTGGGACCAACACTGCCACCTTCTTCGATGGTAATGCTTTTGATTTCCATGGTACCAGCCTTCTGGTCGGTAGAAGTGTATTTCACCGCGAAGCATGCTGTTTGACCAGCATATTCACTCAGTGAAATCTCAGCTGTCAGGAAGTCATTCCAGTTGCTACCCTCGCTCAGGTTAGCGGGAACCTGACGCCATGATGCCACAGTCGGGTCATCGCCATAAACATAATCTGTAGAGGCCCAAATCGTGACTTCGCTACTGATATTGGTGAAGTAACGCCCGATATACGACATGGTCATCTTCACATCGCTCACGCCCGAGAGATCCACCGGCGAAGAGATCAACCAGTCGATGTTGGCATAGTTCTCGCCCGGGTTTCCTCCCTCATGTCCAGTGATCTTTGCGGTGCTGTAGTCAATCATCCATGACTGCTCACCCAACTCGTCAAATGTTGTATAAGAACCAAACTCGGATGCGAAACTCTGCGTATAAGGCAGATGCTGCACTTCACCAGCCGGTGATGGAGGAGTCGGTTCGCCACCTTCAAATTTCATGTCTTTCTTGGAACGGAGGATTAGCTGCCAATCGTTGTTATAGACCGAAGCGATTGCCACCAAGCTACCTTTGCCAGTAGGCATCAGGTCGTATGCAAAGTTGGCGTAATTGCTGGTACGGACGATGATTTCACCTGTGGCGTCCTTCAAGTTACGGTTGGTGTTCTCGCCAGGGTTGCAGAAAGCGGAACCCTGTTCGACAAACTCCACATCATTGAGTTTCACCAAACCGGCAGTGAAGTTACCTGTCTTGATATCGGCGATGGTCACCGTGGCAGGCTCGATCGGATCGTTGAAAGGATAAATGATCAAGTGGCCGTCAGGGCTGAAGCCTTTCCCATCAATACCCACAATCTGAGGCAGGTTATGATAGTTGTTGACCATCAGGTTCTTGTCAAGGAAAACACGCACCGAGTCACCGATGCGGGCTGCCGATGAGGTGTTCATCATCAACTCAATGGCCTTGCCCGATTTACGGTCTTGGATGAAGATGGCCTTGTAAAGGTTGCCCGACTGCTCATCTGCAGTGACGATACCGCAAACCGAAGCCTCTGTAAAGCTTGTGTTGGCAGGCAAAGCAAGCAGGTCGTCGATGGAGTAGAGCTCTCCAACCGGCAGCACCGGGATCGGAGGAACTTCATAATCTTTCTTGCACGAGGTAAAAAGCACACCCATCAAGGCAAGAAGAATAAAACTGGTTTTGAATAGGTTTTTCATATTTATATATTTACTTTAAATTCTTACTTCTTACTTCTGTCTTCTGACTTCTATCTTCTTACTTCCTTATCGTCAAATTAAGGAAGAAATTCGTTCCGTACATATAAGAGTACTTCGACGGGAACATGTCGGGATCGTTGGCGTTGAAGCGCAACTGGTCATAACCGTACAGAACAGCACTCTTGTTGTTGAGGATGTTGTTGACGCTGGCGGTGAACAGGAAATAGTATCCTTTATATCTACGAGAGTAACCGCCGAAGAAGTCGAGGGTGAAGGTTGAGTGCAATGGATCTTGTGCAAGCACTGCTGGAATACGGCCATCACCTTCAGCATAGTGCGCCATGCCAACTTTGGTGTGGTTGTATGGGTTGATATCGAAATACATGTTGGCCAGGTAGTTGGCATTCATGCTCACCCACCAGTTCTTGGGGTCATTGTATCTGACACCCAACGAAGCCACGGTTTCAGGACCTGAAGAAACGTGATAGTTCTTCAAATAGGCCGTATGACCATTGATATAGGCATTGTCGTTATTGTCATCATAGATGGAGAAGAGTGGATTGTTCGTATAAACATGGACACCATTGGCAGCGGCAGCCTGCAAGGTGATGGTGGGCGTCACGTTGTATTCAGCACCCATCTCAAGACCGACGCTCTTTTGGTTGATACCAGTCATGACGAAGTTGATATATTCACTCGTATAGGTATTGCCCGATTCAGAAGAGCCAGTATAAACATTCTCGCAATAGAAGCTGCGGTTCCAGATAAGATTGTGATAGGTATAATAATAACCTGTCAGGCGGAACTTGAAGATAGGTGAACGGTACTGATAGCCGAGATCGAAAGCTGCGATACGTTCGCTTTCAGGCTTCTCTGACACAAGCGTGTGGCGGGTACGAGGCGACACGTAGATGTCTCTGAACTGCGGTGCCTGGTAGATATAGGCCATGTTGGCTACGATATGGTTACGTCCGTTAATGGCGTATGTGACACCTGCCTTGACAGCAGGGTCAAGAAAGTTATGCATCTTGTCACGACCGAACGACAAGCTGTCGGGGAAAGCGCCGTTGTTGAACAAGCCTTGGCGCCAGATCTGGGTATAAGAAAGCTGGAGGCCGAGATACATATCGAAGTTACCTACCAGATAGTCCAACTGGCTCCAGATACGGCCGGCGTTACGGTTGGCGTAATAATTATAGTTGATGATGTCGCCCTTTTTGGCTACATGGTTGGGCGTGTTCAAGTCGATTTGGCATTCGTCAGACTCCAGATTCTCTGCATACTTATTAATATCATAATAGAAGTCACCGCCCAGCAAATCGTCAACCAGCTCGTAGTAATGCGTACGAGAGTTGCTGTAAGCCAAACCACCAGCCAAGATCAAGTTCGGTTGGAACTCATGCTTAAAGTAGGAGGAAGCTCCCATCTGCCTCTTGTCGTAACGGCGTTCGGCGACGATATATTTAGAGGACAGTCCCGAAATCGTCTTGCCTTCACCATTGGCGTTGACAATCGTGGCGTTGTGGTTCATGTTGGCGAGATATAGTCCATCCCAGTCGATTTGGGTCACCTTCGGGTAGCGGTCCAACCAGCTTTGAAGTGCGTTTTCGTATTCAGCGGTGCTGGTGGCGTGGTTGATCAGGTAACTGGGCAAGTTCTTGTAATAATCAGGACGCGGATCAGCGGCCTCACCCCATTCGAGGGCAGTCTGTCCACCAGGACCAGCAAAGAAGAAGGCTGAAGTGGTGAGCTGCGTCTTCTGGCTAGGCGTCCAATACCAAGTCAACTGTGTAAACGGCTGATGATAACGGCTCACCCTTGAGTTACGAATCACTTGCTTTCCATTGGGAAGGGTTTGATAGCCCCAGTTGGGGTTGTAATAGTTGGAGCCAACGAGGTCGTAAGCTTCCTGGACCACCGGTGACGAACCTCCACGTTGTGAAGGAGCACCAAAGAAGGTGAGGTCAAGGCTATGCTCTTCGTTGATCTTCTTCTCTACGGAAAGGAAGTAGCTTGCTGCCTCGTAGAAAGTGCCCTCCGTATAACCTTCTCCAGCATAACGCGCGCTGGCCATTGCCATCAGATACCAGCCATTACCCATCTCGCCCGTGCCGATGGAGGCATTGAGGCGGTGGTTATAGGAACGGTTGGAGAAGGCATAGCCCAAAGAGATCTGCTTGCGGTACTGCGAGGCACGCGTTGAAAAAGCCGTAAGGCCGCCGAGACCGCCGAAGCCAGCATCGGTACGGCCTAGACCCTCAACAAGCACCGAGTTGCGAAATGCATCGTTGAGGCCTCCCCAGTTGGAGAACACCGGACGACCCGTCTCAGGGTCGTTCATCAAGATGCCGTTGATCATGACATCGGAATACTTCGAGTCGTTGCCACGCACACGATAACGAAGCGCTCCCAAGTTGTAGGCGGCGATGGAATTGAACACATCGCGCGATGAGTGCAGCAAGGTGGAAGCATCGTTCACAGAGGTCGATGACTCGTCGAAATCAGAGTCAAGCAGAATGACCGTAGGAACCTCCACTTCTTGTTGGTTCACTGTCGTATCCACCGTCTGGGCAGTAAGCCTGACGCATAACAAGACAGCGATTGCTAAAAGTAATGTTTTCCTCATATTAGTTGATTTCATTTGTACTTCAAAATCGGAATTATAGATAGAGTGCAAATATATAAAATCTCCTTTTATTATTTTTATTATTTGAGGTTTTTCTTATTTTTGCAGTGTAAAAAATGAATTGTGATGAACAAAACACTCATTTGGATCCTTGTGGCTGCAGCCATGTTCTGCGGCCTGAAGTCACTCAACGCACAAGAGCGACAAGCCTATAAAATCGGCCTCGTCGGTTTCTACAATTTGGAAAACCTCTTTGACACCATCGACGATCCGCTCAAGATCGATGAAGAGTTCACTCCCGATGGCGCCAACCAGTGGAACACCGAAAAATACAAGGCCAAATTGCATAACATGGCCTACGCCATCTCCACCATCGGCATGGATTACACGCCAGACGGCGCGGCAGTGCTGGGGCTTTGTGAGTTGGAAAACCGTCAAGTGTTAGAAGACTTGGTTGCTCAACCGGAAATCGTCGGACGCAACTACCAAATCGTGCATTATGATTCGCCCGACCGTCGTGGTGTCGACGTGGCTCTGATCTATAATCCCAAATATCTAAAGGTAACCGGCTCCAAATCGTATCGCACGGTGGTGCCTGACGAGCCCGACTTCATCACCCGCGACCAACTCCTGGTGTCAGGGCTCTTTGATGGCGAGCCCATGCATTTCATCGTGATGCACTGGCCTTCACGCTACGGCGGCGAGAAACGCTCCTTGCCCGGCAGAATGGCTGCCGCCAAACTTTGCCGTCATATCACCGACTCCTTGTTGGCCGACGACCCCAACGCCAAGGTCATCATGATGGGTGACTTCAACGACTACCCCACTAACAAGAGCATCACCAAGCATCTTCGCGCCAATGGCGACAAGAAGCACCTTGAGGAAGGCGACTATTTCAACCCCATGTACGAGCTGCACCAGAACGGCATCGGCACCAACTATTACCGCGACGTTCCCGGCGTGTTAGACCAGACCATCATCACGCCCGCCTTGCTTCCTACCGATTACAGCACCTACCAGTACAAGAACGCCAAGGTACACAACAAGGAGTTCCTGAAACAGCATGGCGGCCGTTACAATGGATTCCCCTTCCGCACCTTTGCCGCTGGCGTCTGGGCAGGAGGATATAGCGACCACTTCCCAGTTTACCTGATTCTTTTAAAGAAGGCAGAATAAAGAAGATAGTAGTCAGAATATTTCTATTTCATCCACAAAGATCCAAGCGGGGTGTCCGTAGCCGTCATGATCCTTTGGCAGATCATGACATTTGATGACGACCTCAACATAACGACCCGTAACAGGTTCGAACTCCAGTTCATAGCTGAAGACTCCGTCTTTATCCATCCAGGTGGAGATCTCAATTTCTTGTTGACCCACTTTTCTGTACTTCTTCCCATCGTCGGAAACGAGCACTGTAGCCTGACTTGGATTATAAATCCAGGAGCCCTTGTTCACCAAGGCATTGAAACGGACATGGCTCAAGGTGGCATTCTTCTCCAGATCGATGACAGCATCAAGAGGCTGTCCCCAGAAGCCCAACCAGCGGCCTGAAGTATAGGCACAACGGCCTTTTTCACCGTCAACGAGCACCGGAGCCCCGTCATAGGCATACTGTTCGTTGGGCTGTTCACGTAGCGTGATAGGCTTATGGGTGGCCAGATTCGGCACTACCGTATCGGTCCATACCTGTGGATTGAAAATCTGCTTGGCATAGTTGTAATGATAGAGATCGTACAGCTGTGCCATACGACGGCAACGTTCCACCAAAGCATTGAAATCGCGGCTCTCCGGATCAGGATTGTTCCATTGGATCTCCGTCAGTGCATCCATACGTGGCATGGCCATATACTGCACATGATGGAACGAAGTGATGTATTCCGTCCAGATGTTAGCCTGCAAGCCGATGATATGCTTTTGCTGTTCAGGCGTCAGCTCCTTCGGCAATGGCTGAAACTCATACACACGCGACACAGGCAGGTAGCCCCCGACACAGGAAGGCTCGGTGGAAGGATCTTCGCTCTGATAGTAGTCAAAATAGAGATGGGAGCCGGGACACATGATCACGTCATGACCTTTCCGAGCAGCTTCGATGCCGCCTTCCGTACCACGCCAGCTCATGATGATAGCAGATTCGGAGACATTGCCCTCCAGAATCTCATCCCATCCGATGACTCGACGACCACGGGCTTCCACCACCTTGGCCATGCGGTTCATCACATAGCTTTGCAGGTAATCCTCCGCGGAGAAACGAGCATCTTTCTTAATACCCAATTCTTTGATTTTCTTCTGACATTTGGGGCATTTCTGCCAACGCACCTTCGGACATTCGTCACCTCCGATATGGATATACTGCGACGGGAAGATGTCCATTACTTCATTGAGCACATCTTCAACAAACTGCATGGTCTCTTCATTTCCAGCGCACAGCACATCGTCCGACACGCCCCAGCGCTTCCACACCTCGTATGGACCGCCCGTGCAGCCCAGCTTCGGATAAGCCGCCAAGGCAGCCTGCATGTGGCCTGGCAAGTCGATCTCAGGGATGATGTTGACATGACGATCAGCAGCGTATTGAATAAGGTCGCGGAGTTGTTCCTGGGTATAGAAACCACCATGGCGGATGGTGTCGTAGAGCCGACCGTTACGCCCAATGACCGTACCATTGCGGTAAGCCCCAACCTTGGTCAGCTCAGGATATTTCTTGATTTCGATACGCCAGCCTTGATCCTCGGTAAGGTGGAAATGGAACTGGTTCATGTTGTGCATAGCCAACATATCGATATAGATTTTCACCGAATCAAGATCCATGAAATGACGGCATGGGTCGAGATGCATGGCACGGTAGGGGAAGTTGGGCCAGTCGCGGATGACGGCCGTTGGAAATTGACAGTTGGCAGTTGGCAGTTGGCCGATTGGCAAGCTCTTTCTCAACGTTTGGATGCCGTAAAACACGCCAGCTGCATCGGCACCTTTGATGACGACTTGCTTAGAAGTGATATTGATTTCGTAGGCCTCAGCCTGGTCGAAACCAACCGAATCGATAAGCAGAAGGATGGCGTTGGAGACGTCATTGCGTGCGGAACGCGGTGAAGCGTGGCAATCCAACTTAATCCCAGTTATATCATTGATATATTCACTAAGGAACTGTGCTTCGCGTTGGAGACCTTCTTCATAATGGATTTTGGTTTTTCCTTGAAGCACAAACGGCTTCTTTTCTGTAAGTTTCACCTCTTTGGGTTGAGGGATGACGTCGTAGTTGGCTTCAGGAAGTGGCTGTTGGGTGCATGCAGTAAGCAGCGCAGCCACTAGACTTAGAGCAAGATAAAGATGTTTCATATCTGATCGTGTTACTTAACCAAAACTTTTCCAATAGCCGACTGCACCAACTCCTCCATCAGGTAATAGGTATCCGGACTGGGATGGCAGCCGTCATCGCTGAGGTCTTTTTGGAAACCCATGTCTTTATCGGCAAGGGCAGCGTGATAGTCCACATAGACAATATCGTTCGCCTCGGCGTAAGCTTTCAGGTTCTTGTTTATGTTAACGATGGTCTGTGCGGCATCCTTGATCTCCGGTCTCCAAACAAATGCCTTACAAGGCGGGATGGAGCTGATGATCGGGATGATACCGTTGGCTCGGGCAAGCGAGCACATGGAAATCACATTGTTGACCACCTGCTCGGGGCTTACCCAAAAGTCATTATGCGCCACGTCGTTGGTACCGGCCATGATGATCACCACCTTCGGATGGAGGTCGATGACATCCGCTTGGAAACGCACCAAGATATGGGCCGAGGTCTGTCCTCCGATGCCTCTTCCACAATAGTTATGATCCTTGAAAAACTCAGGATGATAGAGGGCCCAAATCTCGGTGATGGAATTTCCGATAAAAACGACTTCTGGATAATCCTTATCAGCTATAATTCTTTCATTGTCAGCTTTATAGTCGTTAAAGCGAAACAAATCTTGGGAATAGCCAAACATAGTTATAGAAGATAACAGCATGATCATAAATGTCTTTTTCATCGTACGGTCATTTTGGATGATACTTGGTTGGATTTCAAATTCGGGCAATGCGACTTGATGAAGTCATACACGAAATCGTAATCCTCCTTGGGAACATAGATTTGGTTTCGTTCGAGCAGCTGGTTAACCTTGATGGTGTGTAGCCACCGGCGGCTGCGAACACGCCTAACCTTACTGAATTCAGAGGTGCTGGAGTTTTTTACCGTGGAAAGCATTCCAGCCCCCATGGCAGAGGGCCGCTTGGCGAAGAGGCCGACGAGGAAAGTAAGCATCCCAATTTTGCGAGCCTTCTGCTGTTGGTCAGCCAATTGGTTGTGAACAATCTTATGCTCGTCCATTTCAAAAAGGACTACGTATTTTCCTCCGAACACCCATGAAAGAAACACCGTACTCACGAAAGTCAACACGGCAAAACCGCCTAATACGACACCCATCGCCTTAACCATGCCTAGTGCTCCAGCCCAGTCGCCATCAACAAGGTACATGATCGGGCAAAAAATCAAAAATAAGATCAGCACAGTGTAAAAAAAGACCTTGAACACGGTGATCATGATGACAGGGTTTGTGATCATATTGAGTTCATATTTCCAACGGTATTTCCCGTCTTCACATAGCCTGACCCTAGAGCCCATATAATCAATGTTTTCTTTTTGTCCTGAATCTAAACGGCAGCTCATGGCTTATAACTTTTTAATTCATTCAAAGGCCTGGTATATTATATGTAATGCATCTAATGACGAGTCGTCTATTGCCTTATCCATGCCAGTCCATTTACGTTTCACTTTTACAGCGTCATCGCCATTAAACTCAACAAAAGCACCGTTATTCCCAGTTTTTGAAGTGATCTTACCGTTTCCATTAAATGAAGCAGTTCCAGAAATACCGCTTGTCCATTGATACGATTCAGACACAGCCATTGTAAAGGTTCCTGTGCCTGTTTTTTTATCATAGTGTCCGCTTAATGTAACATTCACGGATGCATCACAGTAATTATCTGAATTATAACATTGGTAGCGACTACACTTTCCTTGTGAGGAGATACTGAAACTACCATTTCTTTCAAGCCGGAGGTCAGTTTTACTTAAAGCATCCGATATGGCTTGATTGAAAGCTTGACTATCACATTCCTCACCATAATAACCAATTCCATCAAAAGATTTGAAAACAAAGTCCGGCCTTGATTTGTTCAGTTCCACCTCAGTGGTACCACCTGTAGTATCTACCACAAAACCTATCGCCTCAAGGGGTGTTTTGCCATTTTTGAAATCATCCTCATTTTTATAGATCAACACTTGGTTAGGTCTCCCCATAGTCTTGTATTGGCTTAAAGTAACATGCTGTGAATTCTCTTTAGGAAATTCCGTTTGCCATCCTTCATCACGGAATGTGTCTTCATTCGGGATATTGACATGCCAGCCCATGTAGGGTTTCTTGTCGACACCCAAGCAGATGGTGCGGCCTACATACTTGGCACTCCCTGACTCTGCCCCAAGCGTTTCCTTGATCACGATATTGATATCAGGATCGTATTGAGGTTTTTCCGTCCACAGCAAGGCATCCAGTCTGTCACAGTCTTTCTGCAACTGATTGATATTGTATCCGTTCTCGCCCAACCACTTGTAAAAAATCTCTTGGTCAGGATAACACTCGAGATACTTGTTCACTACTACGCACAGTTGTTCATTAATTAAATTAGGCATACCATAAACCCGTCTATAACCATCATCCAAGAAAACCAAATCCCCGTCTTTATCCACCAGTTCATTGCGGAACCGATCCATCAAGTTGTTCACGATGGTCAAGCGTTGAACGTAGTCGAAATGCTTTTTCTCAAGGCATTCGCTATTCAAATCCACGTAGGTCTCAATCAAGTCCAAGAGTTTTCTTGCCTCCGCTTTCCTCTTAGCAATCTCTTTCTTTTCGCGATAACGTTCATCCAACATGGCCTTGATCTCTGCATCGCTCATACCATGCAGAAACTCGGGAGTGGAGACCCTCAAGCTAATGATGTTCCAATGATCTTGATCCACAACGCCACCATTCCCATCGGCGATCTTCTCATAGTTTTCATATAAATCATTCATCTGTGTAGAGGCCCAGAACTTCTTCCCAATCTCCACTCCCTTGGCCGTCGCCTGGACCACCTTGATATAGGGAAGGAGCTCTTTCGATTTGGCTTCCAATTGGCCTTTCGCATAACCCTTCACTTGATCCCAGGCCAATACAACACTTTTCTTGAGATCGGCGCCTTCCCCTAATTGGGTGCTCAGCTTCTCCACATTGTCGATCGCGAAGCGATCCTCAAGCACTTCGATGATTTTGTTCCTTCGGCTGTCGATTTTTTCAATCTCCGTTTTATAAACGAATTCTCCTTTTTTCTCACTCTTTATCTCATCCAGCACTTTTTTCTTCTTTGTATCCTCCTCTTTGAGTTTGTTGAGGAAATAGGCGAGCATCTTCGTCTCAACTATCTTGACCATATTCTCAGAAGCCACCTTCATGCGTTCCTCTAGACTCGCATTCTCCATGTCGTGGGCATTGACAATATCCATACCGATTTTAACGACGTCATTGTCGGCAAACAACTCACGGGCGGCGATGCCTGCCAAATCATTCTCGCCCAGACAATGGTCGTTGGCGAACTTCGTCAGTTGTTCCTTCCATGTCGGTTCCAATGTCTTGTTGTCCATATTCCTTTGCCATCCGTTAACGGCGATATTCTCGGCGAGCCTTTCACGCAGCTTTTCCTTGTCGTCAACAACACCAGCCTCGCTGAAGTGGCTGGTCTCGAATCGGACGACACCTTCACGAAGCGCATAATAGTCCGGAATCTTGTATTTCGGCCCATCATCGGTAATGAGTACACCTACCAAGTTCATGTATTTCTCCTTGGAAAAGCTCTTAGGAAGGTCAAAACTGACCGTCGCAGTTCCATCCAATTGAACATGCTTTTCGCCATTGCAGGTTACACTGACAGGAGTAACGATAAAGTTGTAGCCTTGTCGCTTTAGCTCGGCAAGACGTCCATCGGTCACTGGCGCACATTCAACATCTTTGGAACTACCCGGCAACTCCAATTGGTAATTTTTGCCGTCCAAAACGATTGGAGGTAGATCGGTGGAAGCCACTTTTGGCCGATTCTGGTCAATGATCTTACGGTCGTGTCTGCCTTGGAAGTACTTGACCGCTCCCACCACCACAACCGCAACAATAGCTAGAACCAGCAATGCTTTTCCGCATCCGTTTTTCTTTTTGGGAACAACGGGTTGAGAGTTCGACTTAGCGGACGATAAATTCGGTCTCGGTGGGTATTGACCTACGGATTTCGGCTCGTTTTGAATGGGACTGGTTGGCTGTTGCGGTCTCGGCACAGGATGCCCGCAGCCAGAACAGAACTTTTGTCCTTCTTTTAAAGGTGAACCACAATGACCACAATAGTTTTGCATAATAATTATTCTTGGTAGTAAACTCTTTTAACCCTTTGCGAGATGCGTGTCATCACCTCGTAGGGGATGGTTTGGCAGGCCTTGGCGATGTCGTTGATGCTGTGCTCAGCATCGAAAATCACCACTGTGTCGCCTTCCTTGGCTTCCACATTGGTCAAGTCGAGCATGCACATGTCCATGCAGATATCACCGACGATGGGCACTTGCTGGCCGTTGATATAGAATTTGCCATTGCCATTACCCAACAGACGCGACAGACCGTCGGCATAGCCAATAGGAACGATGCCGATACGCATGTCATGGATAGCCCTGCCGTGACGGTTGTAACCGATACTATCTCCTGCCGGAATCTCCTTAATCTGGTTGATGGTGGTCTTGAGCGACACCACGGTCTCCAACACGCCCTCGTCCTGCTTGCAGGTAGGCACGCCATAAAGGCCAATGCCGAGTCGCACCATATCGAACTGGTATTGGGTGAATCTCGTGATGCCGGCGGTATTCAAAATATGGCGCAGTACTTTATACGGAAACGCATCCACAATCATCTGGCTGCCTTCTTGGAACACCTTGATCTGACTCATCGTGAACTCATCTTCTTCAGGATTGTCAGCCGTGGCCAAATGCGAGAACACACTCCTCACATGGATCAACGGATTGGCTTGGATGCGACGGATCAGCTCGGGGAGTTCCTTCAACGAGAAGCCCAAACGATGCATGCCTGTATCGAGTTTTACATGGACATTCAACGGGATGGTCACTCCTGTTATAGCCAAAGTCCTTTCAATGAGTTCCAAGTTGCGGAAGCTGAACACCTCTGGTTCCAGATGGTATTTGATGATATTGTCGTAGCTGTTGATCTCGGGACTCATCACCATGATGGGCAGGTTGATGCCAGCACGTCGGAGCTCCACACCCTCGTCGGCGAAGGCCACCGTCAGGTAGTCGGCGCGATGGAATTGGAGGATGTTCGACACTTCGTAGTTGCCGCTACCGTAGCCAAAGGCCTTCACCATGACCATAAGCTTGGTCTCCGGCTTGATCAATGAGCGATAATGGTTGAAGTTGCTGATCAGGTGGTTGAAGTTGATCTCCAGCACCGTCTCATGGGCTTTCTCCTGGAGTTCCATGCTGATCTGTTCGAACTCAAAAGCACGGGCACCTTTCAGCAAGATGGTCTGGTTACGGAACTGCGAGAGCGGATAACGCTGCAAGAAGTCGTTGACATCCTTGAAGAAATGGCTCTTCATCTTGAAATAGCGCTCTTGTCGCGAGATGGCCTCGCCAATGCCTATCAACGTCCCAACACCTTTGTTCTCAAGCAGCTGAGCAATAGATCCATAGAGTTCATGCTCATCCTTACCGCTTTGGAGAATATCGGAAAGGATCAACACCTTGTCCTGATGCTGCCGCTGTTGGTTCATCACATCAAGGGCAATGGCCAGCGAGTTGACATCAGAATTGTAGTAGTCGTTGATGATGGTGCAGTTGTTGATACCCGACTTGATCTCAAGTCGCATGGCGATGGAATTCAGGCCTTGAAGACGCTCCGCCAGGACCTCCTTCGGCATCTTCATGAAAAGGCACAGAACGATGCAGTGGATGGCATTTTCAATGGAGGCGTCGTCGTTAAATGGAATGGAAAACTGATAGGGTTCCCCTTTGACAACTAGTTTCAACAGGGTGTCACGTTCCTGTTTATCAACTGTTTCAACATAGACATCAGCCTCTTTGAACTTACGGCTCCATGGAATCAGCTGCATCTTTTTTCCCAAGCCAGCACGCAGGATCACCTGTTGGATGTCGTAATAGTCCATGCAATAGACCAGGGTCTCCGCTTGCGTGAAAAGATTCAGCTTCTCCCCTGCTTTTTGCATGAAGCTGATGAAGTTCTCTTCATGCGCCTGACCGATATTGGTGAAGATGCCGATGGTCGGTTTGATGATTTTCTGCAAGGCAGTCATCTCGTCGGGTTTGGAGATGCCGGCCTCAAAGATGGCCAGCTGATGCGTCTCATCCATGCGCCATACGGACAAGGGAACACCCACTTGGGAGTTGTAGCTCTTTGGACTGCGGACGAGGTTGTAATCAGGACCCAACAGCTGGGCTAGCCATTCCTTGACGATGGTTTTGCCGTTGCTTCCAGTGATGCCAATGACGGGTATGTCAAACTGCGACCTGTGGTGAGCTGCCAGTTGCTGCAAGGCTTTCAGCACATCCTGCACTTGAATGTAACAAGCATCAGGATGAACCACTTCTGGCATTCGGCTTACCACAAAGGCACGAACTCCACTCTGATACAGATCTTCAATATATTTGTGACCGTCATTCCTTTGACTTGCCAGCGCAAAAAACAGGGTTTGCTCGGCAGCGTCAAGCCGACGGCTGTCGATGAGCAGATGCTGGATCATCCTATCCTCATCCGAGCCCATCAGACGGCCGACGACGATTTCCGATATTTGCTTTATCCTATACATTTTGTATCCGGGGGCAACGCGTTACGTAACCCCCGGTTATTAATGGAGTCGGAATCCTCCTAACTCCTAACTTCTAACTCCTAACTAAATTAAAGGTATCCTGAGCGATGACAAACTCTTCATCCGTCGGATAGACTACCACGGTAACCTTAGAGTCAGGTGTGGAGATGACGCCCGCATCGCCAGCGATCTCCTTGTTGGCGCGATGGTCGAGCTTGATACCGAGGAACTCCATGTCTTCAAGGATAGCCTCACGCATGAACCAGGCATTTTCGCCGATGCCACCGGTCATGACAACCACGTCAGCACCATTCATCACGGCCATGTAGGCACCGATGTATTTTTTCACCCGGTGGGCAAACATATTGAAAGCGTAAGTGCAACGCTCGTCGCCTTCTTCCTTGCCAGCACGGACGTCACGCATATCCTGCTTGCCGCCGGTGATGCCGACAAGACCCGACTTCTTGTTCACCAAAGTATTCATCTCTTTGGTGTTATAGCCTTCCTTGTCCATGATATACATGAAGGCACCCACGTCGAGGTCGCCAGTGCGGCTGCCCATCACGAGACCCTCCACAGGGGTGAAGCCCATGGAAGTCTCAACGGACTTGCCGTATTGAACGGCGGCGATGGAAGCGCCACTGCCAAGGTGGCAGGTGACGATCTTGCTCTTCTTCCAGTCCTTGTCAACAAAAGCAGCTGCTTTCTCAGCAACGAACTTATGGCTGGTACCATGGAAGCCATAGCGGCGGACGCGGTACTTCTCATAGTATTCGTAAGGCACTGCATAGAGATAAGCCTCAGGCGGCATGGTGCTGTGGAAGGAGGTGTCGAACACGGCTACCATCGGGACGCCAGGAAGCACTTCCTCCATGGCATGGATGCCTTGCAGGCTGCCCGGGTTGTGCAAAGGAGCCAGGTCCGTCAAGGATTGAATGCCATCAATAACCTTTTGGTCGATGCGCACGCTCTTCGGGAAGAGTTCTCCACCATGGGCGACACGATGTCCGACGGCATTGATCTCGCTCAAGTCTTTGATAACACCCATTTTAGGATCCACCAAAGCTTTCAGCACCAACTTGATACCTTCAGTGTGGTTCGGGATGGGAAGCTGTTCGTAATACTTCTCACCGTTGTATTTATGGGTAAACTCGCCCATCTCGAGACCGATACGCTCCAGAAGGCCTTTTGCCATCAAATGAGCACGTTCAGCGTTTTCCATATCCAGCAGCTGATATTTAATGGAGGAGCTGCCGCAATTCAAAACCAATATCTTCATAGTTGTCAGTTATTCAGTTGATCAGTTGTTCAGTTGTTTTTCTGGGCGATGGCTTGGTTGCAGGTGATGGCCACCAGTTTATAGACATCGTCGATGGAGCAACCACGGCTGAGGTCGTTGCAAGGTTTAGCGAGACCTTGGAGCACTGGACCCACAGCTTCGGCGCCAGCCAGACGCTGGACGAGCTTATAGGCGATGTTACCAACTTCGAGGCAGGGGAACACGAGGGTGTTGGCTTTGCCAGCGACAGGGCTACCTGGAGCCTTGCTGGAACCCACCGAAGGAACGATGGCGGCATCGGCTTGGAGTTCACCGTCGAGGACGAGGTCGGGACGGCGTTCCTTGGCGATACGGGTGGCTTCGATGACCTTATCGACCACCTCATGTTTGGCGCTGCCCTTAGTGGAGAAGCTCAGGATGGCGGTGACAGGATCGATCTTGGCGATGGCCTTGGCGGTATCGGCAGTGCAGATGGCGATTTCAGCCAGTTGTTCAGCTGTCGGCATCGGTGTCACAGCGCAATCGGCAAAGACCATGCGGCCGTCGGTGCCGTAGGGACATCCTTCAGGCAGGAACATGGTGAAGGCACCGCTGACGCAGCTCACACCAGGAACGGTCTTGATGATCTGGAGGGCGGGACGGAGCATGTCGCCAGTGGTGGAACGAGCGCCACTCACAAGGCCGTCAGCCTCACCAGCCTTGACCAACAGGATGCCGAGATACATGAAGTTCTCAGCGAGGTCGTTGGCTTGTTCTGGGGTCATGCCTTTAGCCTTTCGGATCTCATACAGCAAGTCCGCATATTTCTGCTTGTCGGGATTGTTCTTGGGGTCGATGATGCGAGCCTTGTCGATATGCTGAAGGCCGAACTCAGCGGTCATCTCCTTGATCTTCTCGACGGGGCCGATTAGGATAATGTCGGCAACGCCATCGGCGAGAAGGCGGTCGGCGGCTTTCAGGGTACGGGGTTCATCCCCTTCGGGGAGCACAATGCGCTGCTTGTGAGCCTGCGCGTTGGCGATGATTTCTTGCATTAAATCCATGTTGAAATGTTTATTTGTTGAATTGTTGATTGTTGAATTGTAAAAAATGCAAAATTATGAATTTTTATTATTTTTGCAAACTAATTTTTAAGGTACATGAACGAGGTTTCAAGTTTCATCACATCGGGTTTCGAAGGTGTCATCAGCCCCATGGTCAGGGTCACTCACGAGGTACTTTCCGGATGGAATTTGATTGTGCTTGCAGCCGTTTTGTTGCTGGTTGTCATCAACAAGCAATTGTACCCCCGACAGTTCCGACAACTGCTTTCGGTTCCTGGCGGTGTCGCCCACACCAACCAGCTGCTTCGTGAATGGACGCCCACCCGAAGCTTCATAGGATTCTCCTTCCTGATCTCATATATTCTGGTGATTTCACTTTTCATACAGAAGACCTGCGTGATCTTCTCTCGCGACGTGTTGGCATACAATAGTTTCAACACTTTCAGCATCGTGTGCGGTATAGTCGCGGGATGGATCATCCTTAGGCACGCCATCTTAGCCCTGATGGGTTGGCTTTTCCGACAAAAAGAAGTAGTAACGAGACAAATCACCGTTGAAATCTCCACCTCCACACTTTGCTTCTTCGTGATCCTGCCGGTCATGCTTTTGGTATTGTATAT
Organism: Bacteroidales bacterium; assembly: GCA_017530365.1. Lineage (GTDB taxonomy): Bacteria > Bacteroidota > Bacteroidia > Bacteroidales > F082 > Limimorpha. The sequence continues at coordinate 115,205 of JAFXMK010000004.1, forward strand.
CCCCTACACTATTTTCGTGTGGATTGGCATTGGCATCCTGTTTGTAGCTGCATTGTTGAAGTTCTTTTTGGAGTTTATTGAGACCAGAGTTTTTTCAAAAATGCCTTCGTTTTATATTTTTTTGTATTTTTGCACGCTCGAAATCATGCCCCTCATACTACTTTTGGTAGCGGGCATACGCTATTTTACTCATAATACTGTCTTATAACCAGTTAGCAAATGAAAATCAAATCCATTTTGGTGTCGCAGCCGCAGCCTACAGATATCACGAAGACACCTTACGGCGATCTGATGAAAAAATACGGAGTCAACTTCACTTTTGAGAAATTCATCAAATTGGAAGGCGTCTCCGCAAGTGAATTACGCCAAGAACACATAAAATTACCCGAATATACAGCCATCATCCTTTCCAGCCGCAACGCAATTGACCATTTCTTCAGAGTGGCCAAAGAGATGCGTTACGCTGTTCCCGAGACGCTGAAGTACTTCTGCATCAACGAATCCACCGCCTTGTATCTCCAACGTTACGTTCAATACAGAAAACGCAAGGTATTCTACGGCAACCAGACCTTCAACGACTTGTTGGAGATCATGAAGAAACACAAGGATGAGAAATACCTTTACTGCTGCTCCGACATCAGTTCAGATAGTACATTGGAACTGTTGACCGATGCGAAAATCAATTTCACCAAGGCCGTGATGTTCCGCACTGTCTCTGCCGACTTGACCAAAACCATCAAGATTGGCGACTACGACATGCTGGTCTTCTTCAGCCCCGCAGGCATCGAATCGCTGAAGGCAAACTTCCCGAAGTTCAAGCAGAAGGACGTTGCCATCGGCGGTTTCGGCGAAGCCACCTGCCATGCCATTACCGACTCGGGCTTCCAGCTTGACTTCCACGCTCCCACGGAGACCGCTCCCTCGATGACCATGGCCATTGAGGAGTTCTTGGCCGCGGAAATCAAGAAGAACAAAAAGAAATAATGCAGGATTTCCCGAAATACGAACGCATCTGCAAAGAAAGTGAGATCCAGTCCCTTTTTGAAAAGGGGGCTGGTTTTTCATGTTATCCCTATAGGGTCGTGTATTTGTTCAAACCCGTCGGTGACAAGCCCGTCACCTGCCGGCTCCTCCTCTCTGTTTCCAAAAAGCGTTTCCACCATGCCTTCAAACGAAACCGCGTGAAACGCCTCATCCGCGAGTCATGGAGAAAAAACAAGGAACAGCTCTATGAAATCTGCAACAGAGATACTATTTCCGTCGATGTTGCGTTAGTCTATAACGCCACCGTCATCCATTCCTACGAAGAGATGTACAACAAGACCGACAAGGCCGTCAAAGAGCTCATCAACAGATATGAAAAAGCGATTCAGACCACTCACTAAGCTCCTCATCGGATTGATCAGGCTCTACCAGATCACGCTGTCGCCTTGGCTTGGCAGGTCCTGCCGCTACACACCGACCTGCTCCAACTACGGCATCCAAGCCTTGGAGAAATATGGAGCCTTCAAAGGCAGTTGGCTGACCATCAAACGGGTGCTCTCGTGCAATCCCTGGGGAGGAAGTGGATATGATCCGGTACCGTGACATTAGAAGCAAGAAGCAAGAAGCAAGAAGTAAGAAGTAAGAAGTAAGAAGTAAGAATTAGCCGCATCCCATAGGGATGCTAGCTCTTTAGAAAAAATGAAACAAATCATTATTATTCTCACCATCGCATTTTCCCTGATGCTTCCAACAACCAGCATCAGCCAGGAAAAACAAAACAATTTTGAGATCTCGAAAAGCATCGACATCTACAACAGCCTGCTTAGAGAGCTGAACTTGAACTATGTGGATGAAATCAACCCGGCCGAGCTCAACGAAGCCGCCATCGACGCCATGTTGCAGGGGCTCGATCCTTATACCGTGTTCATCCCCGAATCGGAAATCGAGACCTATAAGCTCATGACCACTGGCGAATACGGCGGCATCGGCGCCATCATCCAATACGATGGCGAATACACCCGTATTTCTGACCCTTACGAGGGTTGGCCAGCCCAGAAAGCAGGTCTCCAAGCCGGCGACGTCATCCTCTCTGTCAACGGGGTCGATACTCACAAAAAGCCCACCGATCAAGTCAGCGAGCTACTGAAAGGTCAGCCAGGTACCGATGTGACCATCAAAGTCAGACGTTATGGCTCCGAAAAACCCATCGAGTTCACCCTGAAACGCGAGAAAGTCAAGATCGACAACATACCCTATGCCACCGTGTTCGACAACGGCATCGGCTATGTGGCCTTCAACAGCTTCACGAAAGACGCTGCCAACGAGATGAAGCAACATCTTCTTGACATGAAGAAAAACCACGCTCTCAAAGGTTTCATCATCGACCTTCGCGGTAACGGTGGCGGTCTTATGAACGAAGCTGTCGATATCGTCAACCTCTTCATCCCTAAAGGCAAACCCGTGGTTTCCACTAAGGGCAAGTCGCAACATGCGGGTAGCGTTTATTCCACCAGCAATCAACCTATTGACGAGCAAATTCCACTTGCCATCCTTGTGGACGGCGGCAGCGCCTCAGCCAGCGAGATCCTCTCCGGCGCCATTCAGGACTATGACCGCGGCGTGGTCATCGGACAGCGCACCTTCGGCAAAGGTCTGGTGCAAAACATCTTGCCCCTCTCCTATAATACCCAGATGAAGGTCACCATCGCCAAATACTACATCCCCAGCGGCAGATGCATCCAAGAAATTGATTATTCAAAAAAGGGAAAACAGAAAACAGACACACTCACCTCTAACCTCTCACCTCTAACCTCCCAAGACACGCTGGGCAAGCCTTTCAAAACCGCTGCTGGAAGAACCGTTTATGAGGGTCATGGCATCATGCCCGACGTGAAGATCGAGCCCAGGAAATACGCCACTGTGACAGCCTATCTATACGCCAAAAACTTCATCTTCGACTACGCAACCAAATACGTCCACGAACATAAGAGCATCGCTCCTGCCAAGGACTTCAAGATTGACGACGCCACCTATAACGACTTCATGCAATTTGTGAAGGACAAGAAGTTCTCCTACACCACCGAGAGCGAGAAAAAGTTGAAAGAGCTTGAAAAGATGGCCAAAGAAGAAAGCTATTTCGAAAGCATCAAAACCCAGTTGGACCTTCTTGAAAAACAGCTTCAGGACGACAAGGCCAACGACTTGGTGAAAAACCGGAAGGACATTGAAGAGCTGCTTCGCCTAGAGATCGTGGGGCGTTACTACTATCAAGTAGGACGTATCATCGCTTCCCTTGAGAATGACGAAGATCTTGAAGAAGCCTTCAACATCCTGTTAAACAAAAACAGATACGAATCCATTTTGAAACCTTGAGTTGGAGAGAACGGACACGGAAATACGAGCAGGCAGCCTATTTCGTCTGCTTGGCCATCATGGCGGCAAGCCTTACCTTGTCAACTTTCATGATGAGCATCTCGCAATTTCTCCTGCTCTTCACTTGGATTTTTATCGGCGATTCCATCAAGGTCAAACTTCAACGCTTCATCCATAACAAGATCGCCATCTTGCTGGTATCATTTTATCTGCTCCACCTGATTGGATTAGCTTACACATCTGATTTTCATTACGCTTTCAAAGATTTGAGAATCAAGTTGCCATTGTTGGTCTTCCCTTTGATTTTATCATCGGTGAAACCTCTCGAAAAGAGGTATTTTAACTTATTGATGCTATTTTATGTCGTTGCCGTCTTCATTGGCACCTGCATTAGCTTTGGAACCTATCTGAGCCACGACTATGGCGACATCCGGGAGATCTCACGTTTCATCAGTCATATCCGATTCTGCCTGAACATTGTGCTGGTGATCGGCATCATCGCATACTATCTGTTCACGCGCCAGACTCGATGGTGGGAAAAGGTCCTCCAACTGGCGCTCATCTGCTGGTTTGTCTTCCAACTATATATCTTTGAGTCCATTTCAGGATATACGGCTTTCTTAGGGTTGATGATCGCCTCGCTGCTATTTGTCATCTTCAAAAGGATCCAACGTCGCGGATGGCGGATCGTGTGCCTCGCCATCGTCATTGCCCTGCCTTTGGCGGTGGGCTTTTACTTATACAAGACGCTCTCACCCCTGCTCGGCAGACCTTCGGTTGAATTCAATACCTTGGAAAAAACTACGGCGATGGGTAACGACTATTGGCATGACACGGTATGTTTCCCAACGGAAGACGGCAAATACATTGGTCTGTATTTCTGCCGTCCTGAGATGCGGGAAGCTTGGAACCAACGCAGCCAGTTGGATTATGACGGTTTAACCCAAAACGGCGAGAACTTGGAAGCCACCTTGGCGAGATACCTTACCTCTAAAGATTTGAGAAAAGACGCTTCTGGAGTCACGTCGCTGACTGAAGAAGACATCCGCAATGTGGAAAACGGAGTGGCCAATTATAACAACTTCGCGCATCCAGGGATCAAGGCACGCATTTCCGAGACGCTCTTCGAATACAATCAGTACCGCCTCCACAACAATCCCAACGGCGGTTCTTTGTCGCAACGTATTGAATACACCAGGGCCTCATTGCATCTGATCAAAAAGCATCCCTTGTTTGGAGTGGGCACGGGCGATATTCCAACTGCCTTCAGGCAAGCCTACGAAGAGTTGGACTCCCCACTAGAACAGCAATATCGCCATAGGGCGCATAATCAATACCTTGCCATTGCCGTGACATTTGGTCTAGTAGGGCTGTTATGGTTCTTGTTGACCCTGTTGGTTCCCTATTGTTCCTCGAAGCGACATCGCAACTACCTTTACACGATATTTCTCGTCATCATGTTGATTTCGATGTTGGCCGAAGACACCCTTGAGACACAAGCAGGAGTTTCTTTGTTTGCATTTTTCAATTCATTGCTTATCTTTGCACTATGAAAAAACAACAATTCATATCAGATTACGCCGTTTACGATGACGAGAATGAGCTCAACGCTCAGGATGCTGAGCTTTTGCGTTACGCACATGAAGCCAGTTTGAATTCCTACGCTCCCTACTCAAAGTTTCATGTAGGCGCTGCCGTCAGGCTTGCCAACGGTGTCATCATCAAGGGTAACAATATTGAAAACGCCGCCTACCCCAGCGGCCTGTGTGCCGAACGTACAGCGCTGTTTGCAGCTCAAGCCCAGTACCCCGATGTACCTGTGGATGCCATCGCCATCACGGCACAGTCAGAGCATCACGAAGTGTGCGAGCCCGTCGCTCCCTGTGGCGCTTGCCGCCAAGTGATGGTAGAGGTGGAACAACGCTATCAGCACCCGATGCGCATCATCTGTCAGGGCAACAGTGGCCCTGTCATGGTGTTCGACGGCATCGAGACGCTGATGCCTTTCATCTTCCTCGAAAAATTCCTTTGACAACCCATGAATCCCTTTGTGTTAAAGTTCTTGAAATTCGGCGCCGTCGGGCTTTCCGGCGTGTTGGTGAATTTCGGAGTGACCTGGTTTTTCAAGGAAATCTGCAAGCTGAACAAATACGTCAGCAACATTTTAGGATTCGTCTTCGCCGCCACTACCAACTACCTGCTCAACCGCTGTTGGACCTTCCAAAGTACCAACCCACAAGTCGGCACGGAATATGCCAGATACTTCCTCATCTCCATAGTCGGTCTAGGCATTGACACCCTAACGGTGTATTTGCTCCACAACAAACTGAAATGGAACTTCTACCTCAGCAAGGTTTTCGCCATCGGCGCCGCCACGCTGTGGAACTTCTTTGGCAACCTCTTCTTTACATTTAGTTAGGAGTGAGGAGTGAGGAGTAATCTACCGAAGGCTACTCCTAACTCCTAACCCCTGTCGTAGTGTGGCATCTCATCGGGCAAAACGATGGAGAACTCCACCAAACCACCGACGACGGTCTTGGCATCATCCTCATACCACGGGGTCTGATAAATCAGCTTTTTCTTTCCTTTTTTTGCAATGGTGTAAACATTAGTGGCGGCATCGTCAAGCAGATGTCGGATGATCTGCTGCGAGCGCTCGTTGTGGCATTTCATAAGGTCGCGGCCGCGAGCGTCGCCATTGACTTCAATCGAACTGTCGTTTTGGTACAAAATCTCACCATCTTTCTTGCTAACAGTGATGGCGATGTTCAATCCTTTGTAATAGTCCATGGTTATTCAGTTATTCAGTTGTTCAGTTTTCAGTTAGCAGTTAAATCAATTGTCATCGTTACAGGTTGGCTTTGTCCGCAGACCACGCCCACGCCGTTCTTCACATTCGAATACACCTGACTGGGCTCCGTGAACAAGCCCATGGGGCCGTCCTCGATGGTTACGTACGAAGAGTACGTTTTCTTGAACTGGTACAGGCCGTAATCCACCCTCGACACTTCCAACACGAAAGGCTCATAGAACATATCAGTATGCATGCGCAGGTTCAATGAGAGGTCGTACTGGGTTCCGTCAAAATAGGAATCGTTGAACATGTTGTAAGGTCCGTTGGCGTAATACTCACCACCTCCAAACATGTCATCCACATGCTCAATGTTCATGAAGTCAGCGAAGACAGGATCAGTGGAAATGCAGCCTTCCAAGCCATCCTTGGGAAAGAGGTTGTAATAGTCTTTCCCCGAAGGATCATCAATGATCAATGAGAAATAGACGGTCTTACCATAATAATCGTCAGGAGTTCCCTCGATGCGAACCGTATCGAAGCTGAGAACGTGGGGTGTGGAAGGCATCTCGACCTCGGCTACCGCCGTCTCCTCAAACTCGCTCGAGCTTACCTCGAAACGCAGCTCGTCACCTTCGCAAAGGATGTAGGTTCCTTCACAATAATTAAAGGCAAGGCGCAGCCGCTCCGCCGTCAAGATACTGTCCGAATCCTCACTCCAGATGCCGTATGACTCCATCACCAAGGAATCCCTCACCCGAAGCGACTCCTTGAAAACGCCGTTCACATAAAGATCCGCGTGGACGTTCTTCACCCGGAAATCCGATTCGACCTCATCGGTATAGAACGAGGTCTTTTCTACATAGAGCCTCGCCGGCTCACCTACATGTTGAATGCCGTTCACCACCAACAGCGGCTCTGGAGCAATATCGGTGTACAGGATTTCCTTTTCACAGGCGGTCAATCCCGCCATTATGATAATGATCAATAATACTTTAACGTGTCTCATGATTCTTACTTCTGTCGTCTTTATTCTGTCTTCTTAACCTACCACTTATATTGCCAACTGACAGTTGGGATAATGGGGAAAATGCATATCTGTCGCAAAGTCTTGTAACGCACCAATGTCTGCCCTGTTTGATCGGTCGCCCAATGCTCTCGTGGAAATACGATAAACGGGTTGTTGTGGCAGAGCGTGTTATAAACATTTATACTGAAGATACGTTCGCAATGCTTTTTCTGCTTATGGAAATTGGCCACCAAGTCAAGACGCTGGTAGCTATTGAAGCGGTAGTTGTTGCGGCTTTCCACGTGTTGCACCGTTGGCGGATCATAGTAGAGATAGCCCTGGCCGTGGATCTCAGGTCCGTGGTAGCTTTGCAATGGCAGTGTGGCACAATTGCCCGAGCTATAAATCCAAGTGGCACCCACGTCGATGCGGTCGTTGAACTCATACATCAGCACGATGTTCAGGTCGTGGCGACGGTCGTATTTGGCAGGGAACACCTCGCCAAAGTTCAGCTCCTGTCCGGGACGGTTGAAGAGACGGTCGGCATGGGCCCAAGTATATCCGACCCATCCCGTGAACTTGCCTACCTGTTTTTGAGCGAACAGTTCGATTCCATATGACCAGCCGTCGCCCATCACCACCTTGTCCTGCCAATCGGTTTGGTCGAGCGAAAAGAACGAGGAGCCGTCCTTGTATTCCATCACGTTGGCCATCTTCTTGTAGTAGCCTTCCACAGAAAACTCGAAGCCTTTCCAGTCGTAGAAAGCCCCGAGTGCCACCTGATGGGAGTTCATGGGAATTATCCTGCCTGTCACTGGCACCCATAGGTCAGTAGGCAGACTGATGGCATTGTTTGAAAGCAAGTGGATGTATTGGCTCATGTAGGCATAACCGGCTTTCAAGGAGAAGTTCTCTGTCAGCAAAGCCCTTGCACTCAAGCGAGGCTGGAGGCTGTGGTAGGTCTTGTGATCCACGCTGAAGGTGGAGTGATGTAGCCCAGCATTCAGCTTGAAGAAATTGTTGATTTCCCAGTTATCCTCCACATAGAGATCCGTTTCTAAAGCCCTGATTTTCGCATCGTTCGACACACTGTCGAAGGAAAAACCAGTCTGCTGGTTCTCAGATTGTTTCAGATGGATAGCCGCAACAGTTGGACTATAGGTGTGGTAAGTGAGGTTCGCTCCGAATTTCACATCGTGGTTTTCGAAAGGCTTGTAGTCGAAATCCGCCTTGGCGCTAACGTCATAAATGCCCGAATGCGCGCCCATATCCATGCTCTCCTGGTAACTCGATTGGGACCCGACCGTTTCGCTGGAGAATCCCGCTTCCATGGAGTGACGATACTGGGTATAGGTACCAGTGACATTCATGAAAAGACTTGGCTGGATCACATGGTTCCAGCGCAGGGCGGCGATACGGTTGCCCCATTTCCAGTTCAGGTTCAGCTTCTCAAGGCTGTTGACATCGCCATTATAATCGTTGTAATATTCATCCTTGTATTTTATCCTGGCATACACCTTGTCGTCACCCGAATAAAGGCTGAAGAAAAGGCGGTCCTTGTCGGAGAACTTATGGTTTACCTTCAGATTGAGGTCGTAGAAATAATAGCCAGCCCATGCAGAGTTTTTCCCCGTCTGGGTTTCCATCTTTGCGATAATGTTCGCAATCGGCGCGGTAAACAAGTCATAATAAGTACGACGAAACGAAAAGTTGAACGAGGTCTTGCCTTTGATGATGGGCCCTTCCACATTGACCTTGGAAGCTATGAGGCCAACGCTGGCATTGCCATGATACTCGTACATGTCGCCGTCTTTCATGCGCACATCGACCACCGAGGAAAGACGGCCACCAAAGCGTGCTGGGAAGTTACCTTTGTAAAGGGTGACATTCTTGATGGCATCAGCGTTGAAGGCGGAGAAGAAACCCGCCGCATGGTTCACATTGTAGAGCGGAACGCCATCAAGAAGGATGAGGTTCTCATCGGGACCTCCGCCACGAACGTACATGCCTGCAGAGCCTTCGGTGCCCGACTGTACGCCTGGCAGCAGCTGCAAGGCCTTGATCACGTCCGTCTCACCAAATAGTGCCGGCACTTTCTTCAGCTGTAGCACAGGCATCTCGATGGTGCTCATCTGGGTGCTTTTCACATTGCTCTCGATGGCACGAGCCGCCACTGTCACCTCGTTGAGTTGGTTCGACTGCGCCAAAAAGACATTGATCACGGTGTCGTTTTTCAAATCAAACCGGGCTTGGTAAGGATCATACCCCACGAATGAAACCCTAAAATCCACAGGTCCATCGGGCAACTTCAGGGTATAATACCCGAAGTTGTTGGTCACGGCACCTTTCATGGTGGCGGCATCATACACCGAAGCCCCCAGCAGGGTCTCATGGCTCTTCCTGTCAGTAACATAACCACTAATGGTGTGGTTCTTTGAGGGGCTTTGGGCCATCGCCATAGGTATAAACAGCGACAGCAGCCACAAAAGCAAAACTACCTTCTTCATTTAAATACTCTTTCTTGGTCTTTGGCCAACGCAAAGATAAACCAAATTATTATTCATTGTATTTTAAAATTACTATCTTTGCATATTTATATGCCAAATGAAAAAGCTCTATAAGCTCATATTGAAATCCTTCCTCGGCAGCTTCGTCTTCACGTTTTTTATTGTGATTTTCGTGCTGCTGATGCAGTTTTTATGGGTCTATGTGGATGATCTCGTGGGCAAGGGGCTCTCGTTCAAGATCATCATGGAGCTTTTCTTCCATGCCTCTATCACCTTCGTGCCAATGGCCTTGCCATTAGCTATTCTGCTGGCATCCATCATGAGTTTCGGTGATCTGGGTGAACATTACGAGTTGGTGGCCATGAAAGCCTCCGGCATCTCCATCTGGAAAGCCATGAAGCCGATCTTCGTCTTTTCAGTCATGCTCAGCGGGTTGGCCTTCATTTTCTCGAACAGCATCAACCCCGTGGCCATGTTGAAGTTCAAGACTTTGCTTTTCGACGTGAGAAAGCAAAAACTGGCTTTCGATTTGAAGGAGGGAGTGTTCTACAAAGACATTGACAACTATGTCATTTACGTTGACAAGAAAGGTAAAGACGGCAGTACCATCTACGGAGTGAAGATCTATGACCACACAGCGTCAGAAGGCAACAGCAAAATCATGGTAGCCGACTCGGGCATGATGTCGCTGAGCCCTAACCAGCGTACCATCGTCTTCACATTGTATAATGGACATAATTATACGGAAGACAATTCCGACAAACAAACCTTCAAGTTCAACCGGCCTTTCGAACGGATGTCGTTCCGTGAAGAACAGATCAAGTTCAGCCTCGCCAGTTTCGACTTGACCCGTTCCAACGAGGAAATCTACAAGTCATACCAAGCCATGATGAACATCCACCAACTCAGCACGGCATTGGACTCATTGGAACGCAAGTACGTCGAGAAGCAGGAGAATTTCAGCCAGAGTTTCCAAAAACGTTTGAGCAACTATGAGAGTGGGAAAACCTCACCTCTAACCTCTAACCTCTCACCTTTAACCTCCCACCTTCAGTGGCCTTTACTTGAGCATCTCGACCCCGAAGCACGCAATGCCGTACTTGATGTAGCCGTTGGCATATCACGCAATGCCAAGGACAACGTTTCGTTCAACAAACAAGACCTAGGCGCGCAGGACCTCAACATCAAGAAGCATAAAAAAGAATGGCATAAGAAGTTCACGTTGAGTTTCGCATGCCTAATCTTTTTCTTCATTGGAGCTCCCCTGGGAACCATCATCCGAAAGGGAGGCTTGGGCTTGCCCGTCGTTATTTCCGTGTTGTTCTTTGTCATTTATCATATCATTTCAACCGTTGCGGAACGCATGGCTGAATTTGGCGATCTCAACATGTTCTTCGGTGTCTGGATCTCCTCTCTCGTGTTCTTTCCTGTCGGTCTTTTCCTGACCTTCAAGGCCACTACTGACTCATCTTTACTCGACGCCGATAGTTGGAAGAAGTTGTTCCACAACCTGTTTCACAGAAAAAAAACTGCATCATGAAAATACTCCTTCTCTGCAACAAATCGCCTTTCCCTGCCTTTGAAGGTGGCCCTATGGCCATGAACAGCATCGTCACTGGCCTGCTCAACGCCGGACACAAGGTAAAGATTATGGCGGTGAACAGCGCAAAGTTCAATGTCACGATGGAAGACATCCCCGAGGATTACCGTCAACAGACTGGCATCGAGCTGATCGATGTGGACCTGCGTGTCAAGCCCATGAAAGCGTTTTTCAACCTCTTCTCTTCCAAGTCATATCATGTGGAACGGTTCATCTCGAAAGACTTCAACAACCGCTTGATTGAAGTGCTGAAGAAGGATTCCTACGATGTGGTACAACTCGAAACGCTCTTCATGACGCCATACATCGAGACCATACGTACCTATTCGAAAGCCGTGATCGTGTTGCGCGCTCACAACGTCGAGCACCTCATCTGGGAACGCATCGCCAAGGGAACACGCTTTTTCCTCAAACGTGCTTATATCAAGCATCTGGCCAGGACATTGAAAAACTATGAACTCAACGCCATCAGCCAAGTCGATGGCATCGCCGCCATCACACGGAAAGATGCGGCTTTCTTCAGAAAATACTGCGCCACCACTACCATCGACATCCCGTACGGGGTTTATCCCGAGGAGTTCGTCCCCAACTACAGCATCGAGGGCAAGCCCACTTTCTATCACATCGGATCCATGAACTGGATGCCCAACGAAGAAGGCATCCGATGGTTTATCAACGATTGCTTGGATGCCGTGGTTGCCAAGGTTCCCGGTTTTGTCTTCCATCTGGCAGGACGCCATACACCAGAATGGCTCAAAAATCTCAAGAACAAACATATAGACGTAATCGGCGAGGTGCCCGACGCCAAAGAGTTTGTTGCCAACCACGACGTAGCCATCGTACCCTTGCTCTCAGGCAGCGGCATCCGTATCAAGATCATCGAGTCGATGGCATTGGGCAAAACGGTCATCACCACCTTGGTCGGAGCCGAAGGCATCCTTTACGATGAGGACACCAACATCATCATTGCAGAAAACAAAGCTAAGATGGCCGAGGCAATCCGGCGCATCGATGAAAATCCGGCAGAAGCCGAGAAGATAGGACGAGCAGCCCGGAAACTGGTCGAAGAAATCTACGACAACCGCAAGATCACGGATAGACTCCTACTCTTCTACGAACAAATCAAGCCTTCGTCGAAAATCACTTTCGTTTAGCCATGAAGATCTTTGTACTTTTACCCCGCATACCCTATCCGCTAGAAAAAGGCGACAAACTCAGGGCTTTCAACCAGATCAAACAACTGGCCAAGCACAACGACATCATTCTCTGCGCCCTCAACGACAACCCAAAGGTCGATGAACAGCAAGCCTTTCAAGCTTTGCAGCCCTATTGCCAGTCGATCAACTTCATCAAGATAACTAAACTTCAGATCCTGCTCGGACTCATCAGGGCCTTCCTGACGGGATTGCCCATGCAATGCGGATATTTCTACAACAAAAAGGCCGCTCGTAAGATTGACCAATTGATCATAAAACACAAACCAGAAATGCTTTATGGCCAGCTGCTGCGCGTTGCGGAATACATCCGCCACAAGGGTCTTCCGAAAGCGTTGGACTATCAAGACGTTTTCTCCTACGGCATGAAACGCCGTCGCGATATCGCTGGCTCCCTTTCCAGACCTGTCTATAACATGGAATACAAGCGCCTCTGCCGCTATGAGGCCGCCATCTTCGATGATTTCAATGTCAAAACCATCATCAGCGAGCCAGACCGCGATCTGATTCCGCATCCCAAGAAAAACGAGATTCTCATTATCCCGAACGGCGTAGATCACGACTTCTTCAAACCGCAGCAACAAGAGAAAAAATACGACATCGTATTTACCGGCAACATGAGCTATGCCCCCAATGTCAATGCCGTCGATTATCTTGCCAACGAGATTCTTCCACGGGTATGGAAGCGACTTCCAGAAGCTAAGATGTACATCGCCGGCGCTTCCCCCGACCCCAAGGTGAAGAAAGCCGCCTCGGATCGTATCGTCATCAGTGGTTGGCTCGACGACATCCGCGACGCTTACGCTCAAAGCCGCGTCTTCATTGCTCCCATGCGCATCGGGACAGGACTGCAAAACAAACTGTTGGAAGCCATGTCGATGGGATTGCCTGCCATCACCTCACCTTTGGCTAATGCCTCTCTTGGTGCAAAACCCGATGAAGAGATCTTAGTGGGTAGCAATGCCGAAGAAATGGCGCAACATATCATCACCTTGTTGACTGACAAAGAAAAAGCAGACCGCCTCGCCCAAGCAGGCTTTGACTTCACCAACCGCGTGTATGATTGGGAAAAATCCACAGCGATCCTCGAAAAAGAAATGCAAAAACTGAACAACTGATTAACTGAACAACTGATTAACTGAACAACTCCCAACTAATATGCCTGACGACAAAAAAATCATCTTCTCAATGGTAGGCGTGAGCAAAATCATCCCGCCTTCACGACAAATCCTGAAAGACATCTACCTCTCCTTCTTCTATGGTGCCAAGATCGGCATCATCGGCTTGAACGGAGCGGGTAAATCCACCCTGCTGCGCATCATCGCAGGTAAGGAGAAATCCTATAACGGCGAAGTGGTCTTCTCGCCCGGCTATTCCATCGGAATGCTCGACCAGGAGCCGCAACTCGACGACAACAAGACCGTCCGCCAAGTGGTGGAAGAAGGCGTCCAGGAGATCGTTGATATTCTCAAGGAATACGAGGAAGTCAACAACAAATTTGCTGAGCCCGATGCCGACTTTGATAAATTAATCGCCCGCCAAGGTGAGCTCACTGAACTCATCGAGCAGCACGACGCTTGGGAACTTGACAGCAAGCTGGAGCGCGCCATGGATGCACTCAACTGCCCCGAAGGCGACACCCCCGTGAAGAACCTTTCCGGTGGCGAGCGCCGTCGCGTAGCCCTCTGTCGACTCCTCTTGCAAGAGCCCGACATCTTGCTCCTCGACGAGCCCACTAACCATCTTGATGCCGAGTCCATCCAATGGCTGGAGAGCCACCTGCAACAATATAAGGGCACCGTCATCGCCGTCACCCACGACCGTTACTTCCTCGACCATGTGGCTGGCTGGATCCTTGAACTCGACCGAGGCGAAGGCATCCCGTGGAAAGGTAACTATTCCTCGTGGCTCGATCAGAAAACCGCCCGTCTTGCCATGGAAGAGAAGACCGAAAGCAAACGCCGCAAAACCCTTGAACGTGAGTTGGAATGGGTGCGCATGGCTCCCAAGGCCCGTCATGCCAAAGGGAAAGCCCGTTTGGAGTCGTATGAGAAGATGCTCAACGAAGACGTGAAGGAAAAAGAAGAGAAACTCGAGATCTACATTCCCAACGGCGACCGTCTGGGCGCCAAGGTCATTGAGGCACATGATGTCACCAAGGCATACGGCGACAAGCTGCTCTTCGAAAACCTCAACTTTAGCTTGCCTCAAGGCGGCATCGTGGGTGTCATCGGCCCCAACGGTGCTGGAAAGACCACCTTGTTCCGTCTCATTATGGGCCTCGAGAAGCCCGACTCCGGCACTTTCGAAGTCGGTGACACCGTGAAGATCGGCTATGTCGATCAGCAACATGCCGACATCGACCCCGAGAAGACCGTCTGGGAAGTCATTAGCGGCGGCAACGAGCTGATTCAACTCGGCAAACGCAGCATGAACTCACGCGCCTACGTATCACGTTTCAACTTTGGCGGCAACGATCAGCAGAAGAAAGCCGGCGTGCTGTCAGGCGGTGAGCGCAACCGCATGCACCTTGCCTTGACCTTGAAACAAGAAGCCAACGTCCTCCTTTTGGACGAGCCAACCAACGACATCGACGTGAACACGCTTCGTGCCTTGGAGGAGGGTCTGGAGAACTTCGCTGGCTGCGCCGTCATCATCAGCCACGACCGCTGGTTCCTCGACCGCGTAGCCACCCACATTCTTGCCTTTGAGGGCAATTCTCAGGTGTATTTCTTCGAGGGCAGCTACTCCGAATACGAAGAGAACAAGATGAAACGGTTGGGCAATGTGGAACCGAAACGATTCCGTTATAAAAAATTAAAAGAATAATTTGGAATTCCCATTTTTTTGCTATTTTTACACTTCCATAACTATTCAACTAATTATTCACTAAAACTATTACTGATGGAAGCAAACAAAATTTACAAAAACGTAATGATTTTAGGCATCGCCGGTGCTGTAGGTGCTCTTTTCAACATCCTTATTGGTTGGATCGGTAGTATCTGTGATTTGGCAGTCGTCGCTGGATTCATGGGTATGTATGCCAGACTTAACGACCTGATTGAAAAGTCCAACGCTGAAGATGCCGCCGCCTTGAAGAAGCTTCAACTCGGTGCACTTCTCTACATCGTGGGCCTCGGCGTCAGAATGATCCCCGTCATCGGATGGATTGCTGGCCCCATCGTTCTGATTGTCGCTTTTGTTTTTATGCTCCTTGGCTACATGGCACTGAAAAAATCAGAGTCATTCCCGTACAAAGCAGCTATGGGACTTCCCTTCATCGCTGCCATTCTCGGTGTTGTTGCCGCTGTCTTCAAGATCATCCCCGTAGTGGGCACCACCATCGGCAACATCCTGCTGATCGCAACGTTTGTCCTCTTGCTACTCGGCTGGAAGAAAACCACAGCCGCCCCTGTTACTGAGTAACATTGTTGTTTTAAAATAAAAAATCATGAACGAATTTATTGCTGTAGCAAAACACGTATTCTTAAAGAACTACGTCAATTTTGAAGGCCGCGCCGGCCGTAAGGAATTTTGGTATGCCTTCTTGTTTAGTTTCGTCGTTAGCTTTATCTTGGGATTGTTTGGCAGAATTGGCGCTATTCTGAGCGCTATTTGGTCATTGGCCATTCTGCTCCCCACCTTGAGCGTTGGATGCCGTCGTTTGCACGACATCAACAAGCAGGGTTTGTTCCTGCTGCTTGCCCTCATCCCGATTGCGGGTATCATCATCCTCATCGTATGGTGGGCTCAGGATGGCGACAAAGAAGCTAACCAATACGGTCCAGTACCGGAAGACGTTAAGCCTGAGTAATTTACGTGTAATGGCAAAAAAAAGCCTCGCAATGCGAGGCTTTTTTTATTGTTGCGCCTTAATAAAGCGATTCATCACCGAATCCATCACTCGTTCCAAGACATCTGGGTGATAGGTGTAATAATTCATGTTTTCTTGAAAGATGGTATCGGTGATTTCGTAATGCTCAAACAATTGATCATAATAAGCTTTTTGCAAAGGAGCGACTTCCGTACCTGAAGATCTCTTCTGGGTGAGTTCCGCCTCTATAAGATAGGAATCGGTAAGCACATCAATCATCTGCTGTTCATCTAGAAACACCTGAGGTTTCTTGACCTTTTCCTTGTTGTTACAGGAAGAAAAGGCCAGTAAAGCCAGCACCACAAGAAAACAGCATTTTCTCATCACGGCATCAATTTCCCACATCCGACATGAACTTGATGCGCATCAAACGCACCTCTTCCTCGCTGTATTCGTCTTCGCCAAGTTCCCTGAGCGCTTGCTGCACATCATCGGATTCAGCCTCCTGGAAATAATCGAGGATGTCTTCCTGATGATAGATGTCGATATTGTCTTCGATGTAATAATTCAGATCCAAACGTGTTCCAGAAGAGACGATGCTCTCTATTTCTGAAAGCAGTTCATCGAACGACAAGCCTTTACCATACGCGATGTCCTCCAAAGGGATACGCTTGTCGATATTCTGGATGATGCTGATCTTCAGTGCAGACTTGTTGACCACCGACTTCACCACCATATCGTTCGGGCGGGTGATGTCGTTCTCTTCCACATACTCCTTGATCAACTTGATGAAAGGCTCTCCGAACTTCTCGGCCTTACCGGCACCAACACCGGCAATCTGGGTCATCTCTTCCTTGGTGATAGGATATTGGATGGCCATATCCTCAAGGGATGGATCCTGGAAGATGACAAAAGGCGGCAGGTTGTTTTGCTTGGCGATGGTCTTTCGAAGGTCTTTCAGCATGGTGAACAAGGTGCGGTCGGTGCCGCTGTCCTTGCTCATGCCCATGGCCATGGCCTCGGCTTCTTCATCGTCAGTAGCATCATAGTCGTGATCCTTGACCAGCATGATGGAGTAAGGCTTCTTGATGAAGTCCCGACCTTCTTTGGTGACCTTCAACACGCCATAGTTTTCGATATCCTTGCTTAACAGCTTATGCACCAAGGCTTGTCGGATGATGGCGGTCCAATACTTCTCGTCATGGTCGCCGCCGGCGCCGAAGAACTCATTGTTTTCCTGTTTGGCTGCCTTGATGTCACCCGTCAGCTTGCCGACGAGTAACTCGGCGATATGTTTTGTCTTAAAGAGCTGCTTGGTATCCACCACGGCCTCAAGGATCATCTTCATATCCTCTTTGCCGTCGAACTTTTCCTTGGGATAGCGACAGTTGTCGCACGAGCCGCAATTCTCTTTTTCATACTCCTCGCCAAAATAATGCAGTAGCAGACGATGGCGACAGACTGCAGACTCCGCGTAAGTCACAGTTTCATTCAACAACTCACGGGCAATCTCTTGTTCCGCAACATTCTTACCCTTGTTGAATTTCTCAAGCTTATGGATATCCTCGTAATCATAGAAAGCAATGCAATTACCTTCCCCACCATCACGTCCAGCGCGACCCGTCTCCTGATAGTATCCTTCGAGGCTCTTCGGGATATCATGATGGATCACGAAACGCACATCAGGTTTGTCGATACCCATGCCGAAAGCGATAGTTGCCACGATGACATCGACTTCCTCCATCAAGAACTTGTCTTGGTTCTCCTTACGGGTCTGGCTGTCCAATCCCGCATGGTAAGGCAGGGCGCGTATGCCGTTGACCACGAGCGTCTCGGCAAGTTCCTCCACCTTCTTCCTGCTCAGGCAATAAACGATGCCCGACTTGCCAGGATTCTGCTTGATATATTTGATGATATCCTTGATGACATCTTTGGTCTTGGGGCGTACCTCATAGTAAAGATTGGGGCGATCAAATGAAGACTTGAAGACCTTGGCATCCAGGATCTCCAAGTTTTTCATGATGTCCTGCTGCACCTTCACCGTGGCGGTGGCTGTGAGAGCAATCACCGGCAGGTTTTTGCCAATGGAGTTGATGATAGGTCTCAACCGACGGTATTCTGGTCGGAAGTCATGACCCCATTCCGAGATACAATGTGCCTCGTCAATAGCCACAAACGAGATCTTCAAAGTCTTTAAAAACTCAACGGTTTCATCTTTGGTGAGCGATTCTGGTGCAACATAAAGCATTTTGGTCTTACCACTCTTCAAATCCTCTTTAACCTCCAATAGCTCAGCCTTCGAAAGAGAAGAATTCATCACATGGGCGATACCCAAATCAGTACCGAAATTACGGATCATATCCACCTGATTCTTCATCAAGGCAATGAGGGGTGAGACCACGATGGCAGTACCCGCCTTCATCAAGGCTGGCAACTGGTAGCAAAGCGACTTGCCTCCGCCAGTAGGCATCAACACAAAAGTGTTGTTTCCTGCAAGCACACTTTTAATGATAGCTTCTTGATTTCCCTTGAACTGGTCAAATCCGAAGACATCCTTCAAAAGCTTGTGGATTGAAATCTCTTCTTTTTTCGCCATAGTTTTCTCATTTTGGTTTATCCAAACTTTTCAGTTATTTTTGCAATCTCAAACAGATTCTATCGTTATCTTTACAAAGTTATAATTATTTGTTCGTTCAAGTCAAGAAAAATCAAAGAAAAAATGCTTTCTTTCGGGGAAATTCATAGAATTGCAGCACAAGTTATTGAAAACGAGTCAATTGCAATAAAAAACATTATTCCTTTATTGGATAATGATTTCAATGAAACCGTCCAATTGATGCTTGAATGCAAAGGAAACATCGTGTTTTCCGGCATCGGAAAAAGCGCCATCATCGCCCAAAAGATTACTGCCACGATGAATTCCACAGGCACTTCTTCAGTATTCATGCACGCTGCCGATGCCATCCATGGCGACTTGGGCATCATCCGCGAAAATGATTTGGTGGTGTTGCTCTCAAAAAGTGGGGAGACCCCAGAGATCAAGGTGCTGGTGCCATTGATCAAGCTTCGTGGCAATAGAATCATCGCCATTGTAGGCAACCGAGACAGTTATCTGGCACGACAGGCCGACCACATCCTTGACGTCACAGTCGGCAACGAGGGGTTCCCTGGCAACCCGGCACCGACCTCGAGCTCGACAGCACAACTGGTGATGGGCGATGCCCTAGCCATTTGCCTGATGAAGTGCCGTGGCTTCTCTACCGACGACTTCGCCAAGTTCCATCCTGGCGGTGCTTTGGGTAAACAGCTTTACCTTCGAGTCAAGGACCTATATATTAATAATGAGAAGCCCGAAGTCGGAATGGACGACAGCCTCGCTCAGGTCATCATCGAGATGACCAAAAAACGACTTGGTGCCGCCATCGTCACCGACAATGACAAATTGTTGGGCATCATCACCGATGGTGACTTACGACGTATGTTACTGAAACATCCTGACATTGAACACGTAAGCGCCAAAGAAATCATGACACCAAACCCAAAAACGATTGACGAAAACGACCTCGTTGCTGATGCCCTGCATAAAATGAGACAAAACAGCATCACACAATTGCCCGTGCTCAAAGGAGGACAATACGTGGGCGTCATACACTTACACGATATTTTAAAGGAGGGTGTGCTATGAAGCTTTGGACCCAGCATCTTGTAAAAAAATACAAACAACGCACTGTTGTTGACGATGTCAGCGTGCAGCTCGAACAAGGCCAGATCGTCGGCCTGTTGGGACCGAATGGCGCTGGCAAGACCACCACGTTTTACATGATTGTAGGACTTATCAAGCCTTTCTCAGGCCAGGTGTTCCTTGAAGATCGTGAGATTACCACTGAACCCATGTACAAACGAGCCCAGATGGGCATCGGTTATCTTGCGCAGGAAGCCTCCGTGTTTCGACAAATGACCGTTGAGGACAACATCTATTCGGTGATGCAGTTCAAAAAAGAAATGACCAAAGACGAAAGGCTGGCAAAACTCGAATCGCTGCTTGATGAGTTCGGCCTGCAACATGTACGCAAGAACAAAGGCGTACAGCTGTCGGGCGGTGAACGAAGAAGGACAGAGATCGCACGTGCCCTGGCCGTCGATCCCAACTTCATCCTCCTTGACGAGCCTTTCGCCGGCGTGGATCCCATCGCCGTCGAAGATATCCAACGCATCATCGCCAAACTAAAAAAGAAAAACATCGGCGTGCTCATCACCGACCACAACGTGCACGAGACCCTGTCAATCACCGACTACGACTATTTGCTCTTCGAAGGCAAGGTGCTCATGTCTGGCATCCCGGAAGATCTTGCCGACAACCCCCATGTCCGCGACGTCTATCTCGGACACAACTTCGAATTCAAGAGGAAAGTCTTTAACGATTAACGGTAGAACAACACTGACATCAGGACATAGACCAATAAGATGAAGGGCAATGCCACAAGCCTGAATACGGCAAAGCTCGCAATCGCTATGATTAAAAAAATCCAGCGAACCTCGTTGCCTCTCCACGCGACCGACTTCATTTTGAAAGAGAAGAAAGGCAAGTTGCACACCATCATGACGGAAAAGAGGATGACGATGCCAAGGCCAAGATAAGGATTGAGCACGGGCTGACCCAACAAGCCCAACTGCCAAAACGCCAAAGGAAGCGATGCCATGAAAATGGCCATGGGTGGCGTTGGAAGTCCGATAAATGAGGTGGTCTGCCTGGTATCCACATTGAACTTCGCCAAGCGAACCGCTGAAAACACTGGCAACAAAAAGGCAAAGCAAGCAAACAACGACACTTTACCCACAGGCCAAATCGGCTCCAGCATACCTTCGCACATCAAATGATACATGATAAACCCAGGTGCGACACCGAAGGACACCACATCCGACAAAGAATCCAGATCGCCTCCAATAGGCGAATGCGCATCCAACAAGCGAGCAGCAAAGCCATCGAAAAAGTCAAACAGACCTGCAGCAAAAATCATGATGGCTGCAGCAACAGGCATCCCTGAAAAGGAAAACAGAATGGAAAAACAACCAGAGATCAGATTGCAGCAAGTAATGGTATTCGGTATGTGTTTCTTCAATCCCATGTCATCTTACAGCTTTAAGGGTACAAACTTTACCATCGACGGCAATCTCAATCACATAGAGACCGGGGGCTAGATGCTCTACAAGGCTGCCAATCTCCAGCCTATCTGAGCCATCAAGACAAAAAGATCTCCTCGCAACCCGATTTCCCGTCAAGGAATAAATCGCCATCACGATCTCTTTTTCTGTCTTAAGATTCAGCTCAATGTGACTTTGTCCATTAAGAGGATTTCCTATCAGCCTGGCAAACGGAACTGATGCCTCAAAATGACCTACGGAAGCCCCTGAATACTCGTATGGACCCATGTCGATCCTATCGTTGAGAACTCGGGGCATGCCTGCCAGATCCAAACCATCAGTGATGGAGGAAGGCGTTTTTTCGTCACCGGCATCCCGACATGGACTTCCCTCACCAAGACGGAAATCGTGACACTCAGCATCCACAAATAACGGATCCGTGTCGATAACATCTTCAAACACCTGAATCAAATCGCCACTATGAATGTATCTCAACCCTCCCTCAATCAAACAATGATAGAACTCCGGTGCAAAGCCATCCGTGGTCCAAGCCCACATCTGGGTGGTATCTGCGATGGAACCCATTTCCAAAGGATAGTTGCCATAAACAATGCAATTGGTCAGCCTAGGAGAACTGTGCCCATAGAAAAATATGCCGTTGCACGAAACTCCTTCCGAGCGATTGTTGATAACCAACACGTTGTAAATCTCAGGCGAAACATCCATCAAGGCAAAACCACCACCAAAATGCCCTGAATAATTGTCATCGAACAACAAATTGGAAAAACGACACTCCTTATCCATGGAACGCATCAGATACAATCCTCCTCCATTGAGACCTATATTATTAATAAAAGTGCACCTGTCGATCCTCACGGCACAGCTGTCGAGGCTTAGCGCTCCACCAATACAGGTCGGTCCATAGTTGTCACGGAATTCCATCCCTGTCATTTCAACATCACATTTCTGGAAACAGGCACCGCCACCATACATGGCATAGGTACCATCCAGGGTATAAACACTGTTATCGCTAATACAGCAATCAGAAAACATCAGTTTCGAATCCCTAGCAAAAATGGCACCGCCGAACTCCCTGGAGAAATTGCAGCGCAAAGTGGTATGGGTGATTTCCACATCAGAGCAGTCCAAGAAGTACAATGCCCCTCCCAGACGGTCCAGCGTGTCGGCCGCTTTGCCGTATTGCAACACACAATAATCCAAAAGCACCTTGCCAGCTTTTTTACATTGGAAGCCGTTCCACCCGCCAAGGCCCGAATTGTAAACATGAAATCCCGTTGTGTCGGCTATCGTGAACACAACACTGTCTTCCGGGGCACCCAATGCTTTCAACGAAGCGCCATCGGCCACGATTATGCTCCAGAACTTTTCAAACAAGACCACGGTGCCTGGCGCAATAACAAGTGAGTCAACCACCTTCACATCCTCTGTCACCCTGACTGTATCAGCGTCCCACACGCCCGTTTGGGGACCGCCAACCACAATAGTTTGAGCTTTTGCAAAGCCACATACTATTAATAATAATAGGAGAAGTCTGGTTTTCATAGATATTCTTTTGTTGTTTTTGCAAAAATAGCAAAACTAAATGTTACTTTTGCAAAAAAATAAACCATGACGGTCAAGAACATTTCCATTGACGAATTCGACTATCCGCTTCCCGAGGACCGTATTGCCAAATACCCGCTCGCAGAGCGGGATGCCTCCAAGCTGTTGGTGTTGAAAGACGGTAAAATCCAGGATTCACAGTTTAAGCATATCGGAGATTTCCTCCCGCCAAAGGCATTGTTAGTCTTTAACGAGACCAAAGTGATCCGCGCCAGACTGCAATTCCAGAAAGAGACCGGATCGCATATTGAGATCTTTTGCCTTGAGCCCGAGAAGGATTACCAAGTTGCTTTCAGCAGCGCTTCACCAGTCCGTTGGAAATGTCTGGTTGGTAACTCCAAGCGTTGGAAAGAAGGACAGCTTAAGATGCCTTTGAACGTAAACAGCCAAGAGGTGACGCTTACTGCAGAACGAACGGAAAAAAACGACCAGTATTCTGAAATTGAGTTTTCCTGGAATCCGTCCGAGCTTTCCTTTGCATCCATTCTGGAAGCCGCTGGAGAGATCCCCCTTCCACCTTATTTAAATAGAGATGCCGAACCCGAAGACCGCGACCGTTACCAGACTGTCTTTGCCAGATTTGACGGATCAGTGGCAGCTCCAACTGCTGGACTGCACTTTACAAAACCCCTGATGGCACAACTCAAATCCCAAGGCTTTGAATTGGACGAAGTCACTTTACACGTTGGGGCAGGTACTTTCCGTCCCGTTTCCACCCCGACCATCGGCGATCATGCCATGCATTCCGAAACCATCATCGTCAGAAAGTCGTTGATCCAAAACCTCATCAAACACCTCGATGGGAATATCATCCCCGTAGGCACCACCAGCACCCGCACGTTGGAAAGTTTATATTGGATCGGCATGATGCTGCATGAAAAAGGCATGGGGCTAAATGAACTGCATGTTGAGCAGTGGTATCCATACGAGGATCATCCCGATCTTTCCGCCCATGAAGCTTTGCAAAAACTATTGGATTATCTCGACTTACACCAGCTCGATCGTCTTGAGGCCAGCACGGCACTGATGATCGCTCCACCTTATAAAATGAAGATCATCACTGGGCTTATTACTAACTTTCACCAGCCTAAAAGCACCTTGTTATTATTGGTCTCAGCCCTTATAGGAAGCCAGTGGAAAGAAGCCTACCGCTATGCACTGGATCATGGTTTCAGGTTCCTTAGTTATGGGGACAGCTGCATTTTTTTATAAAAAATTTTTTCCAAATTGATTTTTGGCACAGTAATTGATATTTTTCTGAAGTGAAAAGACAAAACAACTTAACAAATAATTAACAACTTAAAATCTTACAATCATGAAAAAAGCATTATTACTCGGCGCCATGGCATTCCTCGCCATCAACATCGCAACCGTTCAAACTTCAAACGCTCAAGTGAAAGTCAAAGGACAAAAGAGCACTGACGAGCTGAAGATCGAAAAAGAAAAGAACACGTTCTCAAATGCTGGTGTTTCCAACATGAACGCTGAAAAGAACTCAGGAAAAGACATCAACTCCATTGAGGCTCCTACCAACAACGACACCGAAAAGGCTCCTATGACCAGAATCAAAGATGGTAAGGCTGCTCCTTCACAAGCCGCCGCTGAAAAGGCTCCTGCCAAGATCAAGGCTCCTAGAAAAGGACACGCAAATGTCAGCAACAACAGAAAAATGGCTGGCAGCAACACCATCTCCTCTGAAAAGCCTAAAACAACTCACACTCCCCTCAAGACCTCAGCCTCTTCCAAGACAAACCCAACCGCAAAGCAACCAGCTGTAAGTTCATTGAGACCTAAAGGCAACAACGAAAAAGCTGAAGGCACAATCCAGGAAGTCAAGAAAGACAACAACTAAATAAGAATCGCAACTAAAAAAAGCAGGCTTGAAAGCCTGCTTTTTTTATTTCTGCCTACCAGAAAGCATCTCAGCATATCGCCTGAGATGCTCTTTTCTTTCCTCAGGCAAACTCACCGCATCAAGAGCGACTGTCGCTTGACGGAAATACTCGGCCATCAACTGTTCCACAGCATCTTTTACATTCAATTCATCATATAAAGCCAATACTTCATCGACTTTTCTTTGAGAATTAACAGCTATATCGCCCAAGTACAAGTCTTCCAAACGACCCCTCTGCTCAGGCGAAGCCAATTCCAAAGCTTTCAAATACATCATAGTCTTTTTGTTCTCCACAATATCACCTCCCGTCACCTTACCAAATACCGCTACATCACTGTAGCAGTCCAAAATGTCGTCTTGGAGTTGGAATGCCATGCCAAAAGCAATGCCGAAATCATACAAGCATTTCTGGTCTTTTTCATCAGCACCGGCCACCACCGCACCCACTTTAAGGCTGGTGGCCAACAGCACGGCCGTCTTCAAACGGATCATCTCCAAGTATTCGGGAATGCTTACCGTTGCTTGGGTTTCAAAACTCATATCGTACTGTTGTCCTTCACAAACCTCGATCATCACTTGATTGAGCAACGCCACGACCTCCAATGGCCGATGGGTGCGCATGGCAAAATCAAAGGCAGTGACCATTGCTGCATCACCCGAGAGAATGGCTTGGTTGATATTCCACTTTTTATAGACCGTCTCCTTGCCACGACGCAAAGGAGCCTGATCCATAATGTCGTCATGGATCAAGGTGAAGTTATGGGCGGTCTCCAAAGCCAAAGCTGGATATTTCGCCTCATTGAACTCACCACCGAACATATCGCAGGCCAACAGGCAAAGCATGGGACGAAGCCGTTTCCCTTTTTGCAATACGGTGTAGGCAATTGGGTCATAAAGCCCACTGGGGACCTTGATAAAATCAACGCCATTTATGAATGCGTCGAATCTCTCCTTTAGTTGCTGTATCTTTTCCATACTGCAAAAATAGCGAATTTTTGGTGTGATATTTGTATTAATATGTTTTTTGTATTTAATAGTCATACCATGAAAAAACTAATTCTTCCCGCAGTCCTGCTGATCGGTACCATGATCACCTCATGCAACACGACCAAGAAGCTATATGAAGCAAAGGAATACGACCAAATCATCATGAAAGAGGCATCCAGAGTGTGCTCAGGACGGATTCAGCCGAAGAAGATCGACTTTATTGCCGCCTCCTATCACGAGGCCAATCAAGCTGACCACGAACGGATACAGGCTCTCAAAGCAACCGGGAGCCCAGAAGTCTGGCCCGAGATCTTCGAACGCTACTGCAGCATGAAAGGCCGTAACGACGCCTTGTCATGTTTCCCAAACGAAATCAAGAAACGCATCAATTACACCAAGCTGAACCTGGACGAAGAGTTGCAGATGGCACGAAACAAAGCAGAGGCATACCTTGCAGCTGCCATCAGCAAAAACCTCGGCTCAACCAGCCCAGACGTGGATCAAGCCGACAAGATGATACGCCAACTGGAAGGCATCAACAAGGACAACTCCCATCTTAACGGTTTCAAGGTGAAATCGATGGCCAAGCGTTATGGTGACATCAGCCGGCTCATGCACGTGGAAGTGTTCAAAAAACAAGTGGGGCCCAACCGTGACGAGACCGTGTCGTTCAAAGAAACCAACGGCAACCTTACTGCTACTGTGACCGACCATAAGCTCAGCAAGAGCGCCACTATCAAGGGCAAAGTGAATTTCATCGACCCCAGCAACAGACGCTTGCTGTTCTCGATGCCTTACGAAGTCTCCTCTAATTTTGAGCACAACTACTCCACTATTGAAGGCTCGCGCGAAGCTTGTTCAGAGCAGACCTTGGAAGGACTGCGGAAACAACCGGTCCCCTTCCCCACCGACGATAGCCTCATCGAGGATGCGAAACAGAACCTGACCAATCTAATATACCAGATGATCCAATAAAAAAAGCGAGGTAAAACCTCGCTTTTTTGTTACCAGTTCAGGATCTTCCTGAAATCATATTCCTCAGGATTCGGCAGGTATTGCTTGGCCGCCTCATAATCCTCGGGCGTGATGTACTGCAAACCCTCATCGAAGATCAGTTCAGCCTTCGGTCCGTTGAGGTTGACCAAACGAGGCTTTATCTTACCATTCTCGTCCTCCACATCCTTCAGGTAAAGTGGAATGATCTCCCCCTTTGGATTCGTGGTGACCATGGCGCCAGTAACTCCCTTGTCGAAAAGTTTTTTCACACCATAGCCCAGCAATGAGCAGTAGGTCAGATCATAACCATTGGGTTGCACGCAACGGATACCATAACCGATCTCCACTGGACGGCTCTTTACGCTGATGCCCAACAGGCGCAGGCGTTGCTGCAACAACAGGTTGAAGATGTGGGCCTTGCTTACATTGCCCAATTCCGGATGGCCGTGTTCATCGTATGTGAAAGCCACGCCCGACTTCTCAATCTCGGCATCGGTCATGAAATGGAACACGCCTTCACTGACGATAATGACGCCATAACCCACACCAAGCAACTTACGCTTGACAATGGAGCTGACCATCAAGTTAATGATGGCATCGAAGGTGACTTCGGCCTTATTGAACATCTCAGGAATGACCACCATCGGACAATGGCAAGCGGAGGTCATACCGAAAGCCAAGTGACCTGCTTCACGGCCCATGGCCGACAGCACGAACCAGTTGCCGCTGGTACGGGCATCTTCATACACAGTCTGGACCAAATGCACGGCGGCATCCTTGGCGGAATAGTAACCGAAAGTCGGCTGTCCGTCAGGCAAAGGAAGGTCGTTGTCGATCGTCTTGGGAACATGGATATTTTGGATCTTCACGTTGTTCTCCATCAAATACTTGGAGATACGATTAGCGGTC
Organism: Bacteroidales bacterium; assembly: GCA_017530365.1. Taxonomy (GTDB): domain Bacteria; phylum Bacteroidota; class Bacteroidia; order Bacteroidales; family F082; genus Limimorpha. The sequence goes on from JAFXMK010000004.1 coordinate 143,048, forward strand.
GATGCCGTATCATCGCCTCCGATGGTGACCAACAGCTTCACATTGTTCTTCACAAAGAAATCGGTGTTGAACTCTTCGTTTTTCGGTTTGTAACGACTCATGCGCAATGCCGAACCACCCTGTTTTTGGATCTCATCGGCCCAGATGAAGTCGATTTCATCCACTTCAGGGTTTTCCTTGAAAAGGTTTTTATAACCATCGTTCAGGCCCAAAACACGATAGCCTGCCTTCAAAAAGGTTTTGGCCACGGTGCTGATCACGGTGTTGATTCCAGGTGCCGGACCTCCGCCGGCAAGAATTACGATTGAATCTTTCATTACTTTGGTAGATTTATGAATTAATAAGACTATTCGATAATAAATTCATCGCAGAAGATCCAGGCAGGTTGGCCTGCACCGACATGCCAGTCAGGGCAGTTGCCAATGGTCTTGGCAGCCATCTTCACGTATCGGGCATCGCAGCGAGGACGCACCTCCAACTCTTGTATGCAGGCGTCTTCCTCGTCGGCAGGGATACGGTTCGTCACCTTGCCGACACTTCTGAAACGTTTGCCGTCGTCACTGACAAAGAACTCCACTTCCTTCGGCATGAAGATCCAAGAGCCTTGCTCCTGCAGGAAACTGCCAGCCAGCCTGTTGATCCGCTGTTTGGCGCCCAAGTCAACAGTGGCCACCAGATCCACCCCATGGAAACCTTGCCAAGTACCGGTGCGGAAGTTGTCGCCACCCCGTTGATGATCGATCAACGCCTTCAAGCCACCTGCCTCATATTGATTGGAATAAGGATGCTCCAACGTCACTGCCAACTTGGCGTCGATGTAATGGAATTCAGCATCGACGGCATGACTCCAGCGACCATCCTGTAAAGCAGCGGCACGTAGCTGGGTGGTCTTTTTCAAGACGATAGGATCGGTATAAACCACACTGTTTTCATTGGGATCGGTGCCATCAAGGGTATAGTAAATTGGCGTGTCTTCCAAAGGATGGCTCAATGTGACGACGAGGCTGTCGAAGAATGTATTGGACGCGGCATTGATGGCGGGCACCACTAGGATGCTCTCACCCGGGATGCGCATCACTGGACATTGTTCTGGTTGAGTAGCCCAAGGTGAGTCAGGGTTGGAAGTCATGGTAAAGACCAATTCGCCGCCGTTATTGATTTCATCGAAGTAGATATAGCTGCGCTCCAAGGGCTTGCCATTGAGTTTCACCGATTTCACATAGCAATTCTGAGGGCTTAAGTTTTTTGCCTTCACGACGAACTTTTTGCCGTTTTCCAAATTCAATGTTACTTGTTTGAAACGAGGGACACCCAGCACATAATAGCCAGAAGCAGGTGTAGCAGGATAGAATCCCATGGAGGAGAACACGCCCCAAGCCGACATCTGACCGCAGTCCTCGTTACCGCAAAGGCCATCGCGCTCGTCGGTATAGAACTCGTCCATGACCTGTTTCACATATTTCTGTGTCTTGGTGGGCTGACCGATGAAGTTATACATATACACCGTGTTATGACTCGGTTCGTTGCCGTGGGCATATTGACCAATGAGACCAGTGATATCCACCTGTTCACGGCCTGTGAGCTTGCTTGACGAGGTGAAGAGGCCATCGAGTTTCTTGCCATAGCCTTCCCAACCACCCATAAGATCAATATGGGTGTTGATGTCTTGCGGCACAAAGAAATTGTATTGCCAGGTGTTGGCCTCCGTAAGAGTGAAGTTGACCTGAGTGGGATCGAAGGGTTGCATATATCCTCCATTGCGTCTGCCTTGGAGGAATTGATTCTTGGGGTTGTACAGATTCTTGTAAGCTTGAGCCCTCTTATAGAATTCATCGGCAATATCAGCTTTACCCATAGCCTCGGCCATACGGGCGACACACCAGTCGTCATAGGCATATTCCAAGGTCTTGGAAGTCGCCTCCCCTTCCACATCCACAGGGATAAAGCCATATTTCATGTAAGCGCCCATGCCACGGCGGTCCTGTCTGGACGAGGTCACCATAGCCTCCAACGCCTTCTCCGCATCGAAGTCGCGAATGCCGCAGAAATAAGCATCGGCGATGACTGGAATGGCGTGGTTACCAATCATGCAATGCGTCTCATTAGCAGCCAGTTCCCAGATGGGCAGCATGTGTTCTTCGTCGGTTTCGTAATTATTTATAAAGGTATTAATGAAATCGACGGTGCGTTCCCGTTGGATGAGACTGAACAACGGATGTAGGCTTCTGAAGGTATCCCACAGAGAAAACACCGTATAGATGGGACGGTCGGAATGATGGATCTGAAGATCGTGGGCACGGTAGCGGCCGTCGGCATCCGAGAAAAGATTAGGGGCGATCATGGCATGATAAAGATTGGTGTAGAACACTCTCATGTCCGACTCATCATCCCCTTGGACCTGAATCCGTTGCAGTTCGGCATTCCACTTGTCGTAAGCCTGTTTTGCCAAAGCGTCAAAGTCGAAATCGCCATCCGCCAATTCAGCTTTCATGTTGTTTTTGGCACCTTCCACATCCACTGCCGAAATGGCGATACGCATCACAATGGGTTCATTCTCTTCCGTATCGAAGTTGAATGTGGCATTCCCATCCACTGTACATGATTTGAAAGGCTTGGAGAATTCGGCATAGAAATACAGGTACTGGTTATCAGCCCAATCGCGAGTACGGCGGAATCCACTGATGGCACGGTCGTTTTCGTGTTTTACATACGACTCATAGACAAACTCGTCGTTGACACCTTGTTTCATATTAAGGAGCAAACGCGCATCTTGACTTTTGGGAAAGGTGCAGCGCATCATGCCGACCCGACTGCCCGTAGTAAGCTCTACCTTTACGGGGACATCACTGAAGGTCACGCCATAGTAACCAGCTTTGGCGTATTCGTCTTCATGGTTGAAGGCTGCGCATGGCGTGTCACCAATTGCCGGAGCGAACCGGAAATCTCCGTAATCGGAGCAGCCCGTACCGCTAAGATGCGTGGTGCTGAAGCCAAGGATAGTGTTATCGGAGGTGTGGTAACCTGAGCAACCATCCCAATCGTTCATGCGGGTATCGGGACTGAATTGCATCATACCGAAAGGCACGGTGGCACCAGGAAAGGTATGACCGTGACCTCCCGTGCCGATAAAAGGATCCACCATGGTGGCTGGCTCCACAGGAGACTGTTTCTGACAAGAGATCAACAAAACAGTAAAAGAGAGGAGAGAAAAAACAATATGCTTCATGGCAAGGTTTTTGTAATATCGCAGCTCAAAATTAGAAAAAAAAACACAAAAAAAGACCCTTGAAACAAAAACTTTTATTATTTTTGCATGCAAAACTAGAAAATCGCACTAAAAACATTATTAACTTCAAATCATTTAAACATGAAAAAAGTTCTATTCTTAATGCTTGCAGCCGCTATTTGCACGAGCGGTTTTGCACAAAAAAGAGTTGTCGTAACCAAGGAGATGAAATCTGCCGTTGTTACGACCGAGAAACCAAGCCCTGTTAGAATCAGCGACGGTGCCGAGGTTCCCGCCAGAACCTTCAACTCACCTGAGAACATGGTCAACAACTTCAGCAGTGCAAAAGCTGATGGCTATGATGAGTATCGTATTGCAGACACATACTATGACCTGCAATCCAACTCAACCATTAGCAACCGCATCGCCCTTTGGCCCGACGGCACCGCAGCATTTGTTGCCACCATGGAAGTTGAAGAAGACAGCGGTTACCCGAACCGTGGTACTGGTTACAACTATTACGATGGCGAAGGCGTTGGTGATATTCCGGAAGAACGCGTAGAGCCGATGAGATCTGGCTGGCCTACCATCTGCGCATACGGCAATGGCGAACTGTTGGCTTCACATGCCAGTGGCACCAATGTGTATTACAGACCCACCAAGGGCGAAGGCGACTGGGAACTCATCTACACTTTCCCCGCCATGACTTGGCCAAGAATGGCTGTCAGCGGCCCGAACCATGAATATGTTCACATCGTCGCTGCCGACCAAGAAACTGGTACCAACAAGAACTTCTTGTACTACTCACGTTCCACCGACGGTGGCCACACCTGGAGCGATCCTATTGATCCTCTCGGCACCGACAACGAACCCGAAGGCATCTACAAGAACAACCTTGGCGCTGACGACTATGTGATCGCCACCAACGGCAACAACGTCGCCATCCTCTTCGGAAGCTACACCACCGAAATGTTCTACATCATTTCTCATGACAATGGTGAGACTTGGGAGAGACAAAACGTCACTAAGTATCCTGTTCCTGGCGTTCACTCCATCCTGTTCGCCGATTATCCAACCGGCATGGAAGATACCCTCTTCACCTCTGACAATTCACACAGCATCGCCATCGACAACAACGGCGTTGTCCACGTTGCTTTCGGTCTGAAAGCTTGGGCTCCATCAGATGCAGAACACTATCACAACTGGACCACTTACAACCACGGTATCCTCTACTGGAACTCCGAATATGTCAACGAACAAGGCGGTCACGAAATCCCGCTGTTTGGCGACTGGAGCGGTGACGCCGACCTTATTGCTGAAGATCCCACTTTGATCTACAACGGTGAAAACGGTATTGCCAACACTTTGTTACTCCAACGTCTCGATGCTCTTGCAGAAGCCGATGGTTTCCAGCACCTCGATTTCTTCGGCTACCAAGTCGATGAAGATGGCGATGGCGAATGGAACTATGAACACATCAATGTTGATGGTTTGGTAACCTACCGCACCAATGGCCTCACAACCCTTCCTGGCATTTCAATTGACGAAAGAGGCAACATGGCCATCATCTACAACACTCCTTCAGAAGTGAGATTCAATGAAGAAAATGAAGTGGCTTACAGAAGCGCCTGGGTTACCATGAGAGACTACACTGGCACCTGGTTCTATGACCACGTCAACCTCTCCACCGACTTCACCCATCAGAAGAAAGAAGTGTATGCCACCACCTCTTGCCAACAGGGTCAGAACAACAAATTCTGGTTCACCTATTCAGAAGACAGAACCCAAGGTTTGTACCTGGATGAAGACCAGACTGAACTCTCTGTCAACAACATCATTGCTGTTAACCTCGATGCTGACGCATTTGAAGGTTGGAACGTGAACGAAGCTGTCAATCCTATGACTGCCGCCCGCGTTTATCCTAACCCTGCCACCACCACTCTGAACGTCGAAGTGAATGCTTCACAGATTTCAGATGTGAACATGAGCGTGTTCAACATCATGGGCCAAAAAGTTGCCGAAAAGAACGGCAGCCTCAATGCTGGCATCAACACTTTGAGCATCAACACCAACGAACTCAGCAGCGGCGTTTACTTCGTCACCGTCAAAGCTAACGGCTTCGACAAGACCATGAAGTTCGTCGTCAAATAAGTTTTAGGTTATTTACCAAATCTAAAGCAAGAAACATCGCCTGGCGCATCGCGTCAGGCGATGCTTCGTTTTTATTAGCAATGTCGTAGGCTGGACCATGGAAAGGCGTGGTGCGGATTACCGGCAGACCTGCGGTAAAGATGGCCCCACCGTTGGCAGAGATCAACTTGAAAGGCAATGCCGCCTGATCATGATACATGGCCAATACGGCATCATACTTGCGCCATGCGCCCGTGGAAAACAAATTGTCGGACGGGAAAGGACCAAAGGCGAACAACCCGTTTTTCTTTGCCATCTCCAACACAGGCGCTATGATATCCTGTTCTTCTCCTCCTGCAAGGCCAGCATCACCAGCGTGAGGATTCAGCCCCAAAACGGCAATTTTCGGAGAAGCAATATTGAAATTCTTCTTGAGGGCATTGGCCAAAATGATCAGCTTATGTAACACCATCTCCTTTGTGACGCTCGCCATGGCTTCTTTCATCGAAATATCAGAGGTAACCATACCGATACGAATGTAATCGCTGACCAGTATCTCAAGGTAGTCTTGATTGTTGAACAAGGACGAAAGATAGTCCGACTGCCCTTTGAAATCAAAACGATCCGACTTCAGGAGGGCTGGATTGACCGGAGCCGTGACCAAGGCGTCGATGTTGCCCTTCACCAAATCGTCTGCTGCGCGCTTCAATGAGAGCACCGACATCCTCCCAGCTTGTTCCGTGGCAAATCCAGGCTCAATCTTCAGCTCGTCGTCGGTAATATTGACAATGTTGAACTTCTGAGACCATGACTGACGGACATCACGCGTCAAGGAGTAATTGAAATCCTCAATACCCAAACTTTTCTTATAATACGAAAGCACTTTTGATTGACCGTACAAGACGGGAGTCATCATCTGCAACATTCGAGCATCTGAAAAAGTTTTTAAGATAATCTCGTAAGAAATGCCATTGAAATCGCCATGGGTCATACCGATCCTGAGGGATTTAGAGGGATTGCTAACGGCCTGCATAATCCTGAATTTTAAAGGGTTAGAAAAAACAACCTTCAAAATTAGGATATTATTTTGTTAAAAGCAAGTAAAAATCAATACATTTCCTCATCGCCACCTTCGTAGTCATCGCCACCGCCCTCATCAGGACGGCGGTTGCGTTTGGCATTTTGCTGGTTGATGCGGTAATTGAAATTCAGCGACAGGGAAGTACGATTCCATGTGCTGTTACTGTATTGCCAGAAATTTTCGCCCCATGATTCACCACCGCGGCCACGAGTACCGAAAATGTCGCGCACATTGAAGGTGAGCGTGCCACTGCCGCCAAGCACCTCCTTGCTCAAGGCCACGTCCATCCACCATTCACCGTCACGTTTGCCCAAAGGTTCCACATGAGGCCCCATTACGTGTGCTGTCAGTTGGAAATCAAACCAATTCTTGATCTTGAACTTCGACACCAGACGTCCAAACAACATCCAAGATTCCGTTTCGTAGTATTTATCTTCAATAGTGCCTTTAGAATAGGAACGGAAGAAATTCACATTGCCGTTCAGATTCAGCCATTTCGTCATCTGGCCTTGGGCTACCGCTTCCACGCCGAAATCATCCGCCTTCCCAAAGTTGATCGGCATGCTGTAATATACGCCATCACGCTCGAAGGTGTAATGACGGATCATGTTGTTGCCATGTCGGTAATAAGTGGTAAAACTGAAGCTGGAACGGTCCCAGAAATGGAGATAACCCAACTCATAGCTATCCATAAAGGTGGGTTTCAAGGCAGGATTGCCCATACGGATGTTGCGGTTGTCGTTATAGGAGCGGAAAGGACTCATCTGCCAGAAACCCGGACGACGGATACGGCGCGTGTAGCTCACTTGGAACTGGTCGTTCTCCGTCACGGAATAGTTAAGGTGTGCGCTGGGAAACAGGTTGATGTACGGCTTACCTCCATTAATGGAATCGGTGCCGTCATGGGCATAGCCTTTCAGATTCGTATAGATGTCCGTCATCTCGGCACGCACGCCAATCTGACCTGACCAACGCCCCCAATCGTTGCCCAAACTGGTATATAAGGCCGCCACCTGCTCCTTGTATTCGTAATCGTAACAATAATCGTTCAAGGGATGATAGATTCCCATGCTGTCCCTCTCGCTTACCGAAGAAAGGCTGTTGATGTCGCGGTTGGTGTATTTGGCGCCAATCTCCCACTGAGCCTTGGTAGCAAACGGATGAACATAGTCGATGCTCACTTGAAGGTTGCGCATGCCTTGGTCTTCCTTCGTTTGCTGGTATAGTGACGACAGCACTGTTTGCATCTGGCTGTTTGGATAGACAAACTCCGTGATGTCGGAGCCCGAGTTCTCGGCATTCTGGAAAAAACGCACATTAGCTTTCAGGCTACGGCCTTTTTGCTCAAAAGTCTTGTCATAATCCAGGGTAATTTCATACATGGGATCCGTTTCATGCCATTGTTCTTCCCTCACATCGTATGATGAAGTACCCAACTGTGGATATTCATCCGAATACCTTACGATGGGATTGGTGCGGTTAGTGCCATACCGGAACACAAAAGCGGCACTGACAATGTCGTGATCGGTAAGATAGTAATCGGCACCGACACGCAGGTTGTGGCCCATGCGGTGCATGGTACGCTCCGTGGTCTGATCCGTAATCTGTTGATAAATGGTGTCGTTACCGTCCACCTCGAAACGCTTTGTTTGGTTGATTCCTCCTCCGATATTCCTTCTAGTGTTAAATCCATAGCTGGCGAAGAGGTTCCAGCGTTTTAGGCGATAATTCATGGAGAGACTGCCACCATATTGCCATGGATAGCCACCACGGATGTTGACTGCCCCGTTGAAGCCTTGACGTTTGTCCTTTTTCAAGATGATATTGATGATACCGGCAGAACCTTCAGCATCATAGCGGACAGAGGGATTGGTGATTACCTCCACCCTTTCGATCATATCTCCTTGAAGGGTTCGAAGGGCGTCTTGAGTACTCAATCCAGAAAGCCCCGACTCCTTCCCGTCGATGAGAATCCGCACGCCCTCGTCACCACGAAGGCTGACGTTGCCTTCCACATCTACTGAGACGGCGGGAATGCTTTCCAGCACCTCAATCGCATTGCCAGCCGTATTACTCACGTCTTTACCCACATTGAAAACGCGTTTATCAAGAGTCATCTCGTAGGTACTCACTTCCGCCACCACTTCAACCTCAGCAAGCAATTCCGCATCAGGTGCCATTACTATCCTTCCCAGATCAACGGTGGACTTCTCCCCTGTCAGCTGGATGTTCTTTTTAGTGGTGATAAAGCCCATGTATTGGAATCTCAGGTAGTATTTTCCCTTCTCCAACTGCAGGGAAAAATGACCGGAAGGCTCGGTGATGACACCAGCGACCAAAGTGGAATCGGGCAAGGAAAAGGCCGACACGGTGGCATATTCCATAGGCTCACCTGTATCTTTGTTCACGACTTTTCCTTTGACAGTGACAGAAGCAAAAGCGTGCTGGACAAAAAGCCCTAGCATCAGCACGAAGATAAAACGGAATTTCATAAAATAAAGCTCGTTTTTGAAAGTACAAAAATAAACTATTCCAATCAATTACAGCTGAAAAAGCTCCTAAAACGGCCATTTTTAAATCGGATCCACATCAATTTGCACTTGAACGGATTTGTAATCCGGAAGCGTTTGGAACAAATGGATTTGCTTCATGATGAGATCCTTGACTTGCTGGGCATTATGATCGCGATTAAATTTCACCATCATTTGTTTAATATAGAGGTTTTTTACCCTTGATACCATGGGGTATTCAGGGCCAAGCAAGTCCTGTTTGAAAATAGGACGCAACATGGAGGAAAGCTCCATTGCCGCAGGATTCAGCTTCTGATATTCCTTGTGTTTGAGGCGAATCAAGACTATACGGTAAAAAGGCGGATAGCCAAACTGTCTGCGGGTTACCATCTGCTTTTCATACAGGCCTTTGAAATCGTTGCGCAACACATCCTGCAAAACTGGATGGGACGGTTCATAGGTCTGGATCACCACCTTGCCTTGCTTGCCTTTTCTGCCTGCCCTTCCTGCCACTTGAGACATCAGTTGAAAGCTTCGTTCGTGGGCTCGGAAATCGGGGAAAGACAACATATTGTCGGCGTTCAGGATGCCCACCACCTTCACCGCGTCGAAATCCAGCCCTTTGGTAACCATCTGTGTGCCAACCAGGATGTCTGTTTTCTTTTCTTGGAAATCTTCAAGGATCGACTGATAATCATTCCTCGACCGAGTGGTATCCAGATCAAGACGAGCCACTTTGGCTTCGGGCATCATCAACTTCAAGTCCTCCTCCACCTTCTCGGTGCCAAAGCCATGCATCCTGATATTGGTACTATGGCAGCTTGGGCATTCCGCCGGCACATCAGTGGTATAACCGCAATAATGGCAACGCAACACATTCTGGTGTTTGTGATAGATCAGGCTCACATCACAATTGATGCATTGGGGCACATAATGGCAATCGTCGCATTCCACACGCAACGAGAAGCCACGCCGGTTCTGGAAAAGAATGACTTGGTTGTGATCCGTCAACGTTTCATTCATGGCATCGAGCAGTACGCTGCCGAAATCAGCTTGGGCGGTTTTCCTTCTCCGTTCAACTCGCATGTCGCTAAGAATGATCTCCGGCATCTCCACGCCACCGTAACGTTCCATGATTTCCACCAACCCAAAGCGTCCTTGCATGGCATTGTAATAGCTTTCGTAGGACGGTGTGGCCGATCCCAGCAGCACTTTGGAATGATGCAATGCTCCCAACACGATAGCGGCGTCACGGGCATGATACCGCGGTGCAGGATCCACTTGCTTGAAGCTGCTGTCGTGTTCCTCATCAACGATGATCAAGCCAAGGTCCGAATATGGCAAAAAGATTGCCGATCTTGAACCTATGATGATTTGACGGCTGGTTGCTTGACCAGGGACGAACTCGAGTACCTGTTGCCATACCTCCACGCGTTCGTTGACGCCATAGCGAGAATGATATACGCCCAGTTTGTCGCCAAAATACTGTTTCAAACGATTGATGATTTGGGCAGTCAAAGCAATTTCAGGCAAGAGATACAGCACTTGTTTGCCTTCATCAATGGCTTCTTGGATCAGTTTGATATAAATCTCTGTTTTGCCACTCGAGGTAACACCGTGGAGCAACACTGGTCTTTGTTCGTCGAAACCTGCTTTGATCTCATTATAGGCCCGCTGCTGCGTTTCGGTAAGTTGGATAGCCGACACCTCCATCTGCGCCTTGAGTTCTTTGAGACGGCTCACTTTGCGCTCATTAACGTCAAAAATACCTTTGTCGGCCATCGCCTTTAATATGGTGCTGGAAGCATTGGCTTTTTTTAGCAAGTCAACAGCTTTGACATCTTGCTCACAATTGCCGCCCATGGTAAAGTAGGCCAGCAACACTTCAAGTTGTTTATAGGCTCTTTTGGTAAGGCCATCCATGAGCTCTTGTATCCGTTCGTCTTCGCGATATCGGCCGGCTAGAAGAACGAAGCGCTCATATTTTGCCTTATATTTCTCATCCAGCTCCTCCTCCATCACCAGAATGCCCTTTTCCATCATAGTATGGATCAGCGGCATCACCTTCTTAAAGCCGATGATCTTACTAACCTCACTAATGGCGATCTTCGGTTGCACTTGAAGGGCCTCGACGATCAGATACTCATAATCGTTAAGGGGCATGCTGTCAAGTTCATAGTCCTCAGAAAGCGCCACTTTCGACTCACTGCTCAGCTTTAGGGCGGAAGGCAGGGCTGCCTGCATCACCTCACCCAAATGGCAGAGATAATAGGTCTTGATCCAGTCCCAGAACTTCAGCTGTCTTTCGTTGACGATCGGCTGTTCGTCAAGGACATCCATCAAGTATTTTACCTCCACCTCGGGCACTTTTTCCGTCAATGAAATGACCAAACCCGACATGATCTTGGTCTTGCCGAACTGCACCACAACGCGTTGTCCGACACGGATGGTATCGTTCAGCGCATACGGCACACGATAGGTGAAAGTCCCTGGGACGGGAATGGGCAGGAGGACTTCGGCGAAGAGGGTGGTTCGATACATGAGGAGTGAGGAGTTAGGAGTGAGGAGTGGGGAGTTAGTGGGAAAGGAGGGTGGTGTAGCCGATCAGTTCGTCGTAGCCTTTGCTAGCGTTGAAATAGTAAAAATAGATTCTATAAAGGTTTTCGGTATCCCAATAGTTGCCTTCGGTAAGTTCGGTTGATACCGAATACGAGTTGCGGTCGGCCGTGACGAACAAGAAGTTGTAATATCCTTGTTTCAACAACATTTGGCACAGATAGCCATGTAGATTATAGTCGTATTTCATAAGGTTACGCTCATCGAACCCCCAATCATTAAGGGCACCCATGACATAGATATCTTCCTGCATCAGCGGTGAAGGCCAGCGAAGAAAGATGTTGACCCAGGCATAATCTGCTTCAGTATCCGTCTCTCTGCCTTCGTTGGCAATATAGATGTATTTCTCTCCATGAATGTCTTCGTAGGTAATATAGGGTTTCCTTGACCTTGGTTCGCAAGTGGCATAATCCACCACATAATAGTCATCGGTCTGATAGATATGAGCAATGTTTTCCGATTGGAAATAGAAGTTACTGAAGTTAAGACGGCGGTATTGGTTGGAGGCTTCAAAAACCGCGGAAGGGTGATGCTCGTATGAGATATAATCCGGATAAACAAACGAGGGTTTCAAACCAATTGCAGCATTGTCCCAGCGGCCGTTCTGGCGGATGGTCATGTTGGCGTACTGCTGAACATTCCCCGTCATGATGCTTGGCATGGATACCCTGATGTTCAATTGCTGATGTGAGTCACTAATGGATAGATCGTCACAATAACGCGGCACGGAAGCTGAGATGGCGGCTTTCTCGTCATAGACCATGAAACGCCGTGAGAAATAAACATGTTCCTCTGAGAGGTCGTCCCCATAGACGATGAGCAAATAGTTTCCCGAAAGCGTGGGCATCATATCCTCTTCAGGAAACGACAACTGATAATGGACATAATCAACGAGTGTGTTCCTTGAAAAATCATAATGATCAATGCGACCATAATCGAATCCATTAACGTAAGTGGATCTCTGAATATCAGTGGGATACCAATCATTGGTACAGTGGATGAAGGTATAATTCAGCACCTCGGCGTCCGAACCAAGAAGATCGAAAGACAAGGTAAGCCGCCCTGCCAGATGATCCAGCGGAATCAGGGGCTCTTTGTTTTGGTTGCCATCGGCATAGAGCAACACGGTCCTCACAGATTCCTTATAGTCGAGGTCGGCGCAAGGCAGGTCAAATTGTTGGGCATAGGCGTTCATGAAGACGAAGAGACCCATGATAAAAGAAAGCACTTTTTTCATTTGGATGATACTTTCTGCAAAAATAATGCATTTTTTAAAAGAAAACTCCCTATCTTTGCTCTTTGTTGAGATAAAATCCATCCATGATGAAAAACACATTCCGTTGTCTTATTGTTTTGGCTCTTGCCTTGTCTGTATCTTTTGCTGAAGCCCAGGTGATCGGAAAAGAAAGACCGGTTTTGGAAAAGAATATCTATATTGGATTCAAGGGCGGTGTCACCGCCATGGACATGCGATATAAGAACGAGAAAGGTGACAGTTTTGTCAACCACACGGCACTTTACCAATCTTTCGGCAACATAAAAGGTTGTTTGGCAGGTGGCGTCTTCGTGGAGCGTACACTTCCCGGATGGTCTTACGGAATTGAGTTCAACTTCAACATGGTAAATGCCATCAGCAGACCTGACAAACCGCATTATGTCCTACAGGACTCGGCCTATTTAGCCAACATCCGGATCCCGGTAAAAGCCATATTCCTAGATGACTACTTGTTTTCACCTTATGTCTTTGCCGCACCTGAAATCGGCACTTATGTCAGTGACACGACTTTCGTGACATCACAATCCATCATCAACGGAGAAGTTGTACAATGGGGCACAAAGAACGCCCGCAGCTTGAATTTGAATATTGTTGCAGGTGTTGGCGTAGATGCAAAAATACAAATCGGGCTTTATGAGTTTAAAGCCCGATTTGAAGCTGGTTATCGTTTGGGATTGTTGAATACGATGGCCAAGGAAATTCCTTTTGAAAGAAAAACAAGAGGCTGGGAGGCCACGATAGGCTTTGCATTCCCACTGTTCGTCAACCCCAGTTACGCATGGTTCAATTAAGCCTGCGTAATTCGTTGTTGGATCTCAACGAACTCTTCCTGCGTTAGTTTCAAATGCTCTTTCTTGAAGTCCAAGTCACCTTCTTGGGTGATGGGGACAAGATGGATATGTGCATGGGGGACTTCCAGGCCAATGACCGCCACAGCAATGCGTTTGCATGGCATGGCATTTTCAATCATCTGAGCGACTTTCTTTGCGAAGACCATCATTTGACCAATCGTTTCGTCGTCAAGGTTAAAGATATAGTCCGTTTCCTGTTTGGGGACAACAAGAGTATGTCCTTTGGCCAAAGGATTGATATCCAAGAAAGCGAAGAACCGGTCGTCTTCAGCTATTTTATAGCAAGGAATTTCACCTTGGATGATTCTGGAGAAAATGGTTGCCATGATGGATTATCTTGTGATTTCGAGAATTTCAAAAAACATTTTACCAGCGGGGACCATAATTTCGGCCACTTCACCGACTTTTTTACCCAGGAGGCCTTGCCCGATAGGAGAATTGATGGAGATCTTACCGGCTTTGAAGTCAGCTTCCTTTTCGGGAACGATGGAATAGGTCATGGAAGTCTTGGTCTTGGTATTCTTGATTTTGACCGTGGAGTAAAGAAGCACCTTAGAGGTGTCGATCTTTGATTCATCCAGCACACGGGCGTTGAAAATCAAGTCCTGAAGGTCAGCTATCTTGGCTTCAAGAAGGCCTTGAGCTTCCTTGGCGGCATCATATTCGGCGTTTTCCGAAAGATCGCCTTTGTCGCGAGCTTCGGCAATAGCTTGGATAATACGAGGACGTTCGCGGAGGATCAGGTCATCCAATTCGTCTTTCAACTTTTGCAAACCTTCAGAGGTAAAGTATTTGATTTCTGACATGATATAGGTTTTTAAACAACGTGAAAAAAGAGACCCTTACCGAAATAAGGGTCTTCTTTTTTTGAATGTGCAAAGATACTAATTTTCTTTCAAATGTCGCAAGACTTTTTTAGAAAATAAGTCTGGCACCGATGCTGTGAGAGCCCGAGTAGCTGACGGTTTGGCGGAAAGCATAATCCACAGCAATTATCGGAGCATTCTCACCCTTGGAGATCGGGACTTGGACAGAGCAACCGGCATGGAGACCTTGGTTAAGGTTCATGCAGTTCTGATCCAAGATACCTTTGAACAAACCGCTTTCGTAGGTATAACCAGCGCGGACCATGAACCAATCTTTCCAACCATATTCGAGACCGAGGACATACTGGTCTTTGGTGAAGGAGTTGGAAATGAAGTTACCGGCAACCGTGACACGATGTTCTTCGGCAACATGCCAGTCGTAAGCAGCTGCAATACTCAACTGAGTAGGAAGCTCGAACTGGTCGGCACGTTGGATCACTGTGTGTTGGAGTGAACTACCTGGAAGCAGATAAGATTTGATTGACAAACCATCGCCAGACATCGTCATGGTGGGTCCAATGTTCTTCAGGGTGATACCGAAGTGAATGTTGTCGAATGGACCGGTAACATATTGGATACCAGCGTCAAGTGCAACACCAACAGCGCCCATGTTAGCGATGGACTCGCTGATGATCTTCAGGTTGAAACCACCACTGATACTATTGGAGAACGTCTTGGCGAAAGCCACATTGATATTCATAAGGTTCGGCTTGAAGGTACCAATACCGCCATCAGGGCTGTCGGTTGTGGTTTCCATAATCGTACCTGGGTTCAGGGAGAAGAATGAAAGGCCCAACACACTTGACTCACCGACGCGAACTGCCAGACCGAAAGCAGAGATTCTAACGCCAGAGCCTTTCAGCCAATCGGTATGGGTGAAGTTGACATCCAAGGAGCGGATCGCTGATATACCGGCAACATTGCCGAACATAGCTTCAACGCCTCTCACGTATGACATACCGGCATTGCCCCAACCAGCTGAAGCAGCCCAGGGATTGATCAATAACTCAGGAGCGCCAGCCTGACCGGAACGGTCCTCATTACCTGCAAATGCCTTTGGAGCGCTGACTCCAAGAAGGAGAACAAGGCTCATTACTATATATCTAACTGATTTTTTCATGATTCTGAAATTTTTAAAGTTAAGCATTCATCCGATAAATTAGAACGTATTCAAGTCGATTAGACGCATTGCACCGAAGAACTTGATCGTACGTTCGCCACCGCTAACGTTGTCTTTCACATGAATCAGATAGAAACCGGAAGCAACAGGTGTGTTGGCGAAGTTGGTGAGATCCCAGTCAATAGAAGGAAGATCGTTATCTTTCTTGAATTGGCGGATCTTGGTTCCAGCAAGGTTATAGATAGTAACCGTGCAGTTGTTGGGGAGGTTCGTGATCTTAACCAAGTTATTAAGCGCATTCTTTTCGTAGGAAGAATATGCATAATATGGGTTAGGAACGATGGTAATCAGATCCAAGTCGGACTGAGTCTTCACCGGATCGTTCATGACGGGTTCAAGACCTTCGATGGCAAATTGATACTTTGGATAGAGATTGTTGATATCCAACTCAGGATACAAGGAGTCAAGTGCGCATGGGCCATAACCCATATCGTAAGGCTTGGACACTCTGATACGAATCTTGGCATCGTTGTATTTACCTGTTTCCGGATCGTATCCCAACCAGTTCTCACCTTCAACAGCCATAGGCATACCGACATACATGCACTGACGCCACAGCATATTTCTCAAGTTGTCTTCTGCATCAGTATCACCCTGGAAGGCATACAAGAGATCAAATACATATTGACCGGCATCATAAGCAGGTGAGTAGAATGACTCAACCGGGATAGGTGAACCGTCCGGAACAGATTCGGGTTTCTCAAGACCAAAGATATAGACATAGTGTTTACCACCAAAGACGGGCTCCTGGTCAACTTGACGGAAGATGGCAGGATCCATCAGCTGTGAGTTTTCGCCATAAAGCTCTTCAATGGTAGTGCTCTTCAACGCAGGAGGATTGAACAACATATCGCGACCGTTCAAATCAGCCAGGTAAGAGTCTTCACCGAAAACGATGTTCAGACGTGCACCGGACTCAATATCGATGGCGTAACCTGGGAACCAACCCATACCAAAAGGTGCAATGTAGTTTGGATCATTAGGATCATTGCTCACATTGGCTTCCTCAGTTGCATGGTTCCAATCCGTGAATGGTGTGCCATCAGCATTGGTGTAAGGATTACCATCCTTATCAACAGAAGCTGACTTTCTCAAGAGGAATCTCTTGGCACCATTCTGAGCCAATTTCTGGTCAGGACACATTTCGACGATGGGGCAACGAGTCCACTTGGAGCGGTCGGCAGTCAGGACGATATCAACGCTGCTGATACGTGAGAAGTACTTAAGAGCACGTGCATCCGTAACAGGAGCCGGATAGGGGCTGTTGTTCTTGTAACCGCAGACACCCATAGGAGCCCATGTTCTGTTGGCGATCTTTTCAAAGGCCTCAGCTGGGTCATAAGCCGTCATCAGGTTATTCATGTTGTAGTCACTGTTATCCTGATTGGCGTAATCGTAGTAAGAACCCGAACGGATCCAGTTCAACCAAGAACCAGGAATATCCTTATCGCGGATACCATCCAACCATTTATGGGTGCTGTCTTGGAAGGTGAACGAAGAGGTGATCATACCACTGTTGGGAACCAACACTTCTCTTGCATCATTCCATTTTGTTTCTGAACCGCTATCGTCGCGCAGCTTACCAACCAAAACTGGACCGATGTCATAAGGCTGATAGACCGTGATAGAAATACCCTTGTCAATAAACATCTTTTCATCGGAATAAACCGTGATGGTATCACTCATCACAGGTTCTTCATCAGATCCCAGATCTTTCAGATACCAGTGCGAAGCCATACGGGTAGCTTTACTGTCCAGAATGGTGTACTCACCATTTTCATCAGGAATAAGGACTGCAGAGTTACTAGAAACACCGTGGGTTTCTGCTTCGAACATGTCATCAAACCAAAGTTCATAGCTGGTGGTCTTCACGTTCAATGGGTCGATGATCTTCACGTCCAGAGGACCGTATCCCACTTTATATTTAGGATGATAGATAATTGGATAGTCGGGGTGACCGAACACAATCTTGTTGCCTTCGGCATCAAGCGTATTGGCTACACCCTTAGTGAAGAGTTCATCGATGGACTCTTGAGAGAGTTCAAGTTCATTACCGCCGTTACCTTGACCAACGATACGGGTAATGGCAGGCTTTTGGCCATAGTCGCACCGCATGACAGTACCGTTCACAATCTTATGAGGAACGGCTGAATAGCAGCTGATGTTCTTACGGCCTTCCAGATACGGTTTCTGTTGACCGAACAGGCCATATTCATCACTCGGCTCTTGTGAGTAAGTCAAGAAGTTGTTGTAAGCGTAGGCAACAGCCATGTAATAATAAGTCTTGTGATTGACCAAAGCAGGGTTCTCTGTGGTGGCAAACTTGTCCTCAGTAACCACAAAGCTATGGGTGATACCACCGTCTGCTCCGTCAACTTTCAGTGAAGGAACGATAGCACCGATATGCTCATCCCATTCATAATTGACAAGGTGGGAGACTTTGTTTCTAACGTCGCACTGGAAGACCAAGCGAGCTTTGGCGCTGTTGTCAAGTTCGTCAGCGCCGACTTCGGCGTTGGCAAGCTGATAGACTTTATAACCTTCGAAGCGATAATAGCGGTCGCTCTTACGAACCGAGTCATCAGGACGAATCTCAGGAATCTCAGGATCCAACTCAACATAACTTTCCTTATAGTTGTTGGAAATAGCACTATTGGAGAGATAGATGATGAGTTTCTGATCCAGCTCACGGATGGTGAGGTCAGGAGCGTTAGGACCATCGATCACTTTGAAGCAGTTGTCAAACAAAGCTTGGCACTTATCATCGGTAACACGCAGGAGCTCAACAGAAGCGAGCGGGCCGCCAGAGGTGGCACGTGCCCACGGCACACCGAAAGTAATGTAGTTGACAGCACCGGGTTTCAAGGTGAAAGGACCAGCGGACTGCATGAAACGACGGTCAGCAGCTTCGTTGCCTGCCTCGGAGTCGGTCCAATACTTACCATTGGTATTATAACCAGCACCAGGCTGAACGCCACCAGTACCCCAGTTACATGGGTCGGAATCGCCAGGGAACATAAAGTCGCAAACAGGACCAACAGTACCCTGAACGCCAGGATAGGCATTACCACCATACATCATGTAGTTACCATCTCTCCAAATACCTCTCAACATATTGTAGTAGTCAGGAGCAAGTTTGGGGTCACCAGTGTTGGAGTTGTCGTTGTTGTGATAGAGGAAACGGCGCATACCGAAACGTTCATCGTCAATGATATTGTTACCAAAGTTCACACCATTGATGGACACGTCGCAGATCTGGGCGGAGTCAACTGCATGCTGCACAAAGAGGGAGTCACCAGTCACAGGATCAATGCCTGCAAATTGTGAAACCACTGTATAAGTGTACTTAGGATTATCCAAACCGTCGGCATCCATGTAAGGGCCTTGGAAGAAGTCGATACCTACCGCCGGAGGCTGGTCACCGTATGATTCAGGTTCACCGTTACCGTCGATGGCTTTACCATTATAGCCATAACCGAGACCACGAGCGACATCGCATCCCACGTAGTCATCCTTGGCGTAACCGAGGTCAACGTCGGTCCAGGGGCAGAAGTACGTTCCTTTCAATTCGTAAGTAGAACGGTTGATGATCTCATAGCTGCAGAATGACATGTTGTTGATTTCGTCATTGGTAGCGAAAGCAAAAGCTTGGGCACGGATTTCAACACCGATAGCGGCACCGTTGGATTCTGTATGGGAGTTACCTTTATCGTTGAACACCCACCACAGCGTCTGGTCACCTTTCAGCACTTGGTCAGCAAGGATGGTACCATGGATGACATCTTCACCATAGAATTCCTCTTCCATGGATTTGATTTTGGTATGGCAAAGATCGTTATCAATATCGTAGTAAGGAAAGTCGCCCTTGACGGGATTATATTCGCCATCGCCATCCTTATCAAAGAATGGAGCCATGTAGTGGCTGACGCCTTCCCAAGAACCACCGACAACTTCGGGGTGTGCAGGCCATTGCTCAATAACTTTAGGCATGGTATAATCATCGGCAGGCTCGTACTCACCATTCTCATTGAACTGAGAGAGAAATTCATCCACCTGGGCACGAGTGATTTTCCACACTTGGTCCCACTGGGCGCAAGTAACCTCGTCGATGGAGGCGCCTTCAAGTGTCAAAGGACCAGTCCAAAAGTCGTTACCACCACTTAATGCGTTATCATTACCTTGACGGAAACGAACGGCAGCGCATTTTAACTGGTTGTTGATGTCAAGACCAGCGATCCAAAGAGCACCGGCAAACAGGGAGGTAGCCGAACCGTTAGCAGGGATGAAGTATTGGGCACCGATTCCACCGGGGAGGTCCCACCACATGTCACCACCAGCATTAAAACGAGTTCTGACGTTGTTGATGTTCAACCATTCGAAAGCGGACGATGGAGAACAACCGGCTGTAGTCTGCTTCAGCTCTCTGGAACCTTTTGAAGAGTCCCCGTCACCGACATAGACATGAGCCTTTCCGGGAATTGCAACGCCCACGATTAGGAGCGCAACAAACAATAAACGTGTTATATTCTTCATATTATCTTTGATTATTCAATTAAATTCTACCATCATTCATTAGAAGTTAAAGCTTGCACCAACTTTGATCTGGCGAGGAGTGGAGTAGTTACTGCCTCTATTAACATAGATCTGATACATTTGGATGAAAGCTTCAGGATCCAACTGATTGCGGATTTCCTGTTGATATTTCGAAGAGGTGAGATAACCATCGTCGTCAGGATCGCCAGTGGCGCTATAGACTGACAAGATGTTCTTGGAGTTGAGAAGGTTGGTCACGTTGACATACACGTTAACGTATGCTTCGCGTCCAGTCTTTCCTTCCTTATTTCCACCCAAGGTGAAGTAGAAGTCCTTGTCGGCACGGAGGTCGATCTTGAAGGAGGCAGGCATTCTGGAACCGAAGTAGGTACCTTCAAGCAGGTTGTTGCCACCGGAGATCGGGGAAGAAACCGTACGTGACGCAGTGTAAGGAGCACCGGAACCACCGGTGACTGTCATGGCGACACCAGCGTTGGCCAGCAGTTGGATCGGGGTCTTGCCAGACTTCTCGCGGTTAATGACGGGACCATCATACTTCTTGCCAGAGCTGAAACGATAGTCAACTGTCAGACCAAGCATGTGACGACGGTCGAAACCAGTCGGGAAGGTGGATCTCAGGTTAGGAACACCAGCATTGATCAAAGCAGCTGCAGTTGAAGTAGAAGCACCGGTCATGTTAGCATACTGCAAGGTGTAGTTTGCACGAACACGGACGTTCTTGGTTCTACGCAGGTCATATTCTGCAGTGAGACCCTTCGTGGTACCGAAGTCAAGGTTACTATAAGAGGTGTAGTCCTTAGGATAAGCACCCGTGAGACGGTACATCTGGATCATGTTACGGATCTCACGATAGTAAGCTGTGATGGTAAAGGACGAAGTGTTATTCAGTTTTTGAGTGAAACCAAGTTCATAGTCGACAGTCTGCATCGGCTTCAAGTTAGGATTGGCGATGGAGCCGGATACATCATTGAAATAATAGTAGGTAAGCGGGGAGATGAAGTAAGCGCTTGACGGACGTTGTGTCAGCACATCATAGTGGGCGAAGAACAAGGCTTCGTCAGAGATCGGGAAGGAGAAGGAGATACGAGGCATGAAGTTCCACGTGGGCTTGTAATCTTCGAATGATTCTCTATCGACTCTTTGCTGATCGGCTTTCTTAATCCAAGGAGAAATACCGGAACCTTTATCCAACACCGTCGGAGAAGCGATTTCAGCACCTTCTGCATTGAACCAAGTGTTACCGGAACGATAACCGACAATCTCGCTGATGTCGCTGATCTTGTTAACATAAATGGCGTAATCATCACCGATGTTGCTCGGGACGACGACCTGCTCACCAGTTGACGGAAGCTTGATCTTGCCATCTTGTCTCAAATCACCAACTTTATTGTAATCGAAGAGGATGAAAGGATCCTTCAGCACTGATTGGTTAGCGTCGAAACGGTCGGCACGCAGACCGATCTGGAAGATAAGGTCTTTGAAAGCGAATTTATCCTGGATATAACCTGCGGTATAAATCGGCTGGCTGGATGCCACTGGGCGGGTGAAATAGTTATTATTATTCTCGTCCGTGTAATTATCGGTGAAGAAGTCATCAAGCGTAGGACGCTCGCCCCAGCCGTGTTTCTTACCGTCATAGCTGTAGCCATAGTAGTCAACATAGAAGTTACCGTCACGGGTAAGTTCATCGGGAGAGAACATGCTGACATTGAGGCCGCCATCGACATGGCCTTTCTTCAGGTTACCGTCCTGATCATAATACATGATGGAGTTGTCGTTGAAGTTGTAGGAGTCGATGAGGATATATTCGGTACCATTGATAGGCAGGTTCATAGCCTTACGCAGATTGGCGTCGAACACGTACTGTGCATTAGCATCATATAATCTATGGAACTTAACAGTGTCCACAAAACCATCATAGCTAACGGCGTATGGATTGTCCATATCCAACTCAGCGATGTGAGAGTTGACCAAGCTACGCATCAAGGTCCAGAAGTCGGTGCTGTAGCTCATGCCGCTTGAGTTGCGTTGTTCATATTGGAAACCGAGTTTGATTTCGTGTGAGCTCTCACCCTTTCCAACGGTCATGGAGGCGTTGACATTGACAGAGAACTGGTCACTGACAGATTTGCCATAACCCGACATCAGCATGCCAGGAGCGGCAAACATCTGATAAATGTAGTTGGGTGAACGACCGTTCAACAGAGCACCACCAAGTTGCAAGTTGGTGTAGTTGTCGTAATAGCCGCTGGCGCCAAAATCTTTATTCAGCTCCATATATCTCTCGGTATAACGGGCAAGCAACGGATTGAACTCAGATGCCTGGAAATCAACCAACGTATCATAGTCCCATGAGTTCAACACCATCACGTTGGTGAAGTTCCTATAGGAACCATCTTCCATAAGCACTGAATCGACGCTACCCAGCTGATAAGTGGGAGTCTTATGGGTAATGAAACGTCCGAGGTTGCCATAAGCGAAGATGTTGTCCCACAAATCCGGGTCACCATCTTCACTGGTATATCTGGTATAGTCAGCCTGGATGCTGTAGTAGAAGTTGCGGATCAGCGAGGTGCTTTCAGGAGCCGTGGGGAAGCGCTGAGTGAAGCGGACATAACCACGGGTGGTTCCTGACTTGTAGATGGAGTTCTTAGCCGTATTGAAGAACGAGTAAGAAGACGCAAAGTCGTGACCTTGTGATCTGACAAACGAACCGCCCACCGTGAGGTTGATGGTTTCCGTTGTACGGATGTTGATGTTACCAGAGAGGTTGATTGAGTAGTTGCTCGTGTTGGTGGAGAATCTGGAATACACCAAATCGTCCTTCTTGGTAAACGATGCGTTCTGATAGGTACCGCCACCGACACCTGAAGCGATCAACGGGGTGTTTTCAATCTTTTCCTGATACTTAGGATCAGCTGTATAGTAACCGGTAGCGGAGAGAGCGCCCACCTTGTGATAGCTCAGGTCACCAGCGAGGAAGAATCCCAGCAAAGCGGTCTCAGATTGCTTACCCTTGATGAGCGGTCCCTGGACGCTGAAGCCCAGTCTGTGGTGACCGTAGCCTTCCACTGAGGTTTCCAGTTCCAAACCGGCACCGAAGGTACGGCTGGGGCCCTTGGTGGTCAAGTTGATGATACCACCCATGGCGTCACCGTACATGGCAGGAGTACCACCCAAGATGACGTCCACCTGGTCAATAGCACTTTGAGGCACACTGGCACTACCGATAACCTTCACACCGTCGATGTAGTACACCGCACTTTCACGAGAACCACGGATACTACCGACTTCACCGTCAGCGGTAAACACACCACCGACCGTTGAAGCAACGCCGGATGCAGAACGGTTTGGCAACTTGGCGATTTCCTCTGCAGTGATGGATGCACCGGAAGTAGTGTTATCCTTCGAGATCAGAGGCACCTCGTAATCGATAACCGTGACCTCATTCAAACTGATGGCGCCACTGGTCATCTTAATGTTCCAATCGGTGATTTTGTTGGCCGGGATAATAATGCCGTTCAAGACATAATTGTTGTAGCCAACGAAAGTCGCCTTCAAATCATACGTTCCCGGAGGAATGGGGTTGATGTCATAGTTACCATCGAAATCCGAAGTCGCACCACCAACCATCGTTCCACCTTTTTCGAGGACGATGTTGGCGAATGATACGGGCTGACCCGTTTCATCGGTAACCTTTCCTTTGAGTCGTCCTTGCTGAGCGAAAGCTAACGTGCAAGTCGCTAACACAATTGCAAGGGTCATTAGTAAATTTCTAAACATACCTTGTGATTTTATGTTATACTTCCTATTAAATGCATTAAAAAGGCTTCAAAAATATAAACTTTTTACGAAGCACACAAGAAATTTTAGTTTTTAGTGACTTTTTTTTACTCATAATTTTTTTAACATTTCATAAACACTATGATAACGAGAGATTTAGAATAAATGAAAAACAACAAGGGTTTTCCCCATAAAAACTCCTTTCAAGAGGTTCACACACCTATTTATATTAATATCGTCTTAAATGCCGGTTCAACTCACGGGCTCTCTTCTTGTCTTCCTTGATCATTTGCTTGGTCTTGGGAGCTTGGTGCTCATAATGTGCCGTCTTGGCTTTTTGATAATCCTTTTTTGCCTGCCTTTCTTGTTTCTCCATCATCCGTTCCGCCTTGCGCATCGCCCTGCTGGAACGGCTTGAGATGCAGGAATTCAGCATCAAAAGCGACATTCCAAGAACCGCTATTGCTATCTTTTTTCTCATTGTCCAAGGTTTATTGATGTACAAAGATAATGTTTTTCAAAAAAACAAGTATCTTTGCGACATGAAAAAAGCCGTTGCCATATTGATCCTGATTTCTAGTTTGGTCATCCAAGGGTGCAACAAATACCCGATCAACCCAAATTATCCCGATGCATACGTTGACATCACCATCAACTTGAACGATTATCGATACTATGCTTTGCGCTTCGACGGTGGTTACATGTATCTCACGCCCGATATCTATCCCAACAGTTCACAACCCGAAACCAGCAGTCGCGGCATTATTGTCTATAGAATAATTGACGAATTCCGCGCTTATGACCGTCTGCCCCCAAACTATCCAAACGCATGCACCGATAGCGAAGGCAACACCACTCGTCTAGTGGTAGAGTCGTTATACGTTGTTGACCATTGCAACAACGCCTACTACAACATTTTAAACGGTGCCCTAGAGGTTAACGAGGAATTTGGAATGGTTCCCACTTTTCCAACAGACAGTGTTGCCGTATATCCTTTGATTCAATACGCGACCAGCTTTGACGGAACCACGCTGAGGATTAGGAATAGTTTTTAGGAGTTCCCGAGGATGGAGGACTGACGCTGGATGGAGGCTTGATGGATGGCTTCGAACACTTTTTCCAACAATTCCTTCGGCAACCCAAGTTCTTTTCCCGTTTCGAGATGATCGGAAAGAATCTGTTTCCAGCGTTCCATTTGGACTACTGTCAATCCCTTTTGTTTCTTATACTCGCCGATCTGACTTGAAACATTCATCCTTCGAGCGAGCAGCTGCAACAACTCAGCGTCGATATCGTCGATCTCACCGCGAAGGGCAGCTAGCACCTGATCATCATTGGCGGCTTGCTTGGAACGAGGAGAGATCGACTTTAACAACACCGCCAATGCCTCTGGCGTGATTTGCTGATGAGCATCGGTAAAGGCAGTCTCCGGCATAAAGTGGCTTTCCACCATCAAACCGTCAAAAGCCAGGTCCACCGACTTTTGGGCAGTATCCTGCAGCAACTCCCTGCATCCACAGATATGGCTGATGTCGGTGATCACCGGTACATCGAGGATCCGTTTCAACTCGATAGGGATTTCCCACATCGGGTAATTGCGATACGGCGATTCCTTATAGTAGGAGAAGCCTCGATGGATGGCAACAAGTTGGGTCAATCCAGCTTTTTGGAAACGCTCAAAAGCGCCAATCCAGAGGTTCAGGTCAGGAGAGACGGGATTTTTGATGAGCACGGTGATGTGGGTGCCTTTTAAGGCATCGGCAAGTTGTTGCACTGAGAACGGGTTGACCACTGTACGGGCTCCCACCCAAAGTGCATCGACATCATATTTCAAAGCCAGTTCGGCATGTTCCGGTGTGGCAGCTTCCGTAGTTATGGGCAAACCCGTTTCGCGCTTAGCCTCACGGAGCCAAACAAGCGCCTCCTCTCCCCTGCCCTCGAAGGCATCGGGACGGGTGCGAGGTTTCCAGATGCCGCCACGCAGCATCTTCACTTCAGGGATTTGAGCCAAAGCACGAGCCGTGGCGAGAATTTGTTCCTCGCTCTCTACACTACAAGGGCCGGCAATGGTCAGTGGATAATTCATCGATGCAAATATACGGCAATTTTGGCGCAACAAAGCGTTTTTTTTCATAACTTTGCACCTTAGTAATATTAGCAACACAGAAAATCATCATAACGTGAAAAGAGTAGAAATCAAACAAGCCTTGCAGATGCAGGCTTCAGAAGAAGAGATAACTGTAATGGGCTGGGTGCGCAACAAGCGCGGCAGCAAGAACGTGGCCTTCATCGCCCTCAACGACGGTTCCACCATCAATAACCTGCAACTGGTTATCGACTTGAATGTCATTCCCGAAGAGAAACTGGCGCTCATGCACGCCGGTGCCTCGCTTTGGGCCAAGGGCGTCCTCGTCGCCTCAATGGGTAGCGGCCAAGCCGTGGAGCTCTCCGTGAAGGAGATCGGTCTGTTCGGTCCCGCCAACCCCGACGAATACCCGCTGCAGCCCAAGAAACACTCGCTGGAGTTCCTGCGCGACATTGCCCACCTGCGTTTCCGCACCAACACCTTCGGTGCCGTGATGCGTTTGCGCCATGCCATGGTGTTTGCCATCCACAAGTTCTTCACCGAGCGAGGCTTCTATAATATCCACACGCCATTAATCACCGCCTCCGACGCTGAAGGCGCCGGCGAGATGTTCCAAGTGACCACGCTCGACCTCAACAACCCACCTCGCGACGAGCAAGGCAATGTTGACTACAAGCAGGACTTCTTCGGCAAGTCAACCAACCTCACCGTTTCGGGACAGCTCGAAGGCGAGTTGGCTGCCACGGCATTGGGCAAGATCTACACCTTCGGACCCACCTTCCGCGCCGAGAACTCCAACACCACGCGTCACCTGGCCGAGTTCTGGATGATCGAACCCGAGATGGCCTTCTACGACATCAACGACAACATGGACCTCGCCGAGGAGATGTTGAAATACTTGATCCAATACGCTTTGGACAACAACATGGACGACCTTCAGTTCCTCAGCAAACGCCTGCAGGACGAAGAGAAGGGCAAGAAGGAAGAGGACAAGTCGATGGAGCTCATCAGCAAGCTGCACTTCGTGCTCGAACATGAGTTCGTGCGTCTCACCTACACCGAGGCCATCGACATCCTGCGTAACTCCAACTACAACAAGAAGGGCAAGTTCCAGTACCCCGTGGATGGCTGGGGCGTGGACCTGCAGTCGGAGCACGAGCGTTACCTCGTCGAGAAGCACTTCAAGAAGCCCGTCATCCTGACCGACTACCCGAAGGAGATCAAGGCCTTCTACATGAAGCAGAACGAAGACGGCAAGACCGTCCGCGCCATGGACGTGCTCTTCCCCGGCATCGGCGAGATCATCGGTGGGTCAGAGCGTGAGACCGACATCAACAAGATCCTTGACCGCATGCACGAAGTCGGCATCCCCGAGGCTTCCATGGACTGGTACCTCGACAGCCGTCGCTTCGGCTCGGTGCCGCATTCCGGCTACGGCTTGGGTTTCGAGCGTCTGCTGCTCTTCATCACCGGCATGACCAACATCCGCGACGTCATCCCGTTCCCAAGAACACCGAAGAACTGTCTATATTAATTTAGTTAGGAGTGAGGAGTGAGGAGGATTTCTCCAAATTCCTACTCCTAACTCCTAACTCCTAACTCCTAACTATAATGAGCGATCAGAGGTTAACACAGGTACAAAGACAAGAGCTGAAGCTCTCGCCTCAGCAGATTCAGCTGATGAAGCTGCTGCAGCTGCCATTGATTGAGCTGGAACAAAGGATCAAGGAAGAGATCGAATCCAATCCCGCCCTTGAAGACACCGTCAACAGTGATGACAACGAACCCTCTGGCGACAGCGAAAGCCCTGACGAAAACGTTGGCGACAGCTACGACGATCGTGACGACAACGGCGAGAACGACGACTACAACGACGATGAGTTCACCATCAACAAGGAAGACGAGTTCGACTTCAACGACTACCTGCCTGAGGAAGACGAATACGACTATGCCTATAAGTCGCACGCCAACAACCACAGTACCGACGACGAAGACTACCAGGCCCCCATCGTCCACGAAGAGTCCTTCCAAGACTATCTGATACAACAGCTGGGCTACCACGACCTAACCGAAGAGGAAGAGATCATCGGAGAATTCATCATCGGCAACCTCGACGACAACGGCTATCTCTGCCGTCCTATCGCCAACATTGTGGACGACTTACTCTTCACCATGAACATGGAGGTGAACGAAGATGATGTCCGTAAAGTGCTGAAGATCGTCCACCAGCTCGATCCGCCCGGCATCGGGGCCACCGACCTCCAAGAATGTCTGCTCATCCAGATTCAAAGGCTTCAGGAAGAGAACCCCTATAATGACTACAAGCTGTGCATGACCATTATCAAGGACTGCTTCGAGGAGTTTATCAAGAAACACTACGACAAAATTGCCAAGAAGACCGGTGCCAGCAACCGCCAGCTCAAAGCCGCTTTGGATGAGATCCTCAAGCTGAACCCCAAGCCTGGCGACTCCTCCACTTCGGGAGCCAAGAACAGCCATTACATCACGCCCGACTTCTTTATTTATATCAAAGACGGGAATCTCGAGCTTTCACTCGACGGTCGCAACAACCCCGACCTGAAGGTCAACAAGCAATATGTGAAGATGCTGGAGGACTTCTCGAAGAGCAAGGACTCACGCAGCATGCAGGAGGCCGCCACTTTTGTACGCCAGAAGATCGACAGCGCCAAATGGTTCATCGATGCCATCCGTCAACGGCAGCACACCTTATATGTGACCATGAAAGCCATCATGGACAAGCAGCAGGAGTATTTCCTCACTGGTGACGAAACCAAGCTGAAGCCCATGATCTTGAAGGACATCGCCGAGAAGGTTGGCTTGGACATCTCCACTATCTCTCGCGTGGCCAACAGCAAATATGTGCAGACGCCCTATGGCACCTTCCTGCTGAAGTTCTTTTTCAGCGAGGGCATCACCAACGAGGAAGGCGAAGAGGTCTCCACCCGTGAGATCAAGAAGATCTTACAGGATTGCGTCGCCGACGAAAGCAAGGCCAAGCCGCTTACCGACGAGGAGCTCATGAACGTCCTGAAAGAAAAAGGCTACCCGATTGCTCGCCGCACCGTGGCGAAGTACAGGGAACAGCTGGGGATTCCAGTAGCAAGGCTGAGGAAGGAACTATAGAAACGGGACCCCGAAGGGCTCACCGACCGAACGGGAGGTAAAACGGAGAATGGAAAGATGAGTATTAAACGGATTATCATACCAGTTCTTGTTATTTACGCCATCATTGTCTCATCATGCAGCCCCTACCCCCGTGAATCAGAGCGCATGGAGGCGGCTTTGAAGCAAGCCGATTCTGTCTATAGAGAGGGCGAAAACGACACGGCGATGTTCATCCCGGGTCTCGCCGAGGCCTCCTCTTATTTTGCCGAGAAGAAGCAATACGAAAATGCCGCGCTTGCTGCGCTCTACAACGGCTATGCCGAGAAGGACTACGACAAAGCCGAGGCCATGGAGTCGTTCAAAAAAGCCGAACATTATGGCGAGATAGCGCACGATAGCCTTACCATGGCAAGGGCACAATACCAGATGGGACGAATGTTTTATGATGACTACATGCAGACGGCTGCTTTGGATTTGTTTAAAAACGCCTTTGCAGAATTTGGACAACATTACAGCGAAAGAGCTTTAACGACGAACATGATGGCCTGTTGTTTCATGATTCTTAAGGAATTCGACAGTGCAGCTTATTATTTCGAGCAAAGCCTTCATTATGCTGATCTTGGGCATTCAAACATCACAAAAAGGAAAGCTTTAAACAATTTTGCCGTGTTGCACCAATTGAGGGGCAAATATGACGATGCCATAGAGTGTCTCAGACTTGTGAATCCCGAGAACGAAGAACAGCGGCTGCTTAACTACCTTAACCTCGGCGATATTTTTATGGCATCGGGAAATTTGGATTCTGCACGCTATTACTATGAAAACTTGGAAGAATTGTTGGATAAAGCCAAAGTAGAAAAAGGAGAAACCAAATTTTCGGTATACAGGTCTCTTTCTAACTATGCTGAACGGAATGGAGATTTAAAAACTGCTATTGATTTCAAGAATGAATATGAGGCCTTGATTTTCGATATATTAAATCAAGAAATCAAAGACGTGCTGACCGCATCCAGCAGAAATACGATTATGAAACTTTGCAAAACACTCTGAACCGCAAAATTAACAACAGACAGCATATTATCGTGATGGTTGGCGGACTGCTTTTATTACTGACAATTGCCCTGGCTGTTTTGCAACACAGGATAGCTGTCAAAACAAAACAAGAGACGGAGGCAAAGGAACGTGCTCTTTATTACATCCAGCAATATTACGAAACGCTCTCCAAGCAAGGGAAAACCATGCAGAAAGTAGCAGTTGTGATGGAAAACAAAGACGACTGGGCCTTGTTGGACGAACTTAACAAAACCGTTTTTGGCAAAAAAACACCATGGGAAGCCATCGAAGAAGTGTTTTTCAAACTCCATCCCGAGGAGCCCCAAAACATAGACAGGTTGTATCCTGACCTTACCGAATTGGAACGAAAGGATTATATCCTTTCGCATTTTGATGTATCACGCCAGGACGAAGCGTTGTTATTGGATGTCAATATTCATTCGATTGACAAATTACGACAAAAAACCAAGGAAAAAAACCTAAAATAAGCAGGATTTTCGTCCCTAAAAAGAGGCCTTTCGTCCCAAAAAACGTAATGTTCCTTTAAAAAGTTCGTAATTTCTCAAAAAAAGTTCGTAAATTTATTTTTATAACTTTTTAATTTTCAACGAATTATTTTCAAAACAACTATAAATAGTTCGTAAAGGGGTTCGTATGTCTGTTTATAGGGGCTATTTTTGGACACAACCTTAAAATACTCAGCTATGAAAACAAAAACACTCTTATGTACATTTACCATCATGAAAACAACCTTAAGATTATCAATATTGATTTTGGTGTTCGGAAGCTTGTTTGGCAAATTGTATGCCCAGGAGTCGGCCTTCGAGATGATTCTTCCATATGAGATGGATAACTGCCGTCTCACTTACTGCTGCGAAACCTCCGATGGTAATTTCATTGTTGTTCCCGGATCTTTTTGCAAGATACTGAAGATCTCCCCGTCGGGAGAAATCATCAAAGAAATGACATACAAGATGGATGGTATCGGAGGTGTCACTCCGTGGCTCACCTGGATCAGCGGTTTACTTGATATACCCGGTGACCCCTCCCACCGTGTCGTTATCGCAGAAGCATACGATGACGACACCAACAGTCACAACAGGATCCATATTTTCAAAATCGACGACGATCTTCAATTCGATCAAAACGGTGTGATCAAGGTTGATTTTTCGGAACATATCAAGCACTTCTGGACTTACACGCCGCATCGCTGCGTGCTTGACGCAGACGGCAGCATAAGCTTTGCCACCCATGCCATCAGATGGGATGGCTCCGACTGCGTCATGTACGCCCGCGTGTCGTCCGAGGATACAGTAACGGTCGCCTTCGATGAACGCTATGGTTTTGACACGTATGACTTTCAAATGTGTGATTTCAAATGGAAAAACGACCACTATGACATGACGGTCGGGTATCGTATTCCACCATACGGTTTTACA
The DNA here is from genome assembly GCA_017530365.1 of Bacteroidales bacterium. Taxonomy (GTDB): domain Bacteria; phylum Bacteroidota; class Bacteroidia; order Bacteroidales; family F082; genus Limimorpha. The sequence goes on from JAFXMK010000004.1 coordinate 174,825, forward strand.
GGCGTATGCATGTATGAAGTCAGCAATGCCTTTGAGTCGGACAGCGTTTGTAGATTGACCAAAAACTCTACAAGTGAATCTTTGTTGTCATATAACAATTCCGACACCCTTTGTTGTGCCACCTGGCTTGCACGCGATGGTTTCACCCTCACCTGGTTAAATGACAGCACCGTTTTAATTCCAACAACAGTTTCCGGCTATCTTCGCTATAAATATGGTAATGGTGTGGGAATATGAAAGCTGGATGCCAATCACAACCTTCTCGACAACATACTCATAGATGTTTTCGACGACAACAACGGTATGAATGAGGAGTGCCTGTATGCCTGGGAGCCTCTGCTCATCAACGGTGAAGACGTATATCTCTGCTATATGGTATATAAAGGCACTTCTAGTAGTCCCATGCGCACCGTAGTCTGCAAACTCGACAGCGGGCTGAACCTGAAGTGGAAGAGGTGGTATGGCGCGGCGAGCGGTCGATACATCATAACAGGAACCGCCCTGACCGGCGATGGCGGATGCCTTCTTACCGGGGAGGGAAACGCAGCGACTTCAAATCCTTCCCCCTACGTCCTAAAAATCACCGCCGACGGCTATTGCTCCATGAAAGAAAACAGCGAGCCTCCGCTGAGACCCTACAACTGCTATCCCAACCCTGTCGAGGATATGCTTCGCTTGGAATACTCGCCCGATGTGACCCCCGGCCAGCTAGAGCTCTACGACCTACAGGGACGGCTGCTCCGCACGCAGAACAGCAGCTTTGAAACCGTCAACATGGAAAACCTGCCCGCAGGCACCTACACACTGCGTGTCTTATTGGAAGACGGAACAAGCTATTCCGACAAGGTGGTGAAACAATGACCTAATAAAGGCTGTCATTGTTTATCAGAAAAATCCCGTTAAACAACGGGATTTTTTGTTTTTATTCCTATATTTGTTCGTTAAAACTTTAATATGAGGCAATAACGAAACAAATTTTTCATGTATGAATAAAAGGTGTTTACTTTTTCTTTTTCTGATCACTTTGCTGTTTCCTTTGACATCATGGGCCCAGAACCTCATGGTTACCGGTAAGGTAATCTCAAGCGATGATGGCTTAGGCTTGCCAGGAGTCACCGTACAGGTGAAAGGTGGAACCAGCGGCGCCATCACCGATATCGATGGCAACTACAGCGTCAACGTGGACCAGCACGGAACCTTGGTCTTCAGCTATGTTGGATTTACCACTCAAGAAATTCCCGTAAACGGACGCAACAAAATCAACGTCACCTTGGATCAAGATGCCCAGATGCTTGATGACGTGGTGGTAACCGCTTTGGGTATCAAACGCCAAAAACGTGAATTAGGTTATGCCACCGAAGAAATCGACGGAAGCCTCATCGCCAAGTCGGGTTCAGGTAGCGTGATCAGCGCCTTGAGCGGTCGCTCGGCAGGCGTTCAGATTATCAACCCTACCGGCGTTGACGGCGGCTCCTCACGTATCACCATCCGTGGTAACAACAGCATCTTGGGTGACAACCAACCTTTGATTGTGGTGGACGGTGTGCCGATGACCAACGAAGGCGGCATCACCGAATGGAGCGGCGGCCGCGACTGGGGTACCGCTCTCAACAACATTAACCAAGAGGATATCGAGAACATCGACATCTTGAAAGGTCCCACCGCGGCAGCCTTGTACGGCTCACGAGGCGGTAACGGAGTGCTGCTCATCACTACCAAAAAAGGCAGCAAACAACGCGGACTGGGTATCAGCTACTCCACGAGCTACAAAATCACCCAGCCTTATATGTACCGGAGCGTGCAGAACAAATATGGCGCAGGAGGCCCCATCACTTTCCATAAGCCCACCCTTACCCCTATCGAAGGCATGTTCGACGAGAATGGCAACCAGGTGTATGAATATCCTGGCATCTACAGCGTTGACGACGGTCCTGCAGGAGAACCCACCAATACCACGTTTGGATACTACGGTGGCGCCCAGAGCTGGGGTCCGGAGATGAACGGTGAGAGTGTGCTATGGTGGGATGGCGTGGTGCGCAAATACGACCCGCAGCCCGATAACCTCAGCATGCTTTATAAATACGGCCATACGTTTAACAACAACATCTCGTTGCAAAATGCTGGCGACTTCGGTAGCATCCGCGTGTCGTTTACCGACTCTAGAACCGATGCCATCATTGACAACTGCAATCTGAAACAAACCACCGTCAACGTGGGCTCCTTGATCAACGTGTCAGACAAGATCAAGGTCGATGTAGCCTTTACCTATCTGGATTATCACCGCCTGAACTCCCCCGAGATCGGTGAGTCGAACAGCAACTTCAACAAAGGCCTGCTCTATAGCTGGCCCCGCAGCTGGAAAGGCCTCGAAGCTACCTCTTACGAGAACCCCGATGGCACCATGAACCAGTTTGACGGCTATCCATACCAATATATTTATAACACCACCTTTTGGACTTTCTATAACAACAATACCACGTTGGACCGCGACAAGATGTTCGGATCGGTACGTCTACTCTATGACATCACCCCTTGGCTTTCTGCCACTGGCAAAGTCGCCTTGGATTGGACCAACGACAACTACATCACCAAAAACAAGCCCACTACCTCTGACGGCATGGTAGGTGGCTATTATTCCAAGAACAAATCCAGCGCTATGACCCGCGACATGGACTTTTTGCTGACGGCCTACAAGGATAAGATATTCGGATCGAAATTCAACGTCCGTTTTTCGGTGGGTGGTGAGCAGTATTATGGCTATCGCGACGGCATAAGCGGCACTTCCGGCACTTGGGCATACGCCAACCTCTATACCATTTATAACTATTCTTCAGCTACCGAACGCGAGTTTAAAGAGTCGAAATGGGAAAAACAGGTGAATTCAGTGTATGCCTTCCTGAACTTGAGCTACAGTGATTATTTGTTCTTGGATGTGACAGGCCGCAACGACTGGTCGTCAACCCTGCCCATTACCAACAACAGCTACTTCTATCCTTCCGCCACCTTGAGTTTCGTGCCCACTTCCGCCTTCAAACAATGGAATTGGGGTCCTGTCAACTACTTGAAGCTGAGAGGCTCATGGGCACAAACCGCAAGCGACACGGAGCCTTATCAGCTGAACTACACTTACAGCACAAGCTCCTTCGGACACCAGCTATCGTCGTCATTGCCCGGCACCGTACCACCATTGGAGCTGAAACCCCAACGTCAACGCGCCTTCGAAGCTGGTTTTGATTTGGGATTGGGTGCCCGTTTCAACATGGACTTTACCTACTATAACATCTACTCTTGGGATCAAATCCTTTCATCACCGCTGGCACCCTCGTCAGGAGCTTCCAACGTGACCATCAACACTGGTGTGGTCACCAACAAAGGCATTGAGGCCATCATGACTTACGATGTTGCTCAAGGCAAGGACTACGGCGTGCAGGTAGGTTTGAACTTGGCACGCAACAGAAATAAGATTGTGGATTTGTCAGGTGCCAACATGTACACACTCTCCGAGATTTGGGGTTCGAACGGCCCTGCCATCGCAGTGGAGGAAGGCGAAGAATACGGCACCATCTACGGCTGGGATTATGTTTATGAATACACCATGGCCGACGGCACCGTGATAGGTCCTTTCTATGATGCCAATGGCAAACCCATGCCTTTGCTCAACGAGTCGGGAACAGAATATCTGATTACCGACAACCGTGTCCCGGTAGGCAACTGCGCACCTCTTGTTACTGGTGGTATCAACCTACGGGCATCCTACAAGAATTGGTCGTTGTACGCTTTGGTCGATGCCAAATTAGGCGGCCAGATCTACTGCGCTTCCTACGTGGTGGGCATGCAGACAGGACAGAGTCCAGAGACACTTTTCGAACGTGAAGGCAATGGCTTGCCCTATTATGAAAACGGAGAGTTTCTTGGCAATTATGGCGTGATACTGCCTGGCTATTGCATCAATACTGAAACCGGTGAAGCACACGAGAACGGACAAACGGTACATTATCTTTATAAATACATGCCCAACTACGGTGGTTGGGGCAAGATCATTACTACCCCCGGCATCGTTGACAATACCTGGATCAAGATGCGTGAACTCGCCCTGACATACGATTTCCCACGCAAGCTTTTGGACAAGCAGAACCTCTTCAAGCAGGCTTCCATCTCATTGGTGGGACGTGACTTGTTCTATTTCTACAAGACCTTGCCTGACAACATCAACCCCGAAGGCACCATAGGCTCTGGCAATGCCCAAGGCCTGGAATACGCCTCCTATCCAGGGACAAGGTCGATATTGTTGTCGTTGAAGGTGAATCTTTGATTAGATAAAAGATAAGAGATAAAAGATAAAAGTTATGAATAAGAAATACATATTTATATTCGTCGTTTTTCTGGGTTTAACTTCATGTACTAAAGACTTCGAGGAGATGAATCAGGAACCGTTCTCACCGATGGGAACGACCATGGAAGCACTCTTCAACGGTGTGATTAGTTCATTGCAACAGAATATGGACGAGCAGTTTTACCTGCAAAACGAAATTTGGTATCCCGAAACGGAGCTGGGCGCTCTGACCTCCGAAGCCTGGGGCAACTCACAAATCGGTACGTCCGCCATTTGGTCGAGTTATTACCACATGCTTGCCAACATCCGCGAATTGGAGAAACGTTTCGATGCCTATGGTGAAGAACAAGGCGACACCGCCATTTGCGACAAGGTCCGTGCCCAGCTGAATGTGCTGAAAGCCTATCAGACCTTTAAGATCACGGATATCTTTGGCGACATGCCATACACCCAAGCTGGTCGCATCTGGGAAAATGCTTCCTCACAAGCGACCATGAAGCCCGAGTGGGACACCCAGGAAAGCATCTATAAATCCCTTTTGGAAGAGCTGGTATGGTCGCGCGACATCCTTCATGCCGATTCAGCCAATACCCCTAGCGGCAACGAGTACTACAAGCTTTCCTACGAAGTGTTGCTCAACAACGACTACACCCTGTGGGCCGAGTTTGCCAACTCCTTGATTCTGCGTCATGGTCTTCGCATGTATGACAAAGACCCCGACTATGCCACGCCTTTGCTGGTTGAGGCTTACAACTTCTTTTACACCGGGATGAGTTCCACTGGTGGTTCTTCTTATGGAGGTGGTATTTGTTTATGGCCTGGTACGTTGGGAACCAACTGGGATAACAACTGGTCATTCCGCGAGCACAAGCATCTCCGCATGGGTGAGACGGTATGGCATTGCCTCTCTTCGACTGACGACATGGATGGAAGTGGTATCTACGATTACCGCACGTTCTTGTTTTTCGACACCAACCATAAGACCGACAGTTTCCCAGATGGCGCTTGGAAGCCTTATCCTCAGATTCATACGGCCGAGACGCCTACCGAAGGAGGATCTCCTTACGCTCAAAGCCGTGACGGCAACTACACTTTCAAAGGCCCAGGCTGCCTCTTTTCTCCGTTCAACTATTACCTTACCCGTGATGAGAAATACGTTCCGCAAATCCTCGTCACTTACGCTGATGTGCTCTTCATGAAAGCCGAGATCGAAGTGAGAAACATCGGCGGCATCACACCACAACTGAATGCCGACGAATCCATCCGTCAAGGTATCTATCAATCCTTCCTGTTTTGGGCTCACATACCAGGAAAGACCAGTCGTTGGACCTATTTATACCCTCAATACTCTAACTTTGTGGGTAATCTCGACATTTGGTCGATTGCCAATAATATGACCGCCAACGTGATGAACTATGCCGTATGGATGAATCAAGAGAATGATGGCAGCCAGGAGTTTTATCTGAAGATGATCTATCAACAACGTTGGCTGAACCTCTTCCGTCAGCCTTGGGAAGCTTGGGCGTTGGCGCGCCGCACCATGGCAACGCCTACCACTACCGACCATGCTAAGCTGACTTCCTACCGCATGGAATATCCACAAAAAGAGGTGGAATACAATTATGACAATTATACGTCACAGATCGCTCGCATGTCGCATGGCGACACGAGACAAACCAAGGTTTGGTGGATGGATTTTAGATAAAAGATAAGAGATAAAAGATAAAAGTTTATGAGACGAATAGTACTAATAATATGTTTGATGGTTTCCATGGGGGCGATGGCTCAGGTGGAATACCTATATGATTTCAATAACTTGACCACAGGCAGTCAAAACCTCAACGGTCAAGATGGTTGGATGACGCATTACCAGACGGCAGGATCCTCTCAGGATTTCGATGTGAATTATGTCTGTGGTTCTGAGCTGTCACCTGACGAAAGTATCGCCGTGTGGTATCCTTACGGTGGTTCCGGTGTGGGTCGCACGGCTACGCGCAAAGCCTCTGCCAACTTCAACTTCAGCTTCCAGCAAGGTGGCATCATGGATTTGGAGATGGACATGAATCGCACTTGGTGGGGCAACTTCTTCGGGGTGGGCTTCGACGGTGACGGTGATGGCCATATCCTGCCTGGCATGAACGATGTGGATGGCGGTGTCTATCTTTTCTGTAAAGGCCAAGGCGACAGTGGCCATGCTAGACTGCATCTACCCGATGGTACTTCAGTGGAGTTTGGCTTTGATGAAGGCGGCTGGAACCGCTTTAAGATGTCGTTCAACTTCACTGCTTACAACGGCGAAGGCTCCGTCACTGTTTTTGTTAAGCCTGGATGTACAGGCGAATGGATACAACAAGCAGCAGCCACCAACGTCAACATGCATCTCACTCCCGGTTCGGGTGATATGAACGACTATCGGGTTTGGGACGGGCTATTCTTCCATGCCCAAGGCGGCACAGGTGGCTTCGATAACCTGCTGGTGCGTCAGCAGCCCGATGGCAATGCCCAGCTCATCGAGATGGCCGACATCCCCAATCAACTGGTCTTCAACGACCCAATTACACTGTCGGCAACGGCATCATCAGGGCTTCCTGTCTCGTTTGAGCTGATGGAAGGTCCCGCAACCATCAACGGAAATATTTTGACGTTGACAGGTTCAACGGGCATCGTCAAATTGAAAGCCACTCAAGCGGGCAACGCCTCTTGGCTTCCCGCCCCCGATGTCGTCAAGACCTTTGAGGTGGTAGATCCTGAGCTTTATACCCCGCAGCTCATTCTTCGCCGTCCCTATAATGGCACCGATGTTTATATGGACGCATTTCATCCTTTGCTGATTGTGGTATCTGCCTATATTGAACATCCTGAGGTAATCAAGTTTACTGAAGTAAAAGCTACCATCAACGGGGAAGATATTGTATTGAAAACCGACCACCCAGACGATCCTGACAATGGTTATTATTATGGATTTTGGACCCCCTCTGTTTTCGGCAACCATACTATGACGGTGAGCATCACACAGTCGGGCGGCAAAACCACCACAGCCAACAACCAGTTTGAAGTAAAGAATCAGATCGATAACACGCTTGATGTCGTTACCATGCATGGTGATTTGGTTTGTTCACCGAGCCAGCACAGCGATCGCGGTGACTATGTCTTTCCGTCGCACGTGGGTGTTTTCAACAACATCATGGCACATTTCGACTACAACTGCGTCAATGGCCAATGCGACACCTACGACCGCATCGGTGGTGTGCGAATCCGTAACTACCGTGGCGAATGGGTGGAACTGTTCCGTTACATCACTCCTTTTGGCGTGCAGTGCAGCGACGATGTCGATGTAAGCGATTTTACCTCTTTGCTACAAGGGATGGTTGAACTGGAATTGTGTATGGAGCTATGGAATGGCAGTGGAGCCAACCCCAATTTGATATTCACTTTCACCAAAGGCACTCCAGAATATCTCTATGTTGATCTGGATGAGATATGGTACGGCACCTATAGCTTCGGTGACTATGCCAACCAACAGCCCGTCCCGACGGTGGACTATCATTTCAGCGACCAGACACATGCTGTCTCGTTGAAAATTACCAATACTGGTCACAACTGGAGCAGTGGTACCAACAACACCTATAATACAGGCAACGCTGCGGAGTTTTATGATGCCACACATCATGTTTTTGTCAATGGACAAAACAGATACGATCAGCATCTATACTGCAATTGTACTCCGAATCCAGCAGGATGTCAGCCTCAAAATGGTACTTGGGCTTACCAACGCAGCGGCTGGTGTCCAGGATCCATCGCTACGGCATGGGAGTTTGACCTCTCTGATTATCTCAATTCAGGTCATGCGGAGTTGTTCTATCAGTTTGACCCCACCTATCTCGACTTATGCCACCCCAACCATCCCGATTGTGTGGATGGTGTGACATGCGCGGAATGTGCCGCCCCCGACAACCCTATCTTAAAGGTGTCGGGCAAAGTGGTTTCCTATAGCAATGATGAAAACATATTGACTAACATACATGCTTATAATCCAGCTCCTCCATTTGAGGCACAACTATATCCCAATCCTGCTTCCAATAGGTTGACGATCACTACCGATTATGAAAAAGGTGCTGTCAGCGTTTTGGTGCTTGACATGCATGGCCAGGAAGTGATGTATTTCACCGTGGAAGGAGAACGCACTATCGATGTCAGCAGTCTTTCGCCAGGTATTTATGTAGTGAAGATGCTTGGCGGTGGGATGGTGACGAAGAAGGTGGTCATTAGATAAAAGATAAGAGATAAAAGATAAAAGTTAATATTTAAAGCTATGAAAAAAGTATCTTTAATTCTAGTATTGATGGCATTTGCCATCTCAATGAACGCTCAAGTTGAAAAGATTTTTGATTTCAACGATTATGGATCTGGCGAGCCGCTTGTTCGTCTTAACGGACAGGACGGCTGGTATGTCCGCGCCCACAGCGCCGGCAACGGTGGCAGTAACATGGGTCCCATGTACACCGATTACATGGGGCATTTCTGGGGCAACACGCCTGTAACACCAACTGCTGACGAGACGATCGGTGTGTTTTCTCACGCTTCAGGTACGGGATTTGGCGATATTGCCACGCATGATCTTACCCAGTACGGTTTCGACTTCTCTGAAGGTGGCATCATCGAGGTTGAATGCGATGTGTTGCGCCAATGGTGGGGTACCCTTTTTGGCGTCGGCTATGACGGCAATGGTGATGGCGCTGTCCTACCTCCCATTAAAAAAGCTCCTAACCACCCAAATCTTTACGAACCTATCACCCCTGATCCAGCAAGTACTTCACCCGATGGTGGTATTTATATGCTGACTACCGGTAATGCTCCCGATGATCCCGACTTCATCACCGGTGTGGTGTTGCCTGGCAATACGGTGGCTTGTGATTTGAATCCTGCCTATCCTGACAATACATGGCTCCGTTGGAAGATGACCATCGACCTCGATGCCAATGATGGTGCTGGTGCCGTAACGCTTTATGCAAAATACGACATCCTCCACGGTGAGTGGGAAGCGATACCTGAATGTCAAGGTGTCAATGTCGGTTTGACACCCGGCAGTGGCGACAAAAAAGACCCTGCCATGTGGGATAAGGTCTTCATGCTCAATAGCGGTTGGTGTGGTTTCGACAACTTGACCATCCGTTTCACCCCTGGTGGCCTGGCTGCCCAATTCATCAGTTTTGACGCCATCAACGACCAATTGGTTTATGGCAATCCAATCACGCTGCAAGCCTCTTCTACTTCGGGTCTTCCCGTTTCCTTTGAAGTCCTTGAAGGCCCAGCTACCTTGAATGGAAATGTTCTTACTCTCACGGGTGAAGAAGGTTTGGTAAGGGTTCGCGCTTCCCAGCCTGGCGATGGCACCAACTGGCAACCCGCGCCGGCAGTAACTCGTACTTTCTATGTGGTCGATCCTGAAAACTACACTCCAGCTATTACCATCCGCCGTCCCTACGAAGGCACTAAGGTCTATATGCCTAACTTTGAAAACCCCGTCATGGTGGTGCTGAGTGCCTATATCGATCACGGCAACGTCCTTAAGTTTGAAGAAGTAAAATGCACGGTCGATGGCCAAGAACTATTACTGAAGACCGATTTTCCTGATGATCCCGACAATGGCTATTGGTACACTGTTTGGACCCCTTCCGGTGAGGGTACCTACAATATGACGGTTAGCATTACCCAAACGGGCGGCAAAGTCACAACTGCTTCCAATACTTTTGAAGTGACCACCAACTATGACGATATCACGGTCTCCGCACTCAATGGTGAAATGGTGGCAACTACCCAGATATTCAACGACTATGGCGAGTACCCCTTCCCAACTCACGTCAATGCTTTCAATCACATTAACTTGCATTATCTTCACAATTGTGTGAATGGCGATTGCAACACCTACGACCATATTAGCTATCTTCGCATCAAGAACTACCGCGGTCAATGGGTGGAACTCTGCCGTTACATCACCCCGTTTGGTGTGCAGTGTGTGGATGACATTGATGTGACCGACTTCACCACCTTGCTGCAAGGACTTGTTGAATTCGAGTATTATAGCGAACATTATAATACTGGTCAGGGCTATAACCCAACCGCTGTTTTCGAATATACCAAAGGCACACCGGATTATCCATTTGTGGACATGGAGGAAATTTGGTATGGAAACTATGCCTTTGGCGATTACGAGAACCTATGTCCCGTTCCTATGCGTACGGTTGAAATTGGCCCAAATGTTGAAAAAGCGAAGTTGCAAATCACCACTTCAGGTCACAACTGGAGTGATGCTGCAAACGGGGCTTATAACACCAATAATGCAGCAGAATTCGATACCCTTGAATACCATAACATCAAAATCAATGGTGTCACGGTTTATACGCAACATCTAGCCAATATTTGTAACCCTAATCCTGCTGGATGCCAACCGCAAAATGGTACATGGATCTATCCACGAGCCGGATGGTGTCCTGGAAGCATGAGTGTGGTGTGGAATTATAGCTTGGACAATTATATTTCCCAAGGTCATGCCGACCTGCTCTATGAGTTCGATCCAACATACGTTGACCAGTGCCACCCCAACTATCCTGATTGCGTCAGCGGACAAAACAGCTGCCCAAACTGCCAGAATACAAGCAATCCATTATTAAGGGTTTCTGGCAAATTGATTACCTATAGCCATAACTATGACATCATCACTAGCGTTCCGGTGGTGCCCAATGCTGACGAAGACCCGTTCTCGGTGATCCTTTCTCCCAACCCGGTGAAAGATCGCCTGACCATCAAGACCGACTATGAGAAAGGCCGTGTCGGTGTTCATATTGTTAACGCACAAGGTGTCATTGTCAGGAATTTCAACATGATTGACGCTGCCACCATCGATATGAGCGATCTGCCAGCCGGCATCTATATGGTGCAGGTCCTTGGTGGCAAAATGGTCACCAAGAAGATTATTAAGAATTAATAATTTAGAATTAATAAAAAAGCCCGTCGGATTTCCGACGGGCTTTTTTATTAAGAATTAAACCGTTGTTGCTTAGAACACGTAACGAATGCCCAAGGCGATATCACCCCAGTGGAAGTTCGTCGAAGGGATGAGGTAGAAGCAAGGACGGATGTCCAGTGACAGCTGAATCGGAATAGCTTGGAAATAGTAGTCGAGACCAGCTTGACCAACAATACCGAGTCCAATATTGTCTTTTGGAGCGGCACTCCAATAATCGAGTTTACCACCTGCACCAACAAACCATCCCAAGTTCGGTACGGCTGCGATATCCTGATGGAATTGGTAGATAGCTGCAAAAGAGAAAGCTGAAGAATTTTCAAAGTTATGCCAACCGAGGTCAAACTCTAAGCGGCTAGCACCTAAACCTTTTTGGAATGAAAGCTCAGCGTTGTAGCCTTGGCCACCACCGAGGCGGACACCAAGAGCGTTCTGTGCATTAGCTGCAAATGACAAGCCGATAACGGCAATCAAAACAAGGAATAATTTTTTCATTTGTAATTGGATTTAAATTAATATTAGGTTAATTGAATGATTGATCGTTTTCAAAGGGTCAAAATTAAAAGTTTATAACTAAAAAAACAAAAATATTTATTAACTATTCTTGATAAACCGTGTAGTTTAGCACTTTCCCGACCATTTCCAATGTGCTCTTTTCGATGTTTTCAATGTTGTCGTTCAGCGTATGCCAGGTCTCTGGGAAAGTGGTGTTGGTGCTGTTGGGTTGCAAGTCGATGATGTCGATGGTGGGAATGCCGGCGACTTCATTCAACGGAAGATGGTCGTCGCTGATGGGTTCTCCCAACTCGTTGGAGAAATATTCACGGTAACCCAAGTCTTGGGCGATCCGCCATACTTTGTTGCTCAGCCATGCGGCGTAACCTTGTGAATAATACTCCTTCATGAAATTGGGCTCTTTCCCTCCGACCATATCCAGTAAAATGCCGTAGTTGGCCTTATATCCTGGAATATGAGGTTGTGATGCCCAATGTTGTGATCCCAACGCCCAATGATTGCGGCGGTCATCGTAATACTGTTCAGCCTGGTCGTTGCGAGGACCGTAGTCTTCCAAGTCGAAAAGAATGATGTCCACGCCCAATTTGTCAGGAAGCGGTTGGTTATGGAAACAACGTGCATTTTCAATCAACACTCCCACTCCGCTGGCCCCGTCGTTGGCCCCGTCGATGGGATGGTTCCAGTTGGCTTCATCGGCATCGTGGTCAGCAAAAGGACGTGAATCCCAATGAGCACATAGGATGATGCGCTTGGTGGCTTTGGGGTTGAAGCTTGCAATGATGTTCTTTCCGTCGATACCTTTATTGTTGAAAAGCCTGGTGCGGAACTCCTGCACCATCACTGTGTCGGCATATTCCGATAACTTGTTGACAAGCCATGTCGCACATTGCTCATGCGCCTCGGTATTGGGCACTCGAGGACCGAAATCCGTCTGGGCTTTCACAAAAGCGTACGCCGAATCGGCGTTAAAAACGGGAAAGCTGAGAGTTTTCCGTTCTCTGTTCTCCGTTTTTTGTTCTCTGTTTTCCGTTTGATGGCCGCAAGCACAAACCAATATTATCAAAAGTAAAGGTAATAGTCTTTTCATTCTTTCTTCTTTCTTCTTCCTTCTGTCTTCTTAATAATAAACTATATTCAAGTCAAACCGTTTCTGTTGCAAGGCATTGACAGCTTTGCTCTTTACCCTGGTGTTGTAAATCTTCAGCAGCTTCAACGAAGGGATGTTCTCAATAGGTGAGATGCTCTTGACATTGGTATTGTTGATAAGCAGCTCTTCCAATTGCGTCATTTTGGCCAAGGGCTTCAATGATTTGATTTCGGTGCCGCTGGCGTTGAGGATGCGCAGATGTGAAAGGTTCTCCAAGTCATCAAGGTCGGAGATTTGGGTATTTTCAATGTTGAGCACCGATAAAAGCGTGTCTGACGCCAATGGTGAAAGATCGCCGATGGGGTTGTTTTGCACCAGCAACTCGCTCAGATAGGGCTTGTTGGCGAGCGGTTTGATATCGCGTATGCCTTGGCTGGTGACATGAACTTTCTCGAGCCAATAGCAATCCCTGATGGGTTCAAGTGATTGTATGACGTTCTCTTGTTCGACAACCAGTTCTTTCAGATCCTTGATTTGTTGCAACTCCAATGCAGATGGTTCGTAAGAGTTGCATCCGATTTGGTCTTTCAAAATCTCTCTCCACACTTCGTCAAGAGTGTTCCACCATGTCCTCAAGGCCTCAGTTTGATAGACTACGGTAACATCGGTCAAGATGGACTTCAGCTGTTGTACTTGGCTTGCCGTGACACCGCTGTTTTCGGCCCAGATGGTCTCCAAATGGCTATCGTTGGCGAGTTGTTCCAGATTGTTGATCGGGGTGTTGTTGATGTTGATGACCTTCAGTCTGTTCATGTTGGCCAATGGTCCCAGGTTTTCGATGAAGGTGTTTTCCAGGTAGACGCTTTCGAGATTGGTCATGCCAGCCAACGGTTCCAGCCTGGTGATCTCAGTGTTTGAGATGTTGAGATGGACGAGGTTGGTGAGTCGGCTTACCGGGATTAGGTTCTGCATGTATTCATTGCCAGAGAGATCCAAATCGGTCATATTGATGATTTCATGCAGCTGTTCGGTGGTCGGTTCACCATCGAGATCGATCTGTTTGGAAAAGACGGCTTTCCAATAGATGGGAAGGCTGTTCCACCATTCTTCGAGGGCGTTGGTGTCGTAGATGACCAACGTGAAAGGATTGTCCTTGGTAAAAGCACTAGCCTGATTGACACTGATTCTGGTGTTGTCGCAATAGATCTTGCTCAGACGTCTATGGTTCTTGAGTGGGGTAAGATCACTGATGTTGGTATTGCTGCAGTGGAGTTCCTTCAGGTTTTCCATCTCCTGAAGTGCATTCAGGTTATTGATGGGCGTGTTGGATATCTTCAGGCTTTGCAGCGACTTCAGGTGGTTGATGGCGTTCAGGTCTCTGATGGATGTGTTGCTGATGTTCAGTGAAATGATGTTTTCCAGCTGTTTGACAGGCAAGAGGCTGTTGACCTTGCTGCCTTCGAGGAACAGGTAGGTGAGATTCGGGCAATTCTCGATGACTTTCAGGTTGTTGACCATGGTGTAGGAAACGTTCAGTTTCTCCAGGTTGTTCAGGACCTCCAATACATCGATGTTGCTGACATCGGTATGGGAGACGTCGAGGTCTTGCAGCATGAGGTCGTATTTCAAGGCGCTGAGGTCGCTGATCCTAGTGTTGCCGGCTTTGAGCACCCTGAGTTTATTGGCGTTACGAAGCGGTGTAAGGTCGTTGACGTTGGTGCCTGTGATGTTGAGGATGCTCAAGTCGGAGAGCTCCATCAAGGGATCAAGGGTGGTGATGGTCCTGATGTTGGCAACATTCACCTCTTGCGACATGCTGAGGGCCTTAAGTTGGGTGTAAACTTCATCTATACCTTGTTTCATCACGGTTTCTTTCCAGTCGGTGGCGATGGTGTCGCCGTCGATCACGGAAAGGATGGGGTAGGAATAGATATAATCGTTTTCGTTGACCTGCATCACGGATTTGAGCGGGATACTGTCGCCGATCTTGATATCCTTGCCGAAGCAGTTCTTCCAGGGGCTTGGCATGGCGTTCCACCAGTTGCTGAGCGATTGTCTTTCGTTGATCTTGCTGGTGTAGATGCTGGCGATCTTCAGGTCGTTGTTCTTCTTGTCAACGTTGATCTCGATATAGCGTGTCTTTGCCTCGTTGATGGAGTCGTTGGTGACGGTCTTGCCCACAAGTTTACGGTTCAAGGTCACCTTGAAAAACGGCACTCCGTCATCCTTTGTCATGTTGGCGATGCTTTGGATGTCGAACTTGAAGACCGCATATTTGAAGAAGAAGTCGATATCTTTCAGATAGGCTTGGACGTCCTTGGAGAGCGGTGTGCTACGCTTTGTGTCGAGGTCGTCTTCAATCTGAACCTTGCTGTTTTGGAAGATCTTGGTATAGCTTTGGGAGAAGATGATTTCCTTTTCCTGTGCGGTTTGTTCGGGGTCGCCGATAAAGTTCAACGTTTCCTGCAGGTAATTCACCATCTTCTTGATTTCAGTCTCGTACGTGGCGAGCTCTTCCTTGGTAAGGCCACCTTTATTTTGATTCTTTTTCTGAGCTGGTGCCGTTATAGTAATAAAAAGCAGCAAAAGAAGAAAAACTTTCCACTTTAAACTTTCAACTTTCAACTTATTACTCATGGTTCGTAGAATTTGATGAGGTCTTTTTTATCCTTTTCGGGGATGTAAATCAGATTGGAGATAAGCCATCCGGCGTTACTGGAATTGCGGTTGAACCACGACACTTCGAAGTACCAGTCTTTGATTTGGAAGACGTGGAACTTCACCGTATCCACGTTTTGGAAGATGAGGTTACCCTTCTTGATTTCGTAGAAGAAAAGGGTAAGGTAGTCGGGTTCAAAGCGTTTGGAGGCGTAATATTCGATAATCTCTGGTTCTTTGAAGATCTTGTAGATGTTCATGAAGTCGAGTTCATGGCTCATGGGGTGCAGGAAGTGTTTCTCGCGTTCGGTCATCTCGCCGGTGGGGAACAGTTTGTTGAACTCGGAGAAATAAATGTTGTTGAGCACCCATTTCGAGCCGAGGCCTTCTTTTTCCACACCGAGGATCATGATCAGACTGACATCCTTGCCTTTGTATTTGAAGGTGGCTGACACTTCGGAATACCAGCGGCCTCCGAGGAAAGTCATGAAGGTGGAGTCGTCGGCAGTGACGTCTTCGATGAAGTAGCGTTGCAAATCGGGTTGGCTCCCGTAGGTCGCTTGGTCGAAGAGGATGCTGAGCGACTGTTGGCGTTTCTGCTTGTTGTGGTAGGAAGGATCTTTCGGGTTAATCTTGTTGCCAAACTGGTCCTCTTCGTAATTGAAGCGACGGATGAACTGTCCCATCTGCTTGGTCATGGCATAGAGGTTGGCTTCGTCGAATTGGATGTCGCCAACGGATTGTGCCGCTACCGGCATTGTCATAAATGACAACATCAAGGCAAAAATAAGAAGAACAGAAAACCTTCTGTCTCCTGTCTTCTTACTTCTTACTTCTATCTTCTTCCTTCTCATTTATTCGCAGTCTCTTTCACTCTCATATCGCCGAGCAACACATCCCAGAAGCCGATCATCTTGCCTCCGATTTGGGTTTCTTTGCGTTTCACATAGACCGTGATGTCTTTCTTGGTGGTGTCTTTGTAGGACAGGCGGCCTTCTTTGTCGTAGCCGCGGAAGGTTTGGAAGATGGTAATGACGCCCACGTAGGTGCCGTCGGGTTGGCGTTGCAGGTCGGAGACGTATTCGATATTGTACCATTCGATTTCCACCCGGTCGTAGTTGAGGCGCATCAGGTGCTCGAAATAGGGGCGCACCTTATACATCTTGATTTTGTTGCTGGAGATGGACGAAACGCCGATTTCGGCATTGTTCATGAACAGTTCTTCAGCGCGGTCGATGACACGGTTGGCTTCGCTCCAGGCGGTTTCTTTGGAGCCTACGATCTTGATGTATTTGCTCAGGTCGCGGACTTTCTCGAGGGCGAGACTGTCGATGGCCTGCTTACGTTCGAAACTGATTTCTTCTTGAGCCATGGCGGTGCCTGCGACCAGCAGGAAGAGCGCCATTGTTGCCAATATCTTCTTCATGGTTCTTCTTATTTTTTAATGAGTACAACTTCAGTGATTTTTCCTGCATCGTCGAACACCAGTTCCGACACCTTGTTACGGTTGACTTTCTGGTCTTTGATGTAGTTGAGGTAATCCTCAATAGTGGTTGGTCTATCGTAGTCGTTGAAGCCTCCTGCCTGGCTGATGATGATCAGCACGGGGACGGTATTAGAGGCGAACAGTTGCAGTGTTTCGTTGATGATGCGGTTGGCTTGTGTGGTGCTTGCGGCGGAGGCTATGTTGGCAAAGCTCTTTTCAAGCACGTTTTTAGGTTCTTTGGCTTTGGCTGCAGCTTCGGCGGCGAGGCGTTCTTCTTCGGCTTTCTGTGCCGCTTGTGCGCGTTCGCGTGCGAGTTTTTTCTCTACTTGGAAGAGCAGGTCATCGACTTCGGCGTTCTGGAGGTTCCAGTCCTTGATGGTCTTGACGCGGTTTTCCTTTTCTTCGAGGGTCCACACGGTCTCATCGTCGAGGATGGCGGTCAGGTCTTTCACTGCCTCGGCCACGCGGGCTTTGTATTCAGCTTCGGCGGCTTCTTTGGCGAGTCTTTTCTTGCTTTTGCAGCTGGTGGTACCTCCCAGGGTGATGAAGGCGGCCAGAAGGACCAGCATGACAGTTGTGATTTTGTTTTTCATAATGGTATCGTTTTGCTTTTTAATAACTCTATTATTGTTAGTTAATTGCAAAAGTAGGAATAAAAAAACAAATCCCGCCTCGGTAAGGCGGGATTGTTGATAAATATCTTTATAAAAACAAAGCGCAATTGTTTCACCACTTTTCCTGAGCTTATAGTTTTTTTATTTAATACACATTTTCCCAACCACCGTTTTCAGGTTCTCTCCCGACAACCTATAAAAATACAACCCCGAGTCCAAGTCTCTTTTTTCGATATTGAAAGACGACATGCCTTTTACGTTTTCTTTTCTCACAATCCTTCCATCTAAGGTCATTATGGTCAGTTCATCAGCATTCAATTGTCCGAAATCCAGTGTTCCCGATTCAGTGAAAGGATTAGGATAAAGACGAACCGTCTCATTGGGAGATGCATTTTCAGAAACACTGGTATAATCTATACCGACAAATTCAGGGGCCGTATAGATTATTTCCCCGTCTTGTAGTATTTCAACCAACTTGTAAACGGGTGCATTAAGAGGGATGGATTGTATTGAAAACAACAATCCGAAATTGCATCCAACACCCTCAATCCATTTGTGATCATAGTAATGCGGCCCTTGTTCACAGTTGTCATCAAACCAGATGACTTTCCTGTTCATGTCATTTATCACCGTCTCCTCTGTCAAAAACACGGTTCCCGGTCTTCCAAATCCTTCCGGAAAGGGGAAAATATCGCATTCTTCAAGAGAAAAATCATATAGCAAATAATCCGTCTGGTCTATTAGATTTAAAAACAACGGCCCAATATAAGATATACCAAATGGGAAAAAATAACATTTTCCGTCTTCATCTTGACGAATACCACCAAAACACTTACCCTCTATCGGAAAACAAAAATGTGAACAATAGATGACTTTTTTATAATTCATGGAATTTACAATGGTGTCACCTTTTATTCCAAGTTGAAAAAACATGGAATCGTTCATTGTGAGAGATTTATAATAATGCACCCAAGCTGTGTTTTCCATGGGTAGTTTTTCCCAAGTATGTGCTTTTTCGGGAATGTTTTGTGCCTTTGCCGTTCCTGTCACCGCCAGCAGCAGTAAAAGAAGTAAAGTGTTAATAGTGTGTTTCATGTTGTTCTTGTTTTAATGGTTAATTATCATCAACTTGCTGGAGCTTGTCCTTCCGCTTTGATCCGTGACGACGAAGAAATAGACGCCGGCAGGCAGTTCGTGCAGGTCAACGATCCTGCTGCCGCGGTTGCCTTCCAGCCCGAGTTCCGTCATCTTCTCGCCGAGGGTGTTGACGACGGAGAGGGCGGCTCGCGTGGATCCCTCCGGGAGGGTGTATTCCACGGTCACCTGCGACGAGGTCGGGTTGGGCGTCAC
>JAFXMK010000027.1 GCA_017530365.1 Bacteroidales bacterium
AAATACGCATAATTTGATTTGCTCGGTTTTTGGGAAAGCTCCACTATCTTCTGGGAGTCATCAAAAAGGCGTATCTTTGCAAGCGCTAAACGAAACTGACGCTGAAATCATTGAGAGATAGACATGATGACCATCGACACCGCCAATATGTGTTCCCATTTGCAGAAGAAGCTATTCGATGAGGATGGCGAGTACCATCGGCTATGGATGGCGCTGCAAGACGACGAGGACCTGACTGCTGTGGTTCGCTCTCGGCAGCTCCACATCTATCGCAATGGCAAGAAAGTGCTGGTGCTGGCGGGGAAGTCCGCTCCGAAGATTATTAGGGAGGATCCTGTTTGTGAGATGATAGTAGGTTACGCTTAGGAAAATGTGTATCCTAATATGAAAACCCGACATTGCATTTCGGGGTGTGGTAGGGACGTCCCTTCGGGACTCGGACTGATGTGTTGTCATTGTCAGCGAGCATTATGATCATGATGCTTATAACCCTCACGTTTATTAAAGTCAAACACCATGACAGCCATTTTTATCTCGTCGTTTGAATCGGTTAAATAGAAGATATAATCATACCATCCTTTGTCTCTTTGCTTGACCAATTTAACGAAATTTGCATGGCTTGGAATTGATTCTTGAATAGAGTCAACAATGGTTTGGACGGTGGTGTCTTTGTTGAAAATCAGCAAAGCTGTCTTCGAGTCTCTCCATGTCAGGTAACTGAGAAGTTGATCGATTGCCTCATTCAATTTCTTAGCTCCTTTCCACACCTTGCATTCTGCGATGAAAAGGATGTCATTTCCATGCTTTACCATGATATCGGTTTTTCCAACATGATTGAATGATTCACCAGTTGACGAACAACTTTTGAAAGTCGTTGATAGCTGGGTAAGAAACTGCTCTCTAATAGTTTCCTCGTCTTGGTTCTCAATGGTTTTGAGATAACGCTCGATATTTTGTCCTGTAGTGTTGATTGCGCTCAAAATATCCTGATAGATACTTTCGGCCATCGTTGGGGTAAGAGGTTCTGCTTTTCGATGGTCGCACACCATAGGTTTCTCGATGCGTCTTTCAACTGTGGGAATACTGTATGTCTTATTTGTTTCAGCTTTGCTCTTGATAGGTATTCCGAGATTAGCTATTACTTGCTGTTCTTTTAGGATTTTCTCTTTTCGATTCTTGAAAACCTTAGGGATATAAATACTGATGGATTTGTTGATTCTTTCTATGTCGGTTTTCAAAAAACCAATCATTCTTTCTAAATCATTTTTGTATGTCTGGATTTCTCTTGCAACATTTTCTCCATTACCATTTACATCAGGAATATCAACATAGATTTCGTTATGATCAAAACAGAAATGACCGCTGCCACTAAGTAAAAACTGAGATGGAAGGTATCTAAGCACTTCCTTATCGCCGCTTATAGGAATACAAAGACGATACACGGTTCTTTCCAAATCCTCATGACAAGAGAACTTTATAAACATAGGCAGATACTCGTTTGGCATCAAAACCCGCCTTGTTTCCACAGAACAGTTCTCGAATTGTACTTCAGGACATTCTATTCTCATCTCCTCGGTCAAATAGTTGACATATTCGATTTCAGAGACATTCAAAACATAATCATCTTTAAGGCTTTGGATTCTTTTAGACACCTCTTGTTTCAACAAGTATTCCAATTGATTTGTGTCGCCCTTTTTAAACAAATCACCATCCTTTATATAATATCGTTCCATTTAGCTTATAGTTGGATTGTTATTTTCCCTCAACTACTTTAATCTCTTCTTCTGTTAAACCATAAAGCACGTATACTAAACGGTCAATCTCTTTGTCCGTAGCATTGATTTGCGAGGTATAGGCATTGCATTCTGTTTTGTATAGATTGAAGTAGTCTTCCCACTCGTCCTTTTGGAAGAGGGTGAGGCTGATCTTCTGTTTCTTCAGCTCGGCCAACAGTGCGGCAAAGTCGGCCTCATCGAAACGCTCCAAAGCGGCTGTGGTTTTCTGAACATCTAAACTTCCTTGCAAGCGATGAAGGAAACGCTGGCGCTTTTGCTGAAGTTCAGAATTGAGAGTGAGCATTTGATCGGCCTTTTCAGACAACGTGTTTATTACTTCGTCATTATACATGATTTGATCTGGGAGCGGTAGCCTTGACAATTGATTTGTTCTAACTTTTGTGAAAGCGCCTTCCGTTAAATCAAATGCAATCTTTTGGATGTAAAAAGTCGCAAATCTTGAGTTGACGACTGTAAGCAATGCCTTTAGTGAGTTCAAAGAATACGGCTCTTTGGGATATAGCGAATATAGAGAACTTAAAAAATACCTGTGCTCTGTGTCAAGACAAGCGTTTATCCTGTCCCCAGTCTCTCTTATGCCAATCTTATCACACTCATAAAATGTTTGATTATTCCAATTTCTCGCTAACCAATTTCCATATTTCAGGTAGATATCTTTCTCTGAAACATTGTATCTACTCATTCCTTTTCCCCGTAGTGTTTTTTTCCATGGTTCTGGCATGGGTTCTGCTGATTTCTTAACATATTCCGTGTCATTTCCTGTTTTAATGCATTGTCTAATATAGCAATAGTCACCCAGAGTTGTATTTTCCTTGAATTTTTTGAACAAAGCTCTTTCTTCGGAGTTCAGTGTCAAATCGAAAGAGAAATTCGCATTATTCTCGATATCTGAAACTAAAACTGAATAATCAAATGGTAAAGCAAGATCTTCAGCAGTTTTTACCTTTTGTTTGACTCGGATAATGTCAGTCAGTACACCTTTTCTCATTAAAATAATACATGTATGTACGGTCGGATCCTCAAACACATCCATTCCAAAATTTACTACTTCGCATAGACCATATTCATAGACCATCTTCTGTCTAAGCTTTTTAGAATAAAGGTTCGATAAAACCGTGTTTGGATTGATAAATGCAAAATATCCTTTTTCACGAAGCAAAACCATCCCTTGTTGGATGAATATTTCAAACAAATCAATGTGGCCTTCAACCGCAGCGTACTTGTTCTTATAGAATTCTTTTTCAGTTTCGGGCGCTTCGACATACGGCGGATTTCCAATGATAACATCGAAGCCCCCTTTCTCGAACACCTTGGGGAACTCGGTTTGCCAACTGAAGGCCTTGTCGCCGGCAATGGCTGGATCATCGATGAGCGAGTTGCCACATTTGATGTTGTCGTTGAGCGAGTTCAGTTTGCGGTGAGGCTTGGCGGTGCGGAGCCACAATGACAGCTTGGCGATTTCTACGCTCTCCTCGTTGATGTCGACACCGTAGAGGTTGTTTTCCAAGATGGAGTTTTCGACATTGGGGAACACGAGTGAGGCACCCTCGACCTTGGCCTGCATCTCGTCGATGAGCTTGTGCTCGGCAATGAGGAAGTTCAAGGCGGCGTTGAGGAAGGCACCACTGCCGCATGCGGGATCGCAGATGGAAATCTGCAGGAGCCAGTCGCGGTAGGCATCCAGCTTCTCGATGAGGGCCTTCTTGGTGGCCACCTGGCGTTTCTTGTCGGTGAAGTACTCGCTGTCGTCGATGCCAAGCTCAGCCTTTTTCTCACGGCAGAGCTTGCCGACAGTGTTTTCCACGATGTATTTGGTGATGTATTGCGGGGTGTAGAAAACGCCGTCTTTCTTGCGCTTGCTGATGGTGGGCGCTTCGCCCTGCTGGAGCTTGGTGGTAATTTCTTCGATCTCGGTCAGCGAGTTCTCGAAGATATGGCCAAGGATGTTGACATCGACATCGCTCTGGAAGTCGTAGTCGGAAATCTTCTTACAGTAGCGCATCAGCACCTCATCGGAGATGGTAAGGCCATCGAGGATTTCATCCGGCTTGAAGAGGCCACCGTTGTATGCAAAGACCTCGTAGTTCTTGCCTTGGAAGCCAGTGTTCATGTAGCCGAAATATTTCTTCAGACGATTGTAAAACGGCTGGTACTCGTCAAGGTCTTTCAGCTTCTCCCACTGGTTGATGATGAGCATGATGGAGTTGGGTGGCAGCAGCCCACGGTCTTCGGCGAAGAAGATGAAGAGCAGCCTGTCAAGGAGTTTCTGAGTCTTTTTGAACAATAGAATCTTATGCTCCGTGTCGTCGGTGGGGTTGTTCTTCAGGATGTCCTCGAAGAGGTCGCGCTTGAAGTTGGAGTAGTCCTTATAGAGGGCGTTAGTTATCTGGTCTTCGTTGGTGAGGCTGGCGGCCTTGATTTGCTTGGGGAGGTTTTTGGCGATGTTCTCGTATGCCAGGCATATCCATAGCCGGGCAAAGTCATCGCGGGTGAGGTGGAACAAGTCAAACTCCTCGAAGTCAACGGCGTTGTCGATGTAGAAACGCAGTTTCTCGAAGTTGGAGATAACGACATAAACTGCTTCTTTGTGTTGGCTCTTATAGTTGAAAGCTTGTGCCTCAACTTTGCTGAGGTCAGGCGTTTTGTGGTCTTTCAGCTCAATCACACCCACAACCTTGCCATCCACGAGGATAGCTCCATCGGCTTTCTTGCTGTTGGTCTCGTTTTTCTTCTCGGTGGTGAGGTTGAAGTTGGGGTCAGGATTCAGGGTGTAGCCGAGAATTTTCACAAACAATTCGCGAAGGAAACCTTCTTGGAACTGCTCTTCCTTGCTGTTGAGGATGTTGGCCTGCCTTTCAGGATCCAGGAAGAAGCTGGAGAAGGTCTTGTAACGTTCATCCATCAGCGTATTGTCAAGGCCTTCGATGTATTTGTTGAGGATATTGCGTTGGAAGATTTGCATGCGATAGAGAGGTTTTGAGGGGGTAAAGATAGGGAAAATTTGAATAAAAGAAAACCACACGGAAAAAACCTTATTTTTGCAAAGTTTACCCTCACCCAGTTGTGATAGGGAAAGCGAATTAATACATATATATGCTCAAACGATTGAGTTATAGGATGAAGTCGGTTATTAGATTTGTATAAAATGATATCTCGATTGGTCATTAAAAATGTTGCCTCGTATAATGCTACAGGAGTGGATATTGATACGAATAAGAAGATTAATTTCTTTTTTGGCTATAATGGTAGCGGCAAGTCCACTATTGCAAAATATCTTCATAACATAACACTACCTACTATAGAACAATCTCCTGATTTTGCAGATTGTAGTCAAATAGGATATGATCCTTTATCACAAACTATCCTGGTTTATGACGAAGAGTTTAAAAAAGAGAATTTTATCTTGAAAGACGAACAACGAGGCATCTTCTCCCTTAATAAAACCAATGATGCTGTTGATAAACAGATTAAAATAATAAACAATGAAATAGAAAAAATCCAAAAACTCAAACTGGGAACAAAAGAACGAGAGGATAAGTTAAACAAATTGCGTGATGCTAAATTGAAAGCGCTTGAAGATATTGTTTTCTCAAAGAGGAATCAGTTTTCAACTTGCCGTAATGCCCCATTACCATATGGTGGAAGCAAAAAGAGTTTTTTGATACATGTTAGACCATTCCTCTCTAAAACGGATCCAGTTAAGACTTTGCCAGAACTTATTCAAGAATACAATCGGGTATATGCGAATGGCTTGAAAAACATTTCCATTAATGTCGATACGGAGGCTCTCAATATGCTAATTTCTGAAGAGCCAGATATTGCTACTCTTTTAGGTGAGGTAATAGTTGGGAATAAAGATGTTGATGTTGCGAAGCTCATTGATCAATTGCAGATGTCAACCTGGGTGGAGAGTGGTATGCCTTATATGGAACAATCTGGGGATGTGTGTCCATTCTGCCAGCAACCGTTTGCTGACAAGGATGTTTTAAAGCACAAATTAGAACAGTTTTTTGACAAAACATATAAAGAGAAGATGGATGGACTTCAGGAAAAAGCAAAAGTCTATTACACAGGTATTCAATCTCAACTGACTGTCCTTGATGACATTGTAAAGGTTTTCAACCCTGATAATAAGGTATCATCCGTTATTGGAGAAATAATAGCTATTCGTGATAGTTTTGTGCAAACTATTAACGAAAAGAAAAGTAAGCCAAATGAAAAGAAAACAATCCAGTCTCTGTCTGGTTTGTTAACCAGAATGCAAGAGATAAAAACGCTTATAGAGAGCAATAATCGTGATTTCGAAAATCTTTCCACTTTACAGAAACTGTGGATAAGTGATGTCCAAAAATACATTGCTGAAGATAGTAGGATTGACATAGAACGTTTTGATAAATGGAACGAAAAATGTGACGCGGTTTTATCAGCTAACGCTTTCACTCAATTGTCCCTGCAAGACCAAGAGACATATCTGCGTCATCAAACTGACGAACTCAGAACGAAAACCGTAAACACAACAGATGCAGTAAACAACATCAAGAAGATACTTAACAATGTAGGATTTGACAGTTTTGAAATTAAAGAAAAAAAAGATGACACATTGTCAACGCCTACTTATTATCTCAAACGTAACGGATCTTCTTCGTCAAATGTTTATAAATCATTGAGTGAGGGTGAGAAGACTTTTATATCTTTCCTTTATTTTCATCAGTTATGCCTTGGAACTGATGACATTGAACATGGTGCATCAAAAAAGAAAATAATTGTCATTGACGACCCTGTTTCAAGCCTTGACAGTAAAGTGATGTTTGTTATTACAAGCTTAATCCATCAATTGGCGAGGTATATAGGTGATGGAAATAAAACCGATAGGCAAAAGTTTTTTAATCCCAATATAGAGCAGATATTCATTTTTACACATAATTTTTATTTCTACAAAGAAGTATCATTGAATCGAAGACCCATAAACAAAAATCAATATCATCATATCATTGAGAAAAGCAATTCCTTTTCCATAATACCATATTCCGGAGAAAACTGTACTATGAAGAATGACTATAGTATGATGTGGGAAAACCTGAAGAAGACCAAAGATACAATAGGAGCAGATAAAAGTCAAAATGTAATGTTGGCGAATACGATGCGAAGGGTGATAGATTCGTATTTGGACTTTGTCGGTATAAAGAAAACTGGGACTACTATTACATGGGCTGCTATAGATACTTTCGAGGAAGGATCTCCAGAGTATATTGTAGAGTCTGCATTTATTTCTCTTATTAATGATGAAAGCCATGGAACAGCCGCGATGGATGACATGTATTATGACAGCATTGTTAAACAAGAACCTGCTGTTATTTTCAAGGCGTTCAAGTCGTTGTTCAAAGAAATAGGGCGTACTCATTATGAGTATATGATGGATGAAAAATATGACGATTAAACAATTGGCGCAGCTTCGTCTGCTCCACCTGTGTGCGGATTGGCAGCCAGTGTCTGGCTGCGTTCCAGCATGACCAAGATAGGAAGGATAATCGCCTAATGCCCTAAATTATCTTTAAAAAGAAAACCATACGCCAATCCCCAATAGAACAATCAACTACGGAAAAGTCTTTCGGGTGGATGGCATAACTGGTCTTATTTCCTGCAACGACAAGCCCTAAATATCGCCGATTATTTCTGTTTTCAAAATCAAAAATAACAACTATTTAAATTTATATTTCGTGATTTTTTCACAAAAATACGGATTATATATTGGTTTTCGGTTTTTATTTTATATCTTTGCAGCCGAATTTCTTTTTAAACAACGGCAACTATGATACAGGAGTTTCAAGTACAGAATTTCTATAGCATTAGGGAACGGCAGTCCATCAGTTTTGTGCCGACCAATGATGACAATATGCGCGGGCAATATGTTCATGAAGTGGCAGATGGAGTCGGGCTGCTTAAGGTTGGCATCGTGTATGGTAGCAATGCCAGCGGTAAGACCACCTTACTCCAAGCCCTGTCATTCTTCCGCAGCGTCATGATTGACAAACCTGAATCGAAGATTGACAGCATGGGATACTTCCCCTTCTTGCTTGACAAACACAGCGAGGGGGAGCATTCGCACATGCAGATGACATTCTGGGTAAAAGGAGAAAAGTATATCCTACATCTTGAATTCGATAGTAAGCGGATTTACGAAGAGTCGCTGCTTGTATATACCAGCGCTCGCCCTGCCTCACTTTACAAACGTGTATATCAACCGGAGTCTGACCACACGGAAGTGACCTTTGGCAATAACGCCGGAATAAAAAAAGCCGATCAGCGCGCTATCACGGGAAATACCACCAACAACTGTACGGTAATGGCCGCCTTCGGACAGTCGAACGCTCGTGCCTCGAAACTTAACGATGTATTTGAGTTTTTCTATTCTGGTTTACATGCCGTTTTGAGTCCAAGGAATTCTTTGTCGTTCGATGTGAAAAGCGAACTCAGGAATGACAAGGATGGCAAGAAAAAGCGATTCCTGCTCCAACTGCTGAAGGCAAGCGACTTTAACATCGTTGACATGACCCTTAACGAACTTGAAGAATCCATCACGCCTGAAATGGAAAAGGCTATTAATAGTGCTCCGATATCCGAAGAGGCAAAGATAGAGATGCTCAAGCGCGGCACCATCAAGCATGATGGCATTATGTTCAGACACATAGGCGAGGATGGAGAATACGAGTTGCACGAGCAACTGGAATCTGCCGGAACGCATCGATTCTTGGGAATGTCGATGGTGCTGTACTATGTATTGCACACGAACAGTTTTATTCCCATTGATGAGGTGGAGACGAGCATCCATTATGAGCTCCTTTCGTATTTCATCAAGCTGTTCCTTGCCAACAGCGAGGGCTCGTCACAGATACTGATGACCACCCACGACATCAACCTGTTGAACGAAGATTTCATCCGCAGAGATGTGGTGTGGTTTACGGACAAGAGCCAAGTGGGTGCCACCCAACTCAAACGACTCTCATCGCTTGGTCTCCACAAGACCATGAACCCATACAACGCCTACAAACAGGGCAAGCTGGTGGATCTGCCTTTCCTCGGAAGTGTTTACCTTGAAACAGAATAATTGGATATGGCAGTAAAAAAGAGCATAGCAATCATAGGTGAAGGCGAAACTCAAACAACTTGTGGACGAAGGCATCCTTGAGGTGGAGGGGGGAGTATAAAAACAGGAAGTATAGGAATAAGAAGTGAATGGTTGGCATGGGTGGGAATTTGGTGTAGAGATACTGGAAAGTAATTGGGAGTGATTTGCGATAATACAAGTTTGTATAAAAGTTGTAACTTTGTGGGCTGAAAAAAAGAAATCGGAATCGTATGACAGAGCAAGAAGTATTGAAACTACGAGATCATGGCGAAGTGACCAAGGTACAGTTCAAGGAACGCATCATCGATGCTTACGATGTGGGCTGCGAAATGGTAGCTTTCAGCAACACGCATGGCGGACAGCTTGTGATAGGCATTAACGACAAAATGGGTGTAATCAACGCTCTTTCATATCAAGAGGTGCAGGAGACCACCAACTTGTTGGGCAACATCGCTTCAGAGAATGTTATCCCTAGCATATTGCTCGACATAGAGACGATAGCCGTGGAAGGTGGGCACTTGGTGATGGCTACCATCAAAGAAGGTCTCAATAAACCGTATCATGATAACAAAGGTATTGTGTGGGTAAAGAATGGAGCCGACAAACGGAGGGTGTTCGACAATGCTGAACTGGCCGAGATGATGAGCCAATGTGGCAACTTTGCTCCAGACGAAGCTGCTGTGGCTGATGCCTCTATCAGCGACCTCGATGAACACTGTCTGAAGACCTATCTGCTGAACCGCTTCGCGGTGGTGATGGCCCAGAAAGGCGTCAACGAGCAGAACCTTCGCGACTACACCTTGGTGCAAATGACCCATTTTGTTGCAGGTGGTGTCAGCATGGAAGGATTAATGCGAAACCTTCGCTTTATTCGTCCCGATGGAAAGCTTACGGTGGCCGCAATGCTGCTATTCGGAAAATATCCACAACGGTGGCTGCCAACCTACACTGCCAAGTGCATCTGTTATGTGGGCAATTCCGTTGGTGGCACCATGTTCCGCGACAAGGTGAATGACGCCGACATGGAAGGTCATCTGTTGCACCAGTATGAGACTATCATGGCGTTTTTCACCCGTAACCTGCGCAACGTGCAAGTTGAAAAAGAGTTCAATTCGCAAGGCAAGTTGGAGATTTCGTATGCCGCACTCGTCGAGTTTGTGGTCAACGCATTGGTGCACCGTTCGCTCAATTGGAAGGCTCCCATCCGTGTTTTCATCTTTGACAACAGGGTGGAGATTCACAGCCCAGGAGAGTTGCCCAACGGCTTGACTGTGGATGACATCGTGAAGGGCACTTCCATGCCGCGCAATCAGTTCCTGTTCACCAACGCCAACTACCTCTTGCCTTATACGGGTGCTGGCAGCGGCATACTTAGAGCATTGGAAGAGGGCCTTGATGTGATGTTTAAGAACGAGGAAAGAATCCATGAATTTGTGATTATCATCAAGAGAGAGCCTGGCGCGAATAACCAAGAAGGTATCCAAGAAACGAACCAAGAAAGTGTCCAAGAAAGTGTCCAAGAAAATGTCCAAGAAAAACATATAAAAGTCTCATTAACAAAGTCTCAGAAAGACATCGTAAATTTTTGTTCTGTACCAAGAACCGCACAAGAGATTTTAGATAGATTAGGTTTGACCAATCATTCTGCCAATCGCAAAAGGCACATTCAAACTCTTGTGGATATGGGCGTTTTGGAAATGACCATTCCAGAAAAGCCCAATGACAGGAATCAGAAATACAGGAAAAGGAAAAAATAGATGAGACTCGGTATTCGAGCGGATAGCCTTCGATGAATGAAGAGGAGCCTGATAAAACGACTTTAAAAACGGAAAATCGAAATCGAAATGAAGAAAATCAGCGACAGATCATCACTTTTATCGCCGATAATATGAATCTTACGCGAAACTCCTAATACTCTTTCCAACATTGATGAAATGGTCGGCCACACGCTCGGCGTTTTGTGCCAGTGAGATGTATTCTGCTCCCACTTGCGGGGTGCATTGTCCCGCCACAAGCCGCTGGATGTGTTGCGACTCCATGGTCTCTGTAAAGCTATCAATCTGTTCCTCAATCTGATAGGCGTATTCGAGGGCAGTGGAGTCGAGATCGTGGTAAGCTTTCATGACTTCGTGGTAGAGCGCCGTGATCTTACGCGCCATCTCCTTGATTTCCAGCACGGCAGGCGCAGAGAATGTTTCATTTTGGGTTTTAAGGCTTTCCGCATACTCCACGATGTTTTCGGCATAGTCGCCGATGCGTTCCAGGTCGCTCACGCTTTTCACGCTGCAACTGAGGTACTTACTATCCGTTTCGTTGAGTCGCTTGGCAGAGAGTACCGCCACATAACGGGTCAACTCACTGTTTAGGAAGTTGAGCTCGTTTTCGGTTTTCTTAAATTTTTCCAAATCACTGAAATCCAATGTAGTAACAATATGGATGGCACGGCAGAAGTTGTCGTGAGCCAACTTACCCATGTTTTCGACTTCGGCCTTCAACTGCCTGACCGCCAAAGTGGGGGTCACCAACATCAAGTCGTCAAGGAAATGAAGATGAAAGCGGTCGTCGCGAAGCTCATCGCCATGGTCGGGAATGAGGCGGCACACCAAGCGAACCAGGCCGTTGGTCAGCGGAAGGGCGACCAAGGTGGTGCAGACATTGAAAACGGTATGGAACATGGCCAGCTGCACCTGCGGGGCATGTGGGAACATAGCCTCAAACATCCTCCCGAAGCCCCAATCCCCTTGGGTGAATAGATGAAGAAGCAAGGCGATAAGCAAGAACAACACCACACCCATCACATTGAAAAACAAATGGATGAGGGCCGTCCGTTTGGCGTTTCGGCCACTGGTCATACCCGCCAAGATGGCCACCACGCAAGAGCCGATGTTGGAACCCATCGTGAGGAAGATGCCTTGGTCGAGCGAGAGCAGCCCCGCCACCACCATGGTGATGGCGATGGATGTCAGCACCGATGATGACTGGATGATGGCCGTGAGCAAAGCACCGATGAAAACGATCAGCAAGGGGTTACTGATGGTGGCCAAAAACTGTTTCACTGAATCCAAGGCAGCAAATTCATCCATGGCGCCCGACATGATGCCGAGACCGACAAACAGCAAGCCGAAACCCGCCAGGATGCTTCCGATTTGTTTCCACTTCTCGCGTTTCGAGAACATCATCACAAAAGCCCCTATGCCAGCCAAGGCCGAGAAGAGTACTGTCGTGGAGATGCCGTGGCCGCCAAACATGCCCAAGGCCACCAGTTGTGCCGTGACCGTGGTACCGATGTTGGCGCCATAGATGACCGTGGCGGCCTGGGCGAGCGACATGATGCCCACGTTCACGAAGCCGATGACCATCACCGTCACCGCGCCCGAACTTTGGATGGCCGCCGTGCCTACTGTGCCGATGCCCACGCCGAGCCACTTGCTATTCCCCATCTTGGCGAACAGCCGTTTCAAGCCCGCGCTGCTTGCACTTTCAAGACTGGTACTCAACATCTTACAGGCAACCAAAAACACCCCGATGCCTGCGATTAGGGTTAAAATTGCGATAACGATGAGCATACGCGTAAATTTTTGAAAGCGGCCAACGATGGCTCACTGACCGCTTTCGTTATGAAGAAATAATTTGACCTCTTAGTTGTTGTCGATATGGGTCACGTTGAAGTTGCTGTCGAATTCAATTTCGACACCGTTGCTTAACTCGATTTCCCAGCCGTTTGCCCTTTTTTCGATTTTGTCGATGTGCTGGGCTGGGTAATTGGCGGTAACGTAGGCAGCAATCTGTTCAGGAACCAGTTCGGCGGGGATGGCATGATAAACAGTGCCTTCTTCGCAGTCGATGTGGGTCCATTCGAAGTTGAGGTTGAAAGAAATCTCGGTACCATCGGCAAGCTTCACTTCGTATTCATCGTCTTCTGCTTTGACTCTAAGAATTTCAGTTTGAGGAAAATAGGTGTTTACAAAAGTGTTGATTTCGGCATAATCGGTGCTGTTACCACTTCCGTTGCCATTTCCACCATTATTAACGACATTGAATTTGGCATCAAACTTGAGTTCAACATCATTATTGAGTTCAATCTCCCAGCCATTGCTTTCCCTTTCGATTTCATCGATGTGCTGATTGGGATAGTTGGCGGTAACATAGGCTGTAATCTGCTCAGGCACAATGGTTTCTGGAACAGCACCATAGATGGAAGAATGCTCGCAGTTAACCTCAACCCATCCAAATGCTCGGGTAAAATAAACTTTGGTATTGTCGCTTAGAATCACTCGGTAATAGTTCTCAGTTTGGTTACAGCTGAGGATACTCGTTTCGGGGAAATGTGTGTTGACAAACGAGACGATGGCCGGATCGATGTCAACCGCATTGACGGGAACGCCGTTTCCTTCAGCCTCCCATTGGTTGTTGCTGTTGTTGTTGCCTCCTGTGGGCGTTTCTTTTGTGCATGATGCCACTGCGAAAGACAGTGCAATGAGCGCTACAAATAATGCTAGTTTCTTCATTTTTAGTTAGATTTAGTTGATAATAAATGAATTATGGGATAAAAAAAGATGGTCCGAACCGAAGTCCGCACCATCTTTCATTTTTTTCGTGTTGATATAGTTATTGCTGTAAGCAATGCTTTTCCTTGGGGCATAACGCCTAACCTGTCCAAGACGTAAAGCCGCCGAGCATAGATTTTCATTTTGTTCCTCGCCTATGGTTATAATTGGACAAAGGTCGCATCGCCATTGCAAACCATCCAATGGGCCATTGAGCACATAATCCGAAACATCGTCATCGTCAAACTCATCACCCTCGAGCGACATGGTGGACTGGATTTCAGTTTGTTCCATGACGTACAAATCCTCTTTATCCGTGTTGGTCAGGTCAAGGAGGAACAGCCCTATCAGAATGAGGGTGATGATAGAAACATATTTTCGAAAAAAGTCAATCATGGCTAGGTACTAAGAATAACTGACAAGCTCTGAAATTATTGTCTTTGCAGGCAAAAAAATCCGTACCTTTGCCGAAAATTAGAAACCATGTACAGCCTGAATTACAAAGTAACCACCAGCACCTGCAACAGCGAGGGCAAACTCAAGCTGTTTTCGGCCCTTCAGATGATGCAGGACTGCTCCGAGATGTGGATCGACAGCGAGCCACAGGTAAAAGAATACTTTGCCCGTGAGAACATGGCGCAGCTGCTTGCCTCAAGGCAGGTGGAGATCATGCGCGTGCCCGATTTCAAGGAAGAACTGACCGTAACGACCTCAGTATATGGCATGAAGCCCATGTTTGGCTTCCGCAACACCTTCATCTATGATGCCGAAGGCAAGCCCTGCTACCGCACTTGGAGCATGGGCGCTTTCGTGGATAGAGCCAATGGAAAACTGAAGCGTGTGGACTTCGTCATAAAGGGCCTTCGCGTGGAATACCGTGTGGCCGCCAAACTGGGTGACAGCCTCACTCCTTCCCTTTTCCAGATCGAAAACGGCTTCATCATCGAGTTAGCCATTGGTAGCGAGGCGAGCGCCATCGTGGAAATGGTATACTAAGACGATTTGTGATCTTGCCCCAGAAATCAGCCTTCCTTCCAAGAATAGCATACAATGGCCATTCAAAACAAGGTTTTTCACAATTAATAGGGATGGTCGTGTAACGGCAAATGTCGGCATTTTTGCCATCCAAATGACACACGACGATAACAAAAATAATAATTTCATTAGAACCAGTATGAAACCTAGATTCAAAAAAGCATTTATTGTAGCGCTACTGGCAATCATTGCGCATACGAGTATCGCACAAAACACGGACGCCAACCTTTTCGGACATGTCATCGACAAACAGACGCTTGAACATCTTCCCTTCGTCAACTTAGTTATTAAAGGTACAACAAAAGGTACCACAACCGATGAGACCGGCCACTATTTTATCACCAACTTGCCTGAAGGAAAGCACACAATAGAGGTTTCCTATGTCGGTTACAACACCTTTCAAGCGGATGTCTATGTGAAACGGGGTGAGAGCAGGGAACTGAACATGGAACTTGAGCCAGACATCCAGCTTTTGGGCGACGTGGTGGTTTCTGCCAGCCGTGTAGCCGTTAACCGCCGCGAGGCTGCAGTTGTAGTTAATGTATTGAATCCTAAGGCATTGGAGAATATCAATGCGGTAAACCTTGCAGAGGGATTGAATTACCAGCCTGGGTTGAGAGTGGAAAACACGTGCCAAAACTGCGGTACAAATCAAGTAAGAATTAACGGTTTGGAGGGAAAATACTCACAGATTCTGATTGACAGCCGACCCGTTTTCAGTGCTTTGGCCGGTGTTTACGGACTTGAGCAGATCCCCGTTTCCATGATCGATCGCATCGAGGTGATCAGAGGGGGTGGTTCGGCTTTGTTTGGTGCCAACGCCATTGGCGGTGTAGTAAACATCATCACCCGAGAGCCCATCAAGAATACGCTGGAACTGGCCAACACAACCAGGCTCATCCATGGAAAATCATGGGATAACACAAGCTCTTTCAATGCTTCCCTGGTGTCGAACAACCACAAGGCGGGAGCGTACATTTTTGGAACCGCGCATAACCGCCAGGGTTACGACCATGACGGCGATGGCTTTACGGAGCTCGGCAAACAGAAAGCCATGAATATCGGCACGCGCGCCTATTATCGTTTTGGCAAAGGATCGAAAATCATCGCTGAATACCATAGTCTTTACGAGTTCCGTCGCGGTGGCGACAGCATCACCAGACCGCCCCATCTCAGCCAAGTGGCCGAACAGGCCGAACATCACGTCAATGGGGGCGGCCTCACCTACGACTACCTCAGCAAAGACACACGATTCCATCTATCGGTTTTCGCCTCGCTGCAAGACATCGACCGAAGCACTTATTACGGAACCCAACTAGACCTCAATGCTTACGGGTCATCGACGGATTTCAGCTCAGTGATTGGAACACAAGCATCCTATCATTTCCCCAAGTTGTTGTTCCTTCCCTCTACTTTGGTGGCTGGTGCCGAATGGGCAACGAACCATCTCGTTGATGAACAACCTGCTTATCATCGGGTGGTTGACCAGCATGCCGATGTAGCGAGCGCTTTTTTGCAAAACGAATGGAAGAACGAGCAGTTTGGTTTCCTCGTTGGCCTTCGTGCCGACAAGCACAGCCTCATGGACAAACCCGTATTCAGTCCTCGGGCCAATGTCAGGTGGGAAGTGGTGCCATCGCTTACGACGCGAATCAGTTATTCCTCTGGTTTCCGCGCACCGCAGGCCTTCGATGAAGACCTCCACATCATGGCAGTGGGCGGCGAAGTGATGCTGATCACCCTGAGTCCCGACCTGAAGCCGGAGTACAGCCATAGTTTCAGTGGCTCCTTAGGCTGGGAGCATTTCTTTGGCACGTATGACTTCGACGTATTGGTCGAAGGGTTCTACACCAACCTGAATGACGTGTTTGTGCTTCGTCCCAACGGCGTTGATGCTCAAGGCAATATTCTTATGGAACGTTGTAACGGGGCGGGGGCTTTTGTAGGTGGAGTCAATGTTGAAGCACAACTCAAGCACAATGACTTTATGCTTCAGACCGGCTATACTTGGCAGCAGAGTCGTTACAAAGAGCCTGAGCACTGGAGCGAAAACCCTGATATTGAGCCGCAGCGCCGCATGTTCCGCACGCCCGACCATTACGGCTACCTCTCGATGCTTTGTCCCATCACAAAACGTTTTCAGGCTTCCGTGTCGGGTATCTTTACAGGACCGATGTTGGTGCAACATTATGCAGGTTACGTTGAAGAAGACAGTGAAACAACCACCCCCTCGTTCTTCGACATGGGAATGAAGCTTACCTACGACATCCCATTAACCGTCGGCACGGTCTTGCAACTCAACGGCGGGGTGCAAAACATTTTCAACAGTTACCAAAACGATTTCGACCAAGGTGCGATGCGCGACGCCGGCTACATCTACGGCCCTTCGATGCCGAGAACCTATTTTATGGGATTGAAAATGAGTCTTTGAGCTGACTTACAACTTGTTCGTAAGCAGGACCACCTTGAAACGAGCTGTTTGAGCAAGGCAAGTTAGGTTAAGAAAAGTTCTTATCATCAAACCGCCGCACTGTTTTATTGACCATTGCGGCGGTTTCTTTTATTGAACACTGTTATACCAGATGGCGTCACAGCAATTGGCTTATGCGCCTTCAGAGGCGTTACTGGACTCACATCGATCGTTATTCCCGAATCAGTGACTGTGATTGGGGAGAATGCCTTTGCATTTTGCTATGATTGGGCTGGCGACCTAGTCATCCCCAATTCAGTACAAACCAACAGGCCCAGTGCCTTTTTTGATTGCCAAAGCCTTGACGGAACCTTGATCATAGGAGAATCCGTCACTTTCATCGGTGAATGGGCTTTCAGAAATTGTTACAATGTCACAGCAACGGTTTCGTTGGCGACAACACCGCCTGCCCTTGGAGACGAATTTGGAGGCATGGTGTTCGAGAATTACGGCACTCCTACCCTTACCGTTCCTTACGGATGCATCGAGGCTTATGAAACCATGAGGATAACGGTAAGGTAGTCAACCATTACAAATAAACATCATCTTATTCAAAAAAACCGTATTATTGCA
The DNA here is from genome assembly GCA_017530365.1 of Bacteroidales bacterium. Lineage (GTDB taxonomy): Bacteria > Bacteroidota > Bacteroidia > Bacteroidales > F082 > Limimorpha. Next base: position 17,548 of record JAFXMK010000027.1, read on the forward strand.
ACGTCTCTAGAATAAAACGACTTATTTGACAGAGACAGGAAGAATTTTGACGACACGGTGAATGTGACATCTTGTGAACGGAAATAAAACGACAACTATATGACTAACTTGGAAAAATGCAACGCTGGCATAGAATATTCGTATGCCGATGAGGAACTAATCGCTCTCAAGACCGAGGCCATCAGGCAATGCGAAATCTTCAACTCCATCGACGGGCGAGACTACATGGCACAATACCGGCAGCTGCAGCAGATGCTAGGTGCCGTGGGCGAACGCGTGTGGATCGCCAAGACGTTCAACTGCGACCGAGGCAAGAACATCTTCATCGGCGACGACTTCACCGGCAACCACAACCTCACCATCCTCGACATCCGTGAGGTCTATATCGGCAGCCATGTGATGATTGGACCAAACACCTTGATTACCACCGTCGGGCATCCGCTATCGCCCAAGGGGCGCAGGGAATATCACGCCCTGGCCAAGCCCGTTCGCATCGGCAACGACGTGTGGATTGGCGGCAACGTCACCATCCTGCCTGGTGTGACCATCGGCAACAACGTGGTGGTGGCAGCCGGAGCCGTGATCAACAAAGATGTACCTGATAACACTTTGGTGGGCGGTGTGCCGGCGACGGTTATTAAAGTAATTGAGAATGATATTTGAATTTGGGCAGAACGGAATCTTTCAAGTAATTTGTGAAAAACAATCCGCAAAATGTGCAACTCGCGTTTTGCGGATTTTTCGTTGTTTTGCAGCCAAATCCTACATCAAAATGAAATCACATACCATCATCATCGCAGCCTTGGCAACATTGCTCGCAGCCTGCACACCGAAGACCGAAACGAAACAAGACAAAGACATGAACACACTGACATTCAACAAGGAACAAGCCGCTACCATGGCCGCCATAGCCTGCAACGAGGCCAAAGCCGACTATACCGCCTTGGCCAAAGCCATCAACGAGGGCATGGACACTGGCCTCACCGTCAGTCAGACCAAGGAAGCCCTTTCGCAACTTTATGCCTACACAGGATTCCCGCGCTCGCTCAACGCTTTAGGTACTTTGCAGAAGGTGATCGAACAACGAAAGGCCGAAGGAAAAACCATAGAAGAAGGTATGGAAGCCTCTCTCCTGCCCTCCGATTACGATGCCTTGAAACAAGGTACCGAAGTGCAAACCAAACTCAGCGGCCAGCCTTTCAACTATGCCTTCTGTCCCGCCGAGGACTATTACCTGAAGGCCCACCTCTTCGGCGACATCTTCGCCCGCGACAACCTCACCTTTGCCGACCGCGAGCTTATCACTGTGAGTGCCCTCAGCGGCCTCGAAAACGTGATGCCGCAACTCATCGCCCATGTGCGCGGTGCCTTGAATATGGGCTTGACCGAAGCCCAACTTCACGACATCGCCGAGGCCTTGAAAGCCAATGGATTGCAATCGGAAGCTTCGCGCACGGAAGCCGCCATCGCCACGGTGGTCGACGGTCAGGACAAGCCTTATTCGACCTCGGTTTGGCCTCTTGGCGAACCCAATACGGCCTTCGCCCAGTATTTCATCGGCAACAGCCATCTTGCCATCCTCGACCCTGCGAGCGGCCTCTGCAACGTCAGTTTTGAGCCGGGTTGCCGCAACAACTGGCACATCCACCATGGCGCGGTGCAGATGCTCATCTGTGTGAGCGGTCGCGGCTGGTACCAAGAATGGGGCAAGGATCCCGTCGAGCTGAAGCCAGGCATGGTTGTCGCCGTCCCCGAAGGCGTGAAGCACTGGCACGGTGCCGCCGCCGACTCGTGGATGCAGCACCTGACCTATCATTCCGATGCCAAGCCAGGAAATAGCACGGAATGGCTGGAACCCGTGGATGACGAGTGGTATGGGAAGTTGAAGTGATGCAACACTTTGACTACATATTGATGAACAAACGATTAAGTGAATAAACATGGAAGAATTTAGAGTTGACCCCAGATTGAGCACGCCTGAAGAACGTGCCATGTACTTAAAGCAGGCCACCATCCAGCACCGCTTCAACAACAGCATCCCTTACTCTCCCGAAGCCGCCGCAGCCGCCAAAGAGCTGTTCGGCGAGGGCCTCGGTGAAGGAGCATGGATCCAGCCGCCCGTGAAAGGCGTGGCTTTCCACAACGTGCATATCGGAAAGAATGTGATGATCATGCCCGACTGCCTGATGATGGCACGCGGCGGCATCACCATCGACGAGGGAGCAATGATAGCCGCCAACGTGCAGCTCATCAGCAACAACCATGACTTGCACGACCGTCAGGTCCTAATATGCAAGCCAGTACACATCTGTCGCAATGCGTGGGTGGGGGCGGGTGCCACCATCCTGCCTGGCGTCACTGTGGGCGAAAACGCCGTTGTGGCCGCTGGAGCCGTTGTCTCCAAGGATGTTGCACCTAACACCATCGTGGGCGGCAATCCAGCGAAGTTCATCAAGGCGATTGATTAATCACCCAGTAAATATGGGACTGATTTTTACACTGATTATGGCCACATTACAAATGAACGTGCAAGATACTGACAAATAGCAAATCCAACAGCTCTATGAGACCATGTATCAGGCCATGATCGCCAAGGACACGGCCACGCTTAACCATGTCTATGCCGACGAGATGGTGCTCATCCACATGACGGGGATGCGCCAGTCAAAACAACAATACCTCGATGCCATTGCCGACGGCACACTCAACTACTATTCCGTCCAGCACGAGCATATGGACATCAAAATCGACGGCGACCAAGCCACCATGACGGGGCGCAGCCGCGTGATGGCAGCGGTCTTCGGCGGTGGTCGCAGCAATTGGCGGTTGCAACTCCGTTTCAAACTCGTCAAGCGTGAGGGGCTGTGGCTATTCACAGAGGCGAGTGCGGGAACATATTGACAATGAGAAAAAAGTGAAGTTTAATCCGCAAAATGTGAAAACATCCATTTCGCGGATTTTTCGTTTCTTTGCATCAAAATCTATAACACCTAACAATATGCAATACACCAAACTATCCAACGGCGTCGAAATGCCACTTTTGGGCTACGGCGTTTTCTTGGTTCCGCCGCAAGAGGCGGAACGCTGCGTGAGCGATGCACTGAGCGTCGGCTACCGCCTCATCGACACGGCCCAGGCCTACTTCAACGAAGAAGGCGTGGGCAACGCATGGCGCAAAACCTCGACATCTTCGACTTCGCCCTCACCACCGCCGAAATGGCCCAAATCGCCACGATGAACCAGCACGACACGGGCACGGTGAACTTCAACGACATGCAGTTCGTAAAGCACTTGATTGAAACCTACGGGTAACTTTGTGTCTTTGCCTTTTCTCACAAACCACCGCCGCAAAGGAGAAGATTACTTTTGCGGCGTTTTGTTTATTTCTGCCACAAAATCGTATCTTTACACCCTAATCTTGCATACCATGCCTAATCCAACCAACAAACAAGAGCTGCCTCTCCGCCATGGCGGCCTACTTCGTGAGCGTCACCTCAAGTCCCTACGTGCAGGCGGTGAAACTGCTGAAGACGCATCAGAAGAACCTTTCGAATTCGACGCCATCATCCTGCAAAACGAGGATATGGATGCCGCTTACGTTGAGGTGCCTTTCAACATCAAGGCGCTGTTCGGGAAAGGACGGCTGGCAGTCCATGCCACTTTCGACGGCGTGCCTTACGACAGCCAAATTGTCAAGATGGGGACGCCTTGCTTCATCATCGGCGTGCGGAAGGTCATCCGGAAACAAATTGGCAAGACTTTCGGCGACACGGTGCATGTGACGTTTTGTGAACGAGAATAAAACTACAACAATGAAAAAGATTATCATCATAGACGGAGGCCCGCGCGCTACTTTCAACACGGCCTCTATGCTTAAGAAATTTGCCGAAGGAGCAAGTTCCATCAGCAACGAAATCGAAGTAAAAACCACACGCCTCTATGCCCTCGACTATAAAGGCTGCATGTCGTGCATGGCCTGCAAAATCAAGGGCAAAGCCTCGCAGGTGTGCAAATTCAAGGATGCGCTCACACCTGTTTTGGAAGACATCGCCAATGCCGACGGCTTGGTATTAGGCTCGCCCAACTATTTCGGCGAGGTAACCGGACAGATGCGTGCCTTTTTGGAAAGATTGGCTTTCCCCTGGCTCTCATACAACGACTACAGCATCACCGCCCCGAAGCGGATGCCCGTAGTGTTGGTGGAGACACAAAACGGTGGTGTGGGAGGCAGCAACTGCAACGGCTACGGCTCTATGGAGCCTTGCATCGCAAGGGCCCTCGGACAACTGGAGAAACTGTTTGCCAACAACACCTACCAAGTGAAGAACTACGCCAATTTCGAGTTGGGAGGCTTCTCGGAAGAAGCCAAACGCAAGTATCGCGAGGAGCACTGGGAAGAAGACCTGCAAAAGGCCTTCGATGCTGGAAGACGGATGGCGGAAACGATTATTAAGGCGTGATGAGAAAGCTTTTACTGATATTAGCCTTGGCCTGTTCCTTCAACCTTTTTAGCCAAACCATCGACACGGTAGCGATGCGTTCGGCCATCGAGAGGCAGTTGGTGACCTATCCTGAATCCACATTGCAGGACATTTACAAGAGTTTCTACCAAGAGCATTTTGGCCCTGGCCATATCATCAGCGACACGGCCTCGGCGCGACGCTATCTGATGCGCGAACTCTCGGAAATGGGCAAAACCCAATCACCTTATTTTGAGCCTACGGGCAGCCAAGGTGATTATGTCAGAGTTTATCTTTCCGCCGTCGCCGACAGCTTGATTACTGCCGAGCAACTCTTGGATGCTTTCGTCAGAAGTGC
>JAFXMK010000044.1 GCA_017530365.1 Bacteroidales bacterium
ATTCCAAGAACGTCCTCCGAGGCTATCAAGGCACCATCAGCCCAAAGAAGCGATTGAAGGTAAACAACCTCCTCTTCATCGATCCAGAGATTGACGAAGACGAAGAATGAATCAAAAGCCCGGCGCTCCGCTGGGCTTTTTCTATATCTTCGCCGCACCTTTTATTATTAGGCATTCATAAAACTCCATTAAATATGACAGTATCAATGTTTAAGATCCACGCCGATTTGGACGGCTATCTCGAAGACCCCGTTTTCGGGCCACTCAATGAAAAAATCTATGCGACCATCTTGGATGTCAGCGAACCCAACTACGCTGATGGCCGACTCTACCGCTTGACCCGCACGCCCTACTTAGTGATGCGCGATGCCTATAGGCAGCTCAATAAAATCGTCCTCGAACGTCATCCCGAAGAGTCCTTCAAAGCCAAGTACCTTCGGCCACTCAAAGACGAGTACGAGGACTCCCACTACGCCCAGCTCGTTTTCTCCGTGGTCTATGTCGTTTTCTCCATTCTAGGCACCAAGCAAAGCGAGCGCATGATGATGGCCATCGAACGCTCCATGGCGGCTGAGTCAAACTATTTCCCCATCTTCAAGCGGCTTGCCAGTGAGCTTGCCAGCTCTGGCTTCGCCTTCGATGTCAACGCCAAGTCACCCATGCCGCCCGACTGGCATTTTGAATACATCAAGCTGAATGAAAGATACAACGCGCTGCAGCACGACTATGAAGAGCTGCAAATGGCCGCTTTCAAGGATAAAGACAACCAGCTAAGCATTGGCTTCTCCAATGCGCCTGACGGCTCTGATATCCCACGCGACAGCATCATTCAGGTCGTTGACCTGCTTAATTCCACATTTGAGGCCAAAACCTCGAATGTCTTCAAGCTGCTGCGCTATATCTTCTCCAAGACACAAGGCGACCTCGTTGAGTTGGTGAAGTTCAAGGAGGAAATGTTTGATGCCAATACCGTCACATCCTACACCTCCAACCTGGCCTTCAATAGGGAGTTCTCAAAAATCGACCTTATCCGTGTTTTTCGTGCCATCTATGATTTGCGTATGATCATCTCTCGCGACGGTCAAGACCTCTCGCTCGATGAGTATTTCAACACCCTTGGCGACCTGCTTGATTACAAGCTCTCCGATGCCAACAAATACTTCAGCAACTCCATCGGTGAAGGCTGTTCCGAAGCTACTATAACAGCCATTTTCGACACCCTCGCACAAGCACTTCTAAATAAGTCAGTTAGGAAAATAGGATGAAAAAAACATCCATGAATCATATATGACTCCTGCATCCACGTGATTGTTTACCCGTTTCTTCGCCGACGGATAACCCTAAAACAATCACGTCATGTATCAACCTAACGAAACTGTGACTTTCGACAGCCTTCCTGATGCCGTCTCTAAGCTGATGAAGGATGTTGGCGAAATGAAGTCCATGCTGCAAACCATCGCCGAGCGCGATGGCCAGCCTCAAAAAGAATGGATGAGCGTCGAAGACCTCATCATCTACCTTCCCGGCAAGCCTGCCCGCCAGACCATCTATTCTTGGGTCTGGAAAAAGGCCATCCCTTACCACAAAGCCGGAGCCAAGCTCCAATTTCTTAAATCCGAAATTGATGCCTGGATCCTTGGTGAGGATTTCACCGTCAACGACGATGAAACCATCACCGTGCCCCTAAAGGCTCGCAAGGCCATGAAAGGAGGCCGTCAATGAACAATCTCAAAGGTTTTGTCAAAAAAGAGGATGTCGTCTTGACCCATCCCGACCTTTCCAAGCTATGGCTCGACTCTGGCGATGTCCTTCGCTTGCTCCATTGCTCGATGCGCACCCTCTGCAAGCTCCGCGCCAAGGGCTTGCCTTATTACAAGGTTCACACCCATTATTGCCTCTACAAGCTCGATGAGATCATTGCCTTCATCGAAAACCAAAAGAGAAAGGAGGGCGACGATGAGCAGTGATTTCCTCGATTTCTTGCCCCGTTTCTCTTACTTCAGCAGACCAATCACCAACACCCAGCCATCCATGGAATACACCCTTCTGGATGCCTATCACTACATCATCGGAGGCGTTTCTGAGTTGGCCACTGAAACCTGCCGCTCGTTGCCTGAAGACCGTCGCAAAGTCTTCAAGAAAACCCATTTCGACTACTGCACTTTCTCAGGCATCTTCACAGGGCGCAACTCGGAAAACCTCGTTCGCCATTCCATGCTGTTCTGCTTCGACTTCGACCACCTTAAGGATGTCGAAGCCACCTTTGGCCAGCTCATCAACGACCGCTATTTTGAGACCATGCTGCTCTTCCGTAGTCCTTCAGGTGATGGCCTCAAATGGGTCGTGTCGATGGAGCAAAACTACTTGCGCCGTGAGAAGTATTTCCCCGACGACACGCCAGCCAAATATCATCCCATCTTCTTCGAGGCTGTCAAACAATACTTGTTTTCCACCTACCAGCTCGAAGCCGATGGCAAATGCAAAGATGTCGCCCGCGCCTGTTTCCTACCATACGACCCGCAGGCCTATATCAATCCCAAACTGTCATGACCGCTCCTCTCAACATTTCCTCATCCTATTCCTCCGTCGAGGCCCTGACCGTCCTGATTGAACGGTCGGGCATCGACATCACCGCCGATTATGGCGACTGGTGCAGCATCGGCTTCGCCCTCGCTTACGAGTTCGGTGCCGATGGTGAGCACTTTTTCCACAGAATTTCGGCTTTTTACCCCAATTATGACTACAAAACAGCCTCAAAACAATACGCTTCTTGCGTCCGTCACAAGGTGCCGTCCGGCAAGGCTCCCATCACCATCGCCACCCTCTTCCATATCGCTAAATCCCACGGAATCAACTTGCCAGCACCATCTTCCGATGGTCTTGGCTCGTTGCTCCGTCCTGACTCCATTGCGGGCTGCGCCCCGCAATCTCACCCATTTTCCTCACGAAATCCGAATGAGGAAATGAGGAATGAGGAAAACCCCAGGCTTGCGGACGGCTCGTCCGCACAACCCGTACCCCTTCCAACCTTCTCCCAAGCAGTCAAAAAAGACCTCCCATCCATCATGCAGCGCATCATCGCCGACTCGGTTTCGGATGTCGATGCCGACATCCTCATCCTCGGCTCTCTGACAGTCTTTTCGGCCTGCATCCCGAATGTATATGGCATGTATGACTGTCGCGAAGTCTTCGCCAATCTCTTCCTCTTTGTCACGGCACGAGCATCGGCTGGCAAAGGACGGCTCTCCCTGTGCCGTCATCTCGCTGCGCCGTTGCATCAGGCGCTCCGCGACAAATACCGCAAGCAGCTGAAGAAGTTTGAAGCAGCCCAAGTGGCCTATGCCATCAACCGCAAAAACTCTCTTGAAGTGCCTCCCAAAGAACCGCCGTTCCTCACTTTGTTCGTCCCTGCCAACAGCACGGCCACAGTCGTCTATCAGACCCTCGCCCAAAACAACGGTGTCGGCCTTCTGTTCGAGACAGAAGGCGACACCTTGGCCAACGCCTTCAATTCCGACCTGGGCAACTATTCTGACGGATTCAGGAAAGCGTTTCACCATGAAACGATTTCCTATCTCCGCAAGAAAGATCATGAATATGTCGAGATTGTGAAGCCCAAATTCTCCGCTGTCCTGTCCGGCACACCGCAGCAAATCTTCAATCTCATCCCTGATGCTGAAAACGGCTTGTTCAGCCGTTTCATCTTCTATGTCATGGAAACCGAACTGGTCTGGCACAACATGTTTGCCTCCCATGGTGGTACCACCGCCGATGAGAAGTTCAAGGAAATTGGCCGCGACTTCTTCACCTTCCTGAAGAAGTTCCCCAAGCGGCCTGTCCAATTCACTCTCAGCCTCTCCCAGATGGACCAGTTCAACGACTTCTTTGAAGCCACCCAGCTTCGCTTCGCTCAGCTGCTCGGCGACGAGATCGTGGCCACTGTCCGTCGCCTCGGCCTCATCCTGTTTCGCTTCGCGATGATCCTCAGCGTCCTTCGCCTCATCGATAAGGCACCAGGCAAAAGCCTGAAAGACATCAAGCGGCTGGTCTGCTCCGATGCCGACTTCGACACGGCCTTGGCAATGGTCAAAGTCCTGCTGCAGCACTCGGCAGCTGTCTTTCAGGCGCTGCCTCGCAATGCCAAGGCACCTGTCTTGAAAGGCCGTCAGGTTATCGCAGCCGAAACCCGCGAAAAGTTCCTGGCAGCATTGCCAGAAACTTTCGACCGCCCAACCTATCTCAATACCGCCGCTTCGCTCAACATCACCGAAAAAACCGCTGAGCGTTACCTGCAATTCTTCATCAAGTCTGGCCAGTTGGCGCATCCCGCCAACGGCCAATACCTCAAAACCAACGCACTATGAACTACACAATACAAATCGAAACCCACTCCATAAATGCCTATGCAGCCATCCATGCCATCATGGTAAAATCCAATGTCGTCAAACGCCTTTGGCGGTTTTTCTGCTATTCAGCCACCATCAGAACGCGCAAAGGGCCTCAAACATACGAGGTCATCAAAACCGCTTTACAAAAAGCCGGCATCCGCGAGTCAGCCTACAAACTGACCATCGACCCACCAATCCCAACCCCGAAGGGGTGACACGACTCTTCCCCCTCTGAGAGGGGGTGGCCGCAGGCCGGGGGAGTCAACTCCTAACTTCTAACTTCAAACTTCTAACTATATGAAAGCAATCATCCACATCGAAACCTACACCAAAGCCGCCTACCGTGCCATCCGTCCCGCCGTGGTGGCCACAAACCTCGGCTTCTTTGGCGTGTGTGGCCTCACCATTTCGGCCACCATCAAACAGTCCGATTACGCCTACCTCGTCGATGTCGTCAACCACGCCGCACAAAGCGCAGGTGTCCACCGCACTGAGTACGCCATCATCAACCTGCAAAACATCCTAAAACCACGAGGAAATGATTGAAAAATAACCCCGCCATCTTGCGATGCGCGGGGCTATTTTTCAGTTTTCCTCATTTCCTCATTCCTCACTCACTTTTTTCGTGAGGAAATCAGCTATTATCTGCCTCCAAATCCTCCAAATCAATCCGACACTGTGCTTCGCCATCCCTGACAACCCAACACACGGAAACAACCCTGCCTAAAGTATCAAAACACAACCCCTTCCATAATTGCTCCTTCGTTGGCTTGGGCTGCGTCTTTTGTTTTTTAGGATTTAAATACCATTCGGCCAACTCGCTTGGCAGATACTCCCAATAGTCAAACAGGTCGTCATTCTCTATGATAGCTTTCTTGACAGGATCCCAATCTGCCGTCACAATGTCCCCAATTCTTGGAGCACATGGGAACTCTGCTTCAAGATGGTAACGGAAAGAACAGCATTGGTTCCTAATGAACATCTTTACTTTCATATCGCTGATTTTTCGACAAAAATACAACAATTTCGGAATCCTCAAATTCCTCATTTCCTCATTTCCTCATTCCTCACTCACTTTTTTCGTGAGGAATTTCCCTGCAAACGGTCTATTTCAGCCATTATGTCGGCAGCTTCCTGATGAAGCCTTACAACCTCTTTCAGCGCGTCGGCTTGGCTTTGCAGGTCATCTTCATCCACATCGTTAAGGCTATCCAAAAGCGTTTGTGCAGCCTTCAATTTGGCCTTGATGTCAGCGTACTTTTGTTTGATTTCCTCCCGTGTCATGGAATAGGGTTTTGCGGCTTCCAGCATAAAAGAAGGCGCAGCCTTCTCGTTCTATAGTACTAAGGCTCTGGCAAGCCCTCACAATACAGAAGCGAAGAAGTCTACGCCTATGGCGCAGACTTCACAGCTCTGCTTCCTTTGTGAGTGAATTTTGCCAGATTCTAGTACAGGAAAACAAAGCGTAAAGCCTATTTTTCTATGTCTTTTCGATTAAAAAACGCCGCAAATTTACAACTTTTTTCAAACTATCGTAAGCACGATAGCACGTTAGTGCAAATAACGAATTCTGTCCGATTCTTCTTCTCCGCTCGGAGAGGATTGGGCTGAGGCCGCTTAATCCTTCAAGCACCCAATGGGCACAACAAACACTCCGTCTTCACGGCGGTAAGCATACATTCCCACGCCCACCAGCACCATCATGAATGACGGCTCCTTCATTTTATCCGTGTCAATCTTGCCTGCAAGATCCGTCAATGATGCCGCGCCTTCATTGATGAGGTCATCGCCACCCAGTTTTATCTCAACCAGACCATAACGCCCATCCCTCAGATGCACCACCGCATCACATTCCAGACCGTTCTTGTCCCTGAAGTGATACACCTTACCGTTGAGTGCCTCGGCGTAGGCTCGCAGGTCTCGCACGGCCAGCGTCTCAAACATCAACCCGAAGGTGTTCAAGTCGTTCACCAAGTCACGAGGGCCTATGCCTAATGCAGCGGTGGCAATCGATGGGTCGGTATAATACCGCGTGTCACTCGTCCGTATCGCCGTCTTACTCCGCAAGTTCGGATTCCATGCCTCGCTGTCCTCTACCACAAAAATCTCTTTCAGAGCCTTGATATATGATGCGATGGTATCTTCCGACAAAGCGTCCGACTCATTAGCTAACAAGTCTGCCCTGATGGTGCCACACGATGCTTGGCTACCTTGGTTACGCGCCAGCGAGCGCAACAGACGGTGAACCCTTACGGGGTCGCGCTCTACACCGTCCACCTTCGAAATATCACGTTTCTCAACTGCCTCCACATAGTCAAACGCCTGGTCTAAGGCTATCTCGTTTTCCATGTCAACTGCCAATGGCCATCCTCCGCGGCAGGTCAAGAAAGCCAATCGGTCAATGTCCATATTGTTGATGGCTCCAACCTGTTTGGGTGTTTCAAACAATTCGGCCAGCGACACCTCTCCGGTCGATTCCTGCGATTCCCATAGGCTCATGGGACGCATCCTCAGCCACCCAATGCGTCCCGTTCCCGAATGAACCACTTTGCTCATATCGGCTGGGACGGCAGAGCCTGTCAGAATAAACTGACCTAATGGGCCGTGGTCTGATTCAAAACGAATGCTGTCCCACAGTTGAGGGGCAATCTGCCACTCGTCGATAAGCCGGGGAAACTCACCTGTCAACAGAAGCTTTGGATTCAGCGTCGCCATCTTGATGTTCTGGTCAACCATTCCTGTTTCCGACATATACTTCACGCTCTTGGCAATCTGCTCCGCTGTGGTGGTCTTTCCGCACCACTTCGCACCCTCGATAAGCACAGCCCCTTTGCCTGCTAACTTACGCTCTAACAGCCTGTCAGCTATTCTTTTCTTATAGGTCTTGTCCATACTTTTTTGTTTAAATTGTGACGCAAAAATACAAAAATCCTTTTTACGTTCACCCATTTGGCCAAAAATCGTTCACCCATTTGGCCAAAATCTATTCACCCGTTTGGCCAAAAATCGTTCGCCACATTTGTAATTTTGTCAATTTTTCAAAGGTAAGATAATCACACCTTCGTAAGCACGTCAGCACGCATACCGAAATCACCTCATTATCCGTCCCATCCGTCCCATCTGTCCCATTTGTCCTATAACTCCCAACTGAACAACTGAATAACTGAACAACTCCAAACTCCCCACTCTCAACTAAAAACAACTCTAAACTCTCAACTCTAAACTCTCAACTTACATCTTTTTACACCTATTTTATAAAAATACCCCTCCAAATTCACCATTTTTTCCATAAATTTGCACCCTCTATACCCAAACGCAATTTAGATGAAAAACAATAGTCCTTACAGCGCGGCAATAACAGGATGCGGCTTCATGATCAACGAAATGACAGCCGTCCTGCCTCTCCTGATGAGCGACGATGCCGATGCGCTGCTGAAAGATGAAATCATAAACAACCGACTACTTAAAATCAACACTGAGACCACTCGTAAACGCGCTATTGCTGAGTTCCAGCGTCGCTACAAGGCCGTGCCACCTGCATTCTGGAATCATTACCTCGACATGTCGCCCCAGGCGCAAAACATAGCCATGTTTTTTGTCGTCCTCAAAGCCTATCGCATCTGCTTCGATTTCCAAGTCAATGTTGTCATTAAGAAATGGAACTCCGTCAGCCAATCGGTTACCTTCAACGATGTCTATATGCAAATGATGGAAATCGCCGCCGATGATCCTTTTGTCGACAGCTGGTCTGATGCCACCAAGCGCAAAGTTGTTGGTTCCTATCTCACCATCCTCCGCAAGGTCGGCATCCTCGACGACTCCGATGCCTTGCACCCTGTTTCACTTCCTGATGCCGACTTCGCCTTCTATCTCACCATTGGCGAGCCGTGGTTCCTTGAAGCCTGTCTGCTGCAACCCTACGAAATCGAACGCATAAAAGACTCCGCCTTATGAGACCAATGACCATCAACGAGCTTTATGATGTCCTTTGCTCCAAGAAATTCCAAGACCTCGAACATGGTGTCCTGAACTACAATTTCTACATCTTCCAGTACAATCCAGCCGACGAATACGAAATCCGTCGCCAAATCAAGGACTTCAAGGAAAAGCTCATCCGTCCCATCAATTTCGTCGACATCCTCGACCTCAATATCTTTGATGAGTTCTGCACCTATCTGTCAAAAAAACAGTTTGGCCCCAATCCCTCATATCTCGACTACATCAAGAATAAAGAAAAGAGCAATCCCGATGGCATCACCAAGCTCTTGTGTGCCGAAGCCTTGCGCCCTGATTTCTTCAAATACATCCACAAGCGCATCATCGACCATGTCAACATCGATGATGAAATGAATCGGCCTTATGTGTTCCTCTACGGTATGGGCGATATGTTCCCTTACCTGCGCACCAATATCTTCATGGCCAACTACGAGGAATACAACAAGCCCAACCGTTATAAAATCATCATCTTCTATCCCGGTCATAAAGTCGAAAGCAATTTCCGCCTCTTCGATAGTATCGATGACCAGCACAACTACCGCGCCACTTTCTTTATCAACGACTATCTCCCAAGCGAATAAAACCTTATCACTATGAAGCAACAGAATATATATCTGAAAGACATTAACCGTTATGTCAATCCCGTGGTATCGGCCAGCGACTTCGACGATGAAACCGTCAAGGTCGAAATCGATGAATATGTCTTTACCGACGAAATCATCCGAAGCCTCTACACCATTCTCAACGAAGTACGCCTCCGCGAGTTCAACCACAACGGCATTTGGATCAATGGTTATTTCGGCAGTGGTAAATCCCACTTCCTGAAATTCCTCAACTATCTCGTCAATCCCAAGTATAGTGATAAGGCAGTGGCGCGTCTCACCGAGGCAGTAAAGCTTCGCGACCCGCTGTCAGTCATGGGCAGTAAGACCAATGTCACCATCTCCGATATGGAAGACCTGGCCTTATGGTTAAAGAAAGCCACCATCGACACCATCCACTTCAACATCGAAACGGTCAGCGACTCCTATGGCGACCAAAACCGCGTCTTCTTGGATGTCTTCTGGAACCAGTTCAACCGTTTCCGTGGCTACAACAACCTTAACCTTCCGCTCGCCCAGTATTTCGAGAAAAAGCTTGACGACTACGGCAAACTCAATGAGTTCAAGCAGCGCATCGCTGCCAAAGGCTACGATTGGGACACCGAGTCCAACACCCTTGCCATCACCGAGCTTGATGAGATTCTCGCCATCGGCAAGGAGCTGGTGCCTCAGCTCGCCACCGACCAAATCCGCAAGGCCATCGAGGAAGGCTCCTTCGTCCTCAGTGTCGAAACCTTCATGAACGAGCTGAAAGCCTATCTCAAAAACAAGGACGAAAACTATCGCCTCGTTTTCCTCGTCGATGAGGTCAGCCAGTTCATCGACGACCGCAAAGGTTTGCTCCTTCAGCTGCAGACCATCGTCGAGGAGCTGCACAAGTATTGTGAGGATAAGATTTGGGTCGCTTGCACAGCGCAGCAAGACCTCTCCCAAATCCTCCAAGCCTGCAACATCAACCAAACCGCTGAGGACTACGGCAAGATTATGGGTCGTTTCGAGGTCAAGGTCTCGCTCAAAGGTATCGAGCAGGAATACATCACCCAAAAGCGTATTCTCGAAAAAACAGCAGCTGCCGAGATTGAATTAGGCAAGCTCTATGATGCAAAGCAAAACGCACTTGCCCAACAGTTCCATGCTTTGCCCAACAGCTACAAAGCCTATGAGTCCCGCCAGCAATTCATCGACTTCTATCCCTTCGTGCCTTACCAGTTCTCGCTGATGACAAACATCTTCGAGTCCTTCGTAAGCCTGGGTTATGTCGATTTGCAAGTCCGTGGCTCCAACCGTTCCATCATTCAGGTCACCCACGACACAGCCAAAGGCACCGCCAACGAAGAAGTCGGCGGCTTGGTCTCGTTCGACCAGTTCTATAACGGCATGTTCGCCAACAGCCTCACCGCCAAAGGCGACAGCTCAATCCATGTGGCCACCGTCGCTTGCGAAAAGTACGAAAAACCCGACTTTGCGCTTCGCGTCGTCAGGATCCTGTTCATGATCTGCAACATGAACGACACCTATAAGGCCACCTTCAAGTCCACGGTCGAAAACATCACCACGCTTCTCATGCGCGACATCGACAGCCAGAAGCTCGCCCTGAAGCAAGAAGTCGAAACCGTGCTTGACTTCCTTTGCGAAAACAACATCATCCACAAGGAAACAGCCCAAGACGGCGTAACCGTCTTCTACGACTTCTATTCCGACGATGAGCGTCAGGTAGCCGACCGCATCAAAAACCTTACTGTTGACCAGGACACCCTCGCCACACAGCTAAAGGAAATCCTCTTCGGCTATTTGCTCCCGCAAAACCGCGTCAGTTTTGAGACATCCAATTTCTCCATCGGTGCCACCATCAATGGCAAAAACTTCCTCGCCAACAATCCTGACATTGTTGTCGAGTTCATTACCGATTCCGAATATCCTGATGCCAACGCTTACGCTCTCAATAACGATGCAAAACGCCTGGTGTTCTTTATGGCCAAGCAACACGCTGCCGACAATGCCCTGCGCAACAACTTCTACTGGTACTGCCAAGTACAGAAGTACATCAACGAAAACCGCGCCTCCGATGAAAAGCGGCAGCGCACCTATCGCGAATTTGCCGAGCGTGCCAACACGCTGAAGACAAAGGAAATCACCACCGCTTTGCTCCACATCTTCGACACCTGTCCCGTCATCAGCGGCCACTCTGTTATCACGCTTGATGCCTCCAAAGGCAAGAATCGTTACCTGAATGCCCTGCAAGAGCATTTTTCCAATATCTACAGCATGGCCAAGCTGGTCAGCTCGTCATCTGTACCCACTACTTCCGATGGGCTGCGCAAGAGCATCTTGCGCCCCATCAATCCCAACGATTACGGTCCACTCAATCCGCTCACCAAGGCCGAAGAAAAAGTGGAAGACTACCTCAATCGTCAGTTTAAGGATGTCAACATGAAGGATGTGGTCAACTACTTCTCCAACCCGCCTTACGGATGGAATCCGATGTGTACCGTCTATGTGGTCAATGAGCTGGTGCGCCGTCATAAGCGCGAGTTCACCTACAACAACAACGGCAACATCGAGCCTTCATTTGTCGCCGCCAACATCATGAGCGAGTTGGCCAAGTTCGCCGTCTGTCCGGCTCAGGCCATTCCCATGCAACTCGTCAACGATTTCGTCAATGCCTGGAACGAAGTGTTCGGCATTGTCAGCCTCAGCTCCAATTCCGACACCACCGAAATCGTCCGTCAATGTAAGGACTTCCTCGAAACCGCCATTGCTGCAGCAAACGACGATGGTCGTAAGATTGCCAGCTATCCCTTCAACGCTCAAAACGACGAAGCCATTGAGCTGCTCCAAAACTGGAAGCTCCAACGCGACCCCGTTGCATTCTTCACCGAGGTCGTCACCAAAAAGGATCAAGCCAAGGCCATCATCGACCGCCGCAAAATCATCCACCAGTTTGTCACTGACAAAAACGCCTTCGACACCTATCGCAGCATCCGCGCTTTTGTCAGCGAGAATCAAGACAACTGGCAGTATCTCGATAGGTCCAACTATAATGATGTCAGTGCCATCACTGAAATCATGGACGATATAAAGCCCTTCGAGAACCTCCGTGTCTATGTCAAGCTCCGCAAGTCGCTCGAAGCGCAGTTTGATGCCCTCAAAGGCAAGACGCGCGAGCAAATCCGCAAAAGCTACAGCGACACCTATCAGCAGCTCGTCACCATCGCTGCTGAAAACAGCATCACCTATGACCTCGACATCGAAGGCCTCATCCAGCGCAAAACGCAGTCCGAAAACTTGCTGGCCTTGCTCAACAATATCGATACTAACGACTTCTATACGACCGAATCGGCCAAACTCCTTGAACGCATCAAGGCCAAGCAAACACCCCCGCCGCAACAACCAACTGGCGGTACTTCAGGCGGCTCTTCCGACCCCAAGCCCCAGCCTTATAAGGTGAAACAAGTCAAGCTCAACACACGCACCGCCAAGGTCATCAAGACCAAGGCCGATGTCGATGCCTACCTTGAAACCATCCGCAAACAACTCCAATCCCACCTCGACAACGGTGAAGAAATCATGATCATATAAGTCCCGTAGGGACGACAGACCATAGGCAGGCGGTGTCAACCCCTGCCATCATCGGTCGTTAACCCGAAAACCCGTTAGCACGAAAACCCGAAAACCCGTTAGCACGAAATGCAAAGCATTCAACGAAGTTAAAGCACGATAACCCGAAAAAAATGGACACCTCAAACCTCAAACGCTTCGCCACCGCCGCCCGCTCCATCCTGAAGCAGGGCGTCATCAATAAGTTCGCCATGCTCGGCTTCGATGCCGAAGGCAATGTCAAACCCGAAAACGAGCCTCAGCCTGTCCAAGGTGGTGCCCTCTTCAAAGGGCAGGTCATCGACGATCCCGCTTTCTATCCTCGCTGGCAGAGCCTCCGTCACCGCGTCGGTGTCCGTGGCATCCGCGATGTCTATGAAGAAGCGGCCTACACCTGGTTCAACCGCTTCATGGCCATCAGCATTCTGCAACACAATGGCCTGATGGCTCCGGCCTTGCAGTTCGAGAGCGATGATGTCCGCATCCCTTTGGTCGTCGCTAACGCCCGTCGTGGCCTGTTGCCCACGATGGCCGATGCCGACCGCACCCGCCTCAGTGCCATCATCAATGATGACAACCTCACCACTGAGCAGTTTGCCATCCTCATCACTTCCTTGTGTCAATTCACGCCCATCCTCAAAGCCTGTTTCGGTGGCATCACCGACTACACCGCTTTGCTCTTGCCTGATGACATTCTGGCCAAGGATGGCTTCATCGACATGCTCAATCACACCAGCTTCATTACCGACGACGATTACCGTCAGTCTGAGCTGATTGGCTGGCTCTATCAGTTCTATATCTCGGAGCGCAAAGACGAGGTCTTTGCCTCCTTCAAGAGCGGCCACAAGGCCGAAGCCGAAGACATCCCTGCAGCCACTCAAATTTTCACGCCCAACTGGATTGTAAAATACATGGTGCAAAACACCCTTGGCCGCATCTATCTCGACAACAACCCCGATTGCACCCTCAAAGACTCCTGGCAATACCTTGTCGAGGCCCCTGAGCCTGTCGAAGGGTCCCCCTCTGAGAGGGGGCAAGGGGGAGTCTTACAACTCTCTTCCCTCGAATCCTATACCTTCGCCGACCTCTCCTGTGGCTCTGGCCACATCCTCGGCGAAGCCTTCGATTTGCTCTACGCGCTCTATCGGCAAGAGTTCTATTCTCCCCGTGAGGCCATCACCGCCATCTTCACCCACAACCTCACTGGTGTCGACATCGATACCCGTGCCCGTCAGCTGTCCTGTTTCGCCCTCTTGCTCAAAGCCTGTCAGATTGACAACACCTTCGCTAACGCTCAGGTGATGCCCAATGTGCTC
>JAFXMK010000028.1 GCA_017530365.1 Bacteroidales bacterium
ACTGGGTGAACGATGCTTTCCGTACCTACGATGCTACATTCACTACCCTGACCAACGAGGCTTTCGTCACCGTGCAACATAAGTTTGGCAACTTCACCGTGAAGCCGGGCATCCGTCTCTGCCATGAGCTGGTAGGAGGTGCCTACGTTGACTCCACCCAATACAATTTCTCGAAACCCTTCTTCAGCGTTAGGCCTTCATTGCATCTGTCCTATAGAACGGAGTCGATGCATAATTTCAATTTGAGCTATACACGTAGAATTGCCGCTCCCGATGCGCATTCGTTGAGCAGCTTCCCCTTATACGATGAGGACGAGTTCAGTACGGGCAATCCCGATTTGGACCGGGTATATACCAATTCTGTTGAAGCAGGCTGGACCAAGTATTTCATGAACTTCGGTTCGGTGGGCTTGTCAGCCTACTACCGTGGCAAGTCGAACGAGGTCAGTGAGATACAATTGTCCGTCTATCATCCTTTATACGGTCGTGTGGTGCCTTATACCTATCCTGTCAACGTGGGCAAGAGCCATCAGTTGGGCTTCTCCTATAACATGATGTACCGCCCTAGTGGTTTCTTCAACCTGCGTTTCTATGCCAACCTCTATAATTCACATATCGAGACGGTGTTTAATGAAATACCGGTTACACAAGATTCTTGGTCGTATGGTTTCAGCATGAACATGTGGGCCAAGCTGTGGAACAAACTTGAGGTGACAGCTTCGGGCTATTACAG
Organism: Bacteroidales bacterium; assembly: GCA_017530365.1. Classification (GTDB taxonomy): domain Bacteria; phylum Bacteroidota; class Bacteroidia; order Bacteroidales; family F082; genus Limimorpha. The sequence continues at coordinate 734 of JAFXMK010000028.1, forward strand.
TTCGCCCACGCAGTCGCTCTTCAGTAATTGGCATGCCCGTTATGGCATCAATGCAGGCTTGAAAGCTGATTTCTTCGACCGTAAGATGTCGGTCTTTGTCAACGCCAACGATATTTTCAATACCAACCGATGGGGCGAGAGCAACTACAGCCCATACGTGGAATCCATTTCCAGCTCCAAATACAACAGCCGTAGCGTCTCAGTCGGTGTGACCTTCCGCTTCGGTAAGATGGAACTCGAACAGATGGCCAAACAAGGTGCCGATGACTCGCAAGGTGCTCCGCAAGGCATGGGCGGGATGTAATCGGTTTTTTTAATATCTTTGCCCCTATGAAACTGCGATGTTTTATAGGGGCATTTTTGTTTTTGGCGTTGGCAGCTTGCCATCATCCAGTAGAGACGCGCCATGGCACGTCTCTACCATCGGAATTGTCAGCCATCGACACTTTGATGCAAACCCGTCCTGACAGCGCCTTGACCTTGCTGTTGTCCTGTAGAGACGATGTGCACACCGTCTCTACGGCGGATAATCATTATTACCAGCTATTGCTCTCCGAGGCGCTGTATAAGAATGACTATGCCCAGACCAACCGCGATGAGCTCCTGACGGCCATGGCCTATTTCGATTCCGTGCAAGACCCTTTCCTCTCCGCCCGTTGCCATTATATGAACGGCGTGGGCTATTACGAGATGGACAGCGTGGTTCCAGCTTGTGAGGAATACCTGAAGGCCTTGGAGATCATGGAGGAGCATTTCAATGAGGAAGAGCTGGTGGGCTACAAGGCGAAGTTCATGGCGTTGACCCTCTCACATCTGTGTGGATTATTTGATGATCGGTATTTCGCAGAACAAGTCGTTTATTTCGGGAAGCGTTCTCTGTCCTATTATCATGGATATAACGCTGAACCATGGCATATTGCATGGGTATTGGAGGTAATTAGTTCAAATTATGACATGATGGAGTATTTAGATAGCGCATGTTATTATTCTCAATTAGCTGTTGAAGTCTTAAAAGATACTAATTGCGTCATGTATAGGGATATTGAAGCGCATAATGCTCTTCTTTCCCGGAAAAAAGGAGAAGCTAATGAAGTCGTTATTGACAGACTTTACAAAATACTTAGCCAAGCTGAAAGTAAAAATGAGTATTTGGCCCGCTGTTTTTCTATGGGCGGGGTGTATTATTACGAACAATCCTATGATTCGGCATGGAATTATTTAAATAAGGTATTTGAAGAAACAGAAAGGCCAGACTCAAAAAAGCAAGCCGCAGAGTGGATGGTGGATATTTGTAAAGCCCAAAGTAGAGATGATGAAATCATAGAATTTGCAAGTTTTCTAATCCCTTTTGCCACTCAAGAGGAAAACCAGAGTGAAATTAAATCTGAATTGACAGAGTTATATAAAGATTATAGCCAAAAATGCTTGGAAAGGCAACACCATAAACAGATAAGCCGTACTATGAAATGGGTGTTGTTTGTTTTCGTGAGTGTTTTTCTGTTATTGTTATTAACAACGCTTCTTTTGCATAAAACTAAGAAAAAGGAGCACGACCTCAAGAACCGGATTGAAAAAGAAAGGATGGGTCATGAGATAAAGCAGAAGGCTCTTTCTGGGCGTTTGAAAAAGAGCAATGAGGCACTTCGTGAAACCTTGAAACGGATTGAGGAACGGGAAACCCCAAGCGAACTTATGGCATGTGGTGAAGTCAACCCATCTCTAAAAAGCTTTGAAGCTTTCAAGCAAACTGCAATTTGTCAAGAAGTATATAATAGGGTTGAACAACTGCATAATAACAAAAGAAGGGTGCTCAAAACGGATATGGATGTTGCCGATTATAAAGATTTTGCTTTATCAGCAAAAGAACTGATTTTGCTATCGAAAACAGTTGAAGAGCATTTCCCTAATTTGTATTCCACGTTAAAAGTATCGTTTCCTTTCTTGAGTTTTAAGGATTGGAGGTTTTGTCTCCTATATCTTTTACAATTGGATAAATTAAGTATTTGTGTGTTGCTTCAAGAAAATTATCAAACCTGCAGACGTTATACCTTGAAATAGGAGCAATCTTTCAATTGCAAGCGGGGCCTACCTATATTTCTTTTGGAGCAGGTTTATGGAATTTAAGCAATGATTTTCAAATCGTTGCATGTTATTCTGTAAAAATTGTATAAGAGTATTTTGATCTTTTCGCATTAAACCGTCATATTTTTGTGATAAGTTTTCAAAATACATGATATGCGACCAACAATTATTCAACGGTTTTTTTTATTGCTTGGATTTTTATTGCCAGCAATGATTTGTGATGCTTATGTCATCAAAACTATAGATGGTAATAGCCGCATTCTAATTAAAGAATCGCATGTGCAAGGCGTGCCTAAAGGTTTTACAATCAGCGCTACCATCGACTCCCACACCCTTGTGGCGTCATTCTCTCAGAACATCGGTCAGGTCCAAATTGAGGTTTCAACTATCAACGGGGTGGATATCGAGACCTCTGTCTCTGAAACGCCTAACGGCGTAAGTATCTACATCCCTTATACAGGGAGTTACATTGTCACCTTTACCCTTCCCAACGGGGATGAGTATTACGGCGAATTCGAGGTAACAGATTAATTTTAGATATTATCGTTTCATTAAAACAGTGATCTCATGAAAAAGCATTTATTCATCTTATTCTTAGGTATTTTTTCTCTTTTCGTCTTTACTGACGCAAAAGCTCAGATCAAATTACACAATGACGGACATGTGAGCTTGGGTGATTTAAGCTATAATTTCTGCAGCAAATAATAGTGCTCAAAAACACTGGATTGTGCAGAATAAATATTGTAGTGGTGATTGCTGGGGTACACACATGTTTTATGTTCAAGGGAATGGACATGTCTATACTACTGGGGTTTATTCCATCTCCGCATCCTGTTGCGAATCACTTTCAAGCAAAGAGGGTGTTAATGGAGAACAGGCCTTGACCGTCATAAAAGGTCTTCGTGGCTATTATTATGATGATAGTTCGATTTTGACTGCTGAAGAAATCCAAGATTGTGAATATATTGATAAGGATGCTGTGGAGGGAATGATTGCGGATCTCGGGAAAAAGAATATTAGCCTTTCGGCTGAAGATATGGTAGATGTGTTCCCAGATGCGGTCCGAACCGATTCACAAAACCGTCTATGTATCAATTACCAATCGGTGATAACGATGCTTGTTGAAGCTGTGAAGCAACAACAAATTGAAATAGAAGAACTTAAGATGTTGCTGAAAGATAGCGGTCTGGTAAAACCCTAAAAAACACTTACGGTTATGAGAAAAATTGCTTATATTTGCTATTTGTTAATGGTCATTCGCATGGACATTGTGGCTCAAATTAACGGAGATTACAGCTGGAAATCACAACCTTTTTTCTACGATGATTTTTCTGGAACGAGGCGAGGTTGGGGAAGTAATTTTATTGAAACACAGCAAGGTAATTTTAATTTCACCCCACATTGGCGATGCTATTATGAACAATGGGATTCAGGAGTTACTTTAGACAATAATCAACATCATATTTTCCAGAGGAGTCAATGTCAATTCAAATGTTCGATCAACCATGCGGGCTTCGGAAAGCATTGTCTTTAATGCGGGTTTTGAAGCCCAAGTTGGTGCAGAACTAACATTTATGGTACATGGATGTCCCGAATAATGAAATTATAAATGAAATAAAATAAACAAAAATGAAAAGATTATTATTTATTGTGGTTTTATGGTCCTTGTTTCTGCCAGTTTCTGCTCAACAAGGCGCGATCGTTTATCATGATCCTATAACACTTAATGGAATCAATTTTGAAAGGCCGCTCGATTTCGATTTGGATAGCGTTACTGATTTGTGTGTAACATTGAATAATTTTAATAACGAATATTCATTAGCATTTGCTATAACCAACCACTTCTATGATTACAATCTCGGCTATCATACCTCTACCTCCTGGTTTGTAAAGCCTCTTCATATTGGTGATACTATTTCAGAAGTTGATGGTTTTAATGGCTGGGAATATAATGAATTCTTTGACGACGAAGTGTATTCTGTGGATTCGCTTTATTTAGGATTTCGACATCAAAACGAGAACGGCTATTATTATGGTTGGATTCGCTATTCCTATAGAGTTAGCGTGAACAATCCTTCTAATTGTAGAGTCGTGTTTGACTATGTTTACTGTACCATACCGGATTATCCATTGCGTGTCGGACAAACCAGTTTCAATTGGGACCTGGCTGAACAGGAATCATCAGCAGATCCTGTCATCCAACCCAACCCCACTTCCGGCGTATTCACTCTTTCCTGCGAGAATCTTTGTCAAATTGACATCTATAATGCCATGGGACAGCATATTGTTACTCGACGAGCAAGTGAAGACAGCATTGCCCTTGACCTCGGCAACCAGCCGTCAGGCGTATATTTTGTCAGCATCATCGCCCAAGAAGGCAAACGATGCGTGAAAAAGGTGGTCAAACAATAACAAATAGAGGAGTTATTAACCTATTCAAAAATATATAATTATGAAAAAGAACAAATTAACTTTCAGTCTTGTACTGATCGGATTGCTGGCAGTCACCTCCTGTACAAAGGAAAACAGCGGCGGTGTTTACTCCTTCTCAGGCAAGGTGCAGAAAGGTCCTTTTGTGACCGGTACCACCATCACCGTTAACGAGCTCAACGAAAGCCTTGGCCAGACGGGCAAGTCGTTTACCACCTCCATCACTTCTGACGATGGTAGTTTCGGTCTTGGCAATCTTGAGATGGAATCGAAATTGGCCCTACTCACCGCCAATGGCTTCTACTTCAACGAAGTGCTTGGTCAACTCTCAACGTCACAACTCACCCTGCAAGCCCTTGCTGACTTGAGTGACAACGAGACAGTCAACATCAACGTGCTTACCCATATCACTAAAGCCCGTATCGAGACCCTCGTTAGAGAGGGGAAGGGCTTTTCTGAGGCCAAACAACAGGCCGAAGGTGAGTTCCAAGACTTTCTCGGCGTGACCGAACATTTCAACCAAGGCTTCGAACAAATGTCCATCACCTCACAAGGTGACTTCAACGCCATGTTGCTCGCCTTCTCCGTCATCCTTCAAAGACCTTCCAACGACTTGATGGTGATTCCCACGCTTCCGGCTGAGCTGACCTGGCTCATGACCAACCTCTCCACCGATTTCGCCGCCGATGGCACCATCGACAATGAAGCCTTGGTCGATACGCTGCTCTACAACATCTCAAGGCAAGACCAAGCGTATATCAGACGTCATATCGAAGACTATTATTCGGGGCTTAACCTCGATGTGGAAATCCCCGATTTCGAGTCCTATATCGCACTGTTCCAAGCCGCTCACATGGAATTGACAACAGAATTTGTCTATCCAAACGAAGCCACTCCCGCTCCAGAATTGGGTCCTGGCGGCGAAGTGTCCAACATCCTTGTGAAAAACCTGACACAGTTCGACGGTACGCATGCCTATGTTGTAGCTGCCATCATCCCTATAGGGAAGAATCTTAAGATAAAAGTCACAGGCGATGTTCACCTCGATACAAGCCTCAATAATGGCTGGGTCGTTACCGATTACAATAATGGTTTCACCATTGAAGCCCAACGCCAAAACGAACTCGTATCGATGCTGGTTTACCTCGGTGGTCCTTTCTTCAAAGACGGCTCTGCCACCATAGAGTACTTTGAAGATTCTGACACCCCAACCTTTACAAAACAGATTACTTGGACGGGCGGTTGGATGGAATCTTTCTAAAAAAAGCTCGTTATTTTCGTCCCTAAAATCCTTCCTTTTTTCCCAAATACCCCGATTTTCGTCCCTAAAATCGGGGTATTTCGTCCCAAAACGGGCTTTTTCGCCACATTTTTGTCGCAGCGACCACCTTTTTCTTTTTGTATGCTCCGACCGATATACTTTTGCAGCGAATTTTTTATTGAACTACAAAATGAAAGTTATCGGAACAGGAAGCGCATTACCCTCTTTGACGGTGAGCAACGACGATCTCGCCACCTTCTTGGATACCAGCGATGCGTGGATTTCAACCCGTACGGGCATTAAGACCCGTCACCTTTTATCGAACGAAACTCTCTACGACCTGGCAGTGGAAGCCGCCAACAAAGCCATCAGCGCCTCAGGCTTGACTCCCGACCAGATCGATTTCCTTTTGGTCTCCAATGTGGCCAACGAACATATCACACCCGGTTTGAGTTGTATCATCCAAAAACGCATCGGTGTCACTTGCCCTGGCCTCGACATCAACGTGGCCTGCGCTGGTTTCGTCAACGCCTTGATGCTGGCTGATGACATGATGAAAGCTGGTCGTGCGAAATACGTGCTGATTGTGTGTGCCGAAGAACCTACCAAATACTGCAACTGGAAAGAACGCGATACCAGCATCCTCTTCGGTGACGGTGCCGGTGCGGTAGTGCTGGGTCCCGGCAACGCTTTCAAAGACGTACATCTTACCATGATCTCCGACCGCGACGTGCTTTATTATGAGCGTCACATGGAAAAGACCCCCTTTGAACAAAAACAGGTCGAAGGCCAACCCTTGATGATGAAAGGCAAGGACTTGTTCCGTACCGCCGTTTCCGAGTCGGCCAAGGACATTCAAAGGGTGTTGAACGACGAGAAGGTTGACGCCAATGAGGTGGACTACTATCTGTTGCACCAAGCCAACAAGCGCATCATCGACGGCATCCGCGGCATCTTGGGACAACCCGAGGACAAATTCCCGACCAATATTGAGAAATATGGCAATACTTCCTCCGCTAGTATCCCGATCCTGCTGGATGAGATGCTTGCTGAAAACAAGATCAAGAAAGGCGATAAGATTGTGATGAGTGCTTTCGGCGCTGGATTCGTCTCCGCCGCTTGCCTCTGGGAATGGGAATAAATTAGTTAGGAGTTGGGAGTTAGGAGTTAGGAGTAAATACCCCGTAGGGGTTAAAGCTTGGTAGATTTATGAACAATAGAAGAGTAGTAATTACAGGTATGGGGGTTGTTTCGCCGGTGGGCAACGATCTCGAAACCACATGGAATAATCTTATTAATGGTGTGTGCGGCATTGCGCCCATCAAGTCTTTCGACACCACTGATCTTCCTGTGAAGATTGCTGGCGAATTGAAGGATTTTGATCCCATCGCCTCTGGTGTGGACAAAGCCTTTGCCAAACGCAACGACCGTTTTGCCATCTATGCCATGGCAGCCGCTTATCAGGCGATGAAGGACAACGAGGATCTGCAACTCGATCCTTCGCGGCTCGGCGTGTATATCGGTTCCGGTATCGGCGGATTCGATACCATTTTGCGTGAAATCACCAAGATGAATGCAGAAGGTCCCCGTTGGGTGTCGCCTTTGATGATCCCCACCATGATCGGCAACATGGCTTCGGGAAGCGTGGCTATCCGCTACAACGCCCAAGGCCCCTGCGTTCCGATCGTGACGGCTTGTGCCACTGGCACCCATTCCGTCGGTGAGGCCTATCGCGCCATCAAGCACGGTTACGCCGATGCCATCATCACCGGTGGCTGCGAGGCTGGCATCAACCCCATCAGCATCGCTGGCTTTGCCAACTGCAAGGCCTTGACCAAGGCTGAGGACCCGTTGAGAGCCTCCCTGCCGTTCAACAAGAACCGCGGTGGCTTCGTCATCGCTGAAGGCGCCGGCATCCTCCTCCTTGAGGAATACGAACACGCCAAACAGCGTGGCGCCAAGATCTATGCCGAGGTCTGTGGCTACGGCAACAGCTGCGATGCCTACCATAGCACCGCTCCTCGTCCGGATGGTACCACCCAAAGCCTTGCCATCAAGCAAGCCCTTGACGAAGCTGGCTACAAAGCAGGTGAGTCCTTGTATATCAACGCCCACGGCACAGGCACGCCGATGAACGACAGCGGTGAGACCAAAGCCATCAAGATCGCCATGGGCGAAGAAGAAGCCCGCAGAGCGCACATCAGCTCCACCAAGTCGGAGATGGGTCACGCCCTTGGCGCTGCCGGTGGCATCGAACTGGTGGCCTCCGTTATGGCGCTCAACACGGGTATCATTCCCCCGACCATCGGCCTCGACGAACCTGATCCGGAATGCGACCTCGACTACACGCCGAACAAAGCCATCCAGACCAATATCGACATCGCCATCTCCAACTCCCTCGGCTTCGGCGGTCACAACGCCTGCGTGGCCATCAGAAAACTGAACAACTGAACAATTGAACAACTGAACAAGATGAATAGAGAAGAAATCAAACAGTACCTCCCGCACCGCGAGCCTATGCTCCTGGTCGATGAGATGACCCTCGACGAGAACCACGTGGCCCATTCCAAATACCATGTGACGGGCGAGGAATTTTTCCTGAAAGGCCACTTTCCAGGTGAACCCGTCGTCCCGGGTGTCATCCTCTGCGAGATCATGGCCCAGTCCTGCGCCTTGCTGATGAAGGACGACCTCATCGGTAAGCTGACCTTCTACACGGGTATCGACAAAGTCCGTTTCAAGAACAGCGTCCGTCCCGGCGACACCGTCGAAGTGGAAGCCACCCTCGATGTGCATCGTGCCAATATTTACATCTGTTCCGCCAAGCTGAGCGTCGGCGGTAAAATGTGTGTCAGAGGTGAATTGTCATTTGCTCTCCTTCCTGACACTCGCCAAAAATAACTGAACAACTGAATAACTGAACAACTTAAAACCGATAACAATGGCAACATTACAAGACAAAATCAGAAGCATCATCGCCTCCAAATTGGGTCTCGATGAAAGCGAAATCACTCCTGAAAAGAATCTCTCCAACGACCTGGGTGCCGACTCACTGGACGTTGTCGAGCTCTCCATGGATCTGGAACGCGAGTTCAACCTGAAGTTTGAAGATGCCGACACGGAGAAAATCCAAACTGTCGCTGATCTTTACAAATTGATTGAAGAATACACTTCGAAATAAGAAGACAGGAGACAGAAGTAAGAAGACAGAAATTTTTCTATCTTTGAATCTTCAAATCTTTAAATCATTAAATCATGAAATTACTAGAGAATAAAGTAGCCCTGATCACTGGCGCCGGTCGTGGTATCGGCAAGGCCATCGCCATGCGTTTCGCTCAGGAAGGCTGTGACATCGCTTTCACTGATATCGCTTTGAATGATGTTGTAATGGAGACTGAGAAAGAGCTTCAAGCCATGGGCATCAAAGCCAAGGCATACGCTTCCAACGCCGCCAACTTCGAAGAGACGCATCAAGTGGTTGACGAGATTGTCAAGGACTTCGGTCGTATCGATATCCTCGTCAATAACGCTGGCATCACCAAGGATACCGCCCTTAAACGCATGACCGAGGATATGTGGGATGCCGTCATCAACGTCAACCTCAAGTCGGTGTTCAATTTCACCAAGGCTGTGCAGCCCATCATGTGGAAACAGAATGGCGGTAGCGTCATCAACATGAGCTCGGTGGTGGGCGTCTCAGGCAACGCCAACCAGTGCAACTATTCAGCTTCCAAGGCTGGCATCATCGGCTTCACCAAAAGTGCCGCCAAGGAGATGGGCGTTCGTAACATCCGTCACAATGCCATCGCTCCGGGATTCATCATCACGGCCATGACCAATGCCCTTCCGGAAGATGTCCGCAAGGCTTGGGAACAGCAGATCCCGCTGCGTCGCGGTGGTACTCCCGAGGATGTCGCCAATGTGGCGCTCTTCCTCGCATCAGACCTCTCCTCGTATGTCACGGGCCAAGTTATCCACTGCTGTGGCGGCATGAATTGCTAAAAACGACAGGGTTTTAGTGGTTTTGCCGTGTGTCTTAGCCTAGAAATTGTTGACACTTTTTGGAGCAATACCAGAAGTGAAAAACTGAAGAAGGCGAAGGAGGGGAACCCCAGGCTGGGAAGCGTGAAGCTGTGGCTGATGCTGAAGCGGCAACTCGACGAAACGGGATGCTTCCCCAGTCGCGACACTTTCATAGAGATGCTACGCCGCAACGGTCTGATGGTGAGGATCAAGCGTTGGCACGATTACGTGACCACCAACTCCAACCATAACCTGTGGAAGTACCCCAATCTGGTCAAGGGGTTGGCGGTGACGGAGCCGCACTGCGTGTGGGTGAGCGACATCACCTATGTGGAGACCTGGGAGGGAGTGCTCTACCTCTCGCTGGTGACCGACCTTTACTCGCACAAGACCGAGTGGCTTTACCACCTGGAACCGCTTCCGGAAAAGCAATGCCCCGACACACTCGGTCGCATCATTGCGTTCTACAACGACGAGAGACCTCACATGATCGTAGGCTACCAGATACCGTCGGAGGCACATCAGCAAAGCGGGCAGCAGAAAAAGTGTTGGAAAAATCCATGGGATAAACTGAAAGAAACGGAAAAAACACTTATATTTGACCCGCCAAACGAAAGTCACGACGGTTTACGCCTACGGTGACGGAAACCCCAGCGGGGCATTGAGCTCCGTCAGGTTTTGCCAAACGAGAAGCCACTCTGGATTGTCCTGCGGTAATGGAACGGCATGACAACCTTTTTTAGGGTAAAATGACTTGAGATGAAAACGAAACAGTGATGGGGTAAACCTTTTTTGGGGATAGGATATTGACTATGTAAACCATATTAGTTTAACCTTCCCAAATCCGTCAACCTTTTTCAGGGAAAGTCATAAAGTGTTGTAAATTTAAAAAACGGTTTAAAATAACCCTAAATCGATTTTTTTGTAAAAAATATGCGATAATTGAATAATTTGTTTATCTTTGTCAAACGATTTGAGGAAAGGATAAATAAATCAATCAATAAAACATATATCTCCCATAAACTATTTGTCACATCTATGATAACAAAGGTAACATCAATTGTCAATTACTTGCAAACTCTCACCTCAAGCTGGATTTGGACGTTGCCAGTTGCTGGATTTGGATATAGGAGGCAGATTTTCTTCTGGCTTTTAGGTAAGAATAAGTTCATTCGAAGATAAGTCTCGCAATTAAGGTGTCTGCCGTTTGCGGGACCACGCCAAACTTGAGGCGGTGGGAAAATTCACCACAGCAGTTTTTTTGATGGATGCTTGCTGAAAGACACAACAATACGTCATATATTATTTTTAATCATTAAAACATCAGTATTATGAAAAAAAATAGAATAATTGCCATCATGATTGGCATTTCTGCTATTGTAATAGCAGTGTTTTGGGGATGTACAAAAACAGATGCAAATTCTGATAAAGACATTCAGACTAGTACTAATAAATCTGTCGGACAATCCCACAATAGTGGTTTGGACTATATTTACAAATCAATCCAAATTAAATCATATAAATCAACAGATCTGTTGTTAGATGATTTACGTAGATGTGCCAACTCTTTTCTAATGGAAGAATTTGAGAATGATATTAATGCACAATTTGTCTCTATTCAAAATAACGAATCAGCTATATTAAAAATCCGATCTGATTATCAAGAGTTTGGGTGTGTTAATATTGAAAATGTATGGTTTGCAAATAATTCAAATGATCTATCAGAGAAACAAAAGGAATTGTTGTCAATATTGGCAGATGCTCTTAACAGTAATGATCTTCAAACAGTATTGATTGCGTGTCAAACAGTAAATAGTCGTGTAATAAATGAATGCAGTGAAGAAGAGAGGACGCTTATGGAGTATTCGATTGATATTTGCATCGCTTCTTCACAATATTGGTCGGAAAATATTGATAAATGGATTCAATTATTTGGAGTTCAAGAAACAAGATGGTTTAACTGGGGGAGCTTGCCAAAATCTGATATTGCAGGAGGCATAGGAGGTGCTATTGGTGGCGCAATTGCTGGAGGAGGCGCAGGTGCAATTCCTGGTGCATTAGGAGGTGCTATAGGGACATCCGCTACAGATGCGGTCCTGCAGATTTTAAATCACTATTTTTAATCAACCTTAACAACACACGTTATGAATCAACCAATAGTTAAGCATGTTTTTGCTAGTGTCATTGGGGGAACGATAGTTTTTCTCATTCTATTTCTTATCAACAAGGAGGAACCAAATGTATTAGCAAAGGCTATCTGTTTGGGAATGGGATGCGCCATTGGAGTTTTTATTGCTTTCCGTATGAAACTGGCTTTGAAAAGAAATAAACCAGATGATGAAAAGATGCGGTTGGATAATGACAGCCTGAAAGATTAGTATTGAAACATCCTTACCTCTTATTAAACGCCTCCAATACCCGTTTCGAATAGGTCTTCGAAACGGGTATTGAGTCTAATCCGTCGCGTTCGAAATCGATGATGAAGCCGTCCGCTTCGTTGTGTAGCACGCTGACTTTCTTGATGTTGACGATGTAGGAACGGTGGCAGCGCATCAAGGAACTGATGTCAACACAGTTGTCCTCAATGGTCTTCATTTTGCAACGCAGCATGTAACTGGCAATGGCGCCGTTGCGCTGGTAAAACACGTTGATGTAGTTGTCTTCAGCCTTAATATAATAAAGGTTGTCGAGCTTTACGGAGAGTTTCAGGTTGCCGTTGTTATCCATCAAGTTGATGATCTCGGTGTGCTCGGGCAAAGTTTCATTGTCGGATTCCACCGCATCGCTCTTGGTGAGGGTGAGCTTGCGGCGCGACTCCTTAAGCAGAATCATCAAATCGACGATCGTGTAAGGTACGGCTAAGGCAATGAAAGTGATCAACAAGCTTTTACCAAAGATGAACTCTAAGGAATGTTGAGTCGCTTTTACTAAAAAGAAGGATAGATAGGTGTGGAAAGCGGCAATCAAGACGATTTCTAGGAACAGCCATAGGAGGTATGCCCACATTGCAAAATGTCGCAGCTTCTTTACACAGAACGTCATCAACGAGCGGCTGCAAGCCAGGAAAAAGGTGCCGATGCCTACAAAAGCCAAAGTGCCGATGAAACGGCTGTTCGTACCCAACTGGAACCACGAAGTGTCGGAAAACGGTGTGTAAGCCGTCAGAAACACGAGGGCGAACAAGACGGAAATGACGACGTGCTGTGCCTGGCTAAAGGGGTCAGTGAGGCATTCTGGAGCTTGCGTGATAAGTTGTTTTCGAAACTTCATGATTCAATGTTGGGCTGCAAAGATACGATTTTTTTCTCGATTGCTTCGTTATCGCTCGCAATGACATGAGGCGAAACTTTAAAACTCTTTTAATACTTCCCAGACCAAACTGGTTTCAAAGCCTTTTTGTATGGCGTATGCGGCCAGTTTGCGTTTCCTCTCGAAATCGTTTTCCGCCTTGACGGTCTTGGCCTTGGTTTTCAAGATGTCGATGAGGCGTTGTCGATAGACCTCTTCATCAGTATCTAGCATGGCTTCTTCAATCATCTCTTTGGCAACACCCTTCTGCATCAAGTGAAAACGGATCTTGTTCAAGCCCCAGCCGCTTTGGTTGATCTTGCCACGAACAAAGGCACGGGCAAAACGCTCCTCATTGACAAAACGGTTGTCAATCAGGTAGCGGAGAATGTCATCTTTGTCTGTTTGGCTGATTTCAAAGGTCTTCAGCTTGTCTGTCACGTCTTTGACACAACGCTCCTGATAGGCGCAATATTTGGCCATCTTGTCCAGGACTTGGTCGGGTGATAAAGGCTTGGACATCAGCATTCGATTTTAAGGTCGCCGTCTTTGATCCAGCCGATTTTGCGCAGGATCATGCCGAAAAGCCATGATAACACAGCGGGAAGCACGAAGCAGATGAGCAGCATGCCAATCCACATGTTGGCGCCGCCGTCGGGCATGGCGGTGTAGATGCCGATGGGACCAACAAGGCCGCAGGTGCCCATGCCGGAGCCGATGGGGATGTTTTCCAGATGGAACACGCAGGTGGCCAGCGGACCCGTGATGGCGGCGGCCAAGGTCGGTGGGATCCAGATGCGCGGGTTCTTCACGATGTTACCCATCTGCAGCATGGAGGTGCCCAAACCTTGTGCCAAAAGCCCGCCCCAGCGGTTCTCTCGGAAGCTCAGCACAGCGAAGCCGATCATCTGGGCACAGCAGCCTGCCGTGGCAGCGCCTCCCGCGATGCCGCCTAAGCCGATGGCAAGGCAGATGGCAGCGGAGCTGATGGGCAGGGTGAGTACGGCGCCGATGACGACCGAGACGACGATGCCCATCAGGAAGGGCTGCATCTGGGTGGTGTTTTCAATGAAGGTACCCAAGGCAGTCATCACCCTTCCGATGGCGGGACCGATGGCGAAAGCCACCAGCACGCCGCTGATGATGACCACGGCGGGCGTGACCAGGATGTCAACCTGAGTCTCTTTATACACCATCTTGCCTAACTCAATGGCGACCAACACAGCGACGTAGGCACCCATCGGGCCGCCCAATTCGTTGCCGGCGATGCCCACGGCGATGGCGCTGAATAGCACCAAGCCTTCGCAGCGGAGCTTGTAAGCGATGGCGACCGCAATGGCAGCTCCCGTGGCGGCCTTGGCATATTTGGCGATGGTCACGAAAGCGTCCCAACCTGTCTTGTCACCCAAAGTTTGGAAGATGGTGCCGATGAGCAACGAGGCAAACAAACCCAAGGCCATGGCGCCCAAGGCATCCACGAAATAAGCCCTCCAGGTCAAATCGACCTTCTTCCGCTCACAAAATGCTTTGAATTTTCCCATTATCCGTCTTCTGTTTCCCCAGGGTAGTTCTCACTTCGTTCGCCCAACCCTGGGCTACCGAGCTGTAACCCCTACGGGGTGTTTACTCCTAACTCCTCACTCCTAACTCCTCTCTTATCAGAAGGAAATCCCTTCGATGCCGTTTTCCTTCATCAGGTCGGCGAGTTTGGTGTCGTTGTCATCGACAGCGGAGAGGCAGTTGGTGACAATGCGAATCTGCTTGGCAGGATAAATGGCCATCAGGTCCTTGGTGGTCTCATACACGCAATAGTCGGTGGCGATACCGCAGATGTCGATGCCGTCGAATTTCTCAAACTCGGTAATGGTTTTGGTCAGCTTTTCACCGCTTTTAGCGTTTTGGAAAATGCTGAATTCTTCCTTGTCGGCGAGATCGCCCTTGGTCATGTAGTGGTAATTTTCGAAGCCACTGTCTTCCAAAGCTTTCTGCAAAATGGGATACACATCCATGCCTTCTGTGCCTTGTACGCAGTGGGGAGGAAATACACCACCTTGCTCAACAAACGAGCAGTGATTGGCGGGGTGTGCATCTTGGGTAATGATGACCCAAGAGTATTTGTCCAATACGCCGTTGTCGATGGCCTGGGCAAGACGCTCCATGGCTTCTGGACCCTTGGCTGTGGCAAGACTGCCTGTGGTGAAGTCGATCTGAGGATCGACGATGATAAGCATCCGGTTTTCTTTCACTTCTTCTTTGGGTTGTGCGTTTTTAACGTTTTTCTTGGTTGGATCATTGTTTTGGCAGCCGCTGACAATCAAAGCTGCGAAGAGCAACATGGCTCCGATGAGTTGTTTTTTCATGATTATATTGGTCTTTTTGAAATTTGCGGCAAAGTTAATACAATTTTTTGATCCACTCGGGATGTCCCAACTTTTTCAACATGGATTTTACCCACTCGCGGTTCTCGGGTTTGTACCAGAAAAAGAACCGCTGCTGGGCAAGTTTGTCTTCTTTGCTTTTTGCAACGAAAACTGGCTCCAAGGTATAGGGATTGTAACCTGAATAATAGATCTCAGTGGACAATGTCATCGGGGTGGGAGTGAAGTCTTGCACTTGCTCGAGATGATAGCCCAAGGATTTGGTCTTGACCGCCAGATCAGCCATGTCTTCCAAATAACAATCGGGATGGGAGGAGATGAAATAGGGGATGAGCTGCTGGTTGAGATGCTCTTTTTCATTCAGGTAGTCAAACTTTTTCTTCAGCTTCACAAACATTTCAAACTTGGGCTTTCTCATTAGCTTCAGCACCGCATCGCTAGTGTGCTCAGGCGCCACCTTCAAGCGTCCGCTGACATGTCGGGTCACTAGCTGCCGGAAGTATTCATCGTAACCCATGGCCTTGTTTTCCTCTGGCTTGCAGTCGTGCAGAAAAAGGTCGTATCGGATACCCGAGCCGACAGTGGCTTTTTTGACTTTCGGATGCTTGTCGACTTCTTGATAAATCTCAATCAGCGGATGATGGTCCGTGTTGAGGTTTTTGCAGACCGAAGGTTGAAGACAGGTTGGGCGGACGCATTTCTCACAAAGCTTTTCGTCCCTGCCTTTCATACGATACATATTGGCCGAGGGACCGCCCAAATCGCTGATGTAGCCTTTGAAATCTTCCATCTGTGTCACCTTCTCCACCTCGCGCATGATGGACTCCTTGCTCCGTGATGCCACAAACTTGCCTTGGTGGGCCGAGATGGTGCAGAAAGCGCAGCCTCCGAAGCAGCCCCGATGCAGGTTGATGCTGTGCTTGATCATCTCGTAGGCAGGGATAGCGCCGCGCTTGGCGTATTTCGGATGTGGCAGCCTGGTATAGGGTAAACCGAAAGAGGCATCGATCTGTTCGGTGGTAAAAGTGGGCAGGGGAGGATTGATGATTACCCGTTGATTGCCAACGTCTTGCACCAGTCGAGCGGCATGCTTTTTATTTGATTCTTCCTCAATATGCTTGAAGTTGGAGGCGTAGCGTTTCTTGTCCTTCAGGCAGATCTCGTGGGAAACGAGCTCGATGGTCTCGCCTTCGAAAGCGGGGAGTGGCTTGCTTTTTTCTTGCAGGAAAAAGGTCTGCTGGATGTCGCTGAGTTCGTTGACTTTTCTGCCTTGTTGAAGGGCTTTGGCGATCTCCACCATGGTGTATTCCCCCATGCCATAGACACCGATATCGGCTTTGGAATCAACCAAGATGCTGGGTTTCAGGCAGTCATCCCAATAGTCATAGTGGGTTACCCTTCGCAAGGAGGCCTCAATGCCGCCGATCACTACGGGTACATCGGGGTAGAGTTTTTTGAGGATGTTGCTATAGACCACGCTGGCCCGGTCGGGACGGAATCCGGCCTCGCCGCCTGGGGTATAGGCGTCGTTGCTTCTAAGTCGTTTGTTGGCAGTGTAATGGTTTACCATCGAGTCCATGCAGCCAGCCGACACGCCAAAATACAAACGGGGTTTTCCGAACTTCTTGAAGTCGCGAAGGTCGTCTCTCCAGTTTGGCTGGGGAATGAGTGCCACCCTGAACCCCTCATGTTCCAACATTCTTCCGATGACTGCCGCTCCGAAAGCCGGATGATCGACGTAGGCGTCGCCCGTAATGAACACAACATCCACCTCGTCCCACCCGCGCAGGTCGGTTTCTTTCTTGGTGATCGGTAGCCAGTCGAGGAGGGTCATCGCTCAAAAATTCTTAATAACTTCATTTTCCTTGCTCCAATCTCTCCGCCGTAAGGATGCTCCCTCAGCGGCAAGTTGAACTTTGTCTTGCCCTTAAGCACGGTCTGGGGATGGGTGAACTCCCTGAAGCCCCACTCACCATGATAAGTGCCCATGCCGGAATGGCCTGTGCCGTTGAAGGGAACACCCTTCACCATCATGTGGATGCACACCTCGTTGATGCAGCCGCCGCCAAATTGTTGGGTACGCATGACGCGGTTGGCCCATTTCATGTCCTTGGTGAATAGGTACATCGCCAAGGGATGCTCGCGGTCGGCGATGGTCTCCATCAAGGCATCGACTTCGGCGTCCTTGAAGGGAACGATGGGTAGCAAGGGGCAGAACAACTCATGCTGTACGATATGCTCGTTGATATCCACAGGATAGATCATGGTAGGGGCATAGCGACGGGATTCTTTGTCACCAACACCACCGAAGATGATGCGGTCGCGGTATTCATCAGCCAAGTTGGTGCATTTTTCGAAGGCACCTTCGGTGATGAGCTTGGGATATTCGGGGTTGCTCTCACCATGTTCTCCGATTTGAGTCACAAAGGCTTTCTTCAATTCTTTCAAGAAAGGCTCCGCCACCTCTTCTGCCACAGCAATCTGGTTGATGTTGATGCAGATCTGTCCGGCATTGCAAAGCTTGAAGAAGGCGATCTTGCGGGCAGCGTCTTTCAAATCGGCATCCTTTCGCACGACGCACCAGTTGCCCGTCTCTCCACCGAGCTCCAAGGCCACAGGGGTGAGGTTCTTGGCGGCTTCGGCCAACACATGCTTGCCCACGGACGGTGAGCCGGTATAGAAGATCTTGTCAAAACGCTGGGCAAGGCACATATCGGCCACGTCGTGACCTCCGTCAATCAAAGTGACGTATTCGGGCGGAAACACCTCGGCAAAGAACTTCTTGAGTTTCGCGGTGCTTGCTGCCGACTTGGAGCTGGACTTGACGACCACGGTATTGCCTCCTGCCATGGCTGCGGCCACCACTCCGATGGTAAGCAGGATGGGGAAGTTGAAGGGGCTGATAACCAGCGACACCCCGTAAGGCATCTTATACACCTTGGTGACCATGCTGGGGAAACACATGAAGCCGCTGAAATGCCGCTCTGGCCTTGCCCAGCGGCGTAACCCACGGATCATCTCGTTGACTTCGACAATGATGGGACCGATGTCGCAAAGGTAGGCCTCAACCGCGCTGCGTCCCAAGTCTTCGGCTAGGGCGTCCTCAAATTCCTTTTCATGTTCGAGAACGGCTTTCTTTAGCTTTTTGAGCTGCTTGATTCTCCATTTTATCGGAAGGGTGGTGCCACTACGGAAGTATTTCCGTTGGTTTGCAACGATCTCTTTTATTTCTTTTTCCGTTCTCTGTTCTCCGTTTTCCGTTCCTGTTGGAGTAACTGTATCCAAAATCTGTTTGATGTCGTTGTTGTTAAGCGTGATGGGAGCGGAATAGTTGATGGAGTCCTTGGCAATCATGCGGGTCAGCTCTTGGTGATCGCAGGCCCTGACGGGAGAGACGAGCTGATCCATGCCGCATTGTCCCATCAGTTGGCGGATCGCTTGCAAGAATAGTTCGGCAGCCTTCTCGTCAGTGGCGTCTTTGCCCGCAATGTTGCAATATCTGGCAAGTATGGCATATTTCTCCATGCAGGCGTTTTTCTGGTATTCCAACACAGGAAGGAGCATCAGGGAAATGGCTTGGCCGTGGGGGACATGGTATTTGGCACCGATGCTATGGGCGAAAGCGTGCACATAACCTGCCAGTTGGGTGTTGATGGCGTTGCCGCCGTACATGGCGGCGCGGCACATACCAAGACGTGCCTCGATGTTTTCCGGCTCTTTCATCACAGTGGGGAGGTGCTGAAGAATTAACTTGACACCTTCCATGGAAAGTCTCATGTCTTCTTCGTCCACATCCACATCACTCACCGCCCCTTCGATGCAATGGCTGAGGGCGTCCATGCCGCAGGCTGCCGTAACTTTTTGAGGCGCATGGACGGTGAGCTCGCTGTCGAGAACGACATGGGTTACGTCAAGACCTATCAACACAGTGGATCCCTTGGCTCCATGGTGGTTGGTGACCACGGCACCTACCGTTACTTCGGCTCCGGTGCCAGCAGTGGAGGGTACGGCAATGATGGGAAGGGTCTTGTCGGGAACGGGCAAAAACTTCAGCAGCAATGCCTTGATGCTGAGATGTGGCATCTTCACACCAGCGGCAATCATTTTGCAAATGTCCATCACCGATCCGCCTCCTAAAGCGATCAAACACTCGGCTTGATGCTCCAAAGCCATCTTGCGACCAGCTTCGATAAGGGCAATGTTGGGCTCGGAATTGATGTCGTTGAATACGGAATAGCTCACGCCTGACTCGGTCAACGATTGGGTGATGGCTTGTTCGTAGCCTAATCCGCTCAAGGTCTTGTCGGTCACCAACAGCACTTGCTTGTAGCCGCATTGGCGGCAAATCTCACCGATTTGCTTTCGCGATGCATGTCCTTCCACTATTTCAGGTTGAGGAATGGGAATATGGTGGATCACTTTACCCGGTAAGCGGTGGATTTGTTCTCTGATAATATAGGTGTCCATGCTTCCTCCTTATTTTCTCGCAAAGGTAAATAGTTTTTGTTTAAAACTATTTCTCCAGTTTCCTTTTTTATCTCAAAAAAGATTCCGACCTTTGCCGCCGCAAAAACGAGCGTTATTCTGTTTATTAAAAATTTATAAATCAATCATTTATGAGTAAGGTAAATGATATCTTGAAAGAAATCAGCCAGGCTTTGGTCAGCAAGAAGTTTTGGATTGAGCTGATTATCATGACATTGGGTATGGTGATGACCGCCATCTGTGTCTATTATTTCCTGGTCCCCAGCAAACTGATCGTAGGCTCCATCTCGGGTCTCTCCATTGTGTTGACTAACATTTTCCAAAGTATGGGCATCAACATCAGCCTGTCGATGATGATTACCGTAATCAACGCCATCCTGCTGATTTTGGCTTACCTCCTCATCGGCAAGGAATTTGGTCTGAAAACGGTCTATTGTGCCTTGATCCTCGGTCCCCTGACCAAGGTGTGCGAATGGGTGTATCCTTGGGAGAACCTGGCTACCCCGAACGATTACTTGATCAACATGGGCGTCGATGCCAGCTCTGCCTTTTCGGTGATGGGCAACCCTTGGTTCGACCTGCTCTGCTGCGTTGTCATTCTCAGTGCAGCCCAAACGCTGATGTTCTCCATCAACGCTTCAACGGGTGGTCTTGACATCCTTGCCAAGATCGTCAACAAGTATCTACATTTCGACATGGGTAAGTCGGTGAGCGTGGCGGGTGCCATCATCTGCCTCACCGCTTTTGCCATCAACCCATTCCAGATGGTCATCATCGGCCTCATTGCCACATGGATCAATGGTATGGTGGTGAATATGTTTACGGCTAACCTTAACCAACGCAAGCGCGTTTGCATTGTTTCGAAGGACTACGACCGCATCCGCCGTTTCATCATCGACGACCTGGATCGTGGTTGCACACTCTATGAGGTCATCGGTGGATACACCAATGAAAAGTCGATCGAGCTTGAAGCACTGCTCACCAATGACGAGTTTTCATCGTTGATGGCTTATCTCGACAAAAACGAGATCAAGGCATTTACGACAGCTGGCAACGTCAGTGAGGTGTATGGCTTGTGGGCAAAGGATCGTCGGAGAACTAGAAAACACGCTGAAAAGCGCTAATTGTTGAAAAGTTTTATTTAGTAAAATGAAATAGTTTGTTATCTTTGCAAATAGTCAGGTATAGTTTATGAAAAAAGAAGTAAAGTTTAGCCTGGTATATCGCGACATGTGGCAGTCGTCAGGAAAATATGTGCCACGCAAAGATCAATTGGAACAAATTGCTCCTTTGATTATCGACATGGGCTGTTTCGACCGTGTTGAGACCAATGGAGGTGCTGCCGAGCAGGTCAATTTGCTCTATGGCGAGAATCCCAATCCTTCTGTCCGTGCTTTTACTGCGGCTTTGCATAAAGGCGGCATCGAATGCCACATGCTGGACCGTGCCCTCAATGCCTTGCGCATGAATCCCGTCCCTGCCGACGTGCGACAGCTCATGTACAAGGTGAAGAAAGCCCAAGGCGTCGATATCACTCGTATCTTCTGCGGCCTCAACGATGTGCGTAACATCATTCCGTCCATCCAGTGGGCCAACGAAGCTGGCATGATTTCGCAAGCCGCCATGAGCATCACCTACTCACAGGTGCATACCGCTGAGTATTATATGCACATCGCCGACCAGCTGATTGAAGCCGGTGCCAAGGAAATCGCCCTGAAGGACATGGCTGGCGTGGGTCGCCCCGTCAGCTTGGGCCGCATCGTCGAGCATATCAAGAAAAACCATCCTGAAATCAAGGTGCAATACCACGGTCATACCACCCCGGGCCTCTCAATGGCTTCGATGCTTGAGGTCTGTAAGGCTGGCTGCGACTATGTCGATGTGGCCATGGAACCGCTGTCGTGGGGCACTGTCCATCCCGATGTCATCAGTGTGCAAGCCATGCTTAAAGACGCCGGTTTCCTCGTGAAGGAAATCGACATGAAGACCTATATGGCCGCCCGTAGCATGACGCAGAGCTTCATCGACGACTTTCTCGGCTATTGGATCGACCCACGTAACCGTTACATCAACTCCTTGCTGGTAGGCTGCGGCCTTCCTGGTGGCATGATGGGTTCGCTGATGGCCGACCTCAAACCAGTGCACGCTGCCATCAACATGAACCGTGAAAAGCAAGGCCTGCCAGCACTGAGCGAGGACGAGATGCTAGTCGAACTCTTCCAAGAGGTGCAGGACATCTGGCCGAAACTCGGCAACCCACCTTTGGTGACGCCGTTCAGCCAATATACCAAGAACATAGCCTTGATGAACCTCTTCGCGCTGAGCAAGGGCGAGCCGCGTTACGAGACTTCCATCGACCCTGCCGCATGGGATATGATCCTCGGCAAGGCAGGCAAGCTGCCTGGCACCCTCGCTCCCGAAATCGTGGAGCTGGCCAAGAAGAAAGGCTTGGAATTCTTCACCGGCAACCCACAGGACAACTACCCGAACGCCTTACCTCACTTCATCGAGATGATGGAGAAGGAAGGCTGGGACCGTGGCCAGGATGACGAAGAGCTTTTCGAGTTCGCCATGCACGAAAAGCAATATCGTGAATACAAGTCGGGCGAAGCCAAGCGTCGCTTTAACCAAGAGCTGGAAGCCAAGATGAAGGCTAAGTTCGAGAAGGCTGGCGGTGAGGCCAAGATACCAGATCTCCGTGCCTTGCGTCATCCCAACGCTGAACCTGTCATTGCCCCTGTGAGCGGCATCGTGATGTGGGAGGTCGATTTTGACGACAAGTCGATCGCTCCTGCTCCCGGCACCGTTTATAAGGAAGGCGACTTGCTCTGTGCCATCAACAGCGAACATGGCATGGAACCTGTTTATGCCCTGTGGCCGGGTAAGATCGTCGAAGCAACCGCTGAACAAGGGAAGCGAGTCGCTAAAGGCGATACCATTGCATTTATCGAAAAATAAACCTAATTAAATAATTGTTTCACTAAAATCAAATCAAAATGAAAAAGTTAGTTTTAACACTTGCAATCGTTTTTGCAGGAATCATGTCAGCTAATGCTCAATGGATTGGCGGCGGTGTCGGTGCCGAAGTTTACAAAGGCCACACTGCATTCGCCATTTCTCCTGAGTTTGGTTACAACATCAACGACCAATGGGCTGTGGCTCTTGGCGCTACTTATGGCTTTGCTCAAGAGAGCTTTGAAGGCCTTTCAGCTACCGCTAATCTTTTATACCTCCAGCCATACGTTCGTTACGTGGGTGGCACCATTGGCAAGAAATTCTCTCTGTTCCTGGATTTGACAGGTGACTTCGGTCTGATTGACGCTTCAGGTTGGGCCGTGAACCTCCGTCCTGGTATTGCATGGCAGGCCACTGACCAGTTCACAGCTGCTTTCCGCTTCGGTTTCGCTGGCTATGACCATGGTTTATTCCAAGACCATGATGGTTTCTATATGAACTGCGAGTTGGTTGCTCCTGAAATCAGATTGTATTACAACTTCTAATTGCTATTAGCAATTGTGATAAAATTTGTAGAGACGTGCTTCGGTGCGTCTCTACTTTTTTTATCTTTGTCCCAAAACCTTTGCTCATGAAACGATTCTTTCTTGTACTTGCCTTGGCCATATCCGCCATTAACCTGTCGTCCCAAGTTCTCCCCACCTGGGAATCCATCAATCAACGGGGCTATCCCGAGTGGTTTTCTGATGCCAAATTGGGCATCTTCATCCACTGGGGTGTGTATTCAGTGCCTGCCTTTGCCAGCAAAGAGGGTTACGCTGAATGGTATTACCGTGGCTTGATGACCAACGACGATCGCAAAGCGTTTCAGGAGCGTGTCTATGGCAAGGATCTCCAATATGAGGACTTCGTCCCTATGTGGAAAGCAGAGCTTTGGGATCCCGATGAATGGGCTTCATTGTTTAAAAAGTCGGGGGCAAAATACGTGCTTTTGGTGTCGAAACACCACGATGGCTATTGCCTCTGGCCCAGCAAATATGCCCCGAGCTGGAATAGCGTGGAGACAGGTCCCCGTCGTGATATCTGCGGGGAACTGACTGAAGCCGTTAGGAAACAAGGGCTGAAGATGGGCTTCTATTACTCCCTGCCAGAGTGGAAGAGCGACATCCACCGCTGGTATGTGGATCCCGACGATGACATCACTGAATATGTCGATACCCACATGATTCCCCAACTCAAGGAACTTGTTACCGCCTATAAGCCGACCGTTCTCTTTACCGACGGCGAATGGCGGAACAGCGCGGAGCAATGGCATGCCCCGGAGCTCATCTCTTGGTATTACAATGCAGTTGGAGAGGAGGCCATTGTCAATGACCGATGGGGCGATGGACAGCAACATGGATTCCGTACGCCTGAATATAGTGCAGGCATCACGCTCACCGACCGTCCTTGGGCGGAGTGCCGTGGGCTTGGCCGCTCTTTTGGCCTCAACCGCAACGAGCCGCTCGATAATTACATGACCTCCGATGAACTGATCCGCCATTTCTGCGTTTTGGTGGCTGCTGGCGGTGGCATGACGCTGAATGTGGGACCTGCCGCTGATGGCAAGATCCCGTTACTCCAACAAGAACGCCTTCTTGATCTTGGCAAGTGGTTGAAAATCAATGGAGAATCGATCTATGACACCCGCCCTTACAAGAAGTTCTATGAGAAAAAACTGGTCTCTGTGGACAGAAACGACGACAAAATCGATTTTGACTGGAAACGCAACTCGCCGGACCCAGCCATCAGCTGCGATCATTTCCAAGCACATTGGCAGGGCGTCTTCTTCTGCCCGGAGGATAACTACACCTTCGAGATTGAAACCGATTTCCAGGCAAGGCTTCTGATCGATAACCAAGAAGTGATCTGGAACGCTCGTAAACAGCCTTGGAGTTCGATTCATCTTTCTGCCGGCCAGCATAAGATCGGGGTGTTTTACGTGGAAGACGAACTTGAGGCTAGCATCCACCTCTATTGGTCGTCAGAGAAGATGCCCAAACAAATCATGGAAGGTTTCCAGATGGGTCCCATGGTGCCTACACAAGGTCTGAAGGCTTCTTATATCTGTGAACAGCCCCGTGTGTGCTATACCCAAAAGAACGGTACCTTGTATGCCATCGCCTTGGATTACCCCGAAAACGAGTTGGTTTTGAATCTTGAACAACCAGCCGAGACCATGAAAGTCACATTGCTTGGCAGCGGCAAAAGCTTGCCTTGGCATTACGAAGAAGGCCGCCTCGTCATCGAAACGGGCAGCCTTCGTTATGGTGATCTCCGCAGCACTGCGGCATGGGTGTTCAAACTCAGTCAGTCAGGGCTTTGAAGAAAGTGTAGCCAATGATGTTGGATGAGTGCGCAGGTACGCGTTTGATATAAAGTCGTTCGTCTTCCTGTGAGAACTTAAAGTGAATTCGGTCTCCCGAGGGGAAACAATCGAGTGACTTTCGACCGTTCCATCCTGTTTGGTATTCAAAGTCTTTGGTTTTAATGAAGGTAAACTTCTTCTTCCCTTTTAAGATGCCATTGTTGTAACCGTCGAAGTAGTTGCGGTTGCTCCATTTTCCGATGAATTTTTCGGGTGTGCGCAACCCGTATATGACAATCTGGAAAGTAATGTCGGTCAAAGGTTTGATTTCCAAAACTTTTTGAACAACAACCTCTTTTGTCTCTTGATTGGTGCCTTCTAAATAAAACCAATGGAAGGGATCGCTTTCGGTCTCCCAGATGGGAGTAAAATGAACTGACAGGGTTGTTGAGTCGTTGATTCGGCCGGAATAATCGCCTTGGATAGTCCTGTAAAACTGCTTGATGTCATTGTTGTCAGACTTGGATTTGTCTTGGGCAATGCCATTGATGGAGAATAGGAAAGCGATAACTAGGATAAGTGTTTTTTTCATGGCAGTGGTATTAGAAGGATAGGGTCAAACCCAAGGATGGAAGTACGGGCAGTTGTCGCACGACGTCATTTGTCAGGATGTCCACATAGAATACATTGGCTCTGTTATAGACATTGGTAATGCCAAGATCGACTTCCAGCGTGGTATGTTCGTTGAAATAGAATCTGCGTTTGGCATCGAGGTCAAAGCGATGATATGTGGGCAGACGTCCTTGGTTGAGATCGGCAAAAATAACACCTATGTCGCCGTTGGTGGTGGTGTAGTCGAAATAGATGCCGTCTTGGAAACTGAGGAATTCATAATAGCCTTGAACTTTGGTGAAGGGGAATCCCGTGCCGAAGTTCCATCGTCCGCTGAACTCCCATTGACGTTGGTCGCCTGCAGTGTAAGTCAAAATCAGGTTGACGTTGTGGCGACGGTCAAAGTGTGGCTGATAGGAAATCAAATCTATTTGGCCATTTTGGTATTTCTCGTAGTTTCTATTGACAAAACCTAAAGCATATACCGCCCACAAATACCAGTGTTTGTCCTCGTATTTCATGGAAAGGTCAAAGCCGTATGCGTCACCGTCTTCCACCATGAAGTCCTTCTTGAGGATGTCGTTGACCAAAGCGTTGTTTTCGGTGTCTGTATAGATCTTGTTACGGTTGATGTTGGTCAATTGGGCGAACCGTTTCCAATAACCTTCGATATTCATCGTGAGATTGTCGGAAATGTCGTATTCAGACCCGAGGACTGCATGGTAAGCTTTTTGGAGACTGGAGGTTATCTTTTTCCCGTTGAAAGATCCTGGAACCTGTGTCACTCCCGAAAGGAATCCATAAAAGAGGTTGACCACATCGCGGTCGTTGGTTGCTGCGACAAAATCCTGTGTATAATAACCAGCTGCGCCTTTGAGACGTAATCTGTCGTTGACATTATACTTGAAAGCCAATCTCGGTTCTGGGGAGAAATATGTAAAAGAGGCGTAATACTGAGCTCTAAAGCTTGGCTCAAAGAGGAATTGTCCTAATGAAGCCTTGTATTTGACAAAAGCACCCAGTTCAGTAGAGTAGTTGGTGGATTGGATGCGGTAATGGCCGTAGTTGCTATAAGTGACAAAATCGGTCGAATAGCCTGACAGTTCAAGGCCGTATTTCAATGTGTTTTTGCCTAAAAAGTAGTTGAAATTGAAACCGACGTTGAAACCATCTATCTTACTATAGCGATCAGGGTTGTTGTTCTCCTTCATGCGGGCGATATAGCTTGAATAGGCGATGTTACCCTCGATCATGACGGGTGCCTTGCCAGGGATAACGAGGAAGTTTGTTCCTGCGCCCCAAGAATTCCAGCCAAAGTCAGACAACGATTTGTAGTTGTTCACATTGTCGTTGAAGGAAAAACCGAAGACATTCACTTTGGATCCGTTGGGGGCATTGATGGAAACTTTACCATAAAGGTCGGAGTAATTAAAGGGAAGGCCATCTTCTGAAGCATATTTGTATAGGATGGGGCTGACCTGTTCCAAGTAGGAATTTTTGGCGGAGAACACAAAAGTAGCTGCCGCGTCATTGGGAGTCTTGGCTTTTACGATAGGACCTTCCAACGTCAGTTTGGCACCAAAGCAGCTGGCTCCCAGCTTTCCAGACAAACGCTTCTTATTTCCGTCACGGGTGGTGATGTCCATCACTGAGGAAATACGTCCACCATATTCTGCGCCGAATCCGCCAGTGAAGACCTCCGCGTTGCGGATGATGTCAGTGTCAAAAACGGAGAATAAACCTATGGAGTGGAAAGGATTGTAAACTACCATGCCATCAAGGATCACCTTGTTCTGGATGGGTGAACCACCACGGATGTAGAGCTGACCGCCTTGGTCTCCGGTGAAAATCACACCGGGAACCACTTGTAAGTATTGTGCCAAATCGGCTTGGCCACCCACACTCGGTATCTTGGTAATGGTCTTGGGCGTCACCGTGATCATGGAAGTCTTGGTCTCTGTCCTAGCCTCCACTTTTTCTGCCGTAATACTCACGGTTTCCAAGGTCATGTGGGTCTCTTTCAGGGTGTATTTTTTGTTGATGGTTTGGCCGTTTGCCAAACTGATGGCATCAGTCAGCGTATCATAACCCACACAAGTGATGCAAAGCGTGTACTTGCCATCTGGGATGCGCGTGATGTTAAAATAGCCGTTTTCGTTGGTGGAACAGCCTAGTGTGGTGCCTTTGAGAAAGACGTTGGAAAACATCACGGGTTCTCCTGTCGACTCCTCATAGACAAATCCCTTGATGTCGTTGTCAGCCTTCTGTCCAAAGGCGGTAGTGCCAAATAGAGCGATTGCGAATAGTATAAATAACCGAGTTAAAACAAATCTTTGCATGCTTCAAAACTAGAGTTAGGTTAAAACATGCAAAGATATAAAAAAACAATAAATGCTTACGCAAAAAATCAATAGCGTTCCACCGAAATGTCAGATACGGCACTGTTCATGTCGATGACGATCTGGTTGGTGCCCTGTCCATAGTTGGGAGTCTGCCAGCAACCACGCTCGGTTTTCACAAAACCTTCGAAATCTTTGCCTGTAATGGCTGACTTTAGATTGATTTGGCAATCTACGTTTGACGGGACTTTGATGTCGATGTCAGAGGCTCCCGTGCTGATCTCGACGTGTGTGTTGCGTCCTTGATCTCCAAGCTTGAGGTTGAGATCACAGGCGCCTCCATTGATAACGATGCTCTCCATCTTGTATGGAGAAAAATCGAGGTCGGCATCGGCGGCTCCCATGTCGAGTTTGAAGTCCCACACGGGTTGGGCGCACAAGGCAACATCGACGTCGTTGTCGTTTTTCTTGTTGACCTTCTTGGTGTGTCCTTTGCCGCTAAGGTAAACGGCGGTCTCACCCTCTTTGCGTTCAGCACGGAAGCTGTATTTTACAAAATTGCTGTTGGCTTCTATCTTGGCCAATTCGGCACAAGGGGCCTTCAGGGTAATGTCGCCTGCACCAAAGTCGATGTCCATTGAGGCTTTGTCAACATCTGCGTATGGCTCCGAGAAATGCTGGTCAAAAGGATACTCGTCGTCATCGTCACGGCTTTGGTCGTCAGCTATGTCGTCATCGTCATTGTCCCAATCCCAATTCCATCCAGAGAAATGACGGTTAAAAAACCTTGTGACCACATTGCCTTCATAGTTCTTGCTTTCCGCATGATACAACAGGCATCCGATGCCGAGGGCTGCCAACAAAACGGCTCCTTTAACATAGTCATTCAAGGGCAGGAGGGAGATGCCGATGATGATGAGTAACATTGGCCATAGCCGCCAAAGGATGGACCAATGGAACTCAAAGACTCCGAGGACGGACAACAAGGCGACTACACCGGTGAACAGGACCAGGATGCCTACGAACACATTTCTGCTTTTCATGACTTTTTGCTGTTAAATGGAATGATGAGAATAATACCAAGAACAATCAAGATGATGGGCCACGCCGTGCGCCAGTTGATCTGAGGAATATATCGCGCCAGCAAACTGATGACGCCGATGCCGATCATGGTCAAACCTGCAGCCCAGCTACTATTCCTCTTTTTCCGGTCGCCGTCGGGAGTGGCTTGCTGTGAAGCCGCAACATGCATGTTTGGATCATACACAGCCGAAGGCATGGCAATCCAAAGAATGATGTAAATGAGGAGGCCGAAACAGCCGAACAGGAAGAGGATGAAGAAAAGTACCCGCCAAAAGGTGGGATCCATGTCGAAATAGTTGCCTAATCCAGAGCAGACACCGCCGAGAACCTTGTTCCGGAGGTCTCTTTCAAGTCGTTTGTTGTTGCTCATTTCAATCAGTTTTTACCATTATATAACGTATGATAAATGAAAAAGTTGCAGGAAAGATGTGACAAAATGTGTTCCAAAATGATTATTTTTGCCCATCAGACTTAAAATATATCGAACATAATGAGATGTTGTAAGCTTGCGGTGGTGCTTTCTGTCTTTTTGCTGTTGTCATTCAATGAATTGAAAGCGCAGGAAACGACTGTCTTCGAAATGGCGGAGGCACAATGTCCTTTTTTGCCTCATGGCTTGTTGGAGGCGGTATCTTTTACCAATACGCACTGCCATCATCTGACGGATGCCAACTATACCGTTTCGGAGGATGACCTTTCCGCCATGCCTCGCACCTACGGAATGATGGGCCTGGTAAG
The DNA here is from genome assembly GCA_017530365.1 of Bacteroidales bacterium. GTDB lineage: Bacteria > Bacteroidota > Bacteroidia > Bacteroidales > F082 > Limimorpha. The sequence goes on from JAFXMK010000028.1 coordinate 30,755, forward strand.
AAACGGCAAAGGATACTTTCGTGAGAACCTGAAAGCTGTTGCAGAGCTTTCGGGCTTTACTGAGAAGGAAATAGTGGAAGATCCTTACATCAATGTGCTCGCCTATGCCAAGGCATGCGAGAAGATGGCTTTACAACTGAATGTCCATGCCAAGTCGGTCGAGGCCTATAGGCCCGTAATAGAAGCTTTGTCGGAACTGCCCTTGAACAAGAAAAAGGATGAGCTTCCGATGAAAATGATGCTCTATTCGGTGTATGACTATTTGGGAGTAGACCTTCCCGCATTGTTCGGCGAAGATTATGAGTTGTTATCAGCCCAAGGCTTGTCGTTCTCGAAAGACACAGACTATCCCGCGGCCATCTGGATTCCCGCTCCTGATTGTAATTTTGGCGAGAGAACGGATCCGGTGAGCGCCGTGGTGATCCACTACACAGAGGGCTCATACGCAGGAGCCATCAGCTGGTTTCAGAATTGTGAGGCCAGCGTGTCGGCCCATTATGTCATACGTTCCAGCGACGGCCAAGTGGCGCAGATGGTAAGGGAAAGTGACAAGGCTTGGCATGCCCGTTCTGCGAACGCTTATTCAATCGGAGTGGAGCATGAGGCATACGGCGACATTGTCAGCTATTTTACTGAAGCGATGTATGTTTCGTCTGCTGACTTGATGCGGAATATCTGCTCGCGCTATGAGGTGATTGACGGCCATCGCACCTTTTATCGCGACACTCTCGACAATGGCACCGCACTCAATGTTGGTGTGCATGATTTAGGAGGCCCGGAAGCCTGTATTAAAATCCGTGGACATCAGCATTACCCAGGACAGTCGCACACCGATCCAGGGCCGTATTGGGACTGGAACTATTACTACAAGCTGATCAACGAAGGCACTCCGGTGCAAATACTGGGCGGTGCTGGCATAACGGAAGGAAATCTCAATCATGAGAACTATGGTGATGACGAAAGAATGATCTGGGTAATTGAAAGTGATCCAAACACGGTTATCTCCTTGGACTTTAGCAGCTTTGCGTTGGAGAGGGATTATGACTTCCTATGGATCTATGACGGTGACGATGTGTATGCACCCAAAATAGGGCGGTGGAACACCCGCAAGCCGGGCAAGGTGACTTCTTCTGGTAATGCGTTGTGTGTGGAGTTCCGCTCTGATTGTGCCACAACGGCTGAAGGGTGGAAGGCCCATTGGACAGCAGACAAAATACCGCATGTGGACACCCTGCATATCGTCACTGAGAAGCATCTAGAAATATATCCCAATCCTGTACAAGACAAACTTTACATTCAACTGCCTGAGACGGGTTATTATGATGCCGAAATAGTAAACCAAGTGGGGGTGAAGGTGTTTAAGGGCCGTTTTTGGAAGTCCACCTTTATCGATGTAAGCTATCTTCCGCAAGGGATTTACAACATGCGGTTCAGAAGGCTCAAAGACGGTTCTATGACGGTAAAAAGATTTATTCGTTGAAATGCTTGTTCGTGCGTCAATTATTCTTATCTTTGTGCCTTAACAAAGCAAGTATTGTATTATCATAACAAATAAACAGCATGGAGAAATTATTGTTACTCGGAGATGAAGCCATTGCTCAAGGCTTTATCGATGCGGGAGGCAGTGCCATCAACAGTTATCCCGGCACGCCATCGACTCAGATTACGGAATATGTTATGAAATCAAAGCAGGCCAAGGAACTCGGTGTCCGCGCCAATTGGTGTGCCAATGAGAAGACCGCATTGGAGGCTTCCATCGGTGTGGCATACGCCGGAAAGCGTGCCATGACCTGCATGAAGCACGTGGGCTTGAATGTCTGCGGCGACCCATTCATGAACGCAGCCATCATTGGTACCAAGGGCGTTCTGGTAGTGGTGGCCGACGACCCGAGCATGTTCTCGTCACAGGATGAACAAGACAGCCGCTTCTATGGACATTGGGCCATGATCCCGATGCTGGAACCTTCCAACCAGCAGGAAGCCTACGATATGGTTCACTTCGGTTTCGAACTGAGTGAAACACTGGGTACACCGGTGCTTTACCGCATCCCCACCCGTCTGGCCCACAGCCGTGCCGGTGTGGTGCGCAAACCCGTCCGCAAACAGAATGAACTCACCGAACCGGCCGATGCCAAGTCGTTCGTGCTTCTTCCGGCCAACGCCAAACGTCTCTATAGGGATTTGATCGACAAACAACCTGCCTTTACCAAGTCATCTGAAGAGTCGGGCTATAACAAATATTTTGCTGGCGAAAACAAGAAACTCGGCATCATTACGACAGGTATCGCATACAACTACCTGATGGAAAACTTCCCTGGTGGCAAATGCCCGTATCCAGTGGTGAAGATCACGCAATATCCACTGCCTTACAATATGATCAACAAATTGTATGAAGAGGTGGATGAGATCCTCGTTCTTGAAGATGGACAGCCGTTCGTGGAAGAACATATCAAAGGCTTCCTCGGCAAGGGCAAAAAAGTCATGGGCCGTTTGGACGAAACTATTCGCCGCGATGGCGAGCTGAATGCCGAGAAAGTGGCCAAGGCTCTCGGCTTGAAAGCCGATACTGGCTTTGCTGTTCCCGAGGTGGTTACCAACCGTCCTCCGGCACTCTGCCAAGGTTGTCCCCATATTGATAGCTACACTGCCTTGAACACTGTCATGGCCAACCATAAGGGTGGCAAGGTGTTTGGCGATATCGGCTGCTATACCTTGGGATTCAACATGGGTGCCATTCAGACTACCGTCTGCATGGGTGCCTCCATCACCATGGCAAAGGGCGCCAGCGAAGTGGGTATCTTCCCAGCTGTTGCAGTCATCGGTGACGGTACCTTCGGCCACAGTGGCATGACGGGCCTGCTCGACTGTGTCAACGAAAAAGCCAACGTGGTGGTCATGATCCTCGACAACGACATTACCGCCATGACAGGTGGACAGCCTTCCTCGGCCAACAACAAGATCCGTCAGATCTGCGAAGGCCTTGGTGTGGCTCCCGAACATATCCGTGATATCGTTCCGCTGCCGAAGAACCACGAAGAGAATGTGAGAATCATCGAAGAAGAGGTGAACTACAACGGTGTTTCCGTCATCATCCCTCACCGTACCTGCCTCGTTGAACTCAAAAAGCATCTGAAGAAATAACTGAACAACCGAATAACTGAATAACTGAACAATTATGAAAAAAGATATCGTTTTGTGCGGCGTGGGTGGCGATGGCATTGTCTCCGTCGCGAAGATCATCTCTGACGCTGCTTTGAATATGGGCCTCAACCTCAAACAGTCCGAAATCCACGGCATGTCGCAACGTGGCGGCTCGGTCTTCTCACACCTGCGTCTCTCCAGTGATGAGATCTATGCCGATGTCATTCCTGAAGGCCATGCCGACATCATCCTGTCAAGTGAGCCGATGGAAGCCTTGCGCTATCTGCCTTGGCTGGCTAAGGACGGATGGGTCATCACCAACAACGAGCCGTTCGTCAACATCAAGAACTATCCTGACATGGAAAAGGTGAATGCCGAGTTGGGCAAGATCAAGAATTTGGTCAGCTTCAACGCTTCGGAAATCGCCAAGGCCATCAAAGCCCGCTCAAATATGGTCTTGCTGGGCGCTACAGTGCCTTATCTTGACATTGAGCTGAGTAAGGTCGAGGAGGCCATTGCCCATATCTTCGGCAATAAAGGAGCCGAGGTCGTAGAGGTCAACATGCAAGCTTTGCATGCTGGCTACGAACAGGCTAAGCATTGACCTGGGGACGGCTTCCTTTCTTCTTGATCTTGATTGGCGCGATGAGGAGCACCATAAGCACTTCCAAAGCATATTTCACCCAAGGATGAACGCCTGTGGTGAGAAGTTGGAAGGCAATCAACAGGATGGAAGCGGTGACAAAAATGGCTTTTCCGTGTGTCTTTTTACGGAAAATCTGAATCAGGCTGAAGACCAAAAGGCCTGAAAGAATGAGCTCCAAAATGAGAAAGATGAAGTCCTTGGAACGGTTTTCAAGGACTTCACCGTTTCCTAGATAATATGAATCAATGGTATAATGGTACAATATCAAGGTCATCACTTCATACAGGAAAAATAATCCGTAATAGGTGATGGCGAAGGTGGCAGCCAACTTCATCGCCAAGGTAAGCTCCGGCTTGAGGTCGAAAATCCTACTCTCTTTCGGTTGGGGCGTCGGTTGTTCCATTATTATTGATTTGTTGTTGGAATTCAATGCGTTTAAGATATAGATGGTAAATCAAGATGAACATCATGGTAGTCAGGAACTCGTTGAAGAAGGTGTCCTGCCCTTGCTTTGAATAGACAAACACCACTGCGGCAATCAGCATAAGGATCTGTGAGATACTGTAAAAATGGAAGCCTGCGCGTTGCAACTTGAACATCTTGACCACCCCGATCAGGGAACCAACATAAAGCACCGCTATGATCAGATAATAGATGCGATTGACAGTGAGACGGTCTGCCATCATGCGCAACATCTCGTCCATGCTGTTTTGATCCATCGAGAAGAGCGCAAGAAATGGGGTCATCGACTCTTCGAACTCTCCGTTGGCCATCATCTCATTCATCATGGGAGTGGTAAGATACATGCCCAACGAGCTGAATATCTGAAGACATGCGTTGAGGAATGACAATACCAATAGTATTGTCATTCCTGTGGGACGCTTTATTGTTTGAGGCTCAATCATTTATTCTTTAAATCATCAAAAGCCAAAGGGTAGTTCTTGACAAAGTCCACCGACTTGGCGATTTCGGTGTACATCACTTTGTCAACGCGGACAAACTCCACGACTTTGCGGTATTCGGCGACGAAGTTCTCGATGGTCTTGGAGGATTTTAGCGGGCGGCGGAATTCGAGGGCTTGTGCGGCGTTGAGCAGCTCGATGGCTAAGACACGCTCAAGGTTTTCGGCAACGCGCAATGCCTTTGTGGCGGCGTTGGCGCCCATGCTCACATGGTCTTCCTGTCCTTGCGATGACTCAATGCTATCAACGGAAGCTGGGGTGCACAGCTGCTTGCTCTGGCTGACAATAGAGGCGGCGGCATATTGTGGAATCATGAAGCCGGAGTTGAGACCGGGCTCTGCAACGAGGAAGGAAGGCAAGTCGCGCTTCCCGCTGATAAGCTGATAGATACGGCGTTCGCTGATGTTTCCGAGTTCAGCCATGGCGATGGCAAGGAAATCCAGCGTGATGGCCAAAGGCTGACCATGGAAGTTGCCGGCGGAGATGACGAGGTCTTCGTCAGGGAAGATGGTCGGATTGTCGGTGACAGCGTTGATTTCCTCGCTGAACACGGAAGCGACATAATCAATGGTGTCCTTGGAGGCACCATGGACCTGTGGCATGCAACGGAAAGAGTAAGGATCCTGGACGTGTTTCTTTTCCCTTGCGATGAGCTGGCTGCCCTTCAAGAAGTTACGAACACGTTTGGCGGTCACGATCTGACCATTGTGATGACGGATCTGGTGGATCTGGTCATAAAATGGCTCAATACGACCGTCGAAGGCTTCCAAGGAAACGCAACCGATCAAGTCAGCGAGATAGCTGAGACGGAAGGCTTTCAGCAGGACGTAGGTGCCATAGCTGCTCATGAACTGGGTGCCGTTGAGCAAGGCCAAGCCTTCTTTCGACTGAAGGGTAATGGGCTTCCAACCAAATTTCTTCAGGATTTGTTTGGCAGGAACGATCTTGCCTTGGTAATGCACTTCACCCAAACCGAGTAAGGGCAACATCAAGTTGGCTAAGGGAGCCAAGTCGCCTGAAGCACCTAACGATCCTTGGTTATAGACCACAGGCAGCACGTCGTTGTTGAAGAAGTCGATCAGTCGTTGGACAGTGACGACTTGAACGCCGCTGTTGCCATAACTGAGACTCTGCACCTTGAGGAGGAGCATCAGGCGGATGATCTCTTCGGGAACCATTTCGCCGGTGCCACAAGCGTGCGACATCACGAGGTTCTTCTGCAGGGTGCTCAAATCCTTTTTTGAGATGCTGTGGTCGCACAAAGAGCCGAAGCCGGTGGTCACACCGTAAATAGGCTTCTCGGGATTCTCCATCTTCTTGTCGAGATAGTCACGGCAATGCTGGATGCGTTTGATGGCGTCGTCGGACAAAGCCAGTTGATAGCCTTGAGTGAGTATTTCGTTGACTTGCTTGAAAGTGAGCTCTTTTGAACTAATGTAATGGGTTTTCATTCTATGTTATTTTAATATTGTTTCAACCAGTTGATTGGCGTTAATTGTCTCTTGTTTGCCTTCTTTCATCCATTTCACGGTGAATCGTTGCTCGGCGACTTCCTGTTCGCCGGCGATGACCACCACTGGGATGCCGCGCTGATCAGCGTATTTCATCTGTTTCTGGATCTTGGCAGCATCAGGATAGATCTCGGCGTTGATGCCGTGTTTGCGCACCTGATTCAGATATTTCAGGCAGTATCGTTCTTCGTTCTTTCCGAAGTTGAGGAAAATGACTTGGGTGCTTTCCGACATGGTCTCGGGGAAGAGCTTGAGGCCTTCCAACACATCGTAAATGCGATCAGCGCCGAAGCTGATGCCCACGCCTGAGACATTCGGCAGACCGAAGATGCCGGTGAGGTTGTCGTATCGACCACCGCCGGAGATGCTGCCCATAGGGAAGTCTTTGGCCTTCACCTCAAAGATGGCGCCTGTATAGTAGTTCAAGCCGCGTGCCAGGGTGAGGTCGAGCTCGGTGTCGATGCTTAAATCCATGTTGTCGATATAGTCGAACAGCACCTCCAGCTCCTCAATGCCTTTCTGACCGACTTCGTTGTTGAGTAAGGGCTTCAGCTGGGCGAGTTTGTCTTTAGTGTCCCCTTTCATGAACAGGATGGGCTGAAGCTTCTCGATGGCTTCTGGCTCCAGTCCTTTTTCGGCGAGTTCGGCGTTGACGGCTTCAATACCGATCTTGTCCAGCTTGTCGATGGCCACGGTGATATCGACCAAGGCATCCGACTTGCCGATGTATTCAGCGATGCCAGCCAACACTTTCCTGTTGTTGATTTTCAGCACCACGTTGATCTTCAAATCGTTGAAAACGTCATTCACGATACTCACCAGCTCGGCCTCGTTGAGCTGGGAGTTGCTGCCGATGATATCCACATCGCATTGGCAGAACTCGCGGTAACGGCCTTTCTGGGGACGGTCGGCGCGCCAAACGGGTTGGATCTGGTAGCGCTTGAAAGGGAAGGCGATCTGGTCGCGGTACATGGTGACGAAACGGGCAAAAGGCACCGTCAAGTCATAACGCAAGCCTTTTTCGCAGATCTTGCCTGCCATTTTCAAGGAATCAAGGGGTTCGCCGTTTTGCTCGACGCCCGACATGAAATCGCCTGAGTTGAGGATGCGGAACAAAAGCTTGTCGCCTTCCTCGCCGTATTTGCCCAAGAGGGTGCTGAGGTTTTCCATTGAAGGTGTCTCAATGGGCAGGAAACCGTAGCGTTTGAAGACAGACTTGATGGTGTCGAAGATATAGTTGCGGCGCACCATGACTTCCGGAAGGAAGTCGCGGGTGCCTTTGGGGATCGAGGGTTTTTGTGCCATTACAGTTATGGGTTGTTATTTTAATTCGAATGTTTCACCTGGTTCGGGGATGACGATGTTTTCCCAGCCTTCTTTTCTCAAGACGCGCTTGTAGTATTGCAGGGCGTCAGGCTCGCCATGGACGAGGAAAGTCTTCTTGATCTTGCTGGGATCTTGGCATTTCAAGTAATCGACAAGCTCTTTATAGTCGCCATGGCCGCTGAAAGCATCGATGGAGAAGATCTCTGCGCCTACCGTGTATTCATTGCCAAAGATAGACACCGTGCTTGGCTTTGGATCGGCCAGCAACTTGGCGCCCAAAGTCTCTGGTGAGCAGTAGCCGATGGCCAACACGGAGTTGCGTGGGTTGGTGATGCTGTTGGCGAGGTGATGCTTGATACGTCCAGCCTCCATCATGCCTGATGCTGAAATGATGATGCAGGGGTCTTTTCTGGCGTTCAGCGTCTTGGACTCATTGATGTCGCGGATAAACGTAAGGCTGTTGAAGCCGAAAGGGTCGGGATCGTATTCGATGACGTTTTTCACTTCGTCGTTGAACAGGTTGACGTGCATGCGGAAGATCTCGGTGGCATTGACGGCCAGCGGGCTATCCACGAATACTGGAATCTTTTCAGGAAGTTTGCCTTCATTATAGAAGTTGTTCAAAAGATAGACGATCTCCTGAGTGCGGCTGACGGCGAACGAAGGGATGATCAGCTTGCCGCGTTTTTCCACGCAGGTATGGTAGATGATGTCCAGCAATTGTTGCTCCGCATTGGACCGGTCGCTGTGCAGGCGATTGCCGTAGGTGGCTTCAGTGATGAGATAGTCGCAATGCGGGAAAGGTTCCGGAGCGCGAAGCAGGTAGTTGTATTCGCGTCCGATGTCGCCTGTATAGGCGATGCGAGTCATGTTGCCGCCTTCATCGATTTCGAGGATGGCGCAGCCGCTACCGAGAAGATGCCCGGTATTGTTGAACTTTACCTTAATATTATTGTCAAGATAGACATAGCGGTTATAGGCCACACTAAGAAAGAGGCTCATGGAGGCTCTGGCATCCTGCTCCGTATAGATGGGCTCCAAAGCGGGAAGGCCTTGACGGCGACGCTTTTTGTTGAACCATTCCATATCGTTTTCTTGGATAAAGCCACTGTCGGGTAGCATGATGTTGCACAAATCGCGCGTGGCATCGGTACAGATGACTTGTCCCCTGAACCCTTTTTTATAGAAATAAGGTATCAATCCGCAATGGTCGATGTGGGCATGGGTCAGGATGATATAATCCACATCTTTGGGGTCTATCATGGTGTTCCTGTTGGCGGCATCGGTTTCGAGGCCTTTACCCTGGAACATGCCACAGTCGAGCAGGATCTTTTTTCCATGATCCGTGGTGATAAGGTGCTTGCTGCCGGTTACTTCCTTGGCTGCACCGATAAATTTGATCTTCATAAATAGTCCTGTTATTTCCGACTTCAAAAATAGGAAAAAAACACGAGCTTCGTTGTTTAATATATGAAAAAAATCCCGCCATTGCTGACGGGATTTTTAGGTTTACAGGATGATGCCCTGTTGGTTATTCCACAACCACTTTCTGGACGTTGGTTTGAGCGCCAGTAGTGATACGCAGGAAGTAAACACCCTTGGCCAAACTGTTGACATCAATTTGTTCCAAGCCTTGGGCTTGGCCATTGACGACTTGCTGTCCCATGTTGTTGTACAAGGCGTAACGATAAGTTGTATCGATACCTTTAATAAACAAGGTGCTGTTGGCTGGGTTAGGATAGACCTGGAAGGATAGCGTGTTGTCTGCAACGCTTGTGTAATCCACTACGTCCACAATGATGGAGACCGGGACGGAAAGAGAGCCGTCCTCTGTAGAGGCAATGACGCTGTATTCGTAGCTGCCGTAACCCACAATCTCAGTGAAAGAGGTTTCGGTAACTCTGGCGATCTCTTCACCATCGCGTTTTACGATATAGCTATCAGCTTCGCGGCTATCGGTCCATGTGAGGGTGACTTCAGTATCATCCACATTTGCGACGAGGTCTTTCACTGGCTCAAGGAAGGTGATGACGTTGGTTGGTGGGAACAGAATGTCATCCACCATGGCGCAGTCTTCACCGCTATTCACGGAGCTGTCTTTGTGGTAGGTCCACTTGAAAGTGTGGGTGCCTGCTGACAAAGGTTGGGTGAATTGTGTCCAGTTAACGGTACCAGACCAATTGCCCATTTCCTGATTGTCCATGTAGAAGAAGAGCTTATCCCAGTTGGCTTCTGACGAGACCTTGTACATAAAGGTGAGCTCGCCTGGAGCCAGGACGTCCACTGTCAGAATCATAGAGTAATCAGTGTTACCCAAGCCTGCATTGGTGGATTTGGCACATTTTCCCTTAGCGCCGTCATCTACGATAGCCCATGCGTTAGTTTGGCTGAACGTCCAGTCTTCTCCGAAAATGCCTGACTCAAAGTCTTCCATAATGGCACCATAGCTAATAACGAAGATGCCATCAACAGAGAAGAGACCTGATGTGAAATGATAAGCAGCTTCGAAGGTCGTGCCGGGTTCAATGTTTTCATTGACAGTGTAGTCGGCATTGATTGTGATGGTTTCGTCGCTGTTAATGGTATCGTTAAATGTAATGGTGGTCGGGTCGAATACCAGATCGGGTGAGCAACTGGTAATGTTCAACACACCTCCATAGGACGGGGCAGAGCCGCTGTTCTTGATGGTAAATGCGACGTTGCCATCGCTAGTAACGATGTTTTGGAATTCAATGTTTGGAGCATGCAGTTGGATAATGAACACTTTTTCCCAGGTGTTGGTGCCATCAGTCACTGTAAGAGTGAATTCTGCATTGGTCTTGTCGGGAACATTTTCAGCAACGCTGAACTGGAAACCTTCCAAAGTAACAGTTTCGTCAGGATTAATGCTGGCGACGCTGCCTTCACCGGCGAGGATTTCAACATACTCGGAAGAAGTGGTAAGGGTAGCGGTAAGGTTGTTAGCCACTTCAACGCCGACATTCTTAATGTTGATGTCCATATCGATGGTCTCGCCATAGTTGGCTTGATCTGCGCTCAATGTGTAATTGCTCATGGAGATGTAAGCGCCTTCGGCAACAATGACTTCGATGGTGCCGACATAGGTTACCTTATTATAACCCATCACTACTAGATCGGCAGTTCCTACGTTGGTCAAAGCGGGGAAGGTAAGGGTGCACTCACCATTGTTGATGCGACCATAAGCGATGACTTCACCGTCCATGGATAGTGTTGCGATTCCATATTCTGCTGCAGCTGTGATATTCAGTTCAGTCATTCCAACCATCAAGACTGCGGGAGAAGCATTGACGTTCATTTCCACGGGATTCTCAGTACGAACCATCAGGGTTGGGTCGCCGAAGAGCGTCCAGGAGTTGTGAGTGGCGGTGAATAAGGCATCGCTGCCAAAGTCAAGAACTCCCATGTTGCCATTCAATGAAGCACCTGCCAAGGTGTGATTGAATTGGTCGCCACCATGCCATTCAGTCAAAACGTTAACCATTTCGTCCTGACCGTACATGGGCGGTTGCCAAGGTTGGGAAATCCAAGAGAACATGCCTCCGACAGCGCCTGTGGGCAAACCCGTTGAGTTGTCGGTGGCACGCATCCATGCTTCAGCGAAGCACTCGCCGTTGGCACCGCCATAGTCAAACTTGCCATTCAAGCAAGCCACTGACCACACGATAGGCCACATGTTGTCATTGGTCAAGGCATTGACATTGCTGGTGCTATATCCAGCTACACCCCAACTGGTTTCCGAACCGTGGTTGCAGTAGTTGACAATACTCACACCTTGGTTGAGAGCGTTGCTGATGGTGGTAGTGGATGCTGTGGCGCCACTGCCGTAACCACCGTGAAGCTCAGTAACCTCTGAATAGGTATAGTGCAGTAGCGTGTCGCGGATCAAATCGATGTGTTGGTAGTCATATTCGCCAAAATGGCCGGGACCGTCGTTCATGTGTCCGATACCTAAACCCTTGTCAGCCCAAGTCACATTGGATTGCATGTCGCGCTCGTAGTAAAGCACCTTGTTGATGTGATTTGCAACGTGGGCGTCAGTTTGTACCGAAAAACGGCCAATGAACACTTCGGGGTAGTTGTCGTTTCCCTCAAGTTGGGCAAACCACATGTCAGAATACTGGTTGGTATTGTCATAAAAGAAAGGGTGAGGGGTGATGTGCTCAAAGTCGCCTATCAACAGCACATAAGCCAGATTATGGTCAGGATCATTATACACGCTTGAGATATAGTTCTTGATGACGTCTGTGTTGTTGCTGCCAACTTCGGTCATGCTCACCATGGTGGTGGGACGGCCAGATTGGTTCTTCCAATCCACAAAAGGTTGCATGCCTGCCATGAACTGGTCAGCGCAGATGACGAGCATTTCGCCGTTGTCTTCCAAAAATGGGTATTTTGCCTGCACTTCACCGAAGTTGATGAAACGATGGTTGTAGGATGCCTTGAACTCAGGAGAAGTCTTGACGGCATTGCTCCTGCGGGCGGCTTTTTGGTTGACGCCGTTGTCGCTCACTTTGGTCATGGCAATGGTCAGATGTGTGTAAACACGCAAGGTCTTTGTCACAGGGTTGTAAGCAAAGGGACGAACCATGATGTTCTGGCCTCTGAAGTCACGCTGGATATAGGGTGCTTCCAGATAGACTTGTGTGGCAGGCCAGAAAGCGTTCTGCTGGTACATCTCGCCGTAGGTGTATGGCACGTCGTCAGGGTTGATTTGACGGCTGAAACCACCTTTGGAAGGAGCAATGCTCATGTTGTCATAATCGGTGTATTGGGCGTCAATGACATTGACAGTCATTTCTGCTCTGTCGCCGATGATGGCAGGAATGGGTAGCAAGGGGAGGTCGGGAGCTCCGGCTTCGAGAATGGATCCCATTTTCGGGGCATTGACGATGAACTGTTCGCCTTGAGGAGTCATCACCTTGGCGGTGGAGAAACCATTGAGATCAAACTGGACGACAATGCTTTCCTCTGAACTGGAGATCAATTTGGTCGTAGGAGCCTTTTGTGCGAAAAGGCTTCCTGCGATCAAAAAGGTCAATAGAATTAAAATGTTTCTTTTCATTGATTTGTGCTATCAGTGTTTATTTGACAATAATCTTTTGTACATTGGTCTGGTTGCCGCTGGTAATGCGGAGGAAGTAAACACCCTTGGTCAAATTGTTGACATCGATTTGCTTCAAGCCTTCCGCCTGACCATTGACGACTTGCTGACCCATGTTGTTATACAAGGCATACTCATAAGTGGCATTGATGCCTTTAATGAACAAGGTGCTGCTGGCAGGGTTAGGATAGACCTGCAATGACTCGATGTTTTCTGCTACGTCTGTTAAATCCTCAACGGTTACCATAATAGTGGTGGGGATGGACAATGTGCCATCTTCTTTAGAGGCAATGACACTGTATTCATAGTTTCCATATCCCACGATTTCAGTGAAGGCGGGTTCGGTTACCCTGGCGATTTCTTCACCGTCGCGAAGCACGATAAAGCTATCAGCATCGCTGTATTCCCATGTGAGGTTGACTTCCGTGTCATCCACATTTGCGACAAGGTTAAATACTGGATCGATGAAGTTATAGACATGGACGGGCGGGAAGTGGATGTCATCAACCATGGCGCAGTCGTCACCGCTGTTCACAGAGCTGTCTTTGTGGTAGGTCCACTTGAATGAGTGCTGTCCCACTGTCACGGGCTGTGTATAGGTGGCCCAATCGACGTTACCGGACCAGTTGGCCATCTCCTGATTGTCCATGTAGAAGAAGAGCTTGTCCCAGTTGGCTTCAGAGGAGACCTTGTACATGAAGGTAAGATCGCCAGCAGCCAAGACATTGACGGACAGTATCATTGAGTAGTCTGAACTAGCTATGCCATTGTTCATGGATTTAGCACATTTTCCTCTTGCACCGCCATCCACGATGGTCCAAGCATTGGTGGGGTCGAATGTCCAGTCGGTGTTGAATTCGCCACTCTCGAAGTTTTCCATAATGGCACCATATGTGAGGATGAAGTCGCCCTCAACTGACAGAAGGCCTGTGGTCATGGAATAGGCAATCATGAAAGTGCTTCCTTCTTCGACGGAAGGATCTACGATGTAAGGCACATCGATGGCGATGGTGGCGCCGCCTTCGACAGTATCTTCGAAATTGATGGTGGTTTGTTCAAATGTCACGGAGGTAGAGCTGCAGTTGAGGTTCAATGTGCCGCCGTAGAAAGGAGCAGTGCCAGTGTTCTTGAAGGTGAAGGTCACCTTATCCTCGGCTTTTTCGATGTTTTCTACCACGAGGCCGGGAGCGTGAAGCTCAATGAGGACCTTGCTTGTCCAAGTGTCGGTACCATCAGTAACAGTGAGATCGAACTGGGCCTTGGTCTTGTCGGGAACATTCTCGGCAACGCTGAATTGGAAGCCTTCCATGATGGCAGTGTTGTCGGGATCCAGTGAGGAGACTGAGCCTTCGCTGGCAAGAATCTCAACATATTCATTCGTTGTTGAGAGGGTGGCGGTGAGGTTGCTGGCGGTTAAGGTTCCGACATTCTTTACGGTAATATTCATGTCAATGGTCTCACCATAGTTGGCTTGAGGAGCGCTCAAAGCGTAGGAGTCAATGGCAATGTAGGCGCCATTCATAGCGGCAGCAGGAACAATAGCGACATAAGGTTGGCGTTGTGGATGAGTCACCACGATTTTCACGTCGCCACCAGAGGTGATGGGCTCGATGGCGATGTCAGTGGTGCCGGTCTCGTCAACCATGCCAGCACCATAGAGGATGCCGTCCTTTGAGATGCCGACATAGGACCCGGGAGCTGCACTCACGGTGTAGGTTTCCATGCCGATGGGCAGGGTGGGCATGTGGCTGACGCTGTTCTCAGTGGGTTGCACACGGAAAGGAAGGATGGAGCCGTCGCCCAGGGTGTGGTAGGCTTGCCAGTCGTAGAGGTTGCTGATGTGGATTTCGTAACCCAGTTCTTCGGCGGCGTTGCTAGCCAGGTTGCCGATGAACATCAAGGAAGTGACGCAGTTGTAAGCTTCATCAGTCCACCAGGCATCGTAGAAGCCCATGGTGGTCTCCTCATAAGAAGGCATGGTGCCGTCAGCACGGTTGGTGGCGCCAACACCGAAGTAGTAGTCGTTCTTCCAGTAAGTGGAAGGGCATGAGCCGATGTAGGCAAAAGCGCCCTTGTTTTCGGCACGCACCATGGCCTCACCGAAGCAGGTGGAGCTGTAACCCCAGTCGGCAGCTTGGCAGCAGTTACCCATGGCGAGGAAGTACTTGTGTTCGTTGGTCAGGGTATTGACGTCGTTGACGTTGAAGGTTGGGCCAGCCCAGCTGGTCTGGCTGCCGTGGGCGGTGTAGTTGGCAAAACCGACACCGGTGCTCAGGTAGCTGTAGCAGTTGGTGTAGGTGCCGTGGCTGAACTCATTGACCTCGGTAAAGCCGTGGTCTGTGTTGTAATAGTAGTTGGTGGCGTACCAAATGGTGGGACGGCCGACCTGGACACCCCAGCCGCTGGAGTCTTCACCGGCGATGAGCAACACTTTGCTCAGGTAGCTCGGGTCGGGCATGGTGAATTGTTCGTATTCAAGAGCCTTGGCCAGCATGGAGGCCAACTGGTTGACGGTTTCAGCGGGGAAACGGCTGTGGTACATATCGGAGAACATGTCACCGTCGATGCTTGAGTAGTTAAGGTCGGTGACGCAGTTGGTGGCGCTTCCGTTGCCTGATTCGGGAACCATGTTGCGGTCGCCCATGATCATCAGGAAGGTAGGAGCGCTCTCAGCGTATTTCTGTTGGATGAAGGTGCGGATGGCGTTGGCGTTGGAACCGATCTCGTCAGTGTAGTTCACATCAACATAGAAACCTTTTTCAGTCTTCCAATTAACCCATTCCTGAATGGTCGATTCGAAGGCACGGTTGGTGATGACCAGCATCTTGACAGGGTTCTGCCAGAGGTCCGGATGATCGCTGTAGACGTCGCGAAGTTGTCTTTCGTTGAACATCGTTTTGTAGACGCCAGACCAATAAGGGTTGAAAGTACGGGCAAACTCTTCGTAAGCGGCGTTCTTGTCATATTGGCCGAAGTTCACTTCCACCTCGATGTTATTGTAAACACGGATGAGGTTGTTGACGGCATCATATTGCACGGGGTTGATGGTCAGAGCACCAACCTGGATGCCACGCATGGTGCCTTGAATATTGAACATGGCAATAGGACGCTCCACAAAACCAGCGGTGGTGTATGCCTTGGCGTTATAGTCAAAAGGAACGCTCTCAGGGTTTTGGTCCTTGAGAAGAGGAGTCTGCTGAGGATAGAGGCGGTGAATGCCGTAGTCGGCAAGGTTGTAAACAGTGGTGGAGTAATTCTTCACCTCGACACTGACGTTGCTAACGCCAATAGGCACAGCAATCAGTTTGTTGGCTGCAGGCACAGTAGGATCACCGATGTTTCCTGCAGGATACGTGCCGTCCATCGTGATGTTGGAGAACACGCCTTTTTCGGTGGCGACCTCAGTAGCATCGATGCTGCTGAATGAGAAGGTGGCAGTTAAGCCTTCGTCAGAAGTGTTGAGGCACTGTTGTGCGCTCTTGGCACCGTTCAGGTCGATGCGGGCCTGGCCCATCATCTGGGTGCTGAACAACATTCCAATCAGGAGGAATGCCGAGAAAAGTAAAGCTGTTCTTTTCATTGTTTGTTGTAAGTTGATTAATAAATTTATTTAATTATCTGATATTTATCACTCTGATATTATCATATTGAGCCTACAAAAATAACATCTTTCCGCCAAAAAATGGAGGAAAATATGCTTTTTTTTATTAAAAAATATTAATAAGAGTTATTTTAGCAATCTACGATACATTTTATCATTGCTAATAACCTCGATGGCTTTTTTAATTGTGGGATCTTCTTTCAAAGTCACCTCATAGTATTGCTGCATTTCCCATACGTTTCTGGCAATGAGTGCCTTTACTTGTAGCTTGATGTATTTTTCCGAGCGTTTGTACTCCTCTTCGTTCCAGGTTATCTTTTCCTTCTCTGCCTGCTTCCTGATATCCATGATCATGGCGTCAGTCACTTGGAATTGTTGGTTGTATTTATTGAATTCCTGGAATTGACTTTTAATAGTTTCACGCTGGGCCATGGCATAGTCCACGGTGTACTTGTTCAAGATGCCTTTCCGGATTAAGTTGGTGTACAGCTTGCTGTTGAAGCTGGTATCGGCAGGCATGAAGATGTCGGGCATAATGCCTCCACCTCCATATACGATCCTTCCTTTGTCGGTCTTATATTTCAGCGAGTCGGGGAAATGAATGCTGTCAGCATGGAAGTACTCGCCATGTTCCAGCCTTTTGGTCATCTCCTTGTAGTAGTCCTCGGTGCCTTTTTCGTAAGGCCTTTGTATGCATCGTCCTGTGGGGGTGTGGTAACGGGCAGTGGTCAAACGGATGGCCGCACCGTCGGGTAAGTTGAAGGGACGTTGTACCAATCCTTTACCAAAAGAGCGGCGTCCGATGAGCACACCTCGGTCGTGGTCCTGCACGGCGCCTGAAAGGATCTCGCTAGCGGAGGCCGAACCTTCGTCAATCAACACGACTAAGTTGCCTTCAGTGTACATGCCTTTGTCGGTGCTTCGCCATTCCTGACGTTTGGAATGCAAGCCCTCCGTATAGACAATGAGCTGGTCGGCTTTTAGGAATTCATCCACCATGTCAATGGCTGTGTTGAGATATCCTCCAGAGTTGCTGCGCAGATCTAGTATCAGCGATCTCATTCCTTGAGCTTGGAGTTTTTCCATCGCCGCTTTAAACTCTTTGTCAGAGTCTTGGGCAAACCTGTCCAGCTTGATGTAGCCTACCTTGTTTTCCATCATGAATGAAGCATTGATGCTGTTCAACGGAATCTTGTCACGAATAATCTCAAAATCCATCAATTCCTTGTCGTTTCCACGCTTGACAGTAACGGTTACCTTGGTTCCTTTTTTGCCGCGTAAACGCTTTTGCACATATTCGGTATCCACTTTTTTGCCGAAAGCATCTTCTCCGTCTATTTTGACGAATTTATCACCTGCCAAAATGCCAACTTTTTCAGATGGCCCGCCTGGGGTGGGACCGATGACAGTGATGGTGTCGCGAATCAACTGATAAGTGACGCCGATGCCTTCAAAACTGCCTACCAAAGGCTCGTTGGCTTTCTCCAAATCTTTTTTCGAGAGGTAGGCAGAATGGGGATCCAACTCTTTCAATGCGGCAATGATGGCATCTTCCACCACTTTGTCAAGATTGACAGTGTCCACATAGAAATTGTCGATCAGATATAGGGTGGTGCCGAGTTTCTGCGCACTCGTTTGGGTTTTACTGGGTTGTTGAGCGAAAACAGTAATAGCTGCTAACAGCAATGCGTTTAAAAATAAAAGTTTGATTTTCATGGTTTTTGGCGTTATTGTCTGACTATTTCGAAAGTGTTGTCCTCAAACAATCTTATGATGGTTGAGCTTTGTGGGCGTTCCAGTACATCATGGTACAGCTGTACGGTATAATCGACGGACTGCTTCATCTCTTCGGTGATGTCACTATAGGTCACGGCAGAAGGTTGTCCGGAGAGGTTGGCAGAGGTGGAAGTGATGGGCTTGCCAAGCTGACGGATGACCTCTTTGCAGAAGTCATGATTTACCACCCTGATGCAGACGGATTTGTCGGCAGAGACGTTTTTTGCCAGATTTTTGCCTTCAGCGTAGATGATGCTCAAAGGTTTTTTTGCCGCTTTGATCAGGTCGTATGCGATGACGGGAACGTTAACAACATAGTCTTTCAAACGGTCAACGGTGTCAACCAAAATAATGAGGCTCTTGTTTTTTGGCCTTTTCTTGGCAATATAAACTTTGTCGCAAGCCTTGCTGTTGGTGGCATCACAGCCAACGCCCCAAATGGTGTCGGTGGGGTAAAGGATGGTTTTCCCTGCTTTCAGGAAAGAAACGGTGCGCTGGACTTCTTCTTCAAAAGATATCATGGTATGAGTTTATTATAAATACTGGTAAGCTGTTGGCAAATGATTGCGTCAGAAAAACGTTCGGCATAGCCATAGCCTCTTTTGATCATTATGTCGCGTTTTGTGTCGTTGTTAAGCAACTGTTGAATGTGCTCAGCAAGTTCAAATTCATCATGGGGAGAGACGTAGATGCTGTCAGGTCCGCCGCTTTCCTCAAGGCAGCTCCCTGTAGCGGCGATGACTGGCAAACCGCTGGTCAAGGCTTCTACAACAGGGATGCCAAAACCTTCATACAAGGAGGGGAAAACAAATAGCATGGCACTTTGGTAGAGGGTTGGCAGCTCTTCTGCAGGAAGGTCTGGCAACAATTTAACTTGATTGTGAAGCCCATGGTGCTCAATAAATGATACGATCTCTCTTTGATAATCAGTTTTCTGGCCTGCTATGACTAAGGGCATGTCGATTCTACCATTAGCCAATGCTTTGAGGATGAGCATTTGGTTTTTCCTTGGTTCTATGGCAGCGACATTCAAAAGAAATTGATCGGGGAGGTTGTATTTCTGTTTGAGTACATTTTTCTGCTCCTTCGATACTTTCGTCTTGAACTCAGTCCGGCAGCCTTGGTACACCACATCGACCTTGTTTTCATCGATGGGTACCAATGCAAGTAAGTCTTGTTTTGTCTGTTTACTTACTGCGATAATATGGTTTGCAATTTTGCAGCTATGAAGATATTTTTTTCGATACATCGTTCGGTCAAAAGCAGGAAAAAGTTCAGGGTGTTTGATGAAGAGCAGGTCGTGCATGGTAAGCACCGTGTGGATGCTCGTTTTCTCAATCCCGAATGGCAATTCATGACTGAGACCATGATAGATGTCGAGGTGCATCGCTTCGGCTTCTCTTTTGGTGCCAAAGGTTCTCCATAAGGCTTGGAGCAACTTCCCGTTTTTGTTAGAAGACACGATATCGGCATTTTTTGGATAGTCGTATTTGATGTCGTAGTCGATACCGGGGGTGAATAGAAAGTATTGGTTTTCAGGAGCGAGCGAGGTAAGGATACGGATGGTCTCGCGACTGTAGTTGCCTAAGCCGCGCCGATTGTTGAATGCCCGTTTTGCATCGAATCCTATCCTCATTTTCCTTTGATAATGCTACTGATTTGTTTGATTTTTCTTGAGAATCGCTTCCACCCACTGAGGGTGATGTCGGGTAGTGGAGCAATGAAATTATCTCCAATGTGAAGATAATCGTGCATGAACTGATTGGCGGTAATTCCCCATTTCAAAAGGAAAGTCCGGCGCCCTTTATTTTGTTTGACGCGTCCAGTTGATTTGCATCCAAAGTGATAGACCAAGCTGCTGCCCACTCCTTGAAAATGACGCACGCCACATTCCCAGAGTTTACGCGACAAGTCGGGATCTGAATACATGCCGGGGCTGAATTCGATGCTCATGCCACCTGCCTTGTCCCACAGAGCCAGTGGAACCAACACAGGAGGCCAGGTGCTACCTGACCAGTCGCTACGAGTTAACGTTTCAGCGGCTTGCAACAAAGCCTCTTCTTGAAAGCTTTCGATGCTGTCGCCAAAATCCGCAATGACGCAGCATGGGTTGTCGCCCCTTGGTTCGATCATGGTAGCCGAGAGCATGAAATCATCTGTAGAGGCCTGCTCAATGGCGAGGCACAACCTTGAGTCCCAATGCGGAAGGAAGTACATGTCGTCGTTGGCGTAAACGATGTACTGGTTTTTGACTATCGGACGACAAATATTCAAGCCATAGCAAATCCCAATATTGTTTGGAGACGCGATATATTCAAGGTCGGATTGACTGGAAATCCACTCCAGACTACCGTCTTTTCCTTCGTTGACCATGACGATGATCTGGTGTTGGAAGTCGGAATGCTTGCGCAGACTCTCAATGCAAAGCTTGAGGTATGGAAGGTTGTTCCAAGTGGGAATGAGTATGGAAAACGTTGGATTCATAATTCTCTGGCTTTTAAATATTTATACCATACTCCATATGCATTGGTTTTGCTGATGGTGTATCCGTGTTTTCCATCCAAAAATCCTGCTTTGAAAACATAGTCGCGAAGAAATTTCCATCCCGTATGGAGATATGCAGACAACATGCTCGGACGTTTTCCGTTTTCCGCCATTTCTTGGGCGGATAAGGTGGCGAACTTTTCCAATTGAACGCGATGCTCTTCGGGCGTGTAAAAGGAATAATGTAGCAAATCCCCCTCAAGATGGACGATGTGGATGTCCTTGGGAAGATCCAGGGTTTCATGTACTTTTTGCCCCTTCCAGCTAACCGTTCGACGGTCGAAAATCCTGATTTTGGTGTCGGGGTACCAGCCGCCATGGCGGATCCATTGCCCGCAATAATTCATCAGGCGGTTCATGGAGAAAACCCTGCCTTCGACAGATGTGGTTTTGATCTTTAGTATGGATTTGGCAAGTGGTTCCGATAAGGCTTCGTCGGCATCGATGGATAGAATCAAATCGTTGGATGCCAAATTGTTGGCGCGATTTTTTGTGGCAACAAAGCCTTCCCAAGGATGGTTGAAAAAACGAACTTGATACTCTGAACAAATCTCCTTGGTGCCATCATCGGAGAAAGAGTCGACCACCACAATCTCATCAACAACGGGCACTAGACTTTCGAGGCAGCGCCTGATGTTGCGCTCCTCGTTCAGTGTGATGATGACGGCGGAGATCTTGTTCATGTAAACCCAGAATTGAAGCGCAAATTTACAATTATTTTTGTACTTTTGCACCTTTAATTACCAGAAGAGAAGGTTGGTTTGAGAATCGGAATTCCAGTTTGGATGTATCTCGTGGCTTTGGCGGTGGGCATTGCCTTCGCGATGCTGTTGTATTTCAAGAACAAGAAACAGCATTACGGCAAACCTTTGACCATGGTCTTTTTTGCCCTGCGCACCCTAATGGGAAGTGTCGTTACCATGTTGCTTTTCAATCCCTATATCAGGCAGAAAGTCAGCGTGGTGGAGCAACCAACCCTAGTGTTGGCGCACGACAATTCCGCATCGGTTGTCTTGTCGAAAGATTCATTGTTTTACAAAGAATCGTATCCAACCCAAATTGCTGCTTTTGAAGAAAGTCTCAATAATAATTTTCAGGTAGATGAGTATCTTTTCGGGCAAGAGGTAAGGGATGGAAATAAGTTGGATTTTACGGATCAGCTGACGGATATCTCGTCCATGTTGCAATCGGTGGAACGCAACTACTATAAACGCAATGTTGGGGCCGTGCTGCTTTTCTCCGATGGCATCTACAACCGTGGTTTCGAGCCGTCTTTGCTGACGGAGCGATTCGCTTTTCCCATCCATACAGTGGTGTTGGGCGACACGATGTCGTATCCGGATCTGTTCGTGAAAGATGTCCATTATAATAAAAAGGTGTCGCTCGGTTCGACATTCCCCGTCCGTGTCGTGGTTGGTGCCATCGACTGTTCCGGCAAGAAGGCGGAGCTGACATTGTCGGAAGATGGACGTTTGGTTGCCCGTCAGGAGATCGAAGTGGGTTCCAATAGGTTCTCCAAAGAGATCGACTTCATGCTGGATGCCGATAGAAAGGGTGTCCGGCAGATTGAGATTGAGGTCAAGGGACTCGAGGAAGAATTCCAACTTTTGAATAACCAAAAACGAATCTTCGTTGAAGTACAAGACCAGCAATACAAGGTGCTGTGTCTTGCCGATGCCCCGCATCCCGATTTGGGCGCCTTGAAAAGCGTGTTGAACGACGATTGCGAGATGGATTTCGTGTTTGGCAGGGATGCCCTTCCGGATCTTTCCTCGTATCAGCTCTTGGTGATGCACCAAACACCATCGCGACGTACTGATGTCGGTGCTTTGATATCTCAATTGGAAAAGAACAAGAAGCTTCCCGTGCTGTATGTGGTGGGCAACGCTACGGATGTGGAGGAGATGAGCAAGCTGCAACAAGCTATTGATATTCACCGTGGAGTGACCAATACGATGCTCGATGTGAAAGCCTCCTATAACACTTCGTTCGGGACATTCACGGTTAGCGACAAGCTGCGCGAGCAAGTCGGGAAGTATCCGCCATTGGCTTTGCCCCATCTCGAAGTCAACCCATTGTTGGCCCATGACGACTTGTTGATGCAGGATGTGCTGGGCATCAAGTCGGGATTGCCTTTGCTGACTTTTGTCAAAGGTGACCGCAAGATGGCGTTTTTGTTTGGCACCAACGTCTGGCGTTGGCGGCTCTACAACTACTATCAGGATCATAACAGCATGGTCTTCGACGAATTGTTCTCAAAGACCTTGAAATATCTGTTGCTGAGTGCTGACGACGGCTCGGCGATCTTTGCCAAAGAAGAGTATTACAGCAATGAGCCAGTGGTCATCAATGCCGAATTGCGCAACCCAAGCAATGAGCTGGTAACAGAGCCCGACCTGAGCATACAGATCATTAATAAAAAGACAGGGGAGACCTACGATTATGTTTTCTCCAAGCGAGATCACGATTATGAGCTGAATGCAGGCATCTTGCCGGAGGGGATTTATACCTATAAGGCAACCGCTGAGATAGGAGAAAAGAAGATTGGCATGAATGGCTCATTCTCGGTGGTTTCATTGGGAATCGAAGCCCAACAACTAACGGCGGATATTGATCGGATGCGGAGTATCGCAGCGGCCACCAATGGGAATTGCTATACGGTGGATCAGCTGCCGAAACTCTTGGAAGAACTGAAGGCTGACACCCGGATTACTTCTGTGGAGCACCATGAAACCCGCTTCGAGGACTTGATCCATTCCAAGTGGCTTTTGTTTGTGCTGATTGGTCTCGCTGCCGTCGAATGGATATTGCGGAAAATGTTCGGAACTTATTAAACGGAAAATCTTTAAATCTTTAAATATTAAATCTTTAAATTATGAAAATTCAAGATCAAGCCGTGGTGACGATGACTTATGTCCTGCGCGAAAAAGACGAAAACGGCCGTATCATCCAAGAGGCCACCAAGGAAAACCCGTTTGTTGCCATCTTTGGCATGAAACAATTGCTTCCCAAGTTTGAGGAAAACCTGATGGGCAAGGAGCCGGGCGACAAGTACTGCTTCTACTTGACTCCAGAGGAGGGTTATGGCGAGCGTGACGAGAACTATGTGATGGATCTCGACAAGAAGATGTTCATGCAGAACGATGTCCTGATGGACATGGTGAAGGAAGGTGCCCAGCTGATGATGCAGACCGCCGACGGCCGCCCGATCATGGGTATCGTCCGCGAGATCGGCGACAAGCACGTCAAGATGGACTTCAACCACGACCTGGCTGGTGTGCATCTCTGCTTCAGCGGCGAGATCCTCGACGTTCGTGAATCCACCGATGAAGACTTCAACGACAGCTGCGGCGGTAGCTGCGAGAGCTGCAGCGGATGCCATTGATTTTTTAGAAGACAGAAGTAAGAAGCAAGAAGAGAGAATGCGAGTTACTCGATTTTTTCGTGTAGCTTGAATTCGAATTCTTTTCCTTTGCTATTGACAAAGGTGCCTTCGAAAAAATCGCCGCGGCTCTCCAACTGTCCGTCAAAGGTGCCTGAATGGAATCCTTTGGGGGTATATTCATCCAACACGACGTGCATTGACCCATGGATGTTGATGGCTTCCAATTCGGTTTGCACCAGCTTGAACAAGGTCTGGGGCCTGCTGTTGTAATAGTAATAGCCGATGCTGTCGCCGTCATAGTCGGCGAAGCTGATCTTCATCGTGATTTCGTAAGGGCCGATCTTTCCGGTGAATTTTTGTGCTTTGACCGCTCCGACTGACAAAAACAATGAGATAAGGATAAAGAATAAGGACTTTTTCATATTGTTGAAAATGTTTGGAACCTTGCAAAGATATTTTTTTATTTGTTATCTTTGCAGTAAAGATTAAAAAACGCTGTTCCCAACATGTAATTAAAGCATTGTATTATGAAAAAAGTTTGTTTGTTATTCCTTTTATTAATTGTATTGTTTGGCATGTCAAGTTGCATGGATCAGTTCTATGTGACACAAAAGTCCTCTTTTGATCGAAGCATCAAGACGGTCCAAACCCAATTGGCTCAACAGGGCTATGAACTTTCTGGCACGAGTACGAATACCAGAAATGAAACTGTTGTCACAGATCGATCTTATTCATCTGATTTTGGTTATGGTTTTTGGATGGATAATAAATTCATCACCCAAGACACTTATAAATTCACAGATTCGCTTGGGAATACAATGAGCTATTCTTTGTCGTACCAAGCAAAACAAACTGACGACGAAGTGTCGTATGTTACAAATGTTGAATTGTGTGGCTGTGAAACAAGCAATCCTAAAGACTATGAAAAAATGTGCGGTGACGAGGCGGTTGTCAAGCAGTTTAATAATATGCCCAAGGATCGTCAAATCAGAGTGAAAAACAAAACAAAAACCTATTGGGCAGCCTCTGGAATTACAGCTGTTACAGCAATATTGCTCCTGTGCATTCTTTACAGGTTTAGCTAGTATATCTTTTATCCCCTCAACCCCGCCAACTGCTGCTCAATCACAGCAATCTTGGCTTCGGCGTCAGCTTTCTTTTTGCGTTCCTTGTCCACCACGGCGGCAGGAGCACCACTCACGAAGCGCTCGTTGGAAAGCTTTGCTTCAACGCTCTTCAGGAAGCCTTGAGCGTATTTCAACTCTTCTTCCAGCTTCTTGATTTCGGCCTCCACATCGACGCTACCGGTGAGCGGCACGAAGAACTCGGTGCTGCCTACGATGAAGCCGAAGGCACCAGCGGGAGCCTCGGCCACATAACTCACTTCGCTCACGTTGCAGAGTTTGGCAATCACGCAGTCGAAGTCCTTGTTGGCCGTGCCTTTCACCACGAGCTGGATGGCGTCACGGAAGGCGATGTTCTTGTCGCTGCGAACCTTACGGACATTGTTGATGACTTCTTGGGTGAACTCGAACTGCTTTAGAATCTGCTCGTCAACAGCCTGCAGTTTCGGTTGCTGGGCGATGATGATGTCGTCACCGTCCTTGCGCTCGGCGATGGCATGCCAAATCTCCTCGGTGATGAACGGCATGAAGGGATGCAGCAAGAGCATCAGGTTCTCGAAGAACTTAATAGTGGCGGCGTAGGTCACGGGGTCGATGCCCTGGCCTTGCGGAGCCTTCACCATCTCTAAATACCACGAGCAGAAGTCGTCCCAAGTGAGCTTGTAGATGCCCATCAAGGCGTCGCTGAGGCGGTACTTGTCGATGTTGTCGTTGGTCTCGGCCAGCACTTGGTTAAAGCGCGCCTCAAACCATTTCACGGCCATCTTGGCAGCCTCGGGTTGGGCGGCGCTTTCGTCCACATTCCAGCCTTTCACCAGACGCAAGGCGTTCCAGATCTTGTTGCAGAAGTTGCGGCCTTGTTCGCAGAGGGCCTCGTCGAAAAGGATGTCGTTGCCGGCAGGGGCGCTGAGCATCATGCCCATACGCACGCCGTCGGCGCCGAACTTGTCGATGAGTTCGATCGGGTCAGGGGAGTTGCCCAACGACTTGGACATCTTGCGACCCAACTTATCTCTCACGATACCCGTGAAATACACATTCTTGAACGGCACTTCATTCTGGTATTCCTCACCGGCCATGATCATGCGGGCCACCCAGAAGAAGATGATGTCGGGGGCGGTGATGAGGTCGTTGGTGGGGTAGTAGTACTTGAACTCGGCGTTGTCGGGGTCGAGGATACCGTTGAAAAGCGACAATGGCCACAGCCACGAGCTGAACCAAGTGTCCAAGGCATCGTCATCTTGGCGCAAGTCTTTCAACGTCAAGTTGCTGTTGCCCGTCTTCTCGATGGCGAGTTTCAAGGCTTCTTCGGGAGTCTCAGCGACCACGAAACCGCCTTCGGGCAGGTAGTAGGCCGGAATCTGATGGCCCCACCACAGCTGGCGGCTGATGCACCAGT
>JAFXMK010000005.1 GCA_017530365.1 Bacteroidales bacterium
CCAGTCCGCCTACGACAGCTTGGAATGGCTTGTCGCTGCCGAGGTGGTCACCTTGCCAGTCACGGACGTTACGGCCACCACCGCCACAGGAGTCATCGATGTGGTTGGAAAGAGCTATTGTGGCGGGATGGAGATGGGACTATGCTGGGGGATGCTGCATGCTCCTACCGTCAAAGGACAACATGCCTGCTGCGACCATTTGGGCGACAGCATCGTCCTCAGCGGCCTGCTTCCTGATGCCACCTATTTCGCCAGGGCCTATCTTTCGGGCAGTGCCGGCATCGTTTACGGCAACGAGGTCACCTTCAACACCCTGCCTTCCAAAACCAAGATGCAGTTGTCCGAAGGTGCGTTGCCCGGGCTGTTCTCAGTGGGTGAGGGCAAGCAGGTGTATTTCTCGAAAGGCAACCTCCAGTATCGGGCCACGACGCGAACCTGGCGTTTTGCGGAGCATCAGTACGATATCATCGGAAAGGACAACAACAAGATTTCGGAGACGTACGACGGCTGGATCGACTTGTTTGGCTGGGGCACCAGCGGCTATGACCATGGTGCGGTGAACTGGCAGCCTTGGAGTGGCAACAAGGACACGCAAAGCAACGCGTTGCATCGTGCCTACGGCGAGGCCTCATGCGACCTTTACGACCATTCGGGCAAGGCCGATTGGGGCTACAATGCCATCTCGAATGGTGGCAACCAAGAACACCAGTGGCATACGATGAGCCGAGATGAATGGGCTTATCTGTTGTATGTGCGCAACACCGCCTCGGGTGTTCGTTTTGCCAATGCAACGGTCAACGGCAGGCGCGGTACGGTGGTGTTGCCCGACCACTGGAAGACCTCCTGCTATCAGCTGAATTATGTCAATGAAGCATGGAGCGATTTCAAGAGTAACAACATCCCGTTGTCCGACTGGCAGCGTGTGTTGGAGCCTTCGGGGGCAGTGTTTTTGCCCATGGCTGGAGCCCGCACCATCGACGGGGTATATGAGGATCTTCCCACCTATCAGACTTCGACTGCCGCCAGCGATTGCGCCTATATCGTACAACATTGCAGTATAGATGCCGGTGCGCATCGTGGAGATGGCTTTGCGGTGCGGTTGGTGCGGGAGGTGGAATAACAGTAAGCTGTTTGACGGTTTCAGTCAGCAGTGTTTTCTTCATTTTTTATATCCTTTTGAATGCATGAATCATGTCGAAGACGAAGCAGGTCGTGCCCGGCTCAATCTCAGCAGTGGGCATGGTCGCTAACAACCCCAGTGACACAAGTTATCCTAAGTCATACCACCAAATGCTTCACTTGAGTAAACAACTCACAAAAAATCAATAAGAAGCAAAAAGGACCAACAAGGACCAAAGTATAAAGGAATTTTTTTATTTTATTTGTAAAAGAATCAAAATATGAGAACAATAGAAACCTCGCGATGTATAGGCCAATCGTAAAGAACATGAAAAATGTTTATTATAATTTAAAAAGACCATTACAAAACAGAAAAAGTTTTTTGATGCTATTACTTGCCCTCTTTTGTGGCATGGGGACGTTACAAGCAACTGATTATGCTAATCTGTCTTTGGACAGTTTCATTCAAATGACGTCAAGCACAACAGCTCCTTCTGGAGATCATTATTATAATGCTGTTGTAACTACATCAATTACCCATGGATCGGACCAATATTGTTACTATTATTTTGAAAACTCAGATGGCTCTTTGTCATGGAGTTTCACACCAAGGTGTACGGGTTATTGGTCGCTTAGTTTTTCTTCTGGTGGTGGTGGTGGCAATGCTAGTGATGCTCTTTTTACAAACACAACCATTGGAGAAACTGTGGTTGAACCCAACCTTGGTGGTGTTTCAGTGACTTATTCCAACATTGGTTGGGTTATTGAGTTTCCTGTTTATGTTCATTGTGTGGGGAGGCAGTCAAATGCTAGCTATACAACTGTCTATTGGGGACTAACAATTACCCCTGAAGAATCGTTTGATATCACAGCAGTGTGCGATCCCGAGGAAGGCGGCACAGTGAGCGGTGTGGGTACGCATTTAGTTCTTGAGTCATGCACGCTCACGGCGACGCCATCGGAGGGCTATATTTTCCGTAACTGGACAGAAAACGGAGTGGTTGTGTCAACGGATGCCGACTACACATTTGTGGTGTTAGGGGACAGAAACCTTGTGGCGAACTTTGTGGCCTACAATGGCGAAGGAACTATCCATGGCTTATTTTCGGTTTCCAATGGCAATTACGTTTTCTTCTCCCAAGGCAACCTTCAGTACATCGGCAGTGCTGAAACGCCTTACTGGAAATTTGCCGAGCACCAGTGGGACTATCTTGGCGACAATGGACAAGGTAGCGATAGCCCGAATGTTGACCGTGACCTGTTCGGTTGGGGCACCAGCGGATATAACCATGGTGCTGTGTGCTACCAACCCTGGAGCACGAGCCAAACCAATAGCGACTATTACGCATACGGCAACGAAAACTATAGCTTGTTTGACCAGACGGGGCAAGCCGACTGGGGTTACAATGCCATCAGCAACGGTGGCAACCAGGAGGACTGTGGTTGGCGCACCCTCACCATAGAGGAGTGGCAGTATTTGTTCATCACCCGCAGTACCCCGAGTGGCATCCGCTATGCCAAAGCCAAAGTGAACGATGTGAACGGTGTGATTTTGCTGCCTGACGACTGGAATGCCAACTACTATACGCTAAACAGCACAAATAGTTCAGGTGCCAGTTACACCACCAATACGATTACAGCCACACAATGGGCAATCTTGGAGCAGTTCGGAGCGGTCTTTTTTCCTGCCGCGGGTTTTCGGTACGGGACTTCGGTCAACGATGCCGGCTCCATCGGCAATTACTGGTCGTCGTCGCCTTACTATAGCAACTCCGCGTGGTACGTGTTCTTCAACGATTCGGGTCTCAGTACCGGCAGCTACGACTACCGCTACTGTGGTCAGTCTCTACGTCTCGTATTCCCTTCCCAGGCCTATTCCTTTGGCATCAACGCCACGCCCAGCCCGACGGAGGGCGGCGCGGTGAGCGGTGCTGGCGCCTATTTATCGGGCGCCGAATGTACGCTTACAGCGACGCCATCGGAGGGATATGCGTTTTTGAAATGGACAGAAAACGGAATCGTTGTGTCAATGGATGCTAACTATACTTTTGCGGTGTTAAGGGACAGAAACTTGGTGGCTAATTTCATTCCAATCATTCCTGAAGGTGGCAAAAATGGTGTGTTCACCGTGAATGCGGACGGTATCAGTGTTGTCTTCTCCCAAGGCAACCTTCAGTACATCGGCAGTGCCGAAACGCCTTATTGGAAGTTTGCCGATCACCAGTGGGACTACCTAGGTGCGACTACTGGCCAAAACAGCAGCGACCAAAACAAGGACCGCGACCTGTTCGGTTGGGGTACCAGCGGATACAGCCACGGTGCCAACTGCTACCAGCCGTGGAGTATCAACGGAACTAACAATGACTATCTCGCATACGGTAACTCCAGTAATAACTTAAATGACCGAACGGGGCAAGCCGATTGGGGTTACAATGCCATCAGCAACGGTGGCAACCAGGAAAACAGCGGATGGCGCACCCTAACCCATGAGGAGTGGCAGTATCTGTTCAACACCCGCAGTACCCCGAGTGGCATCCGCTATGCCAAGGCCAAAGTGAACAATGTC
Organism: Bacteroidales bacterium; assembly: GCA_017530365.1. Lineage (GTDB taxonomy): Bacteria > Bacteroidota > Bacteroidia > Bacteroidales > F082 > Limimorpha. The sequence goes on from JAFXMK010000005.1 coordinate 3,686, forward strand.
AACGGCGTAATCCTGCTGCCCGACGACTGGAATGCCAACTACTATACGCTAAACAGCACAAATAGCACAGGTGCCAGCTACACCACCAATACGATTGCTGAAACTCAATGGACAACGTTGGAACAGTTCGGAGCGGTCTTCCTTCCTGCCGCGGGTTATCGGAGCGGGGCTACAGTCTTCGGTGGTTCCTACGGCTACTATTGGTCCTCATCGTTCGGCACTGGCAGCGGTGCGCGGCTTGTGTACTTCACTGATTCGCAACTAGGTGCCGGCAGCAACTACAACCGATACAACGGGCAATCTGTGCGTCTCGTGTTCCCCTCCCAGGGCTATTCTTTTGCCATCGGCGCCACCCCGAGACCGATGGAGGGTGCTGTGAGCGGTGCCGGCGCCTACGCAAGGGGCGCTGAATGCACGCTCACGGCGACAGCCTCGGCTGGATACATCTTCGCCAACTGGACTGAAAATGGAGTGATTGTTTCAACCGACGCCACCTATACCTTTGCAGTATGGCGTGAGCGGAACCTGGTGGCCAATTTTGTTACGGAAGGCAACATCAGTTTTACCGATGCCAATGTGAAAGCCCTCTGCGTCGCCAACTGGGATACCAATGGTGATGGCGAACTGAGCTATGCTGAGGCTGCTAAAGTGACAGACCTTGGCAGTGTGTTCAAAAACAACGCAGATATCCATTCGTTTAACGAGTTATCCTACTTTATCGGTTTGAATTTCATCGGAGAACAGGCTTTCTATGGCTGTACTGATCTAATGCAAATTACTATCCCTGAACTTGTAAAAACTGTGGCCGGCAGAGCCTTTTGGAACTGCCCTGTCTTACAAACGGTGTATTTCAATGCCGCCAATTGTGTCAGCATGCAGACATGCTACAACTCCAATACTTATTCCGTGTTTTCCAGTGATGAAAGTGGAGGTACTCCAGCCATTACCCGTGTAGTCATTGGTAATGGTGTCCAACATATTCCTGATTATGCTTTCAAGGATGCTGCGAATATCTATCCTGGTTTAGCGATACGTTCCTCTGTCACAACTATTGGAGCCCATGCATTTGAGAATTGTAGCAGTATCACAACCGTTACCTTCCAAAACACCCCAACACTTACAACCATTGGCGACTATGCCTTTAGTGGCTGCACAGCTTGGAACAAGCCTTTAAGTTTGCCCAATTCATTGAACACGATAGGCGCTTATTCCTTCAATGGTTGTACCGGACTTACAGGAAACCTGGTAATTCCCAATACGGTAACAGCAATCGGAGAAGGTGCTTTCTCTGGTTGTAGTGGATTCAACGGAACACTGACCTTACCTGTCAATGATTTGTTTACAAGAATAAATGACAATACGTTTAATGGTTGTAGCGGATTCAATGGAGCCTTGACACTCCCTTCCGATGTGACAGTGATTGCCAACGGGGCATTCCAGGGTTGTAGTGGCTTCACAGGTCCACTGGTATTTCATGATGCAGTTTCTACAATTGGCCAATATGCCTTCGCTGGCTGCAGCGGCTTTACGGGAGATCTGGTCATTCCGAATTCAGTGAATACCATCGGCCAATATGCCTTTAGTGGCTGTAGCGGCTTCGACGGCTCGCTCACCGTGGGCAGGGGCGTGCAGACCATCAACCAATACACCTTTGCCAACTGCTCGGGCTTCAGCGGTGCCTTGATCCTGGGAACCCAGGTGAATAGCATCGGCGATAAAGCCTTCCAGAATTGTAGTGCATTCTCTTTGGTGATTTCAGAGAACCCGAACCCCATCTCAGCTACCACCTCTTCTTTTACAGGGATGGATTTCAGCATCCCCGTGTATGTGCCTGATGGGCTGGTCAGCAACTATCAGAATGCTACGGGCTGGAACAATTTCACCAACTACATCGAACAGTTCACCTTCTGGGACAACCTCGACAGTGCCAACTGGTCTGACGAGATGAACTGGCTTTCCATGTCGCTGCCTACCGAGAACGACGTGGTTTGTATCACCTACAATTGCGACCTGGACATCGATTTCGATGTGCTCTATGTCTATGTCTATAATGTCAACGACGTGCTCACCATCAAAGCCAACCAGACACTATATACGACCTACGGAGTAGGCTTGATGAGTCCCTCCCAACTGGTGATCGAAGAAGGCGGTCAGGTGATCTATGGTAATGGAACGAATGCCGATGTCACTCAGACCGTCCAGCTGTCGGCTGGCTGGAACTGGTTCAGCACGTACCTGTCAGGCGAGCCCACGGAGTTGCTCCAGATGCTTGAGAACAGCCTTGGTGGGAACGGCATCGTGATCAAGAGCAATGCTGTCTCCACGGACTATTACGAAGACTATGGATGGTATGGCGACCTGGACGACGAGGGGCTGAAGAGCAGCCAGATGTACATGGTCAAGACCAACGCCGCCTGCACGGTGGAGCTGGAAGGCGTGCCTGCCAATCCCGCCGAAGTCGGGATCACCATCCGTCATGGCTGGAATTGGATCGGATTCCCGTGTGCTGAAGCGATGAGCGTCGCGGACGCCCTGGCCGGATTCGAAGCCGAAGATGGCGACATCCTGAAGAGCAGCGGGGCCTCCACGGACTATTACGAAGGCTTTGGGTGGTATGGCGAGCTGGAGACGATGGAACCCGGCCAAGGCTTCATGTACTACTCCAACAGCCTGACGACGAAGACGGTGTACTTCCAGACGGGATCCGCAAAGGGGAGACGCCAATTGCTGAATTATTAAAAGTTTTTATTATTTTTGCGGAAACTAATCTGCAAAACTATGAAAACTTTACGCTTCCTCATCATCGGCACCATGGCGGTGCTGCTGAGTTGCTTCGCCTCTTCCTGTAAGAAAGGGGGACATCCCGACAATTTTCCGGAAGGCTGCCCTAACTTTACAAAACACGCATACGCCGGCGACCTTGTCGATGCCATGGCACCAGGTATCTATGAATTCAAACTCAGCGAGACCTTCGGTCATACTGCCGTGCTGGCCAAAAGCACCGACGGCGGCGTGTTTTGGCTGAAGGATATCGAGTATATCGATCCCGACCATACCAACATCATAGGGTCTGCCATCTACTTCGGCTTCTATGCCACCGATAACAAGACCTCGTCATTCAGCCTCTTTGGCGAGAAGACCAGCGATGGAAAGATTCAATACTATGACCAGAACGAATTCGTCGATCGCACGGCAATGTACAAGGGTATCACCCTGGCAGCTGGCGAGGGAGGCGATCCACCTTACAATTTTGCTCTCAAAGCCTCTGAAGGTGTCCTCAACACGGTGATGGTGATGAGTCGCAGGGCTTATAACTATGACACTTTCCTTGATGAATGGGGACAAGTTTACGATACCACCATCTGCGGCATCCCTGTCACCCACTACAACAATGAAGGACACCATTTCTATGTGGATGAACATTGGCAGTGCCTTTACTATGTCAACTTAGGCATGCTCAACTCGGTAACCGAGCATGTGGCGCATCAGCTGCTGCATTATTATCCAGCGGGCACTTTCGAGGAGACATACGCCAAGATCTATGAACTCTATGGCCCCTCGCTTCCCAAGCCAACGTGGAACACCTGCATCAAGGGCTACCGTAAGCAAGCTAACGAATGGCTTACCGACGAATATCCGCGCTCACTCGATGGTTGGCTCAAGGTGTATCACGGACAAGGCGCCATCCATGACATGGAGATCGGTCGGCGCTATACTTGGCGGGCTCACGATCATGTGTGTGGCGTTACCGTGAAGATCGAGAACGTACCTTATGCCGATGCCTACAACTATAAAGAAGAAGCCAAATCGATCTGCAACGAGATCCGGGAGGACATCTATGATGCCACCCAGGGAATCCTGCATTTCAAAGGCGAGTACGATCCCGAGGATGTCGCTGGCATCAGTTTCGGTGACTCCTATTACCATCCAGGTTACGAAATTAACTTGAATAAAGAAGGTACGATGACGATCGAGTTTGAAGTCATCAAGACTACTATCGTGAAATAATTATACATTGTCGCAATGGCATCAAGCCTTGACGGCTTCAGCCACTGCCTTGCCAAGCTCATAAAGCTTGTCCCAATCTTCCTCGCGGATGGGAGCGCCTTTCACCTCGACGCTTTCAGCCGCGAGGTTCCATTTGCCTTCCTCGGCATATTTGGCGAGGGTCTTCACGCCACCACCGCTCCAGCTCATGCCGCCAAACAGGGCATAGCACTTGTCCTTGGGCTTGAACTCGTTGATCTCATGGACAAGCAGGGTCATGTTGGGGAACATGTTGGCGTAATGTGCACAGGCACCGAGAATCACTCCTTTATATTTCCAAATGTCGCTCATGATGAAGGAGACCTCGGTCTTAGCCACGTCATACACCTTCACCTCCTTGATGCCGGCTTCGGCAGCGCCACGGGCTACAATCTCAGCCATTCTGGCGGTGTTGCCGTGCATGGAACCATAGACGATGACCACACCTTCTTCCGATTCCTGTTTGCTCCACTGGGTGTATTTACCAAGTACCCAAGCAAGGTTCGAACGCCATACCAAGCCGTGCGATGGGGCGATCATCTTGATCTCCAAGGCACTCAGTTTCTCGATGGCTTTCAATGCTTGCATGGCCACCTTGCCGACGATGTTGGCGTAGTAGCGGCGCATGTCGTCCTCATAGAAGGCGAGGTTGACTTGATCGTCGAAGATGCCGCCGTTCAAGGCGCCAAAGCCGCCGAAAGCGTCGTTGCTGAAGACGATCTTGCTGTGTTGCTCGTAGGTCACCATCGACTCTGGCCAGTGCACCATGGGAACCATGAAGAACTGCAGCGTATGGGTGCCGAGGCTCAAGGTCTCGCCCTCGGCCACCACCTTCTTGTTTTCGATAGGGCCGTAGAAAGCTTCCAGCGGGGCGAAGGTCTTGGCGTTGCCTACCACCTGTACCTCGGGCCATTCTCTCATGACCGCGGCTACGGTGCTGCTGTGGTCGGGCTCGTCGTGATTGATGATAAGGAAATCCACCTTGCGGCCTTGGAGCACCGACTTCACCTTAAAGAGGTATTCCTCCAAGAAATTGGCTTCTACGGGGTCGATCAAAGCTACCTGGGTATCCACGATGAGGTAGGAGTTGTAGGAGACGCCGTTGGGCAGCTCGATATGGTTTTCAAATTGGTCGGTGTGACGGTCGTTGACACCGACGTAATAGATGTTATCGGATAATTGGATTTGATTCATGGTTAAATAATTTCTTCAAAATCTTCTGCGCCATGTTTGCATAACGGACAAACGAAGTCGTCGGGGAGGGAATCACCTTCATAAATGTAGCCACAGACCTTGCATTCCCAGCGGCGTTTGCCATCCTTGGGCTTCTCGGCTTGGGGCTGTGGCTTGGGCTTGATGTTTTTCTGGTAATAGTCGTAGGTCACCGAAGGCTTGTCGGACAGCACCTGGGCGTCGAGCACATCAGCGATAAACATAGTGTGGGTGCCGAAGTCGATGCTCTTGTTGACGCGGCATGCCAGATAGGCGTTGGTGTATTTCGGGATGTAGAGCACATGGTTGACGGCACGGTGTTCGGACTCGCAGTCGGCGAATTTGTTCACCTTACGGCCGCTTTGGAAACCGAAATGCTCAAAGACCTTCATCGGGGTCTCGGTGGTCAGCATGGAGACGTTGAACACGCACGAGTCCTTGATGAGCTCGTGCGTGTAGTTGCCTTTGTTGACCGTAACAGCGATCTGCAAGGGGTTGCTGGTGACCTGGATCACCGTGTTCACGATGCAGCCGTTGTCGATGTTGTCGTAATTCGTGGTCAGGACATAGAGTCCGTAACCGATGTTGAACAAGGCCTTTGTATCCATTATTCCATCACTGAGAAACTGTCCTTGCCGATGCCGCAGAGTGGGCAGCTCCAGCTGTCGGGAATGGCTTCAAAAGGAGTTCCAGGGGCGATGCCGCTATCCGGATCGCCTTTTTCTGGGTCATAGATATAACCACAGACGTCGCATACGTATTTTTTCATGGGTTAAGGGTTAAGGGTTAGAGGTTAAGGGTTAATAGTTTTCAGCTTTGATTTGGAAGTATGACTGCGGATGATTGCACACTGGGCAGATCTGAGGGGCTTTCTTGCCGATGACGATATGTCCGCAGTTAGAGCATTGCCATACCATGTCGCCCTCGCGTGAGAAGACGATGCCATCCTCGATGTTTTGCAAGAGCTTGAGGTAACGGGCTTCGTGTTCCTTTTCGATCTTGGCAACGAGTTCGAAGAGGACGGCGATCTTGGTGAAGCCTTCCTCGCGGGCGGTCTTCGCCATTCCTGCATACATGTCCGTCCATTCATAGTTCTCGCCTGCGGCAGCGTCCTTCAAGTTGGTTTTGGTGTCCGGCACCTCTCCGTCGTGAAGCAGCTTGAACCAGATCTTTGCATGCTCTTGTTCGTTGCGAGCCGTCTCCTCAAAGAGGTCGGCAATCTGGTTGTAGCCTTCCTTGCGTGCCTTGGAGGCGTAATAGGTGTATTTGTTGCGGGCTTGTGACTCACCTGCAAAAGCAGCCATCAGGTTGGCTTCGGTTTTAGATCCTTTTAGTTCCATGTTTTGTAGTGTTTAGAAGGTTTGAATTGGAGGGTAAAAATACGATTTCTTTTTGAATTGGCAACAAAAATAAGGTGTATCTTTGCAAATTCAAAAAAAGAGATACAGTGACCGATACAGTGAATCAGGATAAACCGCGTCGTCGGTGGAGGAGGAGGGAGGCGAAACCCAAGGAAAAACCCGTGTATCTTCCTGAGGAACCGCTGACGGACTTCGCCGCGATCGACTTCGAGGCGGCCAACGCGGCCTTCACCAGCGCATGCAGCATGGGACTGGTCATCGTGCACAACGGCGAGATCACGGAGCGTTTCTATGGACTGATGAAGCCAGTGCCGAACCACTACGACTGGTACAACACCAAGGTGCACGGCATCAAGAAGAGCGATACGGAGAAAGCTCCTGTGTTTCCATACCTCTGGAACCAGGTGAAGGACAAGGTGGAAGGCCTGCCTTTCGTGGCGCATGGGATGCTTTTCGACCAGCATGTGCTGCGTGCCTTACATGAGCTGTATAAGATCCCGTATCCCGACTACAAGTTCTACTGCACCCATGTCGGGTCTGAGACGTATGTCCCCGACTTGGAGAACCACAAGCTCCAGACCGTGGCGAAACACTTCGGCTATGAGATGAAAAACCATCACAACGCCCTCGACGATGCCGAGGCCTGTGCCGTCATCGCCATGAATATCTTTTGATCCCCGTCATTGCGAGCCAAGCGAAGCAATCCATAAAAAAGATTAAAATTCTTTTCGAGTTAAAGAAAATAATCATTACCTTTGGCCATCTTAATTCATAGCACCATGTTCGAAATTGTACAAAAGAAAACATTCGCGGCGGAAACCTACCTGATGGATGTTTACGCCCCTAGAATTGCCCATTCTGCACTTCCTGGTCAGTTCCTTATCATCAAGATGGAAGAGAATTCTGAACGTATTCCTCTGACCATTAGTGATTACCAACGTGTCAAAGGGACGGTGACCATCGTTTTCAAGGCCATCGGTGAATCCACCAAGAAGATGGCTGAGTACCAGGTGGGCGACAGCTTCCACGATGTGGTAGGCCCGCTCGGCAAGCCCTCTGAGTTCGCCAACATGACTGCCGAAGAGCTCCGCAAACGCTCTTTCGTGTTCATCGGCGGTGGTGTGGGCATCGCGCCCATCTTCCCACAGGTGAAATGGCTCTACGAACATGGCGCAGTGGCCGACTGTATCATCGGTGCGCGTACCAAGGACCTCCTGATCTATGAGAAGGAGCTCTCCGAGTATTGCCATCTGTATGTGACCTCCGACGACGGCTCCACGGGCCGCAAGGGACTGGTTACGGATGTGTTGCGTCAGCTGGTGGCCAGCGGCAAGATCTATGACGAGGCCGTCGCTATCGGACCGATGATCATGATGAAATTCGTCACCAAGACCTGCGAGGAGTTGGGCATTCGATGCACCATCTCGCTCAACAGCATCATGGTCGATGGCACGGGCATGTGCGGCGCCTGCCGCGTGAGCATCGCAGGCAAGACCAAGTTCACCTGCATCGACGGTCCCGAGTTCCTGGGCAAGGATGTGGACTTTGACGAGGCCATGAAACGCCAAGCCATGTATAACAACGTGGTGACCCGCAAACAACTCATTGCGGAGGAGAAAGCCGAAGGCCATGAATGCCATATCGGCGGCATCTCCGAAGAGACTTTCGACAAGAAACACCGTGTTCCCGTCCCGGAACAGGATCCCAAAGTGCGTGCCCATAACTTCGACGAGGTGTGTCTGGGTTATTCTGCCGACATGGCCATCATGGAGGCGCAACGCTGCCTGAACTGCAAAGACCCGCAGTGTGTGAAGCATTGCCCCGTCAATGTGAATATCCCGGGCTTCATTGCCCGTGTGGCGAAAGGTGACTTCGAAGGCGCTGCCGGCGTCATCAGCTGTGATTCGGCGCTGCCTGCAGTCTGCGGCCGTGTGTGTCCGCAGGAGACGCAATGCGAAGGCAGCTGCATCATGGGTAAGAAGTTCGAGCCCATCGCCATCGGCAAGCTGGAACGCTTCGTGGGCGACTACGCCATCGAGCACGACTTGCATTTCGATAGCCAAAGCATCCCGAACAAACACAAGGTGGCCATCATCGGATCGGGCCCATCAGGCCTGACCTGCGCTAAGGACTTGCTTTCCATGGGCTATGATGTCACTATCTTCGAGGCCTTGCATGAGCTGGGTGGCGTGCTGATGTATGGTATCCCATCGTTCCGTCTGCCCAAGGAAACCGTGGTGAAGAAAGAGGTCGAAAGCGTCCGTCGCCTGGGTGCCAAATTCGAGAAGGACGTGGTCATCGGACGTACCATCACTATCGACGAGCTGATGCACCGCGAGGGCTTCGAGGCCGTGTTTGTTGGCTCCGGCGCCGGCTTCCCAATGATGCTCAACGTGCCAGGTGAGAACCTCTGCGGTGTGGTCTCTGCCAACGAATTCCTGACCCGTAACAACCTGCTGTTCGCCTACAAGGAAGGGTATAAGACCCCGAACTTCGTGGGTAAGAAAGTCGCTGTAGTCGGTGGTGGCAACGTGGCAATGGATGCCGCCCGTACCGCCCTGCGTCTCGGTTCCGAGGTGCATATCGTGTATCGTCGCTCCGAGGCTGAGCTTCCTGCCCGTGTGGAGGAAGTGCATCACGCCAAGGAAGAGGGCGTGCAGTTCGACCTGCTCACGGCTCCCGTGGAGGTGTTGGGCGACGAAAACGGCTGGGTGAAAGGCTTCAAATGCGTCCGCTGTGAACTGGGCGAGCCCGATGCCTCAGGCCGTCGCAGCCCCGTCCCGGTGGAAGGCTCTGAGTTTGTTCTGGATGTCGATATGATCATCATGGCACTGGGTACCTCACCGAACCCGCTGATCGGCAGCACTACCCGTAACCTCGACTTGAACCGCAAGGGCTGCATTGTGGCAGATGAGGTGGGCGCCACCTCGCGTCCTGGCATCTTTGCCGGCGGCGACGCCGTCAGCGGTGCCGCTACCGTCATCCTCGCCATGGGCGCCGGCAAGAAAGCCGCCAAGGCAATCGATGAGTACATTAAGAGTCTTTGAAGTTTGTAGTTGATCAGTTGTTCAGTTGGTAGTTAACTGAACAACTGATCAACTGATTAACTTCCAACTATTTCAACTCCACATAAAACACCGTCGGGTCGTCGTCTTCGCAGAACGACTCATCAGTATAGTATTGTCCTGGCTTGTCATCGTCAGTGAAGAGATTCAACACCACTTTCTTGAAGGGGATGGGCTTCCCTTCGGCACTAAAGCGTTCGATGTCTTGCTTTGACAGTCCCTCGATTTCCATCATCTTGAGCATCATGGCCAGATCAAGGTTGACGTTGAGCAACTCTTGTTTCCATTCAATGCTGATCACGGCAGTGGTGTAGAGCTTGAAATTCTTTACTTCGACTTTTTTCATGGTTGATCCTGTTTGGTATTTTCTGCAAAGATGAAAAAATTTTGTAATTTTGACCCCTCAAAACTTGAAGATTATGCGTAAGAATTTGATTATGATGGCTGCTGCTTTGCTTTTCTCTTTGGCTGCAGCAGCTCAAAATGTCGAGACTTTGGATGTCTCAAAGGAAGCTAACGGACATTATTCGAAACAGCATGGCGAATTGATGATTGAGGGAGAGGTGCTGAACGGACAAAAAGTCGGCACATGGTATGAAATGTATGCAAACAAACAGTTGGTTCATAGAATCATACAATTTGACAAGGGGTTAAAGAACGGTGTGTGCATTGAAATTGATGAGACAGGTGCCTTGGTGAAAAAAAACGAGTATGCTGCCGACAAGCTGAATGGCACTTCCTATTCTTGGTCTCGCGGTGGTCGTCTTACCAGCAAGAATAGTTACAAAAACGATGTGCTGGATGGCGAGCAGATCCAATGCTATGAACAAGGCAACAACAAGGAGATCGCCAATTACAAGAACGGTCTCCGCGACGGCTTGACCACCTGGTTCGACCAAAGCGGCAAGAAGGTGATGACCATCGAATACAAGGAAGGCAATTTCGAAGGCAAACAGGAGACCTTCTATAAGACGGGTGGCGTGAAGACTTCGAAGATGTTCAAAAACAACATTCAAGAGGGTCCTGCCTACGAGTATTATGAAGGCGGATCGCTCAAATCGGAATGCAACTACAAAAAAGGCAAAGTCTCTGGCAATATCAAGACTTTCAAGGATATCAAGCCTTACGTCGGTGAAAAGACGAAAGAAAAAGAAATGGAGAAGGGAAAGGCAATCAAATTGGATTCGAAGAAAGAGATTGATAAAGAAGCAAAGCCAGTGAAAAAGGAAGGCAAAAAATGATGGTGTGATCGATGAGAATCCGCTCACTCGTTTTTGTTTGGCTGTTTCTCCTGTCCTGTAAGCTCTTTTCACAGGACACCATCACCTTGGATCCGGTCAACGTCGCAGCCGATCGCTATGCCGTTGAACAACTGAATCCCTTGGTGATGAAAAAGGTGGATTCGTTGATCTTGGAAACGAAAAGCACCTCGTCACTCTCTGAACTATTGATCCAGCACAGCCCCGTCTTCATCAAGACTTACGGTCCTGGAGGTGTTTCTACGGCATCGTTCCGAGGCACCACTGCAAGCCATACTCTGGTGTTGTGGAATGGCTTCCAGCTGAACGCTCCGACATTGGGTCAGGTTGATTTCAGCACCATTCCGGTGTTCTTGGCTGACGACATCGACTTGAAGTGGGGTAGTGGTACCTCCAACAACAGCGGAGGCCTCGGTGGATCGGTCAACATCGATAGCAAAACAGGTTTTGGTAAAGGCCTTATCCTGGATCTGAAGCAGACCTACGGCAGTTTCAATACCATCGGAAGCTTTGTCACGGCGGGCTATTGCGGCAAAAGGGTCTCGTTTCGGGTAAAAGCATACCGCAACTCATCCGACAACGACTTCGAGTATTACAACACAGGGGTGTTTCCCCACAAGACCATGAGGCAACAGAATGCCGACTTCGTGGACTATGGCGTGATGCCTGAAGTGAGTGTGATGCTAAAACACGGCATCCTTTCACTGACATCGTGGAACCAATGGAACAACCGAAACCTGCCGCCGATTATGCCCAATGTGATCAATAAAAACACCGAGGAGTGGAGTCGTGACAACTTCTCGCGCAACACGCTTTCCTATAAGCTGTTTTGGCCATCAGGCAACCTGCAGCTTAGGTCGGCGGCTTTTTTCGAGGAACAACACTACTTTTTGGAGACGCATCCACAGAACAATCCAGAAATTGTGGTCACCTCGATCAACTCTATCAACGATGCTGTCATCCTTCATCAGATTGCCAATGTGGAGCAACAGATCTATGCCTCTTGGAAGTGCAAAGGCAAGTTGCAATGGGACTATGAGCAGGTCAACTCGAACAACTATGCCGATACGAAACGCCGTAACATGCTCTCTGCCTACGTTGCCATCGAAGGCAATCCTTGGGAAAAAACCGATCTGAGCCTGACGGCGCGATACGACATCGTCGATGGGAAATCGATGGGCGTGTTCCCCACGGCAACTGTTTCCTATCATTTCCCGAAAGGTTTCGGTCTGACGTTGGGATACAGCCACAACTACCGCAACCCATCGTTGAACGACCTCTATTGGTACCCTGGTGGCAATCCTGACCTTTTGGCGGAGAACGGTCGTACCGTTGACTTGGCGCTAAGCTATAGCCTCAACAAGGATGGCTGGAAACTGGAAACACGATCCGGGGCATACGCCTCAAAGGTGAAAAACTGGATCCAATGGGTGCCTACAAACTATCGTTTTTGGGTGCCTGAGAATGTGGCTCAAGTCTTTGCCCGAGGGTTGGAAACCCATGTCGATCTGGGCTATACGCATGGCGACTGGAAAGCAAGTCTTTCAGGAAACTATGTCTTCACTTTCACTACCGACGAGAGCGAAAACGCCCAGACGTATGGCAATCTGGGCAAACAGCTGATATATATCCCTCGGCATCACGGCAATATGTTTGCCAATCTGAGGTGGACCACTTGGGATCTTAGCTACACCCTTGAAGTTACAGGTCTCCGCAATACCTCATACGCCGATTTCGATGTCTTCCGCGACCTTCCTTCATACGTACTGCACCATGTAACCTTGGGTAAGCAATGGAACAAGTTCCGAGTAGAGCTTCGCTGTAACAACATTACAGACAAAGACTACCAAAACGTGCTTTGGCGACCCATGCCAGGTCGCAGCTTCGAGGTTATGGTTAATTATCGGTATTAGTTGCCAAGGATGGTGTGGATACGGCTGTTCCGAGTCGTAGGAATCCCGTCTTCTGCAAGGTCGGGGAAGAAGGTCTCTGGTGAGGAGAAGAGTGAGTCTTGAGCTGCTTTCATCCTTTCCTCGTCGGATGCGATCTCTAGGGTCGTTGCAAGGGCATAGAGGGTGCTGTCGATCTCATCGTCTTCATGGGTCAAATATAACAAAGCTTTGGGCAGGAAATCATTGCTGAAGATGTACAACTGCCTGGGTGAATACGAAAGGTCGATGATGCGAGCGTTGAGAATCTCGCTAAGATAATCGACCTCATTGGTGTTCTGATACTGATCATTGAAATAGACGGTGCTGTTGTAATACCAAAACTGGTATCTGCGGAAGATATTGCCCAAGGGCACCGATCCAGAGATATTCCAAAAGAAAGAGTCGCCGATGACAAGGAAGGTGGGGTAGGATGCCGTGCTGTCAGGGACAACCTTGACCTCGGTGTAGTAATTGTTATTCGGCTTGATGGGGCGCATCAGATTCAAGATGGCTTCCAAGTCGGCGTCGGGATATTTGGACTCACTGGCGTATGGTTCGCCAAAAGTGTAATGCAAGAGTTTCCTATGTCCGGCGTACTCGACATAACGCAAAATAGTGTCGAAGGCGTGTTGGGCTGCGATGTGCGACCAATGCATGCCTGTCTTGGGAAATAGGGGATAATAGACTTTGCCTTTTTGGTCCTCGAAGATCTTTTGTACGTTGATATAGTTGACGCCAAGACTGTCAAAGAGGTGGGGGTAGTACTCGATGGCGTGGAACGACTCACGTGCCGTATCTTGTGTTTTGGGAAGATACTCAGGGAAGACGAAGGCTTTGCTCGGAAGCAATGAAACAAAAATGAAAATGCCGTATTCGTCAAGGATATGCTGTACCTTGTACATTCGAGAGGCTTCCCTGTCGAGATAGGCTTTTGTGGCTACCTTGTCATCGCCATATCGATATTTGGCACCTTGGTAGTAGCTTGCCACATCGTCCCATCCAAACAGCCAATCGTCTTTGCCGACCTCCACCTTGTAATTCGATGATTGATGGTAAAAATCCCAAATGTATTGGTTGTAAATTGGTATTAAGACTTCCCGAAATCCGAAGTTGTATCTGAGGTTTTCTTCAAGGTTTTCTTGGAACGAACCATTCAGGAAACTGTTGAAGGTAAGTCTAGCATCCTTTGGATCATGATAAACGCCATTCAACCCCTTGAGCTTAAACAACCGTGTCCTGTCCTGAACGTAGATCATGACGAACACACCCAACGTCAAGATACATAATATGAAAGCCAGTTTGTTTTTCATGCCTTTTATATGGCAAAGATAGGAAAAAATCTTATCTTTGCAGTTTCTAATCAAATCATTGAAATATGAACGAAAAACTGCTGAATAAAGACCTTCCATACCTTGTAGCCGATGTCAATCTGGCTGATTGGGGAAGAAAAGAAATCGAAGTCTCTGAACACGAAATGCCTGGCATCATGGCTTTGCGTAAGAAATATGGCGATACCAAGCCTTTGAAAGGCGCCAAGATCATGGGATCGCTCCACATGACAATCCAGACGGCCTGTCTTATCGAGACCTTGGTCGAATTGGGCGCCACCGTACGCTGGTGCAGCTGCAACATCTATTCCACCCAGGATCATGCCGCCGCGGCCATCGCCCAAACGGGTACCTCGGTGTTTGCCTGGAAAGGGGAGACCCTGGAGGACTATTGGTGGTGCACCAAGCGTGCCATTACCTTCCCTGACGGTACGGGTCCCGACTTAATCGTGGATGACGGCGGCGACGCCACCTTGCTGATTCATAAAGGCTTTGCCTGCGAGAACGATCCCAAGCTGTTGGATGCTCCCTGTGGAAGCGAAGAAGAGAAAGCCTTGATGAGCGTCATCAAAGCCACCTATAAAGAGAATCCTACCTTCTGGCATGCCGTCGTGAAAGGATGGAAAGGCGTCTCAGAAGAGACTACCACCGGTGTCCACCGCCTCTACCAGATGCAGGAACGCGGCGAGCTGCTCGTCCCTGCCATCAACGTGAACGACTCGGTCACCAAGTCGAAGTTCGACAACCTCTATGGCTGCCGTGAGTCATTGGCCGACGGCATCAAGCGTGCCACCGACGTGATGATCGCCGGTAAAGTCGTGGTTGTGTGCGGTTACGGCGAGGTGGGCAAGGGCTGCTCTCACTCCATGAAGAGCTATGGCGCCCGCGTCCTTGTCACCGAGATCGACCCCATCTGCGCCCTGCAAGCCGCCATGGAAGGCTTCGAGGTCACCACGATGGAAGAAGCCGTCAAGGAAGGCAACATTTTTGTCACTACCACCGGTAACTGCGACGTCATCACCTTGGAACATATCCTCAAGATGAAAGACCAAGCCATCGTGTGCAACATTGGCCATTTCGATAACGAGATCCAGGTGGACCGCCTCGAAAAGACGGAACATCTGAAGGAGAAGATCAACATTAAGCCTCAGGTCGATAAATACGTCTTCGACGACGGTCATTGCATCTTCCTGCTGGCCTCGGGACGTCTGGTCAACTTGGGTTGCGCCACAGGCCACGCCAGCTTCGAGATGAGTAACTCGTTCACCAACCAGACCCTGGCTCAGATGGACCTCTGGGAGAAACGCGACCAGTACAAGGTCGGCGTGTATTGCCTGCCGAAATACCTCGATGAGGAAGTGGCCCGCCTGCATCTTGAGAAGATTGGGGTGAAGCTTACCAAGCTCACGCAGAAACAGGCCGACTATATCGGTGTTCCTGTCGAAGGACCATACAAATCCGACATCTACCGCTATTGATTGTTGACGGACGAGGTGAGCCATGGGTGAGGTGACTCGGAAAAGCAAGAAACAGCTTTGGTTCGGCTTGCTGTTGTTCGTGGTAGGCGCAGCGCTGTTGCTGGTGTTGCATCTCCGTAACGACAAGCCTGAGGAGGAGGAATACCGCCCCATCGAAGAGTTTGAGGAGGCCTACGAAGCCATCCAACCTCAAGAGGAGACGCCTGCACCGACTTACGACTTGGAAAACACCGTCCGCATCATCAATGGTCTGGAAATTGCCCAGACCCAAACGGGTAGCTTCGATGAATTCTTGAACTACATGGCACGTCAGGATTATTCGGGTGTGCCCGCTGACGTCTTGGAATCGAAGGCGAAACTGATGCCTGTCCTGCAAAAGCTGTATCTGCTGCAGAAAGAACATGACGAACTGAACCTGTGGACTTCGCTGGTCCAGAAGCTTGGGAGCGATGTGGCCAGCCGTATTGATGCTGGCGATGTCGGGCTGCTGGTCGTGGACGAGGGCATCGGTAGCCTGTGGATCTTCAAGAAGACCGCGGGAATGATTTTCGAGCAATACCAAAAGGAACAGCGACTGAAAGGCGAGCTTCAAAAACAGATCCAGGAAGTCCAGGTGCAATACTTGGATTATCTGGAGTCGTTTACTCCCGTTTTCATCAAATATATGACGGAATGGGATAGGATGTGCATCGACAAGGACAAGGCCTATATCGACCTTTACAACAACCGCCCCGATCTGGTGGTCGAGGACTGTGAAAAGGTGCTGGCAAAATACCCTGACAACCGAGAAGCCCTGTTGCTGAAGGCTATGGGATTGGTCCAATCCAGTCGCTGGACCCTTGAGGAAGGCCTGGTGATGTTCTCCCTTGAGGACGACAGCGTCAAGCTGAGTAGGAGTGACGCATTGCTGGCTGAAGCCCAAGGAGTCATCGACAACTATTTGGATCTTTATCCTGACCAGTCGGCACCGGCATTGCTGCTTGAAGGCCTGATGCAGGAATACAAGGGCAATCACGCCAAGGCACTTACCTATTACGACCAGTCGTCAGTGGAATATCCACGTCAGGCGGAACGTCTTACCGACTTGCTCGACAGCTATCGGACAAGGACTTATCTTACCCGCAGCCTTGAAGGCAACTATCTGCTGAACCTGTATAGGTCCACCATGACGGGATCGGGCTTCTTCAGTCCCAATTTCATGAAGGCCATGTATTACGATCAGCAGGGCGACGTTGACAACTGCGCCAAAGAGATCTACAACCATTTCTTCCGGCGCAGCAACCAAGGAACATACGACTGCCTGTTGATGGACATGCGTTTCTGCGAGGAGTACCTGCCCAACAGCTTCAACCAGCTGCTGCCTGAAAAGAACTACATCAACCTGAGCTTTGAGAAACGAAGCAAGATGCTGGGACTGAGCTCCGATGACATGAGCATCGACGTGACTGTCGATAACCAGGCGGATATGGATCTGGTCAACCTTCGGATCTTCCTTTGCATCCATTATACTGACATGTACGCCGAGGATTACGACGTCATCAAGCTTCCGACCATTAACCGCATCCCTGTGCGCAGCAGCATCCAGGTGGAGCGTGTGGAACTCGGCTATATGGGGAAGAACTTCGGTGACATTGCCAAGGTGCGTGCCATTGCCATGACCGACGACAAGATCTGCTGGATCGACAATGTCTATAACGCCACCGACAATGTGGACTATAATGAAAGCCACGCTGTCAATTTCCAGACGCTTTCCGCTGCTTTGGACAGCAACGCCATCCGTTCCCGTGATGCCTATCTTGCCTCCATCAAGATGAGCGACGATAGGTTCAGGGATGCCATCTTGAACAATACGCGTGTGACGGTGGTCGATAAGAAAAACATGCTGAAAAAAGACCAGCGTTTTATCGAGATCGAAGTGCCACGTGAACTGATACTGTTGAATCCCACCTTCTCATGGAACCAGACCCTGATGCCGATGGAGAATTACCTTAAAGGCAGCTACATCCATCTCTCTTTTGAGACGGCGCTGGCTCCGGAGAATGTATTGTATATGACTAGCAATTACTTGAACTATGCCATCTCTATCCGTCTGCAAGGCGACCGGCTGAAGGTGGCGTCGGTGCGAAATCTAACGAACGGACAATGAGAATCGCGGTAAACACTCGTTTGTTGCTGAAAGGCAAGTTGGAAGGCATCGGTTGGGTGGCATACGAGACCCTGCGTCGCATGGTGATGGCACACCCCGAGGTGGAGTTCTACTTTATCTTCGACCGTCAGCCAGACCCGATGTTCCTGTTTGCCGACAACGTCAAGCCTGTGGTACTTTTCCCCCAGGCCAGGCATCCTTTCCTGTTCATCTGGTTCTTTGAGCTTTCGATACCCCATGCCTTGAAAAAGATCGATGCAGATCTCTTCTATTCGCCTGATGGTTATTTGAGCCTTCGATCCAAGGTGCCTCAGGTGGTGGAGTTCCATGACCTCAACTTCGAGCATTTCCCAGAGGATATGCCTAAGATCCATCTGTGGCATTACAAGAAGTTCTTCCCCAAGTTTGCCAGGAAGGCGGAGCGTATTGTCACGGTGTCGGAATTCTCAAAACAGGATATCGTGAAATGCTATGGCGTCGATCCCGAAAAGATCGATGTGGCCTATAATGGAGTGAATGAGATCTTTGCGCCGCTGACGGCTGAACAGCAGGAGCAGGTGAGGGCGAAGTACAGCGAGGGACATCCTTACTTCATGTTTGTCGGTTCGCTGCATCCGCGGAAGAATCTTGCCAGGCTGTTTACCGCTTTTGACCGTTTCAAGTCGCGTAACAAAAACGACGTGAAACTGGTGATTGTAGGGGAGAAGCGTTGGTGGACGGAACCCATCCAGAAGGCCTTCTCCGCCATGAGCTGCAAGGATGATGTGATCTTTACGGGGCGACTGAGTGCCGAGGATCTTCATCAGGTGACCGCTGCTGCCGTGGCGTCGGTGTATGTCTCTTACTTCGAAGGTTTCGGCATCCCGATTCTCGAGGCTTTCAAGTGCGGTACGCCCGTCATCACCTCCAATGTGACATCCATGCCAGAGGTCGCTAGTGACGCTGCCTTACTGGTGGATCCGTTTAGTGAGGATGACATCGCTGAAGCCATGGCGAAGGTGCTGGATGAAAATGTACGAAAAGAGTTGATAGAAAAAGGCCGTGTTCGTGCCATGGATTTCTCCTGGGACAAGGCGGCGGAGACTATTTGGAATAGCTTGATTGACGCTTTGCGTCATTGCGAGGAGCTACGACGAAGCAATCTACATATTGACAAATAATCAGTTAGACAAATGGAACAAATCATCATGTATCCCGGTGAAGTCGGCAAAGATGCCGTAGATTGGAAATCAACACAAGGTCAGCATATTACCGCTGTTCAGCGTAACATCTTGGTGCTTGGCTCTGGTGGCCGTGAACATGCACTGGCGTGGAAGCTGGCCCAAGGCGAGGGCGCTAAAGTCTATATTGCCCCTGGTAATGCTGGCACTGCCGAAGTGGGTGTCAATGTGAACATCAAAGTGGGCGATTTTGAGGGAATCAAGAAGTTCTGCCTGGACAATGAGATCGGCCTTGTGGTGGTCGGCCCCGAGCAGCCTTTGGTGGATGGCATCGTCGATTTCTTTAAGGGTGACGCGCAGCTGCAGAAAGTAAGGATTGTCGGTCCGGATCAAAGAGGTGCCCAACTGGAAGGCAGTAAGGCTTTCGCCAAGGTGTTCATGGAGAAAAACGGTATTCCTACTGCCCGTTGTCTGACGGTCAACCAGCGGACCCTCGAGGAAGGGAAGGCTTTCCTGAGATCCATGAAGGCTCCATACGTGTTGAAGGCGGACGGACTGGCAGCTGGCAAGGGTGTCCTGATCCTGGATTCTCTAGACGAGGCATGCCAAGAGCTGAGCAACATGCTGGACGGTAAGTTCGGTCAGGCTTCAGCCACCGTGGTCATCGAGGAGTTCCTCAAAGGCATCGAATGCTCGGTGTTTGTACTCACTGATGGCGAGCATTATTTGTTGTTGCCCGAGGCCAAGGACTACAAGCGCATCGGTGACGGCGACAAGGGCTTGAATACAGGCGGCATGGGCGCTGTTTCGCCAGTGCCATTCTGCACGAACGATTTCTTGCAGAAGGTGGAGGATCGTATTGTGAAACCTACCTTAAAAGGCCTGAAGGTGGATGGTATTGATTATAAAGGATTCATCTTCCTGGGACTGATGAATGTCGGTGGCGATCCATACGTGATTGAATACAACGTTCGCATGGGCGATCCCGAGACGGAGGCAGTGATGACCCGTATCGAAGGTGACTTTGCCGATATGTTATATGCTTGCGCCGAAGGCAGCCTCGACAAAGTGCATTACGCCAAGAGCGAGAAGACCGCTGTTACCGTGATGCTGGTCTCGGGTGGTTATCCTGAGGCCTACCAGAAAGGCAAGGTGATGTCGGGCATGGAGCTGTTGACGGATTGCGTGGCTTTCCACGCCGGAACGGCTTTCAATGCAGAAGGAGAGGTGATCACTGCTGGTGGACGTGTCATCGCGGTCACCGCTCAAGGCGACTCCATCGAGGAAGCCCGTCAGAAGGCCTACGAGAATGTGAGTAAGATCAAGTTTGAAGGAGAGAATCATCGCAATGACATAGGACTAGACTTGTTGTCATTGCGAAGAGCGGAGTGACAAAGCAATCCACACTGACCATGATAAAGTTTTTCAGAAATAGTTATTTAATACAGTATGTGGTCATCGCATTGCTGCTTATTGCCTTGTGGGTACCCTCGTTCATTTTTGGCAACGTGGATGTGACATGGCGCAGCCCTGTGACGCCGCTTTACAACCTGTTGGCCGATCTTCTGGACTTCTGGCCACCCATGATGCTGATCTTTGCCATGCTGCTCATGGCTTTCGAGGCCTTGTTTTTCAACTCCATCCTGGCCTCCAACCAGATCATCAACAAGGTGAATACCTTGGGTACCGTGGTCTTCCTGCTGATGATGAACCTGCTCCCGGTGCAGACCACTTTCTATCCTCTCCTGCTGTCATCGCTGTTCCTGATGATGTTTATCCACACCATATTTTCAATCTATCAGACACCGAGGCCGGAATTGTACCTGCTCAATGCGGGCTTTTATGTCTCTCTTGCTACGATGTGTTGGTTCCCTTCGTTGCTGCTGGCGGTGTGGGGCATCGTCGCACTGAGCATCATCCATAAAGGATCGTTGAGGTTGCATCTGATTCCTTTCATAGGCTTGCTATTTCCGTATTTCATTTACTTCTCGATCCACTTTTTGAAAGGCGATTTGCTTCCTGTCCTTCAGGCGTATGGCGACTTTTTCAGCAGCATCAGTTTGTCGGTGGATGGATTCAGCTGGCTGAAGATCGGTATTATGGGATTCTTGATATTGGCATTGATGATTCCTTTGTTTATGCCGCATTACTACAGTTTCGAGAAGACTGTAGCAGTCAGGACCAAGATCACGATGTCAGTCATCCTGTTGTTTTTTGGTATTTTGATGCTGTTTCTTGGAGAGGAGCCTATGCATGCTGCAGTGTTCTTTATCGCTCTAAGCATCTTGTTCTCCTACGAGATGGCATATCTCACTCATCTAAGGTGGTCCAACGTCACCTTTGCACTGCTGATACTGCTGGTGTTGGCAGCTCATTACGTTCCATTATTCCTCTGACCATGAATCTGTTGACCCATTATTCCGATTTGGTTGAGGCTGGATGCGATGAGGCGGGTAGGGGTTGCCTTGCCGGTCCGGTGGTGGCGGGTGCCGTCATCCTGAAGCCTGGCGCCGACATCCCTGAATTGGACGATTCCAAGAAGTTGTCGGAGAAGAAGCGGAATGCGTTGCGCGATGTGATCATGAAAGAGGCTTTGGCTTACGGCATCGGCATCGTCACGGCTGCTGAAATCGATGAGATCAACATCCTGAACGCCTCGTTTTTGGCCATGCATCGTGCCATCGACCAGCTGACGGTGCGCCCTGAGTTCCTCTTGATCGATGGCAATCGATTCAACAAATACCATGATTTGAAACATGTCTGCGTGGTCGGCGGTGATGCCAAATACCAGGCCATCGCGGCAGCTTCCATCCTGGCCAAGACCACCCGTGACCATTTGATGGAGGAATACGATAGGCAGTATCCAATGTATCATTGGAAGAAGAACAAAGGTTATCCCACCCCAGAGCACAAGCAGGCCATTGCCGACTATGGCATCACGGAATTGCATCGGAAGAGCTTTAACATGGCGATTCAGATGAGATTGGAGTTTTAGGTTTCGTACTTTTCTCTTGAAAGAAAAGTACCAAAAGTTCAAGGCCGACATTATCGGTCCTGCCGCACCGCCTCTCTAAGTGGGTGAGTCTCAGGGTGGGGAGTGCCTTCGTGCCGAAGGCAAACGCTCCGCTAAAGCTCCGCGCCCCACCTTGAGACTCAGCCCACTTAGTTTGGCTTTGGGCAGGCGCCTCCCCGAATGTCGGCCATGGCCTACGCACGCAGCCCGTGGCGATTAGTCCTGCTTTTGTATTTAAAGTAATCATTCGCTAACGTGATTCATTATTTCTTGTAAAGAATTGTGTGATTATTCGTATTTTTGATGCTTCAATTTGTTGAGATACAATATTAAAATGTCCTTCTTGTCACGCATAATATCAAGAAAGCCAAACAAGCCGGAAGAAATCACTCGCTTGTTACAGTTCAATCAGCGTTTGAACATGCTTTTACATGAAGATCGGTATCTGGCTAGAAGTGATTATAGGACACTCGTTGAGGACTATTCGGACATTAACATATTTTTCCAGAACCAAAAGAAAGCCATTACACTTGATGTGTATTGTGAGAAATACTTGATAAAGATGGACACGGTAGAAGGTTTTCTTCGTAGTTATACGGATTTATATAACCATAAGGAAGGTTCCAAGTGTGTCTGTAAGCATAATGAAACATTTCTCCAGAGGCATTTGGAATCTGATAAAAGTTATTTGGATTCGATTCTCTCTACAGTTGATCCAAGTGTCTCGCTTGACATGGAGCAACGCAAAGTCGTGCTTACTGACGAAGACTACATGTTGGTGGTAGCTGGAGCAGGAGCGGGTAAGACAACCACACTTGCGGCAAAGGTCAAGTATTTGGTTGATAAGAAAGGTATCAAGCCTGAACAGATACTTGTGATTTCATTCACTAACAAAGCTGTTGGTGAGCTTCAGTATAAGATTAATAGGCAGCTGAAGATATCCTGCCCGGTTACAACCTTTCATAAGACTGGCTATGCCATTCTCCGGAAACAGGATGCCAATAAAAAGAATGTGGTTGATAGTGGTTTTATGTTTGATGTCGTCAACAACTATTTGAAAAACGAAGTGCTTCGGGAACCAGACATGGTAAACAAGCTCATCCTTTTTTTCGGTAGTTATTTCGACGCACCGTATGAGGGGAATGACCTCAATGCTTTTTTCAATTACATCTCCAAGGCCGATTTCACCACTATGCGCAGTAATATGCAGGAATACGTGGAGATCGTTACCAACAAGCGCACTGGCAGATCCATTACTATTAACTATGAATCACTTCGTTCTTCGCAAGAGGTGATGATTGCGAATTACTTGTATCTCAACAAGATTGACTATGAGTATGAAAAGCCATACCCTTATGGCTTCCGACAATCGCCTAAGCCATATACTCCTGATTTTACCATCCAACAAGGTGATCATACGATTTACATAGAGCATTTTGGTATCAGAGAAAATGGCACCCATAACCGCTATTCCGAAAAGGAACTGGAGCATTACAAGAAGATAGTAAATGACAAGATCCAATTGCATCGTAACCACGGAACACAACTCATCTATACCTTCTCACAATACAACGATGGCCGATCATTTCTTGAACATCTAGAAGAACAGCTGAAGGATAAAGGAATAGCTCTTCAGCCTCGTTCGTCGCAAGAAGTGTACGAGAAAATAATCTCTACCGAGGAGAATAAGTATATCATCAAATTGGTTCGGCTGATCTGCGCTTTCATTCAGAATTTCAAGACTAACGGTTATACTACAGACAAGTTCAATGACATGCAGCGGCAAACGGAGAACGTCCGAACTAAGCTGTTTCTTGATGTTTGCCATCAGTGTTATTTGGAGTATGAAAAAAAATTAAAGGAACGCGGAGCAGTTGATTTTGAGGATATGATCAACGATTCTGCCAAAATTCTTGAAGAGCAACAAAACTTAGGGGAGAAGCTTGATTTCAAATATGTTATCATTGATGAGTATCAAGACATCTCTAGGCAGCGTTTTGACCTTGCCCGCGCACTTTCCAAGATTTGCAACGCCAAAATTATTGCTGTTGGCGACGATTGGCAGTCAATTTATGCTTATGCTGATTCCGATATAACGCTGTTTACGCACTTCACTAGTGTCATGGGGTATGGAGAGGAGCTGAAAATTACCAAAACCTATCGTAATTCACAGGAAGTTATAGATATTGCCGGCAGTTTCATCCAGAAAAACACTGCCCAAATCAAAAAAACACTTGTCAGCCCAAAACACATCCAAAAGCCTCTTGTTATTGAGTGCTACACTGAAGAAGTAGATAGAAAGGAAAATGAAAACCGAGGAGGTAAGTTTTTCCTTCAGGGACAGGCGGTGGAGCGCGTTATTAGCCAAATCATAGAGACAAATGTGAAAGAAGGCAAGACGGGTGATTCGTCTATTCTATTGATTGGGCGTTATGGTTTTGATGCCTACAACCTTACCCGGAGTGGCCTTTTCAATTATGATGAACGTTCAGGAACGGTCCAATCTGTGGCCTATCCACAAGTCAAGCTGACCTTCTTGACGGCGCATCGTTCAAAAGGTCTGGGTTATGATAACGTGATCATTATAAATGCTGTTAATGCCACATACGGATTCCCGTCGAAAATACAGGATGACCCTGTGATGAAGTTGGTAATACACGAAGATCGCACTGTAGAATATGCAGAAGAGCGCCGTCTATTTTATGTGGCAATGACTCGTACTAAGAATAGGGTTTATTTGGTCGTGCCAAAGGAACGCCCATCTCGTTTTGTTGCTGAGTTGGTTCAGGATTATCCCAATATCAGCGTTAATGGAAAGTTGGAACTTGACAAAAGCCAATCCCCTGACATCTCTATGCTCAAACGATGCCCTGTTTGTGGTTATCCTCTTCAGTATCGATATAAGAAGGGCTTTGGCCTCCGACTATGGATCTGCACCAACGAACCTGAGATTTGTGATTTCATGACCAATGATCTCTCTGGCAATGTTTTGTCTATCCTCAAATGTGACCAGTGTAAAGATGGGTACCTTATTGTGAAAAAAGGAGAAGATGGAGCATTCCTCGGTTGTACCAATTATAAGGCTGACAAAACCGGGTGTAATAGATATATGAACAGACAATACTATTTGAATCATGTTCATATTTGATAGGGATTTTTTGCTAGTTAGCGATTAGACCTAGTTATAAGCAGGTCGTTACTGCTACGGGTTGGGCGCGTGGGCAAAGGCCAAAACAGGAGCGGCGGTTGCCCCAAGGCAAAAGGAACAACGATAAGCCAAAATTGTTGATAAAAACCTTCTAAGAATTCCCTTTTTTTGTTATATTTTTGCGCTATGCGCAAATGGATTTCTGGGATATTGTTTCTGGCTTTCGCGATGCTCTTCTCCTGCTCAAGGAAAGAAGTGTCGCTGCTTGATGCTGTGCCGCTCAATGCGGATGTCATCGTTGAGTCATCCGATTCAGCTGTCATCATGCTGTTCGACTCGATCCTTTCTGCCCATATCCAAACGGAAAATCTTACAATCGGCAAACCTGCAGTCCTTGCTAGGGTGCCAAGGGATGAACAACAAGAGTTTCTGCTGCTGACGAAACCTGTCAAGACTGACAAACATGCCCAGAAGATCTACGATGATCCTGACTTTGCCCGTTTGCAGAAAACCCTTGGGCAAAACGTGGATGGTCATCTCTACTACAAAGATCCGCAAGGGTGGGTGATGCTCGATGTGCTGCCAGAAGGCAAGAACCTGGTGATGAATGGCTATGCCATGGCTGCGGATTCCACTTCGGCATGGCGACCGTTGAAGTACCAGCTGCCGGTGAAAAACTCCGTAGTGAACATCCTGCCTTCCAACACCATCATGATGCGGCATTATGGGATGTCGGACTATGCTTCCTATTGGGAGTCGTTCCGCGATGCGGAGAAAGTCAATGCCTTCAACAAGAAGTATAACACTGACGTGGAAAACAAACTGCTGACCTATCTCTCGGAGGTTTCCTTTGATGTTTTTGGTTCTAAACGTCAAGAGGTGTTTGTGGGACGGATGAACGACCCTTCCGCCGTCATCAAGTTCATGGAACGGCTGGCTTCCAAGGCAGGTGTCAACGCATCACAGAACTATCAAGGATATGTGCTTTACGACCTTGGGAAAAACGATTTCATCCCCCAGGTTTTCGGCGACGATTTCAAATCCATGAAACGCTGCTGCTATGCCATCGTGGATCAGTACCTCGTGATGGCCTCCAATCTTGACGTCATTCAGGAGATCATCTCCTGCTACCGCTCTGGTCGCACCCTTGATTTGAATGAGAGTTTCAGAGCCTTCCAACAAAAGATGCTGGAGTCGAGCAATATCACGTATTATCAGTTCAAAGACGGACAAACCGTCTCTGTCCAGCTGGCTTCTTCAAAGGATTTGGTCTATGCCAACATCTGCGTGAGTAACGGCACTGAAGTGAAAAGCGAAAACAACGTCCGATGGAAAGCCAACCTGGATGCACCGTTGAAAGGGAAACCTTATATCTTGGAGGATCAGGCTTCGAATAACAAGACCGTGGTGGCCTTCGATCGTCAGAACACGATGTATCTCATCAACGCCGACGGGACTATCCTTTGGAAAAAGCAGCTGGAGGAGGCTCCGCTGAGCGAGGTGTTTGCCATCGATCGTGATAATAACGGACAGCTGCAGTTCCTTTTCAATACGGCTCATACCATCCAGTTATTCAACCGCGACGGGTCTTGCGCTGAAGGATATCCAGTCAGACTTCCTTTCGAGGCTTCCAACGGTCTTGCGGTGTTCGACTTCAAAGAGAACAAGAACTATAGAGTGCTGATCTGTGGCACGGATCGTTTAGTCTATAATTATACGGTGGATGGCAAAGAGGCGGAAGGTTGGAACCATCATCGTTCCGAAGATCTGGTGGAAAAACCCATACAGCTTGTGGTGGCGGATGACAAGGATTATTTGATCGTTTCTGATGTCAGCGGCGGCATCCGCATCCTCGACCGTAAGGGTAGTATCCGCATCCCGCTGCCATCTGACATGCAAAAGTCACCCACATCGGATATCTATGCCAATGCCACGAACAGGAAGAAAGGCCTTTTCCTGACCTCCGACAAGGAAGGAAAGCTGCTGTATGTGACGGCTGACGGCAAATTGGGACGTACCGATTTTGGAACGTATTCCGATGGCCATTTCTTCTTGTATGAGGATTTCGACGGCGATAAAGATCCTGACTTCATCTACCTGGATCAAAAAGATCTGCATGTGTTCGACCGCTTCAAGAAAGAACTGTATTCCCATCATTTCGATTCCGATATCACTACCAAGCCTGTTTTCTTCAACATCACACGCAATAAGCGACTGCTTGGCATCGTTTCAGAAAAAGCTCGTGAGATCTACCTGATCGACCGGAAAGGCCGTATGATCGTGAACTCGGGGTTGGTGGGCGAGACGCCGTTCGCGGTGGGAAGCCTGCATAATGATAAGGAAATAAACCTGATTACGGGCGTGGGGAATGCCTTGTTCAACTATGTGATTTACTGAGGAAAGATGAAAAAAAGATGCTTGGTCTTGCTGCTGACAATCCTTGTCGGAATCCCGATGAGGTTCTTGGCGCAACCTGGCTTTTCAGCTACGATTCCTCAATTGGCAGGAATGAAGGTTGCGCTGTCGGCTTACACGGGCTTGGATGTCGTCATAGTGGATTCCCTTCTCGGTGATGCTTCGGGACACTTCGTTTATGAGCCGGTGCTGCCAGTTGGGATGTATTTCCTCGATGGTCCGAAGACGTACTTGGAGTTCTTATCCGTGGGCAAACCAGTGGCATTACGGATGGATGATATCGATGACGAGTATAGCGCCATCTTCTCTGACTCGCCTGAAAACACAAGGTGGACAGCCTATCTTGACCTTCGCGAACGATATCGTTATGGGAGAGACAATCCTGCGGCTTTTCGCCGGCTAACCGACAGCCTGATCGGAGATGCGAACGATTATGCGGTGAGACTGATTCGGTCAGACCGAGATGAAGAGTTGTATCCGTCGGATTTCCAAGATCCCGACCTGATTCCAACCAATGTGCTCACTACCAAGATCGTGCATCGTTTGGAGCTGTCGGACAATGATTTCCTCCTCGGATCAGACCAGATTCTGAACATGGCCAAAGTGGATATGAAGGGATATGGTTTTGCATTGCAATACTTGTTGAAAGGCTTTACAGCACTGGGCTTGTCGGACGTGACAGACCATCTGCTGAACTTCCCTTGTATCGCAGAAGGCGAGATTTCCGAAGAGGAAGGTCGGTGGTTGGAAACGCTCGTGGAACCTTACCAAAAGGTAAGGGTGGGGGTGAAGGCACCGGATATCCAAATGTTCACGATCGACGGCAAATCTTACAATCTCTATGCGTCGGAGGCTGAACACATCCTGGTGTTGTTCTGGGCTGCAGATTGTGAGTATTGCCATGATTTCATGCAGAGCATCAAGAAAAACCTTGACCTTGGAAAGACATACGAGTTGGTGACTTTTGTCATCGCAGACAGCGAGAAGGAAACCAAAAGAGAGCTTCGGAAGATGAAGCTTGATGGATGGCATTGTTACGATGAGGCTCGTTGGGAGGGGAAGGCATTTTTGGATTATCATGTGACATCCACGCCGACGGTGTTTTTGCTGGATAAGGATAAGACCATCGTGTGCAAGCCATACGATTGGAACGAGTTGAAAGAATGGTTGGATAATAATAAATACTAAAATAAATGAAAAAAAGTCTTTTTTCGGTTGCGTTAGTCGCCATCATGCTGTTCTCGGGACAGCTCTTTGCTCAAGATGAAGAGTCGCGTTGGGTGGACTCAGTGTATAACAGCCTTACCATGGAACAACGTGTGGGTCAGTTGATCTGCATGAGGGCAAATAACCCGGACAAGCCATTTGAGAAGCTGGTCGGGGATTATATCAAGAAGTACAATATCGGTGGTGTGTGTTTCTTTAGGGCAGATGCCAAACCTCAAGTGGAACAAACCAATGCTTGGCAGGCGCTGGCACAGACGCCGTTGATGGTGGCCATTGATGCTGAATGGGGTCTCGCGATGCGCGTGAAGAATTCCATCGCCTATCCATATCAGATGACACTGGGCGCCATTACGGACAACCAGTTGATTTACACCATGGGACAGCAGGTGGCCGAACAGTGCAGACGGATGGGCATTCATGTCAACTTCGCGCCTGTCGCCGATGTGAACTCCAATGCCAAGAACCCCGTCATCGGCGTGCGCAGTTTCGGCGAAGATCCCAAAAATGTGGGAGAGAAGGCAGCCGCCTACGCTCTGGGTATGCAAAACCAAGGTCTGGTGACCTCCATGAAGCATTTCCCTGGCCATGGCGACACCGATACTGACTCGCATCTCACACTGCCTACCGTGACCCGTCCCTACGAGGAAGTCAAAGACGTGGATCTGGCTCCTTTCCGTTATCTGATTGAACGCGGTGTCAATGGTGCCATGGTCGGTCATCTCTATTTCCCCGCCATTGAAAAGGTGGCGAATACTTCCTCCTCGCTTTCTAAAGGCGTGGTTACCGACCTGCTGAAAACCGAGATGGGTTTCGAAGGACTGATCTTCACGGATGGCCTTGACATGAAGGGCGTTTCCCAGACGGTGCCTGCGGATAGTGTCTCCTACGTGGCCTTCCTGGCAGGTAACGACGTGCTGATCCTGCCCCATGACGTGCCGAAAGCCATCAAACAGATCAAGGAAGGTGCTGAACGCGACCCGGAGATCGCTGCGAGAGTGGAGGAGAGCTGCAAGAAAATCTTGAGATATAAATTCCGCGCAGGACTGAATCATTATCAACCTGTTGCCACGGAAAGCCTAACTTCCGATCTAAAAAAGCTTGAATACTACGATTTGAGACGTCAGCTGTTTGATGAGGCGGTTACCATGCTGCGTAACGAGGATCAAGTCATCCCTTTGAAAGCAAAACAAAAGATTGCCATGGTAACCATTGGCAACGAAAGCAGCGCGAAACGTATGGCCGATGCCTTGACCAAGGCTGGACTGAAGCCTAAATGCTATAACGTCACGAAAGACCGTGTGGGGGAAGCCAAAGCATGGCTGCCTGAACTGGAGTCGTATGACGTGGTGGTGGTGAATGTCCTGCAGACCAGCATGTTTGCCTCGAAGAACTTTGGTGTCAATGATGGCACGGTGGACTTTTTCAACAAGCTGGTTGCCCAGAACGATGTGGTGCTCAACCTGTTTGCTTGCCCATACGCCTTGGACCGTTTCCGCATCAATAATAGTGTGATAGGCTTGCTTGTTGGCTATCAGGATGAGGAAGAGGCCATCGATGCCGTCGGCGCCATCCTTACAGGAGCCAAGACTGCTCATGGTAAGTTGCCTGTTTCCACCTCTAAGTTCAAATGTGGCGATGGCATCGTTCCCGTTGAACTTGTTGTTCCAGCTTCTGCTGCTACGCCTGTGCTGAAAGAAGGATCGCTGTCCATCAACCAAAAGCCGCTGCCTAAAGGCAAGCTTGATGCGAAATACGAGCGCATGTTGGATTCCATCGCCAAGATGGGCATACAGAAAGGCGCTTATCCTGGATGCCAGATCCTGGCAATGAAAGACGGCAAGGTGGTGTATGACAAGTGCTTCGGCACCTTCACCTACGGTGGCGGTAACAAAGTGGTACCTGAAGATGTGTTTGACATTGCTTCGCTGACCAAGATCTTCGCCTCCACACTGGCAGTGATGAAACTCTATGAAGATGGCTTGCTGGATCTCAACAAGACTATGGGCGACTATTTCCCCTATCTGAAAGGCTCAACCAAAGGCCCTATCAAGATCATCGACATCTTGACACACCAGTCGGGCATGAAGTCGTGGATTCCTTTCCACCTGAAGCTGATCGACGAGAACGGACCGTTGCCGGAATACTTCATTGACCATATCGACGAGGCGCATACCGTGCGCGTAGCGGAGAACCTGTATCTCGTGAACGACTATAAGGAAAAGATCATCGATTCCATCATGAAGAGCCCCATGAAGGAGAAGAAGTATGTGTATTGTGACATGGGCTTCTATTTCATTCCTGAACTGGTCAAACAGCTGACCAACAAGAGCTTGGAGGAATACCTTGAAGAGAAGTTCTACGGCCCAATGAATTTGACCAATATTGGTTTCTGCCCCTTGCATTGGAGGACGCGTGAGACGATCATCCCTACCGAAGATGACCAGACCTTCCGCAAACAATTGCTTTGGGGTGATGTCCACGATCAGATGGCCTCGTTGATGGGAGGCGTCTCCGGTCATGCCGGCCTCTTTGCCAACTCACACGATCTGGCGGTCATCGCACAGATGCTGTTGGATGGCGGCAAATATGAAGGAAAACAGTTGCTGAAGGCTTCCACCATCAAGTACTTCACCACGGCACCCTTTACTGACAACAACAACCGCCGCGGATTGGGATTCGATAAGCTGCCGTTGGGCAAGAAAGGCACCTCCACCGCTTCCAAGTCGGGATCGATGGCGGGTTATGGTCATACTGGCTTTACCGGGACTTTCTTCTGGAACGATCCCGAGAACAATACGGTTATCGTGTTCCTCTCCAACCGCGTGCATCCCACTTCAGACAACGGCCTGCTAATGAAGCTCGATATCCGCACGAAGCTCCATGATGTGCTGTATCAGGCTTTTCCGATTGAGAAGTGAGAGGTTAGAGGTTAAAGGTTAAAGGTTAAAGGTTAAAGGTGAGAGGTTCCCCAATTCAGGCCTCTCACCTTTAACCTTTAACCTTTAACCTTAATTATCTTCCGGGTTCTTCGGGAACCGGCTCCACATGCCGTATTCCTTTCCCATGCGGGAAACGAAGGCCTTCCACATCTGGTCGGTTGGAGTGGAGAGGAGGGTCTTGCTGTTGGTCTTGCTGACAATCCAGGAGTTACGGGAAAGCTCGTCCACCAATTGCCCAGCTTCCCAGCCTGAATAGCCGAGGAAGAACCGTACGTTGTGTCGGTTGACGATGCCTTGAGCGATCAGTTCGTTGAGGGTGTCGGTGTCGCCACCCCAGTACAAACCCTCCATGATCTTGCAGGTTCCTGGGATGAGATCCCCCAGCGTATGCATGAAGAAAATCTGGTTCTCTGCCACGGGCCCGCCCAGATACACGGGCGCGTCAAAATCCTCGAATACATCGACGATCTCGGCCAACCTAACGTTGAGCGACTTGTTCATGATGATGCCGAAGGATCCTTCCGTCTCGTTGTGGTCAACAAGCAGGATGACTGAACGACCGAAATGGAAGTCGTTCATCGTCGGCTCCGACAACAAAAGGTTTCCTTGCTCCGGCTCCAACGTGTTGCTGCGTATCTGAAAGAGTTTCCTTAAGTCCATCAATCGTGAAATTGAAACGCAAAAATATCAACAATTCAACAAATAAACAATTCAACAAATCAACTTTTATTATTTTTGTGGAAAAATTGCACGACAATGAAGCGGGTGGAAAACCAACAGCGTTTTGAAGCGTTGCGTGAGCAGTATAAGAGTTTTACTTTTTACCAACAGGAAGTGAAGCTGGATCAGGGCGTGTTGTCTATGACCTTCCATTTCAGTTTGGATGAGCGCTATGATTTCCATCCAACGCTGACTATCCCTTCCCGCCCATTCTATCGCTGGGAGACAATCCCCCAAAAACAGCTTGAAACTTTGGCTTTCCAAATCGGCATGGTTGAGCTGGTCAGCTACTGGAAACTGGCCTGTCCGAAAACCATCGTGGTGAAACCTTTCGACCTGAAACTCTGTCAGAAAAAATGGTGGAGGCACTTGTATTATAACGGTTTGGGCGAATTCCGCTATTTGAATGGGATCGACTGTTCCGAGGTGGATTTCCTGAAGATAGAATCGGGTACCGACCATGAGATGAAAAGCCTCGATATGCCATTGGATGAGAAGACCTTGATCCCCGTGGGTGGTGGCAAAGACTCAGTGGTGACCTTGGAGATGCTACGCGATGAGATGCCTGTCATCCCATTGATTGTCAACCCTCGTGGTGCGACCATCGAATGTGTGAAAGCGGCAGGCTACACCATGGACGATGTGGCTGTCATCAACCGAACCTTGGATCCAACCATGTTGCGGCTTAACCAAGAGGGTTTCCTTAATGGCCATACGCCGTTTTCGGCCTTGCTCGCATTCATCTCCGTCCTGATAGGGTTTGGTACAGGCTCGAAGTACATCGCCTTGTCGAATGAATCGAGTGCCAACGAGTCAACGGTTCCTGGTACGGACATCAACCATCAATATAGCAAATCCATTGAGTTTGAGCGGGATTTCAGGGAATATGTCGCCATGCATCTCAATGAGGAGATACAATACTTCAGCTTTTTGCGACCTTTGAGCGAGCTGCAAATCGCCTCGTTTTTCAGCAGGTGTGAAGCATATCATGGGGTCTTCAAGAGCTGCAATGCTGGTAGCAAAACCGACTCGTGGTGCGGCAAATGTCCCAAATGTCTCTTTACTTGGATCATCTTGTCGCCTTTCCTTTCGAAGGAGAAGCTGACGGCCATATTTGGCAAGGATCTAATGGCGGACGCATGCCTTCAACCCATCTTCGAGGAACTGAACGGAACGGCTGCGGTGAAGCCCTTTGAATGTGTTGGGACGGTGGAGGAGGTGAGAGCCTGCATGGAGGCCGTCGGCGGAAATAGAGATGGCGTTAACGAGATATTGAGACGCTTCAATGAGGAGAACTTCTTGCCAGAGCGCTTTGTCGACATCCTAAAATCCAAGCTTTATGTTTGATTTGATCTTAAACCGACTTCGCGGCAAACGTATCCTGATCTTGGGCTTCGGTCGCGAGGGTCGTTCCACTTATACGTTTTTGAACAAGTACTTGCCAGATGCAGTTTTGGCTGTGGCCGACAAGAATCCCCTTGAAGGTGTCACGCATGCTGGAGAGAACTATCTTCAGGCGATTTATGATTATGATATTGTTGTCAAAACACCAGGAATCTCCTTGAAGGATGTTGACACGAAAGGCGTTGAGATCACTTCTCAGACCGATCTGTTCCTGAGCCAGTTCCACAACCAAACCATCGGTATCTCGGGGACCAAAGGCAAAAGCACGACGACCAGCTTGATCTATCATCTGCTCAAGGAATCGGGCCGTGACGCCATCCTTACGGGCAATATCGGCATCCCTTGCTTCGATATCATGGAGCAGATCCATGAGGATAGCATCATCGTGTATGAACTCTCTGCCCATCAGTTGGAATACGTGCACAACAGCCCTCGAGTAGGTGTGCTGTTGAATGTCTTCGAGGAACATCTCGACCATTTCGGGACGTTTGAAAGGTATAAGCACGCTAAATTCAATTTGTTGCGTTATATGGGCGCTGACGACTATGCCGTAGTGCATGATTCCTTGTTGATGGAGACCCTGGAGTTGGGTGTCAACAACGTGACGTTCTCAAGGATGGACTTCGATATTGATGAAGAAGCCTTGCCGATCTTAGGCCCGCATAATCTCATGAATGCCAAGGCTGCCCTGTGCGCTTGTGCCGCTTACGGCATTGATGTCCAGGAGGTGATTCCTCATCTCTATACCTTCAAGCCATTGGAACATCGTTTGGAGCCGGTGGGGGTTTTCGGGGGAGTGACTTTTGTGAACGACAGCATCTCCACGATTCCTCAAGCTGCCATTGCCGCCTGCCAGACCTTGGGCAAGGTCGATTTCTTGTTGTTGGGCGGTTTCGATCGGGACATCGACTACACGCCGTTGGTGGATTTTATGAAGGAACATCCCGTGCCGCATCTGCTGTTCACGGGCAAAGCTGGTGAGCGGATGATGCAGATGATGAAAAGCAGGGGAGTGACTTCACATCTTGTGGTTTACCACAACATGGAAGAAGCTTTTGAGTATCTCAAAAACAATGCTGGAAACGGTGACGTTTGTCTTCTATCGCCTGCCGCTTCCAGCTATGATCAGTATAAAAACTTCGAGGAACGAGGTAGAAAGTTCAAGCTACTTGCCACCCTTTTTGCCGGTTTTCTTCCCAGGTTTCACTCCTGTTGAACCAGTGTTTGTTGTGCCAGTTGAACTGTTGCTTGTCGTCCCAGTCGATATCGTGCCGGCTGATCCAGTGCTAGTCAGCTTGTAGCCTGCTGCCTCAGCCATCTCCTTGATGTGGGTGGCGCGTTTTTGTGTGTCTGGGTGGTCAGAGAATGCCTGGGTTACCGATCCTTGCGAGCCAGTCGATCCGCCAAGTTTAAGAAGCACGTTCAGTGCATGGTACATGGCGAAAGGATCCACGCCGTTGGACACGCAGAACTGGAAAGCGGTCTCGTCGGCTTGCGTCTCTTGACGGCGAGAGTAGGCAGCACTTGCCAGTTGTTGTCCCAGGTCGCCGAGGAAACCTGTGGAAATGGCACCGGCGGTGGTGTTGACAGCGGCAATGCCATATCGGGCAGCGACAATGAGGTAGGCGTTGCGGTAGGCGTCACGTACGTCTTTGTTGATGAGATGGCCCAATTCGTGACCGATGACGGCAAACACTTCGTCATCGTTCATGGCATCCATCAAGCCGGAATACACTCGAACACTGCCGTCGCCACTGGCAAAGGCGTTCACGGTCTTCGACTGATACACCTTGTAGTTTAAATTCAACTTGTCGATGTTCTTGAACTTGGCCATGATGCGGTTCAAACGTTGGGTATAGTCGCTGCTGGCAGGAGCAATGGTGTTCTGCTTGTCCATCTCCGTCATATATTGGCTGCACAACTGGGCGATCTGCGCATCGCTGATGGTAAGCGCCTGGATGGCAGCTGCGCCTGCATTGATGGCTGCGTTCGGGTTGACGACATTCATCGTAGAACAGCTTGCCATCATTAATAAGGTGGTAATTCCAAAGAGTAATTTTTTCATGATTATGAGGTTTTTATGTTTTTCTATTGCAAAATTAGAAAAAAAACGAAAAAAAGCTTGCATCATAAAAAATAATCGTATTTTTGCTACCGAAATAATATCAAAATAATATCAGATATGGAAACGAAAGAATTTGAATTTAAGGGTTTTACGATGAATGGATTCATCGCTTTGTTTGTTGAATTTGCCATTTTGGCTTTATGTATTTTGGGATTTGCGTTTGTAGAGACCTATCCGATTCTTCCGCTTTTTTCGGTGATCGGGGCGTTGCTTGCCATTATCCTGCCCATTGGTTTTCGTAAGCTGGAACCCAACGAGGCTATGGTGATGTTGTTCTTCGGCAAGTATAGAGGCACTTTCACCAAAACCGGCTTCCATTGGGTGAACCCTTTTATGACTTCCAAAAAGGTCTCACTGCGCGCCCGTAACCTGAACCCCGATAATATCAAGGTGAACGACAAGACGGGTAACCCCATAATGATTGGTCAGATCTTGGTGTGGAAGCTGAAGGATACTTACAAAGCTATGTTTGAGATTGACTCGCAGACGATGGCGGGAAGCTCGGCGGGCAATGTGGCTACGGTATCGGTTTCGAACCGCATGAAAGCCTTTGAGAGTTTTATTAAGGTGCAAAGCGACGCTGCCTTGCGTGAAGTGGCGGGTTTGTATGCCTACGACGAGAACGAGGCGGAAAATGAAGAACTGACGCTTCGCTCGGGTGGCAAGGAAATCAACGATGTGCTGTTGGCTAAACTGAATGAGCGTCTGGCCATGTCAGGTCTGGAAGTGCTCGAGGCCAGAATTAACTACTTAGCTTATTCGCCTGAGATCGCTGCCGTGATGCTGCGCCGTCAGCAAGCTGCCGCCATTATCTCCGCGCGTGAGAAGATTGTTGAAGGCGCCGTCTCGATGGTCAAGATGGCTTTGGACAAGCTGAAGGACGAAGGCGTCGTCGAACTCGATGAGGAACGCAAGGCTGCCATGGTGAGCAACCTCATGGTGGTGCTCTGCGCTGATGAATCGGCACAACCGGTGGTCAATACGGGAAGCCTTTATTAAGTTGAAAATTGAAAGTTGAAAATTGCGCCCCGTAGGGGCAAAAGCAATCAGCCAAGGGCAACGCCCTGGGTAACAAAAATAGAATTGATAGATTATGGGATATGCGGTATTAATAACGGGATTGGTTCTGATGGTGTCGGCATGGGCCTGCTTCCAATACCCGAATTTGATTAATCCTTACGGTAGCATGCCACCGGAGCGGAAGGAATCGGTCAATATCGAAGGGCTGAAAAAAGCGTGTGCCATTATATTGGGAGCGACTGGCTTCTTGATGGTTGTCACAGCTGCGTTGCGCCTGATCAAGGTCATCGACGACGATGTTTGTGGTGTGACGTTGATGGTGCTGGTGTTCGCCATGTTGGTGCCTTTGTTCATCGCCATGAAGCGATACAATGCTTTCGGGCGTGACCAATCCGGTAAGCCGGTGAAATCCGCCAGGGCATCCAAAATT
Source organism: Bacteroidales bacterium (assembly GCA_017530365.1). Taxonomy (GTDB): domain Bacteria; phylum Bacteroidota; class Bacteroidia; order Bacteroidales; family F082; genus Limimorpha. The sequence goes on from JAFXMK010000005.1 coordinate 41,093, forward strand.
GCATGGGGCTTCACCTGGATTGTCATGGCGTTTGCAGCGATCAGTTTGGTCTTGAGTTTTCGTCCAACGCGAATCACAGTGGGAGAGGAGACGGTCAAGATCTCGGGCATATATGGACGTGAAATCTCTGTTTCCGACATCGTCTCGGTGGATTTGCTTGATGAGCTGCCTCCCATCGCCATGCGTACCAACGGTTCCGAAACGGGGAAAAACCTCAAGGGCCATTTCAAACTCAAGAGTGGCGAAAAATGCCTGGTATTTGTCATGAAGGAGCCTCCTTACATCGAACTACGCACCCCCGATGCGCTCTATTTCCTCAACGACAATGGTAAAGAGAAAACCGAAGCGCTGTACCGACAACTCAAACAATTGAAACCATGAAAAAAGCCATAAGATTTTCGATCATCGTCTGCCTCTTCAGCTGGGCGATGTTTGCCGTGGTCCATTGGGGCTTCGGCATGGGAGCGGATACCCCCGTTGGGCTGATGCTCTTCTCAACCGTTTATATGTTTTTCCCGCTCATCACGGCCTTGGTGTTGCAGGCCATCGACAAGGAGAAGTTCAACCATACCGGCTTGGTCAACTTCAAGATCAAATGGTCGTGGCTGGTGGCATGGCTGCTGCCTGTCGCGATGGTTCTCTTGTGCATTCTCATCAACGGCTTGATGCCGGGCGTATCGGTGCAATACAACGCCGAACAACTCATCAACCAGTATCATATTCCCGAGGATCAGCAAGAGATGGTGCGGGAGCAGTTGAGCGCTATTCCGGCTTCTTTGATGGTCGTCATCATCTTGGTTAGTGGCGTGATGGCGGGTGTCTCCGTCAATGCCATTGCAGCCTTTGGTGAGGAATACGGTTGGCGCAACTATCTGGTACATGCCTTAAGGGAGAAGAAGTTTTGGCCAGCGGCTTTGTTCATCGGCATCGTATGGGGCATCTGGCATTTTCCCCTCATCCTGATGGGCCACAACTACCCGAACGAACCCCAATGGGGTGTGTTGCTTATGGTGGGCATGTGCATCCTGTTGGGTGTCATTGAGTTGTATTTCGTCTTGAAATCCAAGTCGATGATTGTGGCGGCCATCCTGCATGGCACCATCAATGCACTGGCTGGCGTGGTCATCTATTTCACCTTGGGTGGCAACGACTTCTTGAATGGCATGCCTGGCCTGTCGGGCTTCATCGTTATGGCGTTAACCATCGTGTGTCTCTGGATTTATGACAAATACATTGCCAAGGAAAACATCTTCTCGATGACCTTGGGCGAATCGCTGGAGAGGTGATCTATGGCGAAGGAGAAAGAAAATAGTTCCAATACCAAGACGTTCCTGCTTCGTGTGGATGCCGAGACGATGGAGGCGGTGGAGAAGTGGGCTGCTGACGAGTTTCGCTCTGTCAACGGCCAGCTTCAGTGGATCATCGCCGAGGCGTTGAAAAAGAGAGGGAGGAAGAAAAAATAGTCGCTGGTTTTTGTCGGGGAATGTTATAGTTTTTTTAAATTTGGGGCTCAAAACAAAAAATGCCCCCATGAAAGCTAAGATACAATCCTTTCCCCTGTTTTTAATACCTTGTTTTGTTTCATTGTTGTTGATTGTTTCCAATGGCTTTGCCCAACCCATTGGCGCTGCCAATGGCTTGTTTTCCATCAGCGAAGGACAGCAGGTCTATTTTTCTCAAGGCAACCTTCAATACCAAGCTTCCTCCAATACATGGCGATTTGCAGAGAACCAATGGGATTTTGTGGGAGGTACCTATCAAGGTGAGCAGTATGGTACGGTAACAGGAAGCAGTAATAACAATATTTCCTCGACCTATTCAGGCTGGATCGATTTGTTCGGATGGGGTACTAGTGGATGGAATAGTGGAAGCACTTGTTACCGACCATGGGAGTATAGTTCAGATTGGATTGATTTTCACCCAGGTGGAATCAATTCCCCCGGTCTGGTTGGTAATTATGCCAATGCGGATTGGGGCGTTTACAATGCGATTAGCAATGGAGGGAATCAGCCTGGCTTATGGCGGACGCTGACCGGTGACGAATGGGATTATTTGTTGACCCAGCGTAGTACGCTTTCAGGTCTGCGATGGGCTTTTGCTGAAGTTAATGGCGTGAATGGCCTGATCTTATTGCCTGATGATTGGAGTACATCCTTCTACAACCTTATCGTTTATGAGACGTATCTGTCTCATTATACTGATAATATAATTAATTCAGATACTTGGACAACTGTTTTGAGTCCTCATGGAGCCGTCTTTTTGCCTGCCGCTGGTTGGAGGTCGAAAAGACAGTTTTATCCTGTTGATCCTGGAGGTATTGGTGGCAATTATTGGAGTACAACTCCTTGGGGTAATGGCGCTAGTTATTTTGAATTTGGTGGAGGTAATTACCCGTTTTGCGGCGTGGATTCCCAAGATAGTTCTTGGGGGTTTTCTGTCAGATTGGTCCGCCAAGCGACAAATACAGGTTATAGTATCACTACTTCGGTCAATCCTTCAAACGGTGGTGCGGTCACAGGTGGAGGTTATTATCAACAGGGACAGACATGTGCCTTGACTGCCACCCCTGCTTCAGGCTACACTTTCACTAACTGGACGGAGAATGGCAATGTGGTGTCAACCAGTGCAAACTATACGTTCACTGTGTCGGGCAACAGGAGTTTGGTGGCGAATTTTACTTCTACACTTGCTGTGCCTTCGGTGGTAGTGGATGAGATTATAAGGATTACACCACGTGG
>JAFXMK010000029.1 GCA_017530365.1 Bacteroidales bacterium
CAGCAGTATTGATAGGCATGCCTTCCAGTTCCACTGTGCAGGCGGCGCTGGTTTCGATCATGTACATCTGATCGCTCATCAACCCCTCATCGTCCAGGTCGCCATACCATCCATAGTCTTCGTAATAATCCGTGGAGATAGTCTTGCTCTTGATTACGGTGCCGTTTTCGCCAAGGCTGGTTTCAAGCATCTGGAGCAGATTAGTAGGCTCGCCTGCAATATAGGTGCTGAACCAATTCCAGCCTGAAGTCAGAGTGACGGTCTGGGTGACAGTGCTTGGGGTTTCATCCTTAACATAGAAGTAAACAGGATGTTGAGAGGCAGAACTGTAGCAGGAAAAGATTTTGCTGCCGTTGTTAAACTGCATTACATTGCGGTTCTCACTTTGAGAAGCAATAACATTGGCAGAACCGCCTTCCACGAAGGTGATTGTCCAAATACCATCGGCATTATTCTCCTCTTGGGTCTTCAGGTGGTTTGCAGAAGAGCTAGCGGCATACAGATAACCTTGGTTCACATCATCAAATATAGTATAACCATCTGTACGATTTCCTTCAATGACGAACTCATAAACACCAGCACTGCTATTCACCGTGGCAACATTATCGCTGATAGAAATTTCAACTGCGCCGCGGTTGTTAGTTCTTTGTTCGCCCATGGCATAGGCGACATTATCTGCCCAACCAACAATAATGTAAGTCTTTCCGGATTCAATAGTCGTCGCCATAGTGTAGGTGGTAGTGGTCACCACAGGAGCGACAGCTGCGCTGGCGTTAACAGTAACATTGCTTGAAGGCATGAAGAAGCTATACACACCGTTGTTTTCAGTCAGTGTAATCTCGTTGCCATCGGCATCTGTTACGGCAAAGCCTTCAAACTCATAGCCTTCTGTGACGACGGCGACCAAAGAGATTTCCGTACCTTCAAGGATGGAAGCGGATTCATCATTGGTAAGAACGCCATCCGTGCCGTAACCAACGGTAATAGTCACATTATCAGGATTGCCAATGGTTAAGGTGTATTCCTGAGGTTCCGTATATGGTAAAAGTATGATGTTGCCTAAACCGACATTGCCGCTCGCTTTTTGTGTGTAGATCCATTTGATGTAACGGACGTTTTCGCCCAAGTTATTGAATTCCTCGTTTTGAGTGCCTGTAATCTCAGTGTAATTCTTTAAATCAGTGTAGTTCACACCATCTTCTGAAGTTTGCACAGTGAAAGTACCACCTGAGAAACTATTGTTCTTGATATCGAACGTTAGTTTGCCTGGGCGCTCGTTGAACTGAAGCAGTAACCAGTCACCAGTGCCGTCGAATTTCAGTTTTGTGTTTTCAACATTGGCATAATCGGTGCCAAGACCATCTTGATAAAGTCCGTCTGTTTCGGCGATGCTGTCGCGACCATAATTGAATTCAAAAGGCAATTCCGCAAAGGTAGGAGCCACGTGGGCCTCTTGGTTGACGGTGACTTTTTCTGAGAAAACATCTTCGCCTTCATCGTCCGTGGCATAAACCCTGAAGTATGCTACACGAGCTTCGCCTTGGTTGGCTTCAACCGTGTAAGCGACGTTATTATCCTCATCGATCTCAGCGGTAAACCACGAATACGTTGCCGGGTTGCCTTCAGCGTCGCAGAAATCAACCTCTGGGTATAATTCAGTGATGTTTTGGTATGTCACATTAACTGTGCCCGATGTTCCTTCGACGGGAGCATTGATTGTATTGGTTGCGATGGTGATGGTGGGTTCGGTGTTTTGCTGCACCGTGATATTCTGTGGGTGGGCAATCTGATTGGTGTTATTATAGTAGCCAATATTGCCATTAAAGCTGATAACATCATTAACGATAAAGTTAATGTCATCTGAGCTGACAAAACGAACCACAATGTTGTTGTCGCTTTGGGTGATGGTGACATTCTGATTATTGACGGCAGTAACCTTGGCTTCTTCTATGCGGATGTACCATGCTTGGTTAGTGCTTGCTGTTGCTTGCGCAATTGTCATCAATTCGGGCTGGATGGTGTTGCCTTGTGAGTTGACAGCGATTGTGGGGTTGATGATTTCAAGCAAACCATTGTATTCACTCAAAGTGCCAGAGACTCTGATTTCGTCACCAACAGCCACGGAAAATTCGCCGAATACAACGACAGCGGCGGTAGCATCTTGAATGTAGGCTGTGGTTTTATTGCTGTTATTGTTTACACTGAACGAAGTAACAATACCTTTAGTGGCCACATCGCCCGTAGCTTGTGTGCGCACCTCGGCAATGGTCATCAATGCAACTGGGTTGCCAGCTTGGGTGACAGTGACATTCTTGGTGACGGTAGAGCGATTGTAGGTATAGGTGAGGGTGATGACGCCTTCACGGGTGGTTCCTGCTTCATTGGCTGTGGTGGTGAAGCTGACGGTGTTTCCAGAAACAGCAGGGTTGCTAATCCATTCCACATCTTCCGAAACGGTAGTTGCACCGCCTTCAACAGCGTTGTTGATGGTGAAGTTGAACGAACCGGAAGTGGCGTCGTAAGCGATCTCGTTGTTGTTCTCAATGGTGAAAGAAGGAGCAGGAGCTGGAGCTTCACCATTCACAAACAGGGCGATTTGGGTATCTTTGATGTTGTTGTTCACCGATCCATAAGCCCTCCAGTCTTGGCTGTTGTAAACTCCCAAATAACGAGAGGTTCCATTATGCTTGAAACCATGATAATTGGGGTTCGAGTCATCGGTTATATCAAGTGTCCATGCACTTGCTTCGTTCGTGCCAACACGGACGCCGTTATTTGCGTCAGTTGAATACAACCATTTTGTGTTGTCAGCAACAGAGCGGATGACATAGCCGCCATCAACAGCTTCTAATGTCCACTGTAAATCAGTATTGTTGGTCGTGATCTGGTCATTTGTGATAGTGACTTCAACTGCAGTTGGAGCCGAGCTTGTGCCATTGGCACTTGTGAGGGCTTTGCCGCTATTCAAGTCCACGATCAAATAGACTTGACCCTCAACGGGATTGTGTCCGTCGATTTTATTAAAGGTCAATGTCGGAGCAGGCAGGTTGATGGTATAGGTGGCTGAAGCCACAGCACTGTGATTTGTATCAACGTACGCAATGGCTTTAATAGTGGTGGTGGCGTCGATGTTGATCTCAGCTAAATATGGCGTGCTAGCGTTGGTGGGCTCAGTGCCGTCGAGAGTGTAATAAATCACAGCACTGGCTGTGGCGCAATCAATGGTAACAGTTTGGGCTTCGGTGTAGGTGCCAGCGGCAGGATTGAATGTAGGAGTGGCAACACTAGGGGTGGGGCGATTCAAAGAAATAAGATAATTACCAGTAGCGAACTCGTAGGTGGTGTTATTGTAATATGTTAATGTTCCGTAAACCACGACTTCGTCACCGACTTGAATTTGATCTGCCGATGTGAAATTGGCATTATTCAAATATTTACCACGATATACTTCTAATTGAGAAGTGGTAGTTCCGTCATCTGAAATCCAATAGGTGGCGTTGCCATGTTGGGTGCTGACTTCATCGACTTGAGAAACAACACCAGAAACGAATGCGTCAGTAATGGTGCTGTTTTCATTCAACGCTGCAATTGCATCAGCAACGGTCATCGCAGAAGCCTTAGTAAACTCAGCAGTTGCAATGGCACTGTTTTCCATGCCGGATTTAACGGCAAAGGCTTTCACCGTAGTGGTTGCGGTAAGCGTAAAAGGAGCCGTATATTGGGTGCTTGAAGTAGTCGGATCATTGCCGTTGGTGGTGTAATAAATGGTGGCGCCATCAGTAGTACAGGAGATGCTAATTTCTTGTGAATCCACAAAGCTGCCGCCATTGGGTGTGATGGTGGGCTTGGAAACTGTAGGTGTTGCGCCAGCTTCTTCAGAAGTCACACCCCATATCACAAAACGAGTATTGCCTGTAGCGGTGAAAGTAAGTTCGGTGTCAGCGGTTAATGCATTTGTGAAAGTGATGACTTTATAATAATCACTGGTACTGGGGTCGCCATTAAAAGTAAATGGAGAATTGTTTGCAATACCGCTGTTTGCTGTTAAAGCAATGTCACTGGAATAACCTGCTGGAGTGATCGCCAAAGAACAAGGTTTTTGATTCCATGCTGCAGCATGGATGTGAAGGTACTTGGTCCCTGAAGGAACGGTCATTTTCATGGCACCAGCAATACTACCCGTGCCAGCCTTGATACCGTCGTATGGAGTGTCGTTAATAGTCACTTTACATGTACTGGCATTTGTGCCACCTGTAGTGGAAAGTGTGATATTACCCGTGTAGTCAGTCGAGTAATCACTTTGAGCATTCATCCCCATCGGGATAGCGAGGAACGCTAGCAGCGTAAAAGCTGCCATCAAAAAAGTAATTCTTTTTTTCATTGTTTGGGTTGTTTTTTATTGTTGATTATTTGTTTTTTGTCGAATAAGGTTGCAATAATACAAAAACTTCCAATAATACACCTTAATTATTATTGGGATTTTATGAACAAAAAACTATGGCTGTTGATATCATTCCTTCGTCATCCTTCCTGTGATGCGGAAGATGGGGGTTAGCAGGGCGAAGATGAAATCCCAAAGGATCAGGCCAGGCAAGAGTCCGTGTTCGCCTAGGCGTTTGGAGGCACCGCGATAGAGGATCATCTGGGTGATGTAACGCAGCAGGAACAAGAACACCAACGTGGGGAAGTAGTATGCCGCGTAAGGTGTCTCCGTGCCCACCGTGAAGGCAGGGCTTAGGAAGAACAGAGCGATGAAAGCCGCGTAAAACAAAAACTGCGAACAATAATGCAATGCCATCATGAGCCGAACGCCGAGATGGTGCATGGGGATGGTGGAATACTTGTTGCAACGCTCACGAGCCCAGGTAATGAAACTGCTGGATGGGGCATAGGTGACGGTGTTCTCGTCGTCCACCTGGACCTTGGTGTTTTTCTTTGTGGCCACCTGGCTGATGAAGAGGTCGTCTTCACCAGCATTCTTGCCATAGTGGGAGGTGAAGCCTTTGTTGCTGAAAAACAGCCGCTGTCGGTAGGAGAGGTTCTTGCCCACACCCATATATGGCTTGCCTGCTAGGGCCGAGGAGAGATACATCATGCCGTTTTGCAGGTTTTCGAAACGCATCAGCCGGTTGAGCAGTCCGCCATTGTCTCTCAGTCTTGCGTAGCCGATGACCACCTCGGTATCGTAGTCGTAACAGCTGACCACACTGCGCAGCCACTGCTCGCTGGTGGGCATGCAGTCGAAGTCGGTGAGCACCATGAGGTCGTAAGAGGCCGATTTGATGCCCATGGAGAGGGGGAACTTTTTGCCGTTGAAGAAGTTGAGATGCTGCCTGAGCTGCACGGGCTTGATGCGGGGCTCGCGGCGCTCCAAGTCCTTCAGGTATTCCTCGGTCTCGTCGTCGGAGCAGTCGTTCACCACCACCACCTCGAACTGGGGATAGTCCTGGCTGAGCAATGCCGGAATCAGCTCTGTAAGCTGCTCGTAGGCGTCGCGGGCGCAGACCACGATGGAGACGGGCTCCAGCTCGTCGTTACGTTTGATTCGAGGATAGCGTTTGAAGAAGGCAAGCCTCGAGAAACGAATCCAGTGAATGCCAAGCTGGATGACCAGCATGAGGATGAAAATGGCTAAGATATAGAAAGACAGGCTATTGTAGAAAAATTCGATACTCACGGCGGATCCTCCAAATAGATGTGCAAAAATAGAGAATTTTTTTACCTTTGCAAAAAATTCTAGCAATGAAATTTACCTTGTCAGCCAACGATCCGAAAAGCAATGCGCGGGCAGGCGTTCTGCATACGGATCATGGTGCCATAGAAACCCCGATCTTCATGCCTGTGGGAACGGTGGGATCTGTCAAGGCTTGCCATATCCGCGACATCCGCGATGAGGTCAAGGCGCAGATTATCCTTGGCAACACTTACCATCTCTACCTCCGACCTGGACTCGATGTGTTGGAGACCGTTGGAGGGTTGCACCGTTTCAACGGGTGGGACCGTCCTATCCTCACTGATAGTGGCGGCTTTCAGGTGTTCTCGCTCACGGGCATCCGCAAGATGAAGGAGGAGGGCGTCACCTTCCAGTCTCATATCGACGGATCGAGGCACCTCTTCACACCTGAGCGCGTCATGGACATCCAACGGAGCATTGGTGCCGATATCATCATGGCTTTTGACGAATGCACCCCTGGCACGGCCGATTACCAATATGCCAAGCAGTCGATGGAACGCACCCATCGCTGGCTCGACCGTTGTGTGGAGCGTTTCTCGGAAACGGAGCCGAAATATGGTTATGAGCAGGCACTCTTTCCCATTGTCCAAGGCTGTGTGTACCGCGACCTCAGGGAACAGTCAGCGGAGTATATCGCCTCTAAGAATGCTGACGGCAACGCTATCGGCGGACTGGCGGTGGGAGAACCGACGGAGAAGATGTACGAGATGATAGAACTCGTCAACACCATCCTACCCAAGGACCGCCCCCGTTATCTCATGGGCGTGGGAACACCGGCCAACATCCTTGAAGGCATTGAACGCGGTGTCGATATGTTCGACTGTGTGATGCCCACCCGTAATGGACGTAACGGCATGATCTTTACCTCCGAAGGCATCATCAACCTGAAAAACGAGAAATGGCGTACCGACTTCTCACCAGTGGATCCCAATGGGGAAACTTTCGTCGATGAACAATATTCAAGGGCTTACCTGCGTCATCTCTTTGTCGCGGGCGAGATCCTCGGCCCCATGATCGCCAGCCTCCACAACCTTGGGTTCTACCTTTGGCTCGTCAAAGAGGCCAGAAAGCATATCATCGCTGGCGACTTCACCTCATGGAAAGAAGGCATGATGTCTAAAATAACGCGCAGACTTTGAAGAAGCTGGATCTATACATATTAAAGAAATTCATCGGCACCTTCTTCTTCGCCGTCGCATTGTTGATGATGATCATCATCGTGTTCGACCTTTCGGAGAATATCGATGCCTTCTTGAAGCATAATGCGCCTTGGCATCGGGTGATCGTCGATCATTATCTTACTTCCATCCCATATTTCACCAATCAGTTCATCCACCTCTTCACTTTCATCTCTGTCATTTTCTTTACTTCCAAGATGGCTACTCATTCCGAAGTGGTGGCCGTGCTCAGCAGTGGCGTCAGTTTCTGGCGATTTCTCTATCCTTACGTGATAGGCGCTCTGCTGCTGACGATCATGTCTCTTTATTTAGGAAACTTCATGATCCCAAACATGAATGAGATCCGCAGGCAGTTCAAGGATGAATACATTGAGCATCTTACGAAGAGCTCGGGGTCGAATTTGCATATTCAGACCGACAAAGACGAGTTTGTATATGTCTCCATGTATGATTTGAAGCGGGATCTTGGATATAAGTTTGCTGTTGAACGCTATGAAAACAATGAATTGGTTTACAAGATGATGTCGGATGTAATCTATCATAATCCGGAAGATCAGCATCAGTGGCGCATCGATTATGCAACGCAGCGCCATATCGACGGTGACCGTGAATACATTGTCAATTCGAGGAGCATCGACACCATCATAGAGAATCTTTCTCCCAGTGATTTTTATAACATGAAGGAAGACTTCGAGGAGATGAATTTCTTCGAGTTGAGGGATCACATAAGGGTGATGCGCCAGCGAGGCACGGAGGGCATACGACGTTATGAGGTGGAGATGCACCAGCGCATGGCCCAGCCTGCCGCCATCCTCATCCTCACACTCATCGGTGCTGCCCTATCGAGCCGTAAGATCAAAGGTGGCATGGGCATGCACCTCGGCTTCGGCATCACCATTGCATTTGCCTACGTGCTGTTCAGCCAGATCGGCAAAGCCTTCGGTGTCAACGGGGTGGCTTCACCGGCGCTTGCCGCGTGGATTCCCAACATTCTTTACTCGCTTCTGGCAGTGTATTGTCTCGCCAAGGCGCCAAAGTAAAAACAAGAATTTAGAAGCAAGAAGTTAGAAGTAAGAATTTTTTATTATCTTCGCAGATTGAAATATTCTTACCACTATGCATATAGCTATCGCTGGAAATATCGGTTCAGGGAAAACCACCCTGACGCGTCTGTTAGCCAAACACTTCGGCTGGACGCCGCATTTCGAAGAAGTGGACCATAACCCTTATCTGGACAGCTTCTATGAGGACATGCAACGCTGGTCGTTCAACATCCAGATATTCTTCCTCAACAGCCGTTTCCGTCAGGTGATCGACATCCGCAATAGCGGGAAGGACGTCGTCCAGGACCGCACCATCTACGAGGATGCCATGATCTTTGCGCCCAACCTCTATTCGATGGGGCTGATGGAGTCTCGTGACTTTGAGAACTACAAGTCGCTGTTTGAGTTGATGACGAAGTTCCTGCAGCCACCCGATCTGCTGATCTACCTTCGTGCCTCGGTTCCGACCTTGATCCGTCAGATCGCCAAGCGAAACCGTGACTACGAGCAGTCGATCAGGCTCGACTATCTGAGCAACCTCAACGACCGTTACGAAGAATGGATCAGCGGCTACAAGGATGGCAAGCTGCTCATCATCGACATGGATAACCTTGATGTGGAGAAACCCGAGGACCTGAGCGTCATCATTGAGAAGATCGAGGCCTCGCTGAATGGACTGTTCTGATGAGAGTACTCGGCATCATACCTGCCCGTTACGGCTCAACGCGTTTTCCCGGCAAGCCCTTGGCCATGATCGGGAAGAAGACGATGATCCACAGGACCTATGAGCAGGTCCAGAAATCGTTGTTGGATGACGTTGCAGTGGCCACTGACGACCAGCGCATCTTCGACGAGGTGCTGGCTTTCGGAGGCAAGGCCGTGATGACCCGTTCCGACCACAAGAGCGGCACCGACCGCTGCCGTGAGGCATTTGACTTGTTGGGAGGAGACTATGATGCTGTGGTGAACATACAAGGCGACGAGCCGTTCATCGATCCTGAGATGATCGATCAGGTGACAGACCTCATCCGTCGCGATGACACTTGTCTCGCCACACTCGCAAAAAGAATAACAGATCCTTCTATGCTTGACAATCCCAATGTCGTCAAGGTAGTCTTTGATGGTCATGGCGATGCCTTGTATTTCAGCCGTCATCCACTGCCTTTTGTGAGAGGCTGCGAGCGCAATCAATGGATCGAGAAGGCGGATTATTTCCGACATATCGGCATCTATGCCTATAAGGCCGACACCCTCCGCGCCATCGCTTCCATGCCTATGGGCCGTCTTGAACAGGCCGAATCATTGGAACAGCTTCGATGGCTCGAAAAAGGCCTGCATATCCGTGTGGCGGTCACCCAGTGCGACGATTCAATCGCCATCGATACGCCACAAGACTTGTTGAACCTCCCTCAAGATATGCTTCGATGAACAGAATATACGATGCCATAGCAGCCCTTCTTTATGATCACGATGCCGTGATCGTGCCCGGTTTGGGCGCTTTTTTACGTCATGACGAGGGGGCTAAGGTCAACGTCATCACTAACCAGTTTGAGAGACCTTCTTCCACCATCAGCTTCGATTCCCAGCAACGTGAGGAAAACGATTTGCTAGTCCATTATTTGGTGGCGCATGACAATATCAGTGAAGAAGATGCCCGACAGCAACTGGCGATGTTTGTCTCCGACTGTTACACCAAGCTCAAATCAGGTGAGGTGGTGACTTTCCCTGAGGTGGGCGCTATAGCTTTCAACGGCAATCAGGAACTGGTTTTTGAAGCGGTTGAAACTTCCAATTTCAACGCTGATGCCTTTGGCCTCAGTGACTTGAATCCACAACCCTTGTTTGGCGGCAGCCGACAAGATGACTGGAAGACTCGGGTGGCCGCCCAGATCAAAGATCAGAACACCCCCATGACTGTTGATGAGAAATCCGTCCATCAGGACATGGGTGACGAGGATAACTATCGTAAGGGACGTTGGAAAAGGGTGTTGTCAGCCGCTTTTTGGGCGGTCCTGTGCGTCTTGGCCGTTGTGTGCATCCTCTACTTTTTGGAGGTGATACATTTGGATATTCCTATCAAGCCAAAACCAGTGCCGCAAGTCGTTGTTGACGCACCTGAACCTGATTCGGCGATACTGGCTGAGATGGTCTCCTACTATCATGAACCCGTGACAGCACCTATCGATGCGTGCGATACCATAGGGGTGATAGACACCATTGAGGTGATAGATACTATTCAAGTGACAGAAACTGTCCAAGAGACAGTTCCCGACGTTGTTGTCAATCCTGTTGACGAAACTGTTGCCAAGGCCATTCTGCCATACGCGGAGCTGTTGCCTTATTCTGTCATTGCAGGCTGCTTCTCACAACAGGCCAACGCCGAGAACTATCTTACTCCAATTCAGGAGCAGGGATACCCGGGAGCCTTCCTCATGCAGAGGGGCTCGATGTATTATGTGTGTTTCGGCCAATACGCGACGATCGAGGAAGCTAAGACGGCCCTTGCCGATATCAAAGCCAATGCAAACAACAAAGCATGGATTCTGACCAAATAAACCCACCATGAGCAAGAAAAACAAACTGCAGAAATTCGAGGAGAACAGGTCGTTCGACAACCTGTTCCAATACTCATACGAACGCATCATGGAAGAGGGCTTCCCCTTGCAAGGAAAATGGCATTCCGACTTCTTCCATAACGACAACCCCATCGTGTTGGAACTCGGCTGCGGCAAGGGTGAATACACCGTTGGTCTTGCCAGAGCCCATCGCGACATCAACTATATCGGGGTTGACATCAAGGGTGCCCGTATGTGGCGCGGATTGACACAAGCCCGTGAAGAAGGGCTGACCAATGTGGCTTTCATCCGCACCCGCATTGACCAGATCGAACATTTCTTCGCTCCCGATGAAGTCAGCGAGATATGGGTCACCTTCCCCGATCCCCATCCTGGCGAGGGTGAACGCAACGCCAGGCATCGGCTTACCTCACCCGAGTTTCTGGAACGCTACCGCAAAATCGTCCGACCCGACGGCATCCTGAACCTCAAGACCGATAGCCCCATCATGTATGAGTTCACGTTGCATGAGGTGATCGAGAAACAAGGTCTGCCTTTGCTGTATGCTACCAACGATCTTTATGCCAATGACGATGAGTTGGAAGTCAAGACGATACGGACTTTCTATGAGCAGATGTGGCTCGATCAAGGGCTGACGATTAAGTATTTGAGATTTAAGATAAGAGATAAAAGATAAAAGTTATGTTTACAGAAGACAAACAATTTTACATTGCGCATTGCGATAATGGACCGATCAACATGATCGGCAAGATGGCCAACCGTCATGGTTTGATTTGTGGCGCCACGGGTACGGGTAAGACCGTTACCTTGCAGGTCATCGCTGAATCGTTCAGCCAGGCTGGCGTTCCTTGTTTCATGGCCGATATGAAGGGCGACCTCTCCGGCATCAGCCAACCCGGTAAGATGAGCGGCTTCATCGAGAAACGTTGCCCGGAGTTCGGCATTGAGAACCCGCAGTTCAAGGGGATGCCGACGCGTTTCTTCGACGTGTTTGGGGAGCAGGGACATCCGCTGAGAGCCACCATTTCCGAGATGGGACCGCAGCTGCTGGCCCGCCTTCTCAACCTCAATGAGACCCAGACGGGCGTCCTGAACATCGTGTTCAAGATTGCCGACGACCGTGGCTTGTTGCTGATCGACATGAAGGACCTCCGCTTGATGCTTGACTACGTGGCCAAGAATGCCAGGGAGTTCACCACCACTTATGGCACCATCACTTCGATGAGCGTGGGTGCCATCCAACGTGCCTTGTTGGCCTTGGAGGCCGAGGGTGCCGACCAGTTCTTTGGCGAGCCTTCCTTCAACGTGTATGACTTTCTGCAGACCGAGCAGGGGCAGGGCATCATGAACGTGCTGGCTGCCGATAAGCTGATGATGAATCCGAAGCTCTATTCCACCTTCCTGCTGTGGCTTTTGAGTGAGCTCTACACCCAGCTGCCCGAGGTGGGCGACCTGGAGTTGCCCAAGCTGATCTTCTTCTTCGATGAGGCTCACATGCTCTTTAAGGACACATCGAAGGCTTTGGTTGATAAGATCGAGCAGGTCATCCGCCTGGTGCGTTCCAAGGGCGTGGGTGTGTATTTCATCACCCAGAGCCCTGACGACATCCCAGAGGCCATTGCCGGACAACTCGGCAACCGAGTGTTGCATGGACTGAGGGCTTATACCCCTAAGGAACAAAAGACGGTGAAGGCTGCTGCCCAAACTTTCCGCACCAACCCCAACTTCAATACCGAAGCAGCTATCCTTGAACTCGGCACAGGCGAGGCCTTGGTGTCGTTTCTTGACGAAAAAGGTGCTCCCAACATTGTAGAACGTGCCAAGATCCTGTTCCCCTTAAGCCAAATCGGCGCCATCTCTGACGAGCAGCGGGAGACCATCATCCGCCAGTCGCGCCTTTACGGCCAGTACGAAAAGACCTTCGACCGCGAGAGTGCCTACGAGATGCTAGTGGAGGAACAAAAGCAGGCTGAAAAACGCGCCCAAAAGGAGGCTGAAGAAGAGGAGAAACGCAAGGCCAAGGAAGCCAAGGAGAAAGAGAAAGCCAAGTCTTCCAAGTCATCGAGCAAGAAGAAATCGACAGGACGAAAGGCGATTGAAAAGACTATCAACACCACAGCGACGACCTTTGGACGTCAGCTCGGGAAGAGCATCTTCAGATCCATCTTGGGAGGAATCTTTAAGTAGTGGAAAACTGAAAGTGGAAAGTTTTCCGTTTTCCACTTAATCACTCGCAGTCCCTGTCAGCATCGGGACGAACGTAAAATCCCCGAACACCTCCTCGCGGAGCGTGCCATCGGGGTTTTTTGTGATGCGTCGCATCTTTTGGTGGCCAGGTTCTCCCTCGTCGATGGGGATGACCATGATGCCGTTTGGCTTGAGTTGTTGGATGAGTTTGGGTGGTAGTTGTGGAGCGCCGGCGGTGATGAGGATGCGGTCGAAAGGGGCGTAGGTGGGCAAACCCTCAAAGCCGTCGCCAAGGAAGGTCTTGATGCGATAGGGTAGTTGCTCAAGGATTTCTTTGGTGTGGAAATATAGGTTGCGTTGCCGTTCGATGGTATGTACCTTGGCGCCCATGGCAGCCAACACACAGGCCTGATAACCTGATCCTGTGCCTATCTCCAACACCTTCATTCCTCGTTCCACGATAAGCAGTTCTGTTTGTGAGGCCACCGTGGAAGGCTGGGAGATGGTCTGCCCTGATCCGATGGGGAAGGGTTGGTCGGAATAGGCGAACTCCACGAACGAGGAGTCGAGGAAGACGTGGCGAGGCACCTCGTTTAGGGCTGAGAGCACCCGTTCGTCCTTGAAGCCTTCATCGCGCAGCTGGTTGATGAGTTGCTGCCGCAAGCCCTTGTGCCGGTAATTGTCTTCCAAGATTTTCATTTTCGGATGCAAAGATATGCTTTTTCCAACAAAAAGACTATCTTTGCCCAAATTTACCGATATGTTGAAAATAGGTGTTTTGGGAGCCGGCCATCTGGGCAAGATCCATATCAAATGCATCAAGCAGATCGACCGTTATGAGCTCGTCGGTTTTTATGATCCCGATGCCGCTACTGCCAAGGCGGTGGAGGCGGAGATGGGGGTCCGGTGTTTCGACACCTTGGAGGTCTTGATTGATGCGGTGGAGGTGGTGGACATCGTCACCCCAACGGTGCAGCATTTTGCCTGTGCCTCCAAGGCTTTGCAGCGCCGTCGACATGTCTTCATCGAGAAGCCTATCGTGGCGACGCCCGACGAGGCCGCCAAGTTGGTGAAACTGGCCGATGAAGCCGGCGTTAAGGTACAGGTGGGTCATGTGGAGCGTTTCAATCCTGCGTTCATCGCCGCCGAGCCTTTCATCAAGGAACCCAAGTTCATCGAGGCACATCGTCTGGCCCTCTTCAACCCCAGAGGGACGGATGTCCCAGTGGTACTTGACTTGATGGTGCACGATCTCGACATCCTTACCACCATCATCGACTCGCCCGTCACCAGTGTCAGCGCCTGTGGCGTGGCCATTGTCAGCCCTACTCCCGACATCACCAACGCACGCATCGAGTTCGAAAACGGCTCGGTGGCCAATCTTACCGCCAGCCGTATCTCGCTCAAGAATATGCGCAAGACTCGCATCTTCCAAAAAGATGCCTATATCACCGTGGACTTCCTGGAAAAGAAGTCGGAGATCGCCCGTATCCACGACCACGAGACTTCGGGTTATCCTTACTCTTTGACTCTTGATTTGGCGGATGGCGAAACCCGACAAATCACGCTTGAGAAGTTGGAAATACAGCCGCTCAACGCTATTCAGAAGGAATTGGAGAGTTTCTATGATAGCATTATCCACAACACTACGCCCGTGGTTTCCATCCAAGACGGGGTGAAGGTGCTTAATTTGGCGTATGAGATTTTGAAGAAGGAAGAAGAAAGGAGTAAGAAGCAAGAAAACCTACCTAGTGGAAATAAATAATTCGGGCAATATTTAGAGGATATTAAGCGTTACATAACAAAACAATTATATGATGAGGAGATTTACCGTTTTTTCCTTGATTGCTGTAACATTTTTCGCTGTTTTACTACCATCATGCAAGAAGTTCGAAGGGCCGCAATCGGTGCCTGCTTATATTCGTATCGATTCATTGGGTTTAAACTGCGATTACTACACCTACGGTGCCAACACCCATGCCTTTGTCGATGCCTGGGTCTATATTGACGACAACGTCGTGGGATGTTTTGAGCTGCCTGCCATGATTCCTGTTCTGAAGGAAGGCTCGCACAAGGTTGCTGTGTATCCGGGTATCGCCCGTGACGGCATCAAAGACCTTAGGGCACCGTATCCTTTCATGGTACCGGTGGAATATCCTAGCGTCAACTTGGTGAAGGACAGTGTTGTGCGCCTGTTTCCTGTCTTCAATTACTATCCCAACGGTGACAACCTGCATGTGCGTTGGTTGGAGGACTTCGATGGCGGTTCGATCTCCATCCAAGCTACTTCCCAAAGCGACACCAGCATCCTTCGTGTTGGAGGCCCTTTGGCTTGGCATGACCCTGAGGGCGTTCACTCCACCTATTCTGGGAAAGTAGTACTGACTTCTGATACGACACAGTTCTGCATTGCCACCAACGAGGAGTTCACCGACCTGCCCACAAAAGGTTCGGCCTGCCTGCTGGAGATGGATTACAAATGCTCTGATACTTGCGCTGTCGGATTGTTTTATATGCAAAACTTCACGGTTAACCAGCTGCAGATACTCCGCCTTCGTCCTACAGGAACGTCGGGAGAGGAACCTGAATGCTGGAACAAGATCTATATCAACCTAGGTCCGTATCTGGTTGACAACGAAGATTCGGATTATTTCAAGCTATATATATCCTCTTGGTATAACCGTAATGACGGTCCCCAGTATTTTTATTATGACAATTTGAAGATAATCTATCGCGACAGATGAAACAAAAACGCAAACTGCCTTTCCTGTACGGCATTATTGACTGGCTGCTTTCTGTCATAGCTTGGACGCTGTTCTACTATTTCCGGAAGACTTACGAGATTCCTGGTGCCAATATGTGGCAACGTTTCGGTGTTGAGTTCCACGACAAGAGTTTTTGGTTCGCTGTCGCCGTTATTCCAGTTTGCTGGGTGATTTTATATGGTATCACAGGTGCCTATCAGAGCGTGTATTCCAAATCGCGCTTGAAAGAGCTGACTCAGACTTTCTTCATCACGCTGTTGGGTGTGACGGTATTGTTCTTTGTGGCGATTCTCGATGACCAGATCCTTACCTACAAGATGTACTACCAGTCGTTCATCACGCTGTTCGCCCTTCAGTTTGGCTTAATATATATTGGCCGACTGGTCATCACGAGTGTGGTGAAGCGACGCATCAAGTCGGGTAAGATTTGGTTCAACACCTTGATCGTGGGAAGCAACGACAATGCCATCAAGTTGTACAACGAAATTGCGGAGCCACAGAAACCCACTGGCCAGCGTTTTGTGGGTTTTGTCAATGTGTATGACAAGCCGTCGTACGGGTTGAGTGAGTACCTGCCGCATCTGGGCTCGGTGAACGACTTGGTGGAGATCGTAAAGCAGTATAATGTAGAGGAGGTGATCATTGCCATTGAGCGTTCCGAGAAGGATTGCATGAATGCTATCATGCCTGTGATTAACCAGACGGAGGCCGAAGTGGAGATCATCCCTGAGATGCAGGATCTGGTCTTTGGCAACGTAAGGCAGTCGGCTATCTGGCGCACGCCGTTAGTACAAGTCAGTCCTGATCTGATGCCGATCTGGCAGCGTGTCATCAAGCGCTTGTTCGACATCGTAGTGTCCATCATCGTGCTGATTGTGCTGTCACCGGTATATCTCATCACTGCCATCATCGTCAAGGCCACCTCTCCGGGACCTGTGTTTTATGTCCAGGAACGTATCGGGAAGAACGGCAGGCCTTTCAAGATGGCCAAATTCCGCAGCATGCGTGTTGACGCTGAAGCAAATTGCACGCCACAACTTTCAAGTGACGACGATCCCCGTATCACCAAGTTCGGTAAGTTCATGCGTAAGGTGCGTCTCGACGAGATTCCCCAGTTCTGGACGGTGCTGAAGGGCGACATGTCCATCGTGGGCTATCGTCCCGAGCGCAAGTACTACATAGACCAGATTGTGGAGCGTGCTCCGTATTACAACATGCTGTTGTTGGTGAAGCCAGGCATCACCAGCTGGGGTGAAGTGAAGTTCGGTTATGCTGAGAATGTGGATGAGATGATCGAACGCCTGAAGTACGACATCCTCTACATTGAGAATGTAAGCATCAGCCTGGATCTTAAGATCTTGATTTACACAGTCCTCATCGTCATCCAAGGGAGAGGGAAGTGAGAGGTGAGAGGTGAGAGGTGCTGCTATCAAACAGGAAAACCTCTAACCTTTAACCTTTAACCTCTAACCTAAATCTGTCCTCGTTCAAGCAGCGTGGCGATGATGTCGATCTCTTCGTCTTCCTTGTTGTTCTTCGGGTCGAATTCGGTCTTGAGGTTGTAGCCCCATAGGCGTGCGAATCCTTGATAGAAGAAGGCTCTGAGTTTGCCGCGCAGTTCCTGGACAAGCTTATAGGAGGTGTTGCCCGTCTCGCGGTCGATGAGGCGGATGAGGATGGCGCCTTGTGAAAAGGTCAGTTTCTTCAGTTCCTCTGTATATTGGTCGCTGATTTCTTGTTCAGCTTGTTTCATCATGCGGCGGCGTTCCGATTCATTAGAGACGTCGGCCAGCAAGGTGTCGAACTCTTGCAGTTTGGCGCTTGCCAGTTTGGCGTAAGGATACACTTTGCGGACATTGCTGACGAGGCGGCGTCCTTGTCGGGTATCGGTGATGGCGTAGTAGCGGCCCATGAGGTCGATATCGACTTCGGGGAGATAGACCATGAGGATGGTATCTTGGCCGTTAATATGGCCATATACCACGTGGAGTTGATCTTGGGCGGTGGGCGTTTGTTGCTGAATCGAGGCTTGTGGATGAGACAATTTCATTTTCACTCCCTTGCCCTTGGTAATGAATTGGCTGAATCCTGAAGTGGTGACCATCATGAGTATGATGGCGAGTATGATCTTTTTCATGGCTTGGAATATCTAATTTGTAAAACCAAGCGGTCAAAAGCAACTATTGTGCCAATTTGGTGTTGCCGGCGATTTTCTCTTCGGCGTAGGCACGTGTGATGACAAGTTGTTTTGGACTTTCGGAGGATGGCATCTCGAACATGGCGTCGTTGAGGATGGCTTCCATGATGGAACGAAGGCCGCGCGCGCCGAGTTTGAACTCGATGGACTTCTCCACCACGAAGTCGAGGGCTTGGTCTTCGATGGTGAGCTGGATGCCGTCCATGGCGAACAGTTTGGTGAACTGTTTCACCAGGGCGTTTTTGGGTTCGGTGAGGATGCGTTTGAGAGCTTTCTCGTCGAGAGGGTCGAGATGGGTGATGATGGGCATACGTCCCACGATCTCCGGGATGAGGCCGAACTTCTTGAGGTCGGCAGGAGCCAGGTATTGCAGCATGTTGCTTTTGTCGAGCACTTGGTCGGCGCTGGTACTATAGCCGATGACATTGGTGCTTTTGCGTGCGGCGATGATGCGTTCGATGCCGTCGAAAGCGCCGCCGGCGATGAAGAGGATGTCCTTGGTGTTGACAGGGATCATCTTCTGTTCGGGGTGCTTGCGTCCGCCTTGGGGTGGGACGTTGCAAACGGAGCCTTCCAGCAGTTTGAGGAGTGCTTGTTGCACGCCTTCACCGGAGACGTCGCGGGTGATGCTGGGGTTGTCGCTCTTGCGTGCGATCTTGTCGATTTCGTCGATGAAGACGATGCCGTGTTCGGCGGCTGCCACGTCGTAGTCGGCGGCTTGTAGCAGGCGGACGAGGATGTTCTCCACGTCTTCACCCACATAGCCTGCCTCGGTGAGCACGGTGGCGTCGGCGATGGCGAAAGGCACGTTGAGCATCTTGGCGATGGTGCGTGCCATGAGGGTCTTGCCTGTGCCAGTCTCGCCGACGAGGATCATGTTCGATTTCTCGATTTCCACCTCGTCGTCACCGACTTGTTGGCTGATGCGTTTGTAGTGGTTATAGACGGCCACGGCGAGGGTGCGCTTGGCTTCGTCCTGGCCGATGACATACAGGTCGAGGAAGTCCTTGATCTCTTTGGGCTTTTTCAATTCAAAGGACGACGAGCCGGTGTTTTTCCTTTTCTTCGGCTCGTCGATCCTAGTTCCAAGTTCTTCTTTGATAATCAGGTAAGCTTGTTCGGCGCAGCGTTCGCAGATGCGGGCCTCCACCCCTTGGAGTAGCATGAGCGTCTCGTTGCCAGGGCGGCCGCAGAACGAGCAGTGGTCTGATTTCTTGTTGTTTGCCATCTTATTTGTTCCTTACGAGCACTTCGTCGATCATGCCGTATTCCTTGGCTTCTTCGGCGGTCATCCAGTAGTCGCGGTCGGAGTCGGCCCACACTTTGTCGTAAGGCTGTCCCGAATGCTTGGAGATGATCTCATAGAGTTCCTTCTTGAGCTTCTGGATCTCGCGAGCGGTGATCTCAATCTCGGTGGCTTGTCCCTCGACGCCGCCCATGGGTTGGTGGATCATGATGCGGGAGTGGGGAAGGGCGGAACGTTTTCCAGGGGTGCCGGAGCACATCAGGACGGCGGCCATGGAAGCGGCCATGCCGGTGCAGATGGTTGCCACGTCGGGACCGATGAACTGCATGGTGTCATAGATGCCCAAACCGGCATACACGCTGCCGCCAGGAGAGTTGAGGTATATCTGGATGTCGCGCTTTGGGTCTGTTGACTCGAGGAAGAGCAGCTGGGCTTGGATGACATTGGCCACGTAGTCGTCGATGGCGGTGCCCAAAAAGATGATGCGGTCCATCATCAGGCGTGAGAACACGTCCATCTGGGCGACGTTGAGTTGGCGTTCCTCGATGACGGTGGGGCTGATGTAGCCGCCGCCGTTGTTGATCTGGGAGATGTATTTTTCAAGTCCCAGCGGGTTGATGCCCAAGTGCTTGGTAGCGTATTTCTGGAATTCGTTCATAGAAGTTGGCAGTTGTTCAGTTATTCAGTTAGCAGTTATTTTTTCTTGGAGGTTTTTTTGGTCTCCTTCTTGGTTTCAGCCTCTAGGGACTTGATGAAGTCATCGTATGTTTGGTCGGTGTAGTTGATGCTTATCTTGGTCTTGAGGAAGTTGGTCATCTTGACGTCGGCGAGTTGGTTCTTGACGTTGTTGATCTGTTCCTCGTTCTTGAGATAGTTGTCAACGATCTTGTCGAGACGAGCCTTCATGTCATCTTCCATGGTGTTGTAGTCTAGGCCGGGGAAGATCTGGCTGCGGAGGAAGCCCTTGACTTCGTCGTCGGTGATGGCGAGGTCCATGTTTTCCTTCACGATGCTATCTTCGATGAGCTGCCAGCGGAGGCCTTTGCTGTAGTTCTCAGCGTAGTTCTTCTCGATGTCTTCCACGGAGAGCTTGCCTTGGTTGTTTTCGAAGATCCAGCGCTTCAGGAATTCATCAGGTAGTGCGAAAGGCGTGTTGTCAACGAGGGCGTCGATCATCTTGGTAAAGAGGATGCGGTCAGTCTCGTTGGTATATTGTTTCTCCATCTCTTCTTTGACGCTGGCGCGGAAGGCATCCACGTCTTTCAGCTCTTGGCTGGGGAAGATCTTCTTGAAGAACTCTTCGTTGAGTTCGGGTTTTTCTTCGTGGCGGATGTCGTCAATGATGATGTTGTAGTCGCTATCGGCGGGGGCGTCATTGCCAAGGACTTTGGCAGCTTTTTCCTGTCCACCGAGGATGGTGGCGAAGTTGATGATGAACTCAGCACCGGTGGTCTTGCCAACGAGTTTCTTCTTGTTGGTCTTGGTCTTGATGTCTTTCAGGTCGAGGACGACGTAATCTTTCTTGAAGCCGTCTTCCAGCTCCTTGCCGTCTTCAGCCTCGCGGACTTTCAGTTCCAGGACGTCGTTTTCGCCGACGGTCTCGGGATGTGAGACCTCGGGGTTGCGTTCGACGATTTCCTCGATGGTTTTGTCGATGGCGGCGTCATCGGCGATGATATGTGCGAAATCGACTTTGGCCTTGGTGTAATCGACTTTGATTTCGGGACGGATGGCGGCTTCGAAGAAGAAGTCAAGCGAGTCCTGCTTGTCGAAATCGACGGGCTGCTGGTGATCGGGGTCGCTGAGAGGGAATCCGATCAGGTCGAGTTTGTTTTCAAGGATATAATTGTTGAGTGTCTCGGAGACAAGGGTGTTGAGCACCTCGATGGTGGCTTGAGCGCCGTACATCTTCTTGATCATGCCGAAAGGCACCATGCCAGGACGGAAGCCCGGGACCTGGGCTTTGTGCTGGAGTTTGTTCAGCTCTTTCTTTACCTGTGGCTCATAGTCTTCTTTGAGCACGTTGATTTTGATGGAGATCAGTTGTTCTCCCTTCTGGGCTTGTGTTGTGTTCATTCTGTAGCTGTCTAATGTTTTCTTTCTTGTTGTAACCGTGCGGATGAAGGGACTCGAACCCTTACTCCTCTCAGAACCAGATCCTAAGTCTGGCGCGTCTACCAATTCCGCCACACCCGCATATTGGGCTGCAAAGATATAAAAAAAACAGAAAAAGAACGGCATGCCGTTCTTTTTTCTGCTGAGGGTGGAATGTGGGATTCGAACCCACGACCCACGGAACCACAATCCGGTACTCTAACCAGCTGAGCTAAATCCACCAT
This sequence comes from Bacteroidales bacterium, assembly GCA_017530365.1. GTDB lineage: Bacteria > Bacteroidota > Bacteroidia > Bacteroidales > F082 > Limimorpha. Next base: position 21,266 of record JAFXMK010000029.1, read on the forward strand.
CTGGTTTGCGGGTGCAAAGATACAGCTTTTTTCAAATATGCAAGTCTTTTTTCAAAAAAAATCTATCTTTGCACCATGGTAGCGAAGAAGGATCAACAGTCACCGAGCGCGTTGGCATGGCAGCGGTTCCGCAAGAACAGGCTGGGCATGGTCGCAGCGTCGTTCATTGTCGTGACTGCCATCTTGGCTTTGTTCGCCTATTATATCATCCCCGATCCGACCCCTCATGCCAACCGTCAGCTGCTAGAACTTAGCACTCGGAAACCTGGCTTTGAAGTCGATATGCTCGTCCTGCCCAAGGAGAACCCTCCCGTGGAACCTGGCTTCTTCGAACGGTTGATCAACGGGAGACCCGACGATTGTACCTACCTGCCTTACGACAGCATCAAAGTGTTCGACGACTATACCTTGGTTTATCTTTTCAACCCTGAACACAACGGCACTGTACGTGTCCAAGAGATCCCCAACAGCGAGATTGCCGGGACAAAACATCAAAAGTTCCTGCTGGGCACTGACCAGTTTGGGCGGGACTTCCTGAGTCGCTTGGTCTTGGGCAGCCGCATCAGCCTTCTGGTGGGCTTCATCGCAGTGGCGCTCAGTCTGGTCATTGGCATCTTTATCGGCAGTATTGGTGGTTTCTTTCGCGGCAAGGTCGATGACGTGGTGGTGTGGCTCATCAACGTGGTATGGTCTATACCCACGCTGCTGCTGGTCATCGCCATCACCTTTGCGCTTGGAAAGGGCATCGCTCAGGTTTTCATCGCCGTGGGTCTCACCATGTGGGTGGAGGTCGCTCGTATTGTCCGCGGACAGATCTTCTCGGTGCGCGAGATGACGTACGTAGAGGCAGGGAAAGCCCTGGGCTTCAAAAATATCAGGGTGATCCTCAGGCATATCCTTCCCAATATCCTTAACCCCATTATTGTGGTGTCGGCATCCAACTTCGCTTCGGCCATCCTGCTGGAGGCGGGCTTGAGTTTCTTGGGGATCGGTGTGCAGCCCCCCATGCCTTCATGGGGTAGCATGATCAAGGAGAATTATGCCTTTATTATCTTGGATGCGGCTTATTTGGCCATCCTGCCGGGTATCGCCATCATGCTGTTGGTGCTGGCCTTCATGTTGGTGGGGAATGCCCTGCGTTCCGCTATCGACACTAATTCCTGATCATTTGTCCATTATTATTGGTGATTTCGTAATCTTGACAGTTTCCTCGGTGTCATCAATTGAAAATCGTACAATGTCGTTGCCCAAGGAAATGATTTTGGTGTTTTTGACGATTTCCTTTCTTAATTCTAAGGAATGGATCTCCATTGGTTTTTGTGGATTAGATAAGTGCCAGATACAGTAATACGAATTTGTTTCATCAGTGATGATTCCATGCAGTGCGTTGTCATGTATGCAAAAATCCACAAGCCTGAACGGAAAATTGGTTATCTTATCGAATAGTGACTGAAGCCTGTTGGAAGTGTTGGGAAGGGAGAGGTGGTGTTTTTCTTTCTCTTGATATAGGGAATCGGGAAGTTGGTTGAGTAGGTTGGTCTGACGATGCAATGCTTTTGTTTTCCTGTCGTAGATGAACAATTCGCCCGTGTAACAATCTGCTAAAACCATTTCTTCTTGGTTGAATTGGACTTTGGGATTGAAATAGAAATAACCACTTTTCAGTAACTTGTGCTTGGAGGGAATCGTTCCAATGTGTTGAACGAAAAGGCCATTGTCAAGAGTGAATTCAGCTAGCATTGGACAATGCAGATAGAAACCCTCTGTTTCGGGATCCTCTTCGGGAATACTGGGCTCATCAGTGGTTCCTATGACTGGCCATCCTTTCTTTATGGGGATGAACAGGGTTTCATTCTCGTAGTCAAAATACATCTCTGTATGATCCGCCATTGTTTCAGAAGTGATTTGCAAAGGAATGATGGTTTTTTCCTTGGCCTCCAGATCGTAGATAAGAATACATGCCTTGTTTTTGTATGCAAGGTCTTCGGTTTCGATGTTTTCCCAATAGAGTTCCGGTAATGATGCAGTCGCGATTATCCTGTTCCTTTTGAGGTCGAAAGCTAAGTCAAGATAAAACACGTTGAGGACGTTCATTTGCTGAAGTAATGTTGTAAACTCGTCTGGAACATCGGGTGACTTGAACAAGGAATACTCAAGTGATGAAGGTCGGATAATCTCGGCAATGGCATAATGGTCTCCTTGCAATTCGCAGAAAATGATATCCGAAGTGATGTGGTCAATCAGTGCCAGTTTTGTGAAGTCTTCGGAAACAGTGTAATTCGAGACTTTCGAGATAACCGTGTCTGATCCGATTATTTCATGACAGGTCTGTGCGGGTCTCAGGTCTTGGGTGAATTTATTATAAAAAAATTCGCTGTATTGCAAGCCTAAAGTTGACGTTGCATTGATGAGCATACCTGTCTCATTGTCGAAAACCATCAGGTAAGGCACGCCAATATAGCCTGTCTCGAAGGTGAAATGCTGTAGGAAAGGTGAATTGGTTGTCATGAATACCGTTGTGTCAGCGCCATATTGTTTTTTCGATAAAGCAATCTGTGCCGCTTTGGTTTTATCACTGACGGCGATCAGGATCCGATTGCTATCGGAGTGTTTTTTCTTGGCATGGTTGAAGAACAAGGGAATGGCTCCTTCGCACCGAGGGCAACCTCCGACTGGAAGTATGACGGCAAAGGAGTATTCAGCATGGCAACTGTTTTCATGCAAGAAGCTCTTGACTTGCTGTTCCGTGGCGGGTTGTTGGTGGATTTGATACAAAAGTTCTTGCGAGAACGAGAATATCATTGGCCATAGAATGAGTAGTAGTATGGTTGTTGTCTTTTTCATGGATCCAAAAGACAAGGCGAGGGGGTCCTCGCCTTGTAGGAAGTTAATACATAATAAAATCAATAAGATCTCCTTGGATGTCGTGGTGTTCATCGCCCTGCAATAAAGAGGGATCAATCCTTGCAATTTTGCATCTGAAGGTCTTGTCTGCTGTTCCGACGGCATTATTGACGAGGGTGATTTTAACAACTGGGCTGTCATCCAAGACGCCGGTTAATGTATCGCCCTTGCTTGTTATCCACTCCCATAGATCCTTCCAAGAAATATCCAATGTGGCACAAGTTCGTAAAGCAAAACCGGGACAAACTTTGATTTGGCCGTTTTGGATGGTTGCTCCCGCTTTTCCCCAAATGTGGATACTAACGGCACTGCTGTTTTTTGTACCGAATAAAAATAGCATCAGAAAACTTGCGGCTATAATGAAACGTGTTTTCATGGCTTTCATTTTGGGATTAGTTTGATTCTGATGTTTTGTCCAAGGATAATACCTCCTCCGGCCTCATGTGGAAAGTTTTCAATGACCATGGTGTATCTTTCCATAATGGAAGCGATTTCTCCATTATCACCTCTTGCTAAGATGATATCTTTGATTTCTGAGCCGTTGACAACTAAAGTTGCACACTCTTGGGTCGATGGATTAGGGCAGATGGTGCCTTCTTTTAGATTGACTCCACCACTTCCGTAGATGGTGAGAGTTGCAGCAGTTGAATGGCCTTCGAAAAGCGATACAATCGATAGTACAAAAGCCACTGCTAAGATTTTTATGATTTTCATGGTTTTGGCCTCATCTCACGGTCCTTGAGTCCGTGGTCTTTATTGAGATGATTCTAACCACAAAGATACAGCGTAAAGGTATTGATAATCAATATGGTGTGATTATTCCTTAGAGCGTAGGCTTCTTGTCTGTGAGCGTGTCATTTTCGCTTTTAGATGTGGAGAAGTTTGATGGTGTTTTTGAGTTCTTTCCATCGTCTGAAGGCAATCGGAAACTCATCGCCGTTGCTCATCAAAGCGCTTTTTCTGTTATTATTTCCGCTCTTGATGGCTGAAACATGCTCGACATTGATCAGCGTATTCCTGCTGATTTGTATGAAATGGTGTGGCTGAAGCAGTTTGGCGTAAATGTTAAGAGACTTTGAATGCGAATAACGAGACCCTCCCTGTAATACAAAAGTGCAAAGGTAACTCTCGCAATGGATGTAGATAATGTCTCTAACGTTGAGGCAATGCATCGTTTTACCATCTTTAATGAGTATGGTTTTAGGTTTCATGATAGGTAGTTATATGATTGGTTGTTGATGCAAAGATAATAGAAAATCCCAATAATCAAAGACTTTTTCGTATTTTTGCACTTTCATTCAGATGCTATGGCAAGAATAATGGCTATCGATTTAGGTCGTAAACGATGTGGTGTGGCGGTCACGGATCCGCTGCAGATCATCGCTAACGGACTTACCACCGTTGAGAGCGGTAAGCTGGCCGACTGGGTGGTGGACTACGTGGAAAAGGAAGAGGTGGAAGCCATCGTCATTGGTGAACCGAAGGACATGCACAACAATCCTTCTGACTGCTCCAAATACATCGAGCCGCTGGTGAACCGCCTGCGCAAGCTGCTACCCGACATGAAGATCGTCCGTTACGACGAACGCTTTACCTCGGTGATGGCCCACCAAACCATGATCGACGCTGGTTTGAAAAAGAAACAACGTCAAGATAAGGCTTTGGTGGATACCGTGGCAGCGACAATCTTGCTCCAGTCCTACATGGAGAGCGTAAAACTGAAAACTGAAAACTGATAACTGATCAACTGAACAACTGCAAACTGATATGATACTTCCCATTGTTGCATACGGTCATCCGACCTTGAAGGCGATAGCCAAAGATATTGATAAGGACTTCCCAGAGCTGGAGAAGCTCATTGCGGATATGTGGGAGACACTGGCCCATTCCGAAGGCGTGGGGCTGGCCGCACCCCAGGTGAACCAGTCGATTCGCCTTTTCCTGGTCGATGCCAACCCGTTTTATCCCGATTATCCTGACGCCAAAGGCTTCAAGCAGGTTTTTATCAATGCCCAGCTGCTTGACACTTTTGGCGAAGAGGTGCCTTTCAAGGAAGGCTGTCTGAGTCTGCCGGGTATCTATGAGGATGTGATCCGCCACGACGGCATCCGCATCAAGTATCTTGACGAGAATTTTGTGGAACATGAAGAGGAATTCACTGGCATCAAATCCAGGATCATCCAACACGAATACGACCATTTGGAAGGTCACGTGCATGTAGATCGTATCGCGCCGATGCGGAAGTTGTTGCTTCAAGGCAAACTTCGCGACATCTCTGAAGGGAAGTGCGATGCGGATTATAGGATGATTTTTCCTAAGAAGAAAAGAAGATAGGTTTAGATAAGAGATAAAAGATAAAAGATAAGAGATATGAAATGGAGTAATTTATTTATTGCCGTAATGGCAATCTTTGTGATTGCGGGTTGCAACCGTACCGTGAAAACCACGGGTGACGATGTCAAGAAGGCTGAGGAAGCCATGTTCAATGCGGACATGACCACCAACAAAGACGCTGTCGCAGGCGCCGTCGCCACCTTTACCAAGTATGTTGAAGACAATCCGGAAGCTGCCGATGCCGCTGATGTGCTGTTCAAGGCCGTCGAGGTGTCCGTCAACACCAAACAGGATCCACAACAAAGTATTGGCTTGGTTAACAAGCTGGTGGCCGACTATCCCAAGTTCGACAAGAATGCTGTCGCCTTGTTCATGCTGGCCACCTTCGTCTATGATGAACAGCTGCACGATCTCGACAAGGCTCGTGAGACCTATCAACAAATCATCGACAATTATCCTGACAATCCTTTCGCCAAAGACGCCGAAATCTCCATCACCCAGCTGGGCATGACGCCTGAAGAGCTGATCAAGATGTTTGAGGAGAGAGAGGAGCAGGAGAGTGAGGAGTGAGGAGTGAGGAATAGGCGTCAGGTGCGTCAGATTTCGAAAGCTTTCTTGAACTGATCGACGAGATCGAGTTTCTCCCATCCGAAGAACTCCACGTTCTTGTAGATCTTGCCATCTTCCACGAAAGTGGTCTTGTCCTTGTAATAGACCTCCACCTTACGGGTCTCGGGTTTACGTCCGAAGTGGCCGTAGGAAGCGGTCTCCTCGAAGATCGGGTTGGTGAGGCCGAAGCGCTTCACGATGGCGTAGGGGCGCAAATCAACCAGTTTCTTGATTCTTTGGGCGATTTCAACATCAGTCATGTTGACGTGTGAAGTGCCTTCGGTGTTGACATAGAAGCCCACAGGCTCTGCGATGCCGATGGCGTAGGCGATCTGTACCAGGACTTGGTCGCAGATGCCGGCAGCCACGAGGTTCTTGGCGATATGGCGTGCAGCGTAGGCTGCGGAGCGATCGACCTTCGAGCTGTCCTTGCCTGAGAAAGCGCCGCCGCCGTGTGCACCGCGACCACCGTAGGTATCGACGATGATCTTACGTCCGGTGACGCCAGTGTCGCCGTGGGGACCTCCGATGACGAACTTGCCCGTTGGGTTGACGAAGATCTTCATGTCTTGGTCGAACAGCTTGCGGAGCTTGGCTGGTAGCTTGCGTTTCACCCTTGGGATGAGGATGTTGAGCACGTCGGCTTCGATCTTATCGACCATACGCTGGTCTTCGTTGAATTCGTCGTGTTGGGTGCTGATGACGATGGTGTCGATGCGTTTCGGCTTCCATCCATCTTCATATTCCACCGTGACTTGCGACTTGGCATCGGGACGGAGGTATTTCATGACCTTGCCCTCGCGGCGAATGGCGGCGAGCTCCTTTAAAAGAAGGTGTGCCAGGTCGATGGTTAAGGGCATGTAGTTCTCGGTCTCCTTGGTGGCGAAGCCGAACATCATGCCTTGGTCGCCAGCGCCTTGCTCCTCAGGTTTCTTGCGCCCCACGCCCATGTAGATGTCGTTCGATTGGCCATGGAGGGCAGAAAGCACGCCGCAGGACTGGGCGTCGAACTGGTATTCTGACTTGTTGTAACCGATGCGGTCGATGACACGGCGAGCGATGTCTTGGATCTCGACGTAGGCGTTGGTGCGGATCTCGCCGGCGACGACGACGAGGCCAGTAGTTACCAAGGTCTCACATGCCACCTTGGATTTGGGATCGTTGCGAAGAATCTCGTCCAATACGGCATCCGAAATCTGGTCGCATACCTTGTCGGGATGACCTTCCGAGACGGATTCTGAAGTGAAGTAATAACCCATAACAAATTGATTATTAAATAGTTAATAAATTAATTTGTGTGGGAAGCTGTTGACTGAAAGGGAAGGAAAAAGCATTGGTTTAGCATTTTTTCTTGTGGTTGCAATCAAAACAAATCTTTCCACGTTTGCGGCGGCAAAGATAATAGTTTTTTGTCAAGAATTAGAGAATTAGAGATTTTTCTTTTTTCGATAAAGAATTTTTATGAATTGGAGAGAATCGCTGGCGATTCTCCTTCTCTAATTCTCCAATTCTTGATAAAAGTTATTTCGTGAGTTTCTGGAACGCTTCCTCGATGCTCATGTCTTCTTTCTGAAGGGTTTTGATGATGAAGCCGTTATCGACCGACCATTTCATGAGGTTGGCGCGGATGTCGATGTCGCCTTCGGGCTCGAGGATCCAGTGGTTGTCCTTGACACGTTGTACCTTGCATACTTGAGGGATGCTGAGCAGTCGGCCTTGGGTGACTTCGTTTTCGAATTCCACGACGATGACGTTGTTGGCAGTGTTGGCTTGTTTGAGGTTCTCGATCTTGTCGTCGGCGACCACCACACCTTTATTAATAATGATGGCGCGTTCGCAGATGGCTTCCACTTCCTGCATGATATGGGTGGAGAGCAGCACGGTCTTTTCTTTGCCGAGGCTGGAGATGAGGTTGCGGATGTCGATGAGCTGGTTGGGGTCGAGGCCGGAGGTGGGTTCGTCGAGGATGAGCACCTGCGGGTCGTGCATCATGGCTTGGGCGAGTCCGACGCGTTGGCGATAGCCTTTGGAAAGGGCACCTATTTTTTTGTGCGCCTCAAGGCCTAGTCCAGTCTCTTCGATCATCGTCTCGATGCGTTGTTTGGCGTCGTTTCCTGTGATATGGTGCACGCCTGCCACGAATTCAAGGTATTCACGCACGTACATGTCGAGATACAAGGGGTTGTGTTCGGGGAGGTAGCCCACGATGCGTTTCACATCCATGGGTTGGTCCATAATGTCAAAGCCGTTGACGCTCACCGTTCCCGCGGTGGGAGGGATGAAGCAGGTGATGATCTTCATCAAGGTGGATTTTCCAGCGCCGTTGGGGCCGAGAAGTCCTACGATACCTTTGTCGATGCTGAGGTTGACGTTGTTGAGGGCCAGCTGTTCGCCGTATTTTTTGGTGATATTTTGAATCTCGATGGACATTTTTTTTCGTATTTGAGTGCAAAGGTAAGAAAATTCTTTGTAATTTTGCGCCCTCGTTAGTAAAAAGCTGTTCTATCCGCAGTTATAAAAAGGATAAAAATAATAAACCGAAATGAACTACTTAAGTTACAAAACTGTTAGCGTCAACAAGGAAAATGCCAACAAGAAATGGTATGTCATCGACGCTGAAGGCCAGATCCTCGGCCGTTTTGCCTCCGAGGTTGCCATGATTCTCCGCGGCAAGCGTAAGCCTAGCTTCACTCCCCACAGCGACTGTGGTGACAACGTGATCATCATCAACGCAGAGAAGATCCAACTCACTGGCAACAAGATGGATGAGAAGTACTATGTGCATTACACTGGTTATCCGGGTGGCCAGCGCGTCCGCAACGTGAGCGAGCAACTCAAGAGAAAGCCCGCCGCCGTTCTCGAGCACGCCATCAAGGGTATGCTTCCCAAGACCAAGCTTGGCAATGCGATCTATCGCAACCTCTATGTCTATGCTGGTCCAGAGCATCCACATCAGGCACAACAACCCACTGAACTCAAAATTAACACTATTAAGAAATAATCATGGAAGTAATCAACGCTTTAGGTAGAAGAAAGACCGCCGTTGCCCGCATCTATATGAAGGTCGGTGACGGTAAGATTACGGTGAACAAGCGCGACTACAAGGAGTACTTTCCAACGAGCATCCTCCACTATGTGGTTGAACAGCCTCTGATGCTTACCGACAACCTCGGCAAGTTCGACATCAAGGTCAACCTCGACGGTGGTGGTATCAACGGCCAGGCCGAGGCTTTGCGCCTCGCCATCAGCCGTGCGCTCTGCGAAATCGATCCCGAGTATCGTCCTACCCTGAAGGCTAAAGGTTTGATGCGCCGCGACCCACGTATGGTCGAGCGTAAGAAACCCGGTCGTCCAGGTGCCCGTAAGAAGTTCCAATTCAGCAAACGTTAAGCTATTCGAAGCCGAGCGATTTTGTTTAGTATCCAAATTGCTGAGATTTTTCTTTTCGAGAACTACTCAGTGATTGTATTAAGTGAATGTAAACATTAAAAAGAAAACTCATGACACAAGTAACTTTTGAAGAATTACTGGATGCCGGATGTCATTTCGGTCATCTGAAGAGAAAGTGGAATCCCGCCATGGCTCCTTACATCTTCATGGAGCGCAACGGTATCCATATTATCGACCTTTACAAGACTCAGGCCAAGGTTGACGAGGCTGCTGCCGCTGTCTGCCAACTCGCCAAGTCCGGCAAGAAGATCCTCTTCGTCGCCACCAAGAAACAAGCTAAAGACGTTGTTGCTGAACTCGTCCAAAAAGTCAATATGCCTTACGTTACCGAGCGTTGGCCCGGCGGCATGCTGACCAACTTCGCCACCATCCGCAAGGCCGTGCGTAAGATGACCAACATCGACAAGATGATGGTCAGCGATGCCTACAAGAGCCTTTCAAAGCGTGAGAAACTCCAGATCGAGCGTGAGCGCGAGAAACTCGAGAAGAACCTCGGTTCCATCAGCGACCTGAGCCGTCTGCCTTCAGCCGTCTTCGTCGTCGATATCATGAAGGAGCATATTGCCGTCGCCGAAGCCCGCAAGCTTAACATCCCGGTCTTCGCCATCGTCGATACCAACACCAACCCCAACCTCGTCGATTTCCCGATTCCTGCCAACGACGACGCCAGCAAATCCATTGCCCTGATCGTCGGCAAGATGGTCGATGCCATCGAGGAAGGCCTCAACGAGCGCAAACTCAACAAGGAAAACAATGTTGAGGAACCCGAAGAAGTCGTCGAAGAAGCTGTTGTCGAAGCTGAAGAAGACGAAAACAAGGACGAACGCAAGCCTCGTGCCGCCCGCCGTCCCCGCAAACCCGTCGCTAAGAAATAACCTTTAAAACCAGAATAAGATGAACATTACCGCTTCTCAAGTCAATGAACTGAGACAAATGACCGGTGCAGGCATGATGGACTGCAAGAAGGCCCTCGTCGAGACCGACGGTGACATCCAGGCTGCTATCGACATCCTTCGCAAGAAGGGTATGGCCAAGGCTGCCAAACGTGCCGACCGCAACGCCTCTGAAGGCTGCGTCCTCTCCAAGAGCACCGAAGATCACAAATATGCCGCCATCGTGATGGTGAACTGTGAGACCGACTTCGTCGCCAACAACGCCGATTTCGTGAAGTTCACGAAAGATGTCCTCGACATGGCTGTTGCCAAGCGCGTGAAGAACATCGACGAGCTGAAGGCTATGGAACTCAACGGCCAGACCGTCGAGGCTCTCGTCGCCAACCAGAGCGCCGTGACCGGTGAGAAGACCGAACTGGGTGCTTTCAAAGTCCTTGAAGGTGCTTATGTGGCCAACTACAATCACCCCGGCAACCGTCTCGCCACCATCGTGGAGATGAACAAGGAATTCAATGGCATCGAAGAAGTGAGCCACGAAGTGTGCATGCACGTCGCAGCCATGAACCCGATGGCCGTCAGCGAAGCCGCCATCTCGCAAGAGGTGAAAGACCGCGAACTGGCAGTCGCCGTTGACAAGACCAAGGAAGAGCTCATCGGCAAGGAAGTCGAGAAAGCCCTCCGCAAAGTTGGCATCAACCCCAACCACGTCGATAGCGATGACCATATCGATTCCAACATCACCAAGGGTTACATCACCGCCGAACAAGGTGCACAAGCCCGTGAGATCAAGGCTACCGTCCCCGGTACCGTGAACCTCAACGAAGGCATGGTCCAAAACATCGCCAAGGGTCGTCTTGGCAAGTTCTTCAAAGAGAACTGCCTCCTCAACCAGGTCTCTCTGGTTGCCGATCCTAAGACGGTTGGACAGTACATCCAAGACGCCGACAAGGAAGCTACCGTGAACGCTTTCTTCCGCGTAAAGTTGGGTGAATGATCCTCTGATGGAGCAAAAGGAAAAGGCTGACTTAACGGTCAGCCTTTTTTTGTTTGGTTGCTATGGATAAAACATATCGTTTCTCCTCCTCGATATAGGTCTCCACCCACTCCAAACCTTTTAGAAGGGTGTGTAACTGCTCGCGGAGGATGCCAGTGCCATGTAACTTAAATACCGCCTCCTTCTTGGTCCAATACTCGGTGAAGGTGCGCACAGGATCGTCGCTCTCCTCGATGATGCGCTGCTCTTCCTCGTTCATGGTGTAACGCAACAGATGGTCGCTGAACTCACGGTAACTCTCAATGTCGATGCCAACGGGATGGTCCGACACCGCCACAGCGATGCCGCTCTTGCAATGGCTGATGTTGAAATGGATTTCGGGATAGTCAGCTAAAAAAGGCTTGCCGTGTTCGTTGCGTTCAATGTGGAAAGGGTGGGAGATTCCCCTTTGTTCCAGCATCTCACGAAGCATCACATAGGACTTCAGGCCGGTAAACCGACCGAAGCGATGCTTGTAGCGCATGGCTTCCTCACGGCGTTCCTCCGATACCAACGGCAGGAGACGGTTGATCCCCTCCTCCGTGATCTGGTCCATGTCGTCGAATACCTTTAATTCAATCATTTTCTACCGAGCTTTAACCCCTACGGGGTATTCTTACTCCTAACTATTCAACGCTTCCGCACCGCCCACGATATCGATCAGCTCAGTGGTGATGACGTTCTGGCGGGCCTTGTTGTACTGGGTCTTTAGCTCCTGCAACAAGGTGTTGGCGTTGTCGCTGGCGATGTGCATGGCCGTCATGCGGGCGCCGTGCTCAGCGGTGACGGCATCGAGCATGGTGGAATAGAACTTGGTCCGGATGACTTTCGGTACCAGTTTGTTGATGAATTCCTCCTTGGAGGGTTCCACAATATAGTCGAAGCCTTGTTCTGACGTTGTAGAGCTAGGCACCAACGGTAGTACGGTTTCGCAGGTAGGTACTTGCACACCTGCGTTCTTGAAGTGGTTATACACCAGCACTACGGCATCGATTTTCTTTTCCAAGAACTGGCTTGCCAAGCTGTCGCTGATCTCCGTGGCCAGCTCGAACGACAGCTTTTCGCTTAGGCTTTCGTGGGCCTCGGCGATGACGATATCGCTCTTTTTGAGGTTGTCCTTTATCTTTTTGCCGAAGAGATAGACGTCGATTGCTTTGGCACCGAGATGTTCGGCATAGTCGTCGTAGGTCTTCTTGAACAGCTTGATGACGTTGGAATTATATACGCCACAGAGTCCGCTGCTGGAGGTAAATGTCAGCAAGGCGATGCGTTTCACCTCCCGTTGTTCCGCCAAAGGAATGGTAACCTCTCCTTCCAACGAACCTAGGTAGTTGGACAGCGCTTCGTTGAGTTTGTTCCGATAGGGAATGAAACTCGTGGTGATGCCTTCCGTCTTCTTCAGCTTGGCTGCCGACACCATTTTCATGGCATTGGTGATCTTCTCCGTCGAGGCAACGGAGGCAATGCGAGCACGGATTTCTTTTAACGAGGCCATGGGCAGTTGGCAGTTAACAGTTGGCAGTTAGCAGTTGGGCTTCTTCTTTTAAAGTGTTTCTGATCTCATCGTTGACAACGCCTTGGCGGAGTTGGTCTAGGATGTCTCTGTGTTTTACTTCGAGCAGGTTGAGATATTGGCTTTCAAAGACCTTCACTTTGTCGATCGGCACGTTGCTGAGCAGGCCGTTGGTGCCGCAGAAGATGATGGCCACCTGTTTTTCTACGGGCATGGGGCTGTATTGTGGTTGTTTGAGCAGCTCCACGTTTTTGCGGCCTTTGTCGAGGATGGCAAGGGTAGCGGCATCGAGTTCGGCCCCAAAGCGTGAGAAGGCCTCCATCTCGCGGAACTGGGCTTGGTCAAGTTTCAGGGTGCCTGCAATCTTCTTCATGGACTTGATTTGGGCATTACCTCCCACACGGGAGACCGAGATGCCGACATTGATTGCCGGTCGAATACCAGCGTTGAAGAGGCCGGTCTCAAGGAAGATCTGTCCGTCGGTGATGGATATCACGTTGGTGGGGATGTAGGCGGATACGTCGCCGGCTTGGGTCTCGATGATGGGCAGTGCCGTCATGGAACCGCCGCCTTTGACGATGTCTTTCATCGACTCGGGCAGGTCGTTCATCTGACGGGCCACGTCGTCGTTTTTGATGATCTTGGCGGCACGTTCGAGCAGACGTGAGTGCAGGTAGAAGATGTCGCCTGGATAGGCCTCACGTCCTGGGGGACGGCGCAGGATGAGAGATACCTCGCGGTAGGCCACGGCTTGTTTGGAGAGGTCGTCATAGACCACCAGGGCGTGGCGTCCCGAGTCGCGGAAATACTCAGCGATGGCGGCGCCGGCGTAGGGGGCGTAGAACTGCATGGCGGCTGGATCAGAGGCGGTGGCGCTGACTACGATGGTGTAGTCCATGGCGCCGTGGTCCTCGAGGGTCTTCACCAGGTTGGCCACCGTGGAGCCTTTCTGTCCAACGGCCACATAGACACAATAGACGGGGTTGCCGTTCTTGAAGTTCTCCTTCTGGTTGATGATGGTGTCGATGGCGATGGCAGTCTTGCCGGTCTGGCGGTCGCCGATGATGAGCTCACGCTGTCCACGGCCGATAGGGATCATGGCATCGATGGCCTTGAGGCCGGTCTGCAGCGGCTCGTTGACGGGTTGGCGGAAGATGACGCCTGGTGCCTTGCGTTCCAAAGGCATCTCGTAAGTCTTGCCTTGGATGGGCCCCTTTCCGTCGATGGGCCTTCCCAGGCCGTCAACGACGCGTCCCAGCATGCCTTCGCCAGCCAATACGGAGGCGATACGACGGGAGCGACGCACTGTCTCGCCTTCTTTGATGCCCTCAGTGGGACCGAGCAGCACCACGCCGACGTTGTCTTCCTCCAGATTGAGTACGACGCCCATGGTGCCGTTCTCGAACTGTACCAGTTCGTTGGCCTGTACATGGTCGAGACCATACACATGAGCCACGCCGTCGCTGACCTGCAGCACCTTGCCGATCTCTTCGAATTGGGCACGGTTGTTCAGGCTTTGGAGTTGCATCTGCAAGATGCTGGAAATTTCGCTTGCTTTGATATCAGTCATAATTGCAATTCTTTTTTTATGGCATTAAGTCTGCCAGCAACGCTGGCGTCCATGCGGTCGTGCTCAATGTCGAGCGTGAAGCCTCCTATGAGGGCTGGGTTTACTATCAGGTGCATCTCCACACTACAATGGAAGACGTCCTCCAAATAGGCCTTGATTTTCTGCAAGGTGATGCCATCCATCACAGCGGCAGTGGTCACCTTGGCGAGGATGATGCCTTTTTGCTTACGGTACATCTCCTGGAATTTAAGGCCAATGAGATAGATTTTGTTCTCACGTTTCTTCTCGATCAGAAACTCGAGGAAACGATTCAGACATGGATGGAGCGGCTCGTCAGAAGCAGTCTTGAGCAAGACCAGCTTGTCGTTGTCGGACACCGTTGGATTGGAGAGTGCCTCGGTGAATTGATTGATGGCAAGGCTGTAGTTGTGGGTCAGCCTGTCCATGCCTTCATATACTTCCTTCTCGCAATGCTGTTCGAGGGCGTAGTTGAGCAACGCGCGCGCGTAACGCACCGATATCTTCCCGTTATCCATGGCTTATGCTTCTATCTGTGGACGGTCTTTCAGCAGCTGTTCGATGTATTCGGTCTGCGCTTCCTTGTCGCTGAGTTCGCGTTGAAGGACTTTCTCGGCGATATCGACGGAGAGGGCGATGACCTCCGCCTTGATCTGCGACATGGCCTCAGCCTGTTCCTTCTGGATCTTCAGCCGTGCGTCGTTCACGATCTTCTCTGCCTCGTTGCGTGCTTCCCGTCTCGCTTCTTCGATCAGCTGTTTCTTCATTTCCTGGCTCTCGTTCATGATACGAAGCTGTTCCGCCTTCGAGTCGGCCAAGGCCTTCTCTTTGGCGGCTTCGATGCCGGCCAGGGCGTTGTTGGCTTCTTCCGCGGCCTGCAACGAATCGCTGATGTGCTGGTTGCGTTTGGTCACAGCCCCCATGATCATCGGCCATCCCACCTTGGCGAGGATGAACAGCACGATGAGGAAGCCGATCAGCATCCAGATCATCAAACCGCTTTCAGGAAGAAATAGTTCCATCGTTCAGTTTATTTTACGACAGCCAAAATACAGACCACGACGGCAAACAGCGTGGCGCCTTCGACAAGAGCGCCAGCAATGATCATGCTGGAACGTACGTTGCCAGCAGCCTCAGGCTGACGGGCGATGGCTTCCATGGCAGATTTTCCGATGCCTCCGATGCCCCAAGCAGCTCCGATAACGGCAATAGCAGCGGCAATGGCGGCGATACCCGGCACGTAAGCGCCGATTTCAAGGATGGTTGTTAAGAGATTCATGATTTAATGATTTTAAGATTTAACTTTTAACTTTTATCTTTTATCTTTTCACTTTCCTCCCCCTCCTGCGCCATCCCGATAAAGATCGAGCTCAGCATTGTGAACACGTAAGCTTGGATGTAGGCCACTAGGCATTCCAAGGCGGTCATGAAGACCATCATGAAGATGGAAATGATAGAGGTCGCACCGCCCATGCCAGCACCGTACATGCCTCCGATGATGAAGATCAGGGCCATGAGCACCATGATGATGATGTGGCCGGCCAGGATGTTGGCGAACAGACGGATCATCAAGGCGAAGGGCTTGGTGAGCGTTGACACGAGTTCTATGATAGGCATCAAGGGGATGGGGAATTTCAAGAACATGGGCACGTCGGGCCAGAGGATATCCTTCCAATAGTGGCGGTTGCCGAAGATGTTGACGGCGACGTAGGTGCAGAGAGCCAGCACCAAGGTAATGCTCAGGTTGCCCGTGACGTTGGCGCCGAAGGGGAAGAAGGGGATGAGCCCGAAGAGGTTACAGAAGAAGATGAAGAAGAACACCGTCAGCAGGTAAGGGGCGAATTTTGGCACCTTGCTCTTGGGGATGGAGGGGCTAATGATGCCGTCGAGCACCATGTAGGTGAGCCACTCCACCAGACCTTGGTATTTGGTGGGTGTGCCTTCGGGGTTTTTCTTGTATTTCTTTGCGGCAGGCAGGAAGAAGGCCAGCATGAAGCCGCAGACCAGGAAGATGCCAAAGGCGTTCTTGGTGAACGACAGGTCGAAAGGCCGCTTGATCTCGCCAGAAGGGGTGACTTCCATCAGTTTTCCAGGGTGTTTTGGGTCGGTCATCGGGGCGATGTAGAAGCCTTGGTAGGTCTCGCCTTCCGCTAGCTCGCAGACGTGTTTTGAAGAGAAGACGTGCCATCCGGTCTCCTTGCTGTGGACGATGACAGGCAGCCAAACGCAGACGGGCTTGCCCTTGATCTCGGTGATGTGGAAGCAGTAGCCGTCACTGGTGTGGCCGAAGATGAACGACTTCACGTCGAGCGACTCCTTCTCTTCGGCATGCAACGTCCCGATGCCGACAAGTGCCAGCAACAGGAGGAGGGTAATATGCCGAAGGAGGTTCTTCATTGTTTGAGACGTTTCAGATAATCCATGAAGCTATAGGTCTCTACAATCAGTCCGAGCAGATAGGCGATGGCAGTGATGAGTACGAAGGCCCTGGCACCTTGCTTGACGAGGACGATGTAAAGCACCAGCATGACGATGGTAAGCAGCATCTTAATGCCTTTGTAGAGGTAGAACCATCCTTGCTTGTTGACCTGTGCGTCAAGGTTTTTGACCATCAGCGGACAATAGAGCGCACCCAGGATCATGTAAAGATTGGGCGCAGTGACCATCCAGTTGTTCCACCATTCCTTCTGGCTGAAGAAACACAACAGCACTCCCACCATCACGATGTCAACGATCAGGAACAGCGCCAAATAATATGTTGATTTATTCTTTTTCAACTTTTATCTTTTATCTCTTATCTCTCCGCACATATAATGACCTGATTCCCGTGTTGCTCACAAAATCCTCCCTTGATGTCGAACTCCCGTTTCTCGCCGTCGCATTCGGTAATCACCACTTTGCCAGCTTCCAATATCGCCACGATGGCGGCATGGTGCTCCAGCATGGTGAAGGGCCCTTGTTCACTGGGCACCGTCACCGCGGTGGCTTCGCCTTTATAAAGGCTCTTTTCCGGTGTGATTATTTCAGTTTTCAATTATCTTTTATCTCTTATCTCTTATCTCTTATCTCGTAACTTTCATCATCTCCTCTCCCTTTGCGATCGCCTCGTCAATGGTTCCCACCAGGTTGAACGCCGCTTCGGGATATTGATCGACTTCGCCGTCCATGATCATGTTAAAGCCTCGTATGGTCTCCTCGATAGGCACCATGGCACCTTTCAGTCCGGTAAACTGTTCAGCCACGTGGAAGGGCTGCGAGAGGAAGCGCTGCACGCGGCGGGCGCGGTGGACGATGAGCTTGTCCTCTTCGGAGAGTTCCTCCATGCCGAGGATGGCTATGATGTCCTGCAGCTCCTTGTTGCGTTGCAGCAGCTGGATGACACGCTGGGCGGTATTATAGTGTTCTTCGCCGATGATATTGGGGTCGAGGATGCGCGAGGTGGAGTCGAGGGGATCGACGGCGGGGTAGATGCCCAGTTCGGCGATCTTACGGCTCAGCACGGTGGTGGCGTCGAGGTGCGAGAAGGTCGTTGCTGGTGCGGGATCGGTGAGGTCGTCGGCGGGCACGTAGATGGCCTGCACCGAGGTGATGGAGCCGTCCTTGGTGGAGGTGATGCGTTCCTGCATCTGTCCCATCTCGGTGGCGAGGGTGGGTTGGTAGCCCACGGCGGAAGGCATTCTGCCCAGCAGTGCCGATACCTCGGATCCTGCTTGGGTGAAGCGGAAGATGTTGTCGATGAAGAGCAGAATGTCGCTCTGTCCGCTGTTGGTGTCGTCGCGGAACGACTCGGCGACGGTGAGGCCTGAGAGGGCCACGCTGACACGGGCTCCCGGGGGTTCGTTCATTTGGCCGAACACCAAGGTGGCCTGTGAGGTGGCGAGGGCGTCGCGGTCGATCTTGGAGAGGTCCCAGTCGCCTTCTTCCATCGACTTGCGGAAGGCGTCGCCGTATTTGATGATGCCTGACTCGATCATCTCGCGGAGCAGGTCGTTGCCTTCGCGGGTACGTTCGCCCACGCCTGTGAACACCGAGTAGCCGTTGTGGCCTTTGGCGATGTTGTTGATGAGCTCCATGATGAGCACGGTCTTGCCCACGCCGGCGCCGCCGAAGAGGCCGATCTTGCCGCCTTTGAGGTAAGGCTCCAGCAGGTCGATGACCTTGATGCCGGTGAAGAGCACCTCTTTGGAGGTGGCGAGGTCCTCATATTTAGGGGGCTCGCGATGGATGGGATATTCTGTGTTGCGGTCGAGTGTGCCGATGCCGTCGATGGCGTCACCGGTGACGTTGAGCAGCCGTCCTTTGATTTGGTTGCCGACGGGGATGGAGATGGGTTTCCCGGTGAGGGTCACCTCCATGCCGCGCATGAGGCCGTCGGTGGAGTCCATGGCGATGGTGCGCACCGAGTCTTCGCCGATATGCTGCTGGCATTCGAGGACGAGGGTGCGGCCGTTGGGGCGTGTCACCTGCAAGGCGTCGTGGATCTTCGGGAGGTCGTTCTCGCCGCCGTCGAAATAGACGTCAACCACGGGGCCGATGATCTGCGTGATGTGTCCTTTGCTTTCTTTTGACATTGCTAATCTTGCTGTCGTAAACAGGTTCTTGTTTTGTAAACAGCAAAGATAATCAATTATTGAATAAATGGTGCGTTAAAACAATAAAAAAGCAACCCACCTTTCCGATGGGTTGCTTTGCTTTTTGACTTCCGTCTTCTGTCTTTCGACTTCCGACTTCTGTCTTCTTCCTTATTTCTCGTTTCTCTTCTTCAGGGCGTAAGCTGCGCCGAAGCCGATGAGCAGGAGAGCGCCGCCAGTGAGCGGAGCGTCAGCGTTACCGGTGCCACCGTGACCTGGGGTGCCAGGAAAACCGCCACCTTTCATCATGCCTTCACCGCGAGTTTGTTCAGCCTCTTGGCCATATTTGAACAAACCGCCTTGAGCGTAAGCGCCAATACCCATTCCGAGAACGATTGCAATAGCTAAAACAAGTTTTTTCATTTTGTTTATGATTTTATTTGTTACTTTTCGATTCAAATCGGCTGCAAAATTACAACAATTTTTGAAACCTGCAACTTTTTTTTCGATTTTTTTATTCAACCACAATCTTTTGTGTCATGACCTTTTCGCCTTGGATCAGCTGGAGCATATAGACACCGGCTTTGGCGTTGATGCTGACATTCTCGCTGCCGTTGATGTTCTGGCTGCTGATGGTGCGGCCGAGGACATCGACGATATTGAGGATGGCGTTGCCTTCGTTGCTGATGACGATGTTGCCGTTGTTGTAGAAGGCGAAGCTGTTGTCATCGCTGTTGCCAGTGGCAAACACCAGTTTGAAGCGGCTGGCGTAGTCGGTCACCTTGGCGTCGAAGCTGTAGCTATGAGTCTCAAGGAGGTCGATATCGGCGCCAGTCATATTATCAATAAGGTGTAAATAACCGAACTCAACGTTCTCGTTGCTGAAGCTGATGGTGTAATTGCCGTTCTTCTCAGCCTTGAAGCTGACGGGCATCTCGCCGATCTCTTCAGCGTTGACGATGGCGTAGTCTTTGTTGTCTTGTTCGATATAGACCTTAGATTTGCTGAAGAGCTGTAGTTTGGGCAATTGCTGTTCTTTGCCGAAGCTGACAATGGCGCGGTCAACGAGCTTGCCACTTTCGGTGAGGTTGAGTGCAAGCATGGACCCCTTGTTTCCGTTGGACGGTGTAATCGTCACTTTTTGGTTTTCAGCTGTGGCGCAGACGAAGAAGCCTTCCATAGGGGCAATGTTTCCTTCTTGCAGTTCAGGGAGGAAGGCTCCGTTTTGCATCCTATAGTAGGGCATGCTGCTGGTAGCGGCCACGCAGAATGGGTTGCCCATTAGGTTCCACCCCGGGAAGTCCTCGGCGTTACTATCGTAGGCCAGATCCATTTCATAAGCGCCCTCGGTAATGCCGGTGCCGTTGAAGGTGAGGTCTTCGCCGCTGTTGTTGGCATAGAGGTATCCCACACCAGGTTGGAGTTCGTAGACCTCATCATCCCTGAGGTTGATCCATTCTAGACCGTCACCATTAGTACCTGACTGATTGAAGGAATAGAAGTCGAAGTCGGGGGTTCTCAGGCCTTCAACCATATTGGCAGCGATGGCGCCGATCGGAGAGGCGATGAGGTAGTAGTTGTCATTGTCGCCAGTGTAAGCGTTGATTTCGAGGGTGTAGGTAATGGGTTCCTCAAGCGTGGTGAAGGTCACCATGTTTGTCCATTCGGTCGCAACGCCGCCGCAAACGCCTTGCACCTTCACTTCGTATGGGGTTTCAGGTGTGAGGCCAGTGAGGACGACGGGCGATTCACTAGCTTCAACGGTCTCCCATTCGCCAGCTTCAACTGGGGTGCCGCAAACGATATTGTCGATGTGCAGGTCGTTGTCGCCAGCGTTCTCGTCACTAGATGATGTTGATTCGCCGTAGAAAGCGATCTTCACCTTTTTGCCATAATAGGCCGAAAGATCGATGGTGACATTTTCGCCTGTAGCAGAAATGGTGTTATAGACGTATTCGGAACCGCTGTTGTTCCACTCGCGCAGGATGTGCCATGCATCGTCGGCATAAACCAGGACGATGAATCTGTCATCGGCTTGCAAGGTGTCGTTTTCAATAGGATCGGAGTTGTTATAGTCCGTCAAGGCGAGGTCAAAGGTCAAGTCTTGGCTAGGCTTGAATTCAGGTGTCACCAACCAATGCTTGACATAGGAGGCTCCATAGATGTTGAGCTTCATATTGTATTGACCCAAGGCGTAACTATTCGTTGCCCAACCGCCAGTTGCCGGTGCCAATTGAATGGAGTCGGTAAGGACATAATCAACCAGGCCAGTGTATCTAGTCCAGCCAGAGGGAACGCCTAATACATCGAAATGCTCGATGAGGCCATCCGCGTGGGCAGCCATTCTATAGCTGACGTTGTAGCTGTCGTTGTAGCCATCCCAAGTCACAGTGGCGCTGTTGTAGGTGATGTCGTTCACTTCCACATTCTGGGGAACCGGGCAACCTTCGAGGGTGGTGAAGGTGACGATAGCGGTCTCAAGGCTCATACCGTCAAGTTCGCCGCAGTCGCCTTGTACCTTAACTTCGTAGGCGGTCTCAGGATTGAGGTCAGTAATAGTGGCGGTAGTTTCAGTAGTGGTGATGGTCTGCCATTCGCCGGCTTCGTACGGTATTCCGCAGATCACATTGTCGATGTGCAGGTCGTTGTCACCATTGTTGGAAACAGTCGATTCGCCGTAGAAGGCAATCTTCACGTCCTGGCCATAGTATGCTGAGAGGTCGATACTGACGTTTTCACCTGTGTAGGAAATGGCGTTATAGACATATTCAGAACCGCTGTTGTTCCACTCGCGCAAGATGTGCCAAGCATCGTTGGCATAAATCAGGACGATGAATCTGTCATCGGCTTGCAAAGTGTCGTTTTCAATAGGATCCGCGTTGTTGTAGTCGGTCAGGGCGAGGTCAAAGCTCAGGTTTTGGCTCAGGTTGAATTCAGGTGTCACAAGCCAGTTTCTGCATGAAGTGCCAAAGATGTTGAGCTTCATGTTGTATTGACCTAAGGCATAGCTATTTGAGCCCCAACCGCTAGTAACTGTTTGCAATTGAATGGAGTCGGTAAGGACATAATCAACCAGGCCGGTGTATCTCGTCCAGCCAGAGGGAACACCATAATTGTTGAATTCTTCAACGATACCCTCTGAGTAGGCGGCTGTTCTATAGCTGACAATGTAGCTCTCGCTGGTGCCATCCCAGTTCACAGTGGCGCTGTAGATACCGGGATTGACAGTAAGACCTGTAGGAGCGGGGCAGGCGATGGCTGTGGTGAAGTTGACTACGTTGCTAAATTCGCTCTCGCTGTCATCACCGCAATGGGACTTCACGCGCACATAGTAGGTGGTCTCAGGTTCGAGGCCGACAAAGGTATAGGTAGGCGTGTCTTCAACCGTCTCAAACAAGACATCAGTGAAATCAGCATCGGTAGCGAACTCCACAATCCAAGTGCTGGCTTCGCCGCTTTCGGTCCAGGTGATGGTGGCGTTGTGGGCGGTGACGCTGTTGGCAGTCACAGCCAAGCCTGTGGGTGTCGGGCATGAAGGCATTGCCTTCACGGTCAAGTTGTCCATAAAGGTGGACGTGCAATATTGGCTCTCACCGCGCAGGATGATATAGCAGGTGCCGCTCATGCCGATGGGCAGTTCGTAAGTGTACCAGCCCGTTGCTCCTTCAGCAGGAATTACATCATTACTGACTTGATAATGACGCGGAATGAAGGCCAACTCAGTGGCACCTTCGATTTCGCCGTCGGTGCTGGCATACACGCGGATACCTTCGTTTGGATAGTTATCGTTATAGGTGCTGCTGCTACGATAGATATCAATGGAGAATTCATAGTTTGCAGGCAGGGTCATTTCGGGTAGCACCAGTTTGGTCAGAGTGCCTCCTGCCATGTCGGGCAGCTGCAGCTGATGGGTGGTGTTGCCTTCATTGCTACTAGTGCTTACTTTGAAGACATAGGTTCCACTGCCTTCGATATGCTCGTTCACCCAGCAGGGATCCTCGAAGTTACCGGAAGCATAGCTTTCGAAAGTCTCCGTCCAGGGGAAGGTGGTGATGACTCCGCAGGCGGTGGTGAAGTTCACGCTCTTCCAGCCGCTGGTGGCATCGCCGCAAACGCTCTGCACGCGTGCTTGGTAAACCTTGCCGGGGGTGAGGCCTGTCAGATTGCAGGTGGTGGAGGTGGTGTTAGTCATGAAACTGGTCCATTCAGTTTCGGAAGCCAACTTGTATTCCACGTTGTAGTTGCCGCTGCCGCCGGTCCAGGTAAGGGTGGCTCCATTTTCGGTCACGTTGGTGGCCTCAAGACTTTCGGGCTTCTCGCAAACCACGCCACCGCCAGGAATGTAGGTGAAGGTGGTCTTAGGAATGAAATTCTTTTGAGAGAAAGAAATACCATCAAGGCTGCCACTGCTATAACCTTGTCCGCTGGCTCCAGTGACGGTTGCACCAGCGAAGGTGGCACCCTTCCAGTTGCCTTTAACGATTTGGTACACACCAATGAGGAGGTTGCCTCCTCCGTAGATGTAGTTGTCGGAGAAAGCTACCGTCATAGTGCTTTGGGTACCGTCAAGCGTGCCTTCGTAAACGATGGCGGCACCGTTCGTGCCGTAGTAGTCGCTGATAGTGGCATCGCCCACTTCATTGAGGAACACTTGGAAAGTACCTGTCCAAGCCTCTGCTGCGGGAGAAGTCAGGTAGAAGTCCATTTGCGAGATGGTGCCGCCGTTCATGCTCTCCAGTTGGTCAGCAGGAACGACAATCTCACATTTCAAGTAGGCATCGGCCCACGTGCCGTGAACAGGGACGTTGGAGCTTGTCGCTGTTCCATCTTCGTAGATGGTCAAGGTCTCTTGAGCCATCATTGCCAACGGTGTGAATATGGCCATCAGCAGCGCGAATAGTAATGATTTTTTCATGGGTTAATTGTTTGTTTTCTTTTGGGTTTATAATTATTAGGTTTACTTCTGTTTGGCGGTGTAAATTTACACTTTTTGGGGGATTAGGCAATTTATTTTATTAAAAAAGCAATCCACCCAATTGAGGGTGGATTGCTTCGTGGGAGGTTCAGTCTTCTGTCTTCCGACTTCCGACTTCTGGTTTCTTACTTCTCGTTTCTCTTCTTCAGGGCGTAAGCTGCGCCGAAGCCGATGAGCAGGAGAGCGCCGCCAGTGAGTGGAGCGTCAGCGTTACCAGTGCCACCATGACCTGGCATGCCGGGGGTGATATCTTTGAAGAAGCCACCACGTTCCGTGCCATATTCAGGCTCTTGACCGTATTTGAACAGACCGCCTTGAGCGGAAGCTGCGATGCCCATTCCGAGAACGATTGCGATTGTTAAAACTAGTTTTTTCATATCCTAAGTATTTTATATTCGATTTAAAAATTCAACATTATTTAACCACAATCTTTTGGGTCATGACCTTTTCGCCTTGGATCAGCTGGAGGGTATAGACACCAGCTTTGGCGTTGATGCTGACGTTCTCGCTGCCGTTGATGTTTTGGCTGCTGATGGTGCGGCCGAGGACATCGACGATGTTGAGGATGGCGCTGCCTTCGTTGCTGATGATGATGTTGCCGTTGTTGTAGAAGGCGAAGCTGTTGTCATCGCTGTTACCAGTGGCAAACACCAGTTGGAAGCGGCTGGCGTAGTCGGAGATGCGAGCGTCGAAGCTGTAGCTCGGAGTGGCGAGCAGGTCAACGTCGGCACCAGTCAGATGGTCGATGAGGTGCAGATAGTTGAACTGGGTGTTCTCGCTGTTGACAGTGAAGCTGTAGCTGCCAGTCTTTTCAGCCTTGAAGTTGACAGGCATGGAGCCGATACCGTCGCTGGTGACCACTGCGAAGTCTTGGCCGTCCTGCGGGATATAGACCTTGGAGCTGGTGAAGAGCTGGAACTTGGGCAGCTGACGGCCTTTGCCGAAGCTGACGATGGCGCGGTCAACAAGCTTGCCGCTATTGGTAAGGTTGAGGGCGAGCATAGGAGCCTTGTCGCCAGCTTGTCTGGAGAAGGTCACGCTATTAACCTCGTCAGAGCCGACCACGAAAGCGCCGTTCATGGCAGGAAGGATGGCTCCTGCTGCATTGGAGACGAAAGCGCCTTCAACCATGGAATAGAACGGCTGATCGAGGGTGGCGTCCACTTCGAAGGGGTTACCCACGAGGTTCCAGTCGGGGAAGTCGAGGCCTGTGGCTGCTTCGGCATAGGTCAATGAAACCGCCATTTCTTCATCGGTAATAAGATTGCCACCGCTAAAGACGAGGTCAGTGCCGGTGTTGTTGGCATAGAGGTATCCCACACCAGGTTGGAGTTCGTAAGTCTCGTCATCCCTGAGGTTGATCCATTCCAACTCGGCATTTTGGTCGAAGGAATAGAAGTCGAAGGAGGGGGTGCGGAGGCCTTCAACTGCATTGGCAGCAACGGCACCGATGGGAGAGGCGATAAGGTAGTAGTGATCCTTTCCTTGTTCATCCTCATAGGGGTCGATTTCGAGAGTGTAGCTGTTGTTAGATCTAACGAAATACACAAACCATGGAGTACGGGCATTACCGTATTGGTCGTTTGGTTGGTAAGCCACTTGTGGATAATCCTCAGTAAAGACGACATCCGTCAGCTCTTCTCCGGTTTCATGGTTGTAAACTTTATAG
>JAFXMK010000030.1 GCA_017530365.1 Bacteroidales bacterium
GATCCATTGAGTGGAGAAAAGGACAAGGAGCGCTTAATGGTTTGGATTGTGTCCAGTTGCAAAGGGTTTGTAATAACCACATCCTCATCGCAGGCTGTGTTTAGGTGATATACCCTAATGTAGTCGATCATCATGGTGTCTCCTTCAAAGGCGATTGGGGCGGCTGAGGAATCCCATTGATGCACGAGTGACCAGTTGTCTAAAGAGTAGTTTGCTTTTAGTGTCATGGGCCCATACGGAATGTTCTCGGATTCGTAAAATTCATTAACCACCTCGTCATCGAAATACCAAACCACCCTTCCAGGCAGCCACTCCATGCCGAAAGTATGCCACTGATTCATATCAGGTTGTGTTTCGGGGAAACGTACTATTTTATGGGCAAATAGCTTTCGGTTCCCCTGTGCATCCACGTCAAAATACATTCCTGTATTGAACACATGCCGATAGCCCAATTCAGGAGAGGGATGGTCGTTTTGGGGTATGGTGATGTTCCACATGTATTCAAAAATGTCAATTTCCTCGTATCTTCTCCCATTTCCCCAGAGCCAGAAAGCGGGGAAAGCTCCTCGATGTACTGGAGTTTTGCATCGAATTTCGAAATAACCGTAAAGAAATGGTTCGATGGTTTCGATAGCTCCTGAATAAAAATACAAGAAATGATGATCATGATCACAAAAATGGTTTGTCGCTAACCAATCTGGGATTTCATATTCCCTGCATTCAGCGGAGGTGTTTGAATATGAGTCAATGCGTTCAGCAGTAATGCGAAATATACCATCTGAATAATTGGTTCCGTCGTTGAAAAGACAATGATCTCGCTGAAAGATATGATGTTGATTTAAATCTAATGTCACGCCCGATGGCCAGTTTTCGTGGTAATAACAGCGCCATATTGAATTGTAATTTGGATTTCCATATTGTATTTCAGAGAAATCAATCCCCCAACCCCTGTCGAAGCCGTTGAAATCCTCATTAAAATAGATATCCCACATGTTTTCACTATGAATCTGGGCCATTAGGCTTATGTTGAACAACAATAATGCCCAAAGATAAATAAGTTTTCTCATAATGACAAGTATTTGGGTTTATGGCTCTAATAATCCATGGCTTTGTAGTGTCTTTTGCAATGTTTCAATCTCTTTGTGTTGTTCTTTTACAGCCTCGATCAAAAAGACAGTAAGAGCCTCGTAATCCACATACAGCACACCATCTTCATCGGCGGCCACTGCTTCCGGAAGAACCTTTTCCACCTCTTGGGCAGAAACACCTGCTCTTCGAACTATATTGCTTTTGGTTTCGCCATCTTCTTCTGTGGGAACGTACCAAATCCCTGTTATTTGGTCAAGCACATTCCTTGCGTCCTCAATTTGTTGCTCCTCATGCTGAAACCTGGCATCGGATCTTTGCAAGGTTCCGTTTTTGTAAACATATCCATGTCCCGTCACAAAGAAAGTGTGCCTTCCGCGATTTGGATCATCAAGGTTGGCAACAATCCAGTGTTTTTGAAGTGAATCGTTAGAATAGGACAAAGTTGCCCAGCTCCACTCAGTATTAAGTCGTGAGTGAAAGTAGGAATATCCGTTTGGCTGAATCTGGATGCCATAATCCTTTGTGAGACTACCTAAACTTACATGACTATCATCATGCAATTTGATTTGTGCTTTTGCGTCGATAAAAATAAAGAATGTCAAAACCCAAATGAATAAATAGAACAATGGTTTTTTCATGGATATAGTTTTTAAATGAAACAATGATTTGTTTTTTTAATCCTTTACTTCGAATTCACCATAATACACGTCACCGTTGGAGAGCGTAAAGGTGACAACGTAATTTCCTGCATTGGGAATGTAAACTTGTAAGCCATTCGGTGTAAGCAGTGAGATACATTCTACAGAAGCACCTGCTGTGGTAGCAACTTCAACCGAGACTTGTCCGAGATTCTCAGTGAAGACTACAGTGAGTACGTGTCCGTTGAGTGTTGTAATAATGTTACTTGCTCTACTTGGTTCAGCAGTGCTTGATGATGCAATTAGCACAATAGGTATTCCATTTTCTTCTTTGTTTTCTTTTTTGGTTTCACCATAGGCATGGCACATTGCTCCGAAAAGAATGAACCAGAGTATCAAACTCAATGTTATGTCTTTTTTCATCGCGTATTTAGTTGATTAGACGCATAAGTTGAGGCGATCTTGATAATTTTGCAAGAAAATGATGGTTCGGATTGGTTCGGGTTTTTGATTAACGTCTTGTTAATCAACAGACAAAACATTTTTTGCGAGATCCGTTAAGGTGATTGTAAGTGGATTCTCGCTGCCCAAGATCTTTCGTATCTTGCCATTGCGCTCGATTACGGTGTTATAGGCTCGTTGCATTAAAGCGGCAACATCAGCATCGGTCAATCCGAGAAGATAAAGGCAACAATAGTCAAGGTCGCTATTGGTGAGTTTCGGGAAAGCCTTTTTCAGACGAACCGTGAACTGGTTGAAATGATGGTCTGCTGCCAAACGTAATTCCAATAGCTGTTGTTTATTCAAAGCAGCGTCTTTATAATTTATGTAATCCACCTTGGATTTGAACTCTCCCTCGGTTACTCGTTTCATAATTAGGTGACACACGGGTTCTTCAACAAATGACGATGCAGTGCTGTTTCCCGATGTCAGGCCTTCCTGCCTGATTTGGCCTTTAAGGTCACGGACCTCTTGATTTTTGCGCTTCAGCCGCCCAGCCATGGCAGCTTGGACCATTCGATGGGCCTGCTTTTCAGTTTCCATCGCTTCCTTTTGATGATTCAGCAATTTTCTGCTTCTCCGTTCCACTAAAAGAATGATGGTCAAAATCATTAATAATACAGCGGGAATGACAATTATAGCTGTTGTTATAATTGTCTTTTTCCGAGATTCCTCAGATTGTTTTTCATGCTTCTGATCTAAATATATCGCATATTTTTCTCCGAGTTTGGAAACCATAACATTGTCTTCTCCTTCAGGTTTTTTGTGTTCAACTAAAAACCTTATGCAATCATCCGATTTTTCTTGATTTCCGGTGCTATCGTACACTACCCGTAAGTTTTCCGCAATACCGATTTTAACCCTTGTGGTTGTTTCGTATTTATAAACAGGCTCAAAATAATGCAATGCTGAATCATAAGTCCCTTCCTCCATAAAGATAGCCCCGATAGCTACAAAACGCGATATTTTCTCTTCCTCCCCCTCTGCGCTGGATAGGGTTTGTTTTATTGTGTTCAAGGATTGTTCAGCCCCTAATCCCATTTGATAGTCACATAGCGCTTTCATGGAAACAGCATCCCGATAAATAAGAGTGCTTGTATCAAGAAACTTAATGGCTTGTCCATAGTAGCTACTAGCAACATCCTTTTCTCCTTTCATGTCATATTGTTTCCCGATATGGAAATAAGTGTTGGGGATTTCCTTGCGCAATGATGGTTCTTTTTGACAATAGACCAAAGCTTGCGAACCACATGAAATGGCTGGATCCAACATAAATTGCGACGAGAAAAGTGACAACAACCTATTGTAAGTTAGAAACATGAAGATAGCTTTTGCCCCCTTCAATTCAGTTTCCTTGAAATGGCTATCCATGGTTTCCAAGGCTTTAAGGTATTCGGCGCATGCCTCCACCACGCTGTCCGTTTCGTAATATCCAACGCCATTGATATAATGTGCCCGGGCATCCAGAAACACAATAGCGGACGCATTCAATTCGCCCCTACAGCAAATGGAATCAAAATAATCCACCGCCTTTAACAGCTCCTCACGGTTACTCTGCTCATAATAGTTCTTATATAGCAACTCCGAAATCAGCAGCTGGCAGTAATGTCCATCAAACTCATCAAGACTATCCGCCTTTGAACTCGCCGTATATTTCATCAGCATCGCAAAGGCACTATCAGGCTGTTTCCACATCAAACTGTCAATCATTTCCAATTCGTGACACGGCCTGTCAAATGGCTTCCCCAACTCACTCTTAGGTCTGCATGCAGTTATTAGCGCAATCCCTAAGACAACTGCTAAGTGCATAAAAGGTCTCATGAAGGCAAAATTACAAAAATAATTCAGACTTTGCATTATATTTATATGTATTTTTGCATCAGAAGCTCTGTTTAAAGCAAAAAACACCAAATCAAATGAAAATCGTATTCCTTGAACCCCTTGGTCTCAAGACCAATGTCATAGAAGAGGCTTGTGCCGGATTGAAAGCACAAGGCCACGAAGTGGTCATCTATTCCGACCGTAATGAAAACCTTGATGAGCTCATCCGTCGTGCCCATGACGCCGAAGTCGTCATTGAAAGCAATATTCCGTTGCGTAAAAATTTCTTGGATGCTTGTCCCAACTTGAAGATGCTGTCCATCGCCTTCACGGGCTTGGATCATATCGACATGGAGGAATGCCAACGTCGTGGTATCGTGGTGAAGAACGCCGCTGGCTATTCCACCGAGGCCGTTGCTGAATTGGCCATTGCCATGATGATCGACGTTTATCGTAAGGTGTTGGAGAACGACCGCATCACTCGTGAATGCCAGCGCAAAGGCATCATGCCGGGACGTGAGATAGGCGGAAAGACCGTAGGCATCATCGGGATGGGCAACATCGGTCAACGTGTGGCAAAGCTGCTGAATGCCTTCGGCTGCAAAGTGCTGGCATGGAACCGCACGCCAAAAACTGTGGAAGGTGTCACCTTTGTGGACAAGGAGACCTTGTTGAAGGAATCGGACATCGTCACGTTACATATCGCCTTGAACAATGAGACCCGTGATTTCATCACTGAGAAAGAGCTGAAATTGATGAAGCCCTCAGCCATCCTTATTAATACAGCACGAGGACCTGTCGTGAATGAACAAGCCCTCGCGGATGCCTTGAAGTCGGGGATTATTGCCGGTGCCGCCACCGATGTGTATGGTACCGAGCCGCCTTTGAAGCAGGACAACCCCTTGTTTGATGCGCCTAATCTTGTGATGTTGCCTCACATCGGCTTTGCCACTGAGGAAGCCTTTGTGCTTAGATTGGGGATAGTGATTAAGAAATTAGAATTAATAATTTAGAATTTAGAGAGCTGTCACCATCACCCTCTAAATTCTAAATTTTAAATTATTAATTCCCCTGGTGGGTATTGCCATTCAGCGTCTCGATGAACTGACGTGCGGCGTTCTTTACGCTTTGGAAGTCGTTGCTGAGCGAGCTTGAGCAGTCGAGGACCAGCATGACCAGTGCGCTCTTGAACTCTTCTTTAACCACGGTGTTGCCCGAGGGGGTGAACTCGCTGTTGTTTTGCCATGCATTGCTGCTCGGAATGTAATTCCATTGTTTGGTGAGAGTGGCAGGCACTTGTTCTCCATCGGGAGTCAGCAGGTTGACGAAAGTGAACTCGTCGAAAATGCCTGAAGAAGTGGCATAGATGACGGGGCCGCAGTCTTGAAGACCCACATAAGTGACCTCGTTGAGCAAACCTTTGTTGTTTTGACGAGAGTAGGTGCCTTCGATGTACATGGTTGATTGGGTGGCGTCTTCAACGTTGTCGAAAGTGAAGCGGATGAGGGTGCCGGGATTTTGAGCCGGGAGTTTCAAGGTGACATCGTAAGATGAGCTTTGGTTGTAAAGGTCTTGGGCGATGTCGGCGAAGATGGTTCCAACTTGTGACATGCTTTCCACCTCATAAACGTTCTCTTCGTTGCTGGAGAGCTTCTCCAAGTTACGACGGAAGGAGTTGATGTCAACGACATCGGAGCCTTTCACGCCGATAGTGTAAGCAGAGACCGGAATGTCGCTGATGTAGGTGGACTTGATACGGTTGCTGACGGCATTCAGATAGTCATCGTTGCTGTTATAGTTGTCGTTCAGCACGTATGAACCTTGGTCCAAACCATCGGTAAAGGTGATGACGGAAACGTTGATAAGGTCGGCAGGAGGGGTGATGCTCTCAATCTTGTCGAGGGCAGTGTTGACGGCGTGATAAAGGATGGTACCGTTCGACATGCTAAGGTTGTCGATGTACTCTTTCATCTCGTCTTTGGTTTGGTCGTTGAGGATTTTCAGAGTCTTGGTATGCAACTCGTCATTAAATCCGATGATACCCACATACAAGCCTTCTTGGCTGGTGTCGGGTTTGTCTTTGAAGCAGGAGGTCATTGCGACCGAAGTAAGCAGCAGGGCTGCCATAAGAATCACATTTCTTTTCATGATATTATGTGTTGGTTTTGTTTCATTGTTTCAGAACGCAAAATTAGTAAAAATATTATAAAAACGTAGAGACGGTGCACGCACCGTATCTACACGATTGATTTTCAAGAAAATAAATTATTTCCCTTCGTTCAAATTTTACGGCCCTACAACCCAACGAGACAATTCCGCCCATGTGCTGTGGGGCTGTCACATCGTGGCAGCCGCAAAAAAAACGGCGCATCCTAAGACGCGCCGTTTCTGTTCTCAAAAAGGAAATTCTATCTTCTTCCTTCTGTCTTCTGACTTCTAAAAGAATTTATTTCCCTTCACTCAGCTTCTTATACCCCTCAAAGCGGAGTTTGGCGAATTGTTCGGTTTTGGCGAACAGTTCCTTGGCTTCCTCGGGGAAGGTCTTCAGCAGTGAGTTGTAACGGACTTCACCCATGATGAACTTCTGGAAGTCGGCCCAGTTGGGTTCCTTGGAATCCAGGTGGAAGCCGTTCTTGCCTTCTTCTTCCTCAGCGGGGTTGAAGCGCCAGAGGTGCCAGTAACCGCAATCGACGGCGAGCTTCTCTTCCATCTGGGAGTGGCCCATGCCGATCTTGATACCGTGGTTGATACAAGGAGCGTAGCAGATCACCAGCGACGGGCCCGGATAAGCCTCAGCTTCCTTGATGGCCTTGAAGTACTGGGCTTGCGAAGCACCCATGGCGACCTGAGCCACATAGACGTAGCCGTAGCTCTTGGCAATCATGCCGAGGTCTTTCTTGCGGACCTTCTTACCAGAGGCAGCGAACTTGGCGACAGCACCAGCAGGCGTAGCCTTGGAAGACTGACCACCCGTGTTGGAGTAAACCTCGGTGTCGAGGACGAGGACGTTGACGTCTTCGCCGCTGGCCAGCACGTGGTCGAGACCACCGAAGCCGATGTCGTAAGCCCAACCGTCACCACCGAAGATCCACTGGCTCTTCTTGGCGAGGAAGTCCTTGTTGTCCAACAGTTCTTTCTCGAGCTCGCAGCCGTGGCAGATGCAGATCTCGCGACCGGCCTTCTTGGCCTTCTTGGCCTCTTCGAGTTTCTGAGCAGCCACTTCCTTACCGTAGATCTCCTGGGCTTTCTTGGAGCCGAAGAAGTCGATGCATCCGTCGATGGAAAGGATGGCCTTCTCGAGGGCGGCAACGAATTCGTCGGTAGCCTTGCGGTTGGCAACGGTGTCGTTGTAGGTATCCAACCACTTCTGGGTGGCTTCCTTCATCCAGTCGAACACGGTGGTGTTGATCAGCTCTTCAGCCTTCTTGCGGAGACCTTCGCGGATCTTGCGGGCACCCGTGGCCATACCAAGACCGTACTCGGCGTTGTCCTCGAACAGGGAGTTGGCCCATGCCACACCACGACCGCTGCGATAGTTCTTACAGTAAGGTGTTGCAGGAGCGGAGCCGCCGTAGATGGAGGAGCAACCGGTAGCGTTAGCCACCATCATGCTTTGACCAAACAGCTGGGTGATGGTCTTGATGTAAGGAGTCTCACCGCAGCCGGCGCAGGCACCCGAGAACTCGAACAGCGGTTGTGCGAACTGGCTGTTCTTCACGTTGGCGTATTTGTCGATGAGTTCGTCCTTGTAGGTGACCTTCTTCTGGCCGTATTCCCAATTCTTGGCTTCGTCGAGTTGCGTTTCCAACGGTTTCATCACCAAAGCTTTTTCCTTGGCGGGGCACACGTCGGCGCAGTTGCCGCAACCGGTGCAGTCCAACACGGAGACTTGCATTCTGAAATGCATGCCAGTCATTTCCTTCGGCATCTTCATGTCGATGGCGACCATGCCCTTCGGGGCCTTCTTTAGCTCGGCGTCGGTCATGACGACAGGACGAATGGCAGCGTGGGGGCACACCAGCGAGCATTGGTTGCACTGGATGCAGTTCTTGGAGTTCCACTCGGGAACGTGGGTGGCGACACCACGCTTCTCATAGGCGGTGGTGCCAGCCGGGAAGGTGCCGTCAACGATGTCCTTGAAAGCGCTCACCGGGAGGTCGTTACCGCACTGGGCGACCATCGGGCGCATCACCTTGTTGATGAACTCGGGATCGTTGTCGTTGTGTTCGAACACGAAGTCGGTGCTGCATTCGAGCTTGGCCCACGAAGCCGGGATGTCAACTTTTTGGATCTCACCACCGCGGTCAACGGCAGCGTAGTTCATGTTGACGATGTCCTCACCCTTCTTGCCGTAACTCTTCACGATGAACTTCTTCATTTGCTCGACGGCGAGGTCGTAAGGAATGACGCCAGAGATCTTAAAGAAGGCGCTCTGTAAGATGGTGTTGGTGCGGTTGCCCAAACCGATTTCATCAGCGATCTTGGTGGCATCGATGATGTACATGTTGATGTTGTTCAAGGCGAGATACTTCTTCACGAAATCGGGAAGATGCTTCTTGGTCTCAGCCACACTCCAAGGTGAGTTGTAGAGGAACGTGCCGTTCTTCTTCAGGCCGCGGAGGCAGTCGTACTTGCGCAGGTAGCTCGGGACGTGGACAGCCACGAAGTCGGGCGTGCCGACGAGGTAAGGAGCCAGGATGGGCTGGTCACCGAAACGCAGGTGCGAGCAGGTGTAGCCGCCGGATTTCTTGGAGTCGTAGTCGAAGTAGGCTTGGCTATACTTGTTGGTGTTGTCGCCGATGATCTTGATGGAGTTCTTGTTGGCACCCACGGTACCGTCAGCACCGAGGCCGTAGAACTTGGCTTCGAAGGTGCCCTTCGGCAGGATGGAGATCTCTTTGCCGACTTTGAGGGAACGGTGGGTGACGTCGTCCTTGATACCCACGGTGAACTGGTTCATCGGTTTGTCGGAAGCGAGGTTCTTGTAAACGGCCACGATTTGGGCGGGAGTGGTGTCTTTGGAGGACAGACCGTAGCGGCCGCCGATGATCATAGGCTTGTAGGGGCAGTTCTTGAAGGCTTCCACCACATCGAGGTAGAGCGGGTCGCCGTTGGCGCCGGGCTCCTTGGTGCGGTCGAGCACGCAGATGCGCTTCACGTGCTTCATCAGGCTCTCCGGCATGGCTTCCCTGAGGTACTTCACGCTGAAGGGACGATAGAGGTGCACGGTGACGAGACCGAGTTTCTTGCCAGCCTTGTTCTCCTTGTCGATAACGGTCTTGATGACGTCGTTGACGGAGCCCATGGCGATGATGACGTCAGTGGCATCAGGAGCACCGTAATACACGAACGGAGCATATTGACGACCCGTGATGCGGCTCATCTGCTTCATGTACTTGGCCACGATGTCGGGAAGGGCATCATAGTATTTGTTCTGCAACTCTCTGGTCTGGAAGTAGATGTCAGGGTTCTGGGCGGTACCGCGGGTTACGGGGTGCTCAGGATTCAGAGCGCGTTCACGGTATTCCTTCAGAGCCTTGTAGTTGACGAGTTTGCGGAGCTTTTCCATATCGGCAGCCTCGACCTTTTGGATCTCGTGGGAGGTGCGGAAGCCGTCGAAGAAGTGCACGAACGGCACGCGGCCTTCGATGGCGGCGAGGTGGGCGACAGGAGCCAGGTCCATGATTTCTTGGACGGAGCTGGTAGCCAGCATGGCGAAGCCGGTCTGACGGCAAGCCATCACGTCGGCATGGTCACCGAAGATGGACAGGGCCTGGGCAGCCAGGGAACGGGCGGAGACATGGAAGACACCCGGGAGCAACTCACCGGCGATCTTGTACATGTTGGGGATCATCAGCAACAAGCCTTGTGATGCGGTGTAGGTGGTGGTCAAGGCACCAGCCTGCAACGAACCGTGCACGGCACCAGAGGCGCCAGCTTCGGATTGCATTTCAACGACTTTGACGGTCTCGCCAAAGATGTTTTTCTGACCTTTAGCGGCCCATTCATCGATATACTCAGCCATCGGGGATGACGGGGTGATCGGATAGATGGCGGCCACTTCACTGAACATGTAAGCAACATGGGCAGCTGCCTGGTTGCCATCGCATGTCAAAAATTTCTTTTCTGCCATTTTTTAGTGTTTTGTTTGATTGTGAATTATGTGATTTTGTTCGTTTTCTAAAAGTGGGTGCAAAATTACACATTTAAAACCACTATTACAAGAAAAATAAATAAAGTGATTATTTTCGTCACGTTATTTAATTATTTTGTATTTTTGCCGGCTCAAAAATGCAAATAATCTTACAAATCAACATTTAAATTACTAAAAATGAAGAAATTATTCTTAATGATGGGTCTTGCTTGCCTCTTCATGGTGGCCTGCAACAATGCTCCTAAACAACAGGAACAGCCCAAAGAAGAACCTCAGCAGGAAGTTGCTGTCGCTGAAGAACATCACTGCCCCTTCTGCAGCCTGAAGGCTGAATATGCCAAGTGGGAAACCATGGAAGAAGCCGCTAGAGTTGAGCTGAACAACAAAGCCATCGCTCTCTTTGCCGAAATGGACGCCAAGATGGAAGAAATGAAGGCTGAAGGTAAGGAATGCTGCGAGAAAGCCGGTGAAGTGAAAGAAGCTTGCGAACAGAAGGTTGCCGAAGTGACCGAGGAAGTCAAGGCTGAATGCGAAGCCAAATGCGCCGAGATGAAAGCCAAGATGGACGCCGTCATGGAAAAGTGGGCCAACATTGCCAGCATGACCAACGATGAGCAGAAGGACCTCGTCCTCGAGCGTATCTCTGCCATGGGTATGGGCCAAGGCAAGTGTGACAGCCACGAAGGCGAAGAGCATCACTGCGGTGAAGCTAAATAATCGATTCTAGATTATTGAATGATTTAAAAGGCTGCCAATTGGCAGCCTTTTTTTATTTCCACTCAAACGTCTCGATCATCCGATCGATATCCTGCCGGATGTAATCAATCACCGGCTGCATGGAATCGTTGTTGGGGACGAAGTTGAAATACAAAGCCCCCCGGATGAAGTTGGCGGTGCTGTCGGTAAGGTAGAACTGCATCGGAGTGGCCACGCCCTTGCCATCCATCTCGATCAACATGCCATAAACTTTGTGCTCGGGATTGGAGATTAAGCTGTCGTTCATGCCATTGGCCTTTTGCAGGTGCTTGGTGATCATGGTGTGAACGTCCTCCAGATATTCTCCCAAGTTGCCTTTCACATCCTTATGTGTCAAGTGGATAGAGGCCTTGAAGCAGGGCATCTCCACGTTGACCCAATTCTTCTCTTGTGGTGAGAAGGGATCGTAGGTGAGCTCGGCATAGCTGGGCATCTCAAAGGCATAGCGACCTATAGTATCGACCTTTACATAGTCTTTCTCGGGCAAGTCGATGCGGAGATAGCCTTTCGGCTTCGGTAGGGGACGCTCCTCTTCTCCGCAAGAGGCCATGAACAGCAGCGTCATTGCGAGGAGGAATGACGAAACAATCCAATTTCTCATAGCACTTTTACTTTTATCTGAATGATCTTCCTCGAATCGGCATCGGTGATCTCGAAGTTGAACTTCTCGACGTTGAAGCTGAACCCTACTTCAGGGATGCGGCCTTCAATCTCCAAAACGAGTCCTGCCAAGGTGTCGGCCTCGCCTTGTTTCTCCTCGAAGTAGTCCTCGTCGAGGTTGAACACCTTGCAGAAATCGACGATGCTGGTTTGGGCTTTGAATAAATACGTGTTTTCGTCGAGTTTCGTATAATGCTGCTCCTGTTTTACGTTGTCGAACTCGTCGTTGATGTCGCCGACGATCTCCTCGATGACGTCTTCCATGGTGATGAGGCCGGAAGTGCCGCCGTATTCATCCACCACGATGGCGATGTGGATCTTCTTTTCCCGGAAGTCTTGGAACAGATCGTTGATCTTACGATTTTCGGGCACGAAGAAGGCGGGCCGGATGAGCTTTTGCCATTCGTATGACTGGGCATCGAGATAGGGCAGGAGGTCCTTCACATAAAGGATGCCGCTTACCTTGTCGAGGGTCTCCTCATAGACCGGAATACGCGAAAAGCCGCTTTTGATCACGGTGGAAAGCATGTCTTGGAAAGGCATGCCCAGCTCGATGGCGATGATGTCGATGCGCGGCTTCATCACGCTGCTCACTTCCTTCTCGGTAAAGGTGGCAATGCCTTTCAGCATGTTCTTTTCCTCGATAGGGGTGGAGGCTTCCGTGGCGATGTCAACGGCAGTGGAGAGGTCGTCCATGGAGATCTCGCCTTTTTTCTTCTCCAGATGCTTGTCCATGAAGGATGTGGAGTTGACCAACAAATTGCTCAAAGGCTTGAACACCACGATCAAAACCTGTAGTGTCCTGGCCATGAAACGGGAGAATTTCACGGGTCTTTTGGCTGCCAGGATCTTCGGGGTAATCTCACCGATGATGAGCACCAACGAAGTAATGACCACAAGCTCCATGATGAAGGCAGCCACAGGGTGGTTGACCAAGTCGAACATCTCGCTGACGATATAGGTCGCCAGCAAGGTGATGGTGACGTTGACAAAGTTGTTCCCAATCAGGATGGTGGCTAGGAGTGTCTTAGGCTTTTCGCGAAGCTTGAGTACGAGTTTGCTTTTGGCATCGGTTCTCGATTCCAAATCGTCGATATCAGCTGGCTGTAGAGAGAAAAATGCCGTCTCGCTGCTGGAGATCAATGCAGATGCGAAGAGCAACAGGCATAGGATCACCAAGCCAATGATGGCATTGAGAGTGAATCCAGTAAAGAATGGGGTGAGGATAATGTTGGTGAGTTGTATGAAAGGCTCAGGGTCGGGGTCCATCTCTAAATTCTAAATTCTTAATTCAATATTAAAACGGTAAATCGTCATTGGGCATCTGTTGGCCGGCGAATGGATCGGTGGCGGCGGCAGGTGCTTGATAAACCGGTTCCTGTGGGGTGGTATATGAGTTTTGCTGTTGGGGATTGTAGGATGACTGTTGAGGCGGTCTGGCGGAGACCAGCTGCATTAGTTTATCGACTTGGATCTCGGTGACAAAACGATTGATTCCTTGGTTGTCAGTGTATTGGCGGGTGCGCAGGCGACCTTCCACATACATCATGTCGCCCTTAGCATAGTTGCGGCGCTTGTCAGCGATGTCGTTGGCCAAATTGCCCCATGCCACCAGGTTGTGCCATTCGGTCTGATCGACCCAGTTGTTGTCGCGATCGCGATAGCGTTCCGTTGTGGCCAGTGTCACTGACATTTTTCTGTTTCCGCTTTCAAATGTGGTAATCTCGGGATCTTTTCCGAGACGACCAATGAGGATAACTTTGTTTAAGCTTGCCATTTTCTGTTGTAGTTAGTGCTTGTTGTTAGTTAAATAGTTGTCTATGAGCTTTGGAACGGGAAATGTTCCTACTTCATTTTCGAACGCCAAAAGTATGTTTTTTGTTTTAATTGTCGGCAAAAAACAAGAAATTTTTATTTCAACAAAAGTGGCAATAATGGTCTGATGTGTCAGTTTATGCACGTATGGAGTGGAGATTCGGCCGATGACAAATTTTTGGTTGTGGATCAGGTCCTTAAAGTATCCGCTGCTGATGATTTCCTCGGGGGAGAGCGGTTTCATGCTTTCAACGCAAGGGAAGTCGTAAAGGTTTTTCCAGATGTCGTTGCTTTCACGCTTACGGAGATAGAGCCCGTTGTCGGGGGTTCTGATCACAAGGTAGTTGAAATATCTGGTCTTGACTTGTAGCTTTTTGGTTTTCTGTGGTCGGTTTTCGACGGTATGATGGGCGAAAGCCAGACAATGGCTTTGCAACGGGCATTGGATGCAGTCGGGATTTTGAGGGATGCATTGTAGTGCTCCGAACTCCATGACGGCTTGGTTGTGAAGGCCCGGATGGTTTTTGTCGAGGAGGTCCTGCGCAAGCTGGGCAAATAGTTTGTTGCCTTCCTTACTATTAATAGGTGTGTCGATGTCATAGAGCCTCGACAGCACACGGTAAACGTTGCCATCGACGACCGCGTATGGCAGGTTGAAGGCAATGGAGGCAATGGCAGCAGCGGTATAGTCACCAATACCTTTGAGTTTGCGAAGAAGTTCATAGTCTTTAGGGAATGCTCCTCCATGGTTCTCAACAACTTGTCGGGCACATTGGTGCAGGTTCCTTGCCCTGGAGTAATAGCCAAGTCCTTGCCACATCTTCAGCACTTCTTCTTCAGATGCCTTGGAGAGGTCTTCCAGTGTAGGCCATTTTTCCACCATTCGAATAAAGTATTCAAGTCCTTGGTTTACACGTGTTTGCTGAAGTATGATTTCCGACAGCCAAACGTGATAGGGGGTAGGCTCGCTTCGCCAGGGAAGCTCCCTTTTTCGGGCTTCATACCATCGCGCTAAGGTCTCTTGTATCTCGTTCATCCTCTCTGCGAAAATGTTTATTTATAGTCCTTTAGAATAAAAAAATCAAATTCTTTTGGGTAGGAATAAAAAATGTTCGTACCTTTGCCGGCAAAATTAAACAATCGTAATAATAAACCCTTTAAAAAAAAGTAAAGAAATGACCAAAGCAGAAATCGTAGCTGTTATCGCAAGCAAGACTGGTATTGAAAAAGGCGCTGTCCAGAATGTAGTCGAGAACTTCATGGAAGTTGTTAAGGCTTCAATGGCAAAAGGTGAGAATGTTTACCTGAGAGGTTTCGGCAGCTTTATTATCAAGACCCGTGCAGAAAAGACTGGTAGAAATATTTCCAAGAATGTTGCCATCACTATTCCAGCCCACAACATCCCTGCTTTCAAGCCCGCTAAGACTTTCATGAACGCTGTTAAATAATAAACGTAAAATTTTTATACTATGCCAAACGGTAAAAAACACAAGAGACATAAAATGTCAACGCACAAGCGCAAAAAACGCTTGAGAAAGGACAGACATAAGAAGAAATAATCTTCTTTTGAAGTCAAAACGGATAACACAGCATTGCATCGGAATATCAAGTACAATGTTGTGTTATTGTTTTATTGAAGCAAATGAACGTTAACCCCTTAGAAGCACTGCAAATGGCTGAAGAACAACAAGAAATCAAAGTCAAGACGGTGGAGCGGGAGTTGGTCATCAACGCCCGTGCTTCGGAGGTTGACATCGCTCTGTTGGAGGACAAGATACTTGTCGAACTTCACAAAGAGAAAACCAACAACCAGTTTGCGGTTGGAGACGTGTATCTGGGACGGGTCAAGAAGATCCTGCCTGGCCTGAACGCCGCTTTTGTTGACGTGGGCTACGAGAAGGAAGCCTTCCTTCACTATCTCGACCTCGGTCCTCAGTTCCGTTCCCTGCTCAAGTTCAAGAACATGCTCACATCCAGTAAGGAAGGTGAGGTGACGATGGAGAAGTTCAAGCTTGAACCCGACATCGAGAAAAGCGGCAAGATCGCCAATATGCTGAATGCAGGCGACCTCATTCCCGTGCAGATCGCCAAAGAGCCGATCTCTACCAAGGGTCCGCGTATCTCTGCCGAGATCTCCTTCGCCGGAAGGTATCTTGTCCTTGTGCCGTTCTCAAACCGCATTTCGGTATCCCAAAAAATCCGCAGCGGCGAAGAAAGAAGCCGTCTGAAACGACTGATCCAAAGCATCAGACCCGCCAACTATGGCGTCATCATCCGTACCGTGGCCGAAAACAAGAAAGTGGCCGACCTCGACGCAGACCTCAAGACCCTCATCGAAAAATGGGAACGCTGTGTCAGCGAGATGACCAAGATGACTGCCGCGGGCCGCATGGTCAGCGAACAGGACCAGACCATGGTCATGCTGCGCGATTTATTGAACGAGTCGTTCAACAACATCCATGTGAACGACGAAATGCTCTATGAAGAAATTCGGAGTTACATCCAAACCATCGCTCCCCAGAAGACCGAGATCGTCAAGCTGTACAAGGGAAGAGATTCCATCTTCGACAACTTCGGCGTCTCACGCCAGATCAAGGGACTCTTCGGGAAGGTGGTTACCATCAGAAACGGTGTTTACCTCATCATCGAACACACCGAGGCCATGCACGTCATCGACGTCAACAGCGGCCATCGCGTCAATAAGGAGAACTCGCAGGAAGAAAACGCGCTCCTGGTCAACATAGAAGCGGCCAAGGAGATTGCCCGTCAGTTGCGCCTGCGTGATATGGGAGGCATCATCATCGTCGATTTCATCGACATGCGCGAAGCGGAGCACCGCAAGCAACTCTATGATGTGCTATGCCAGGAGATGGCACTCGACCGTGCCAAACA
This sequence comes from Bacteroidales bacterium, assembly GCA_017530365.1. Classification (GTDB taxonomy): domain Bacteria; phylum Bacteroidota; class Bacteroidia; order Bacteroidales; family F082; genus Limimorpha. The sequence goes on from JAFXMK010000030.1 coordinate 16,327, forward strand.
CACCATCCTGCCCGCCACCAAGTTCGGCCTCATCCAGATCACACGCCAACGCGTCCGTCCCGCTACGGAAGTACAAGTGCAGGAAAAATGCCCCGTGTGCGACGGCGAAGGCAAGATCCGCCCTGCCATCCTTTACATTGACGAGATTGAGAACAACCTCAGGTACCTCTTACAGGACCAAAACGAAAACAACATCACGCTGCAGGTCCATCCGTTCATCGGTGCCTATCTCACGAAGGGTTGGTTCTCGATCAGGCGCAAGTGGATGAAGAAATACGGCAAGTCGTTCAAAGTCGAATCCGTAGAAGACTTCCACATGCTCCAGTACAACTTCCGGAACGCCAAAGGCGACGATATCAAGATCTGATATTTCCGGAAAAACGATTCATCGTGGAGACGGTGCACGCACCGTCTCCACTTTTTTTATATCTTTGCCCCAAATTAACTGACCAACTGATCAACTGAAAACTATGAAAGACATCGTCCTAAGCGGCATCCGTCCCACCGGCAACCTTCATCTTGGCAACTATTACGGCGCCGTCCGCAGCTTCGTCAAGATGCAGGAGGAATACAATTGTTACTTCTTTATTGCCGACTGGCACTCGCTGACCACCCATCCCAAACCGGAAAACATACAACGTTCGGCAAGAACCATCCTGGCTGAATACCTCGCTTGCGGCATCGACCCCGAGAAGGCCACCATCTATATCCAAAGCGATGTCCCGGAAACCATAGAGCTCTATCTCTATTTCAATATGAACGCCTACATCGGCGAACTCGGTCGTGTGACCACCTTCAAGGAGAAGGCGCGTCAGCAACCCGACAACGTGAATGCCGGCCTGTTCACCTATCCGACGCTGATGGCTGCCGACATCCTGCAGCATCGCGCCAAGTGGGTTCCCGTGGGCAAGGACCAGGAACAGAACATGGAGATGGCCCGCAAATGCGCCCGCCGCTTCAACAACATCTATGGCGTGGAGTTTTTCCCTGAACCGCAGAACTACTACTTCGGCGGTGATGCCATCAAGGTGCCGGGTCTCGACGGATCAGGCAAGATGGGCAAGAGCGATGGCAACTGCATCTACCTCTTTGAAGATGAAAAGACCGTGCGCAAGAAAGTGATGCGTGCCGTCACCGACAACGGTCCTCAGGAGCCCAACAGTCCCAAACCGGAAGTCATCCAGAACCTCTTCACCATGATGAGCATCGTGAGTGCCCCAGAGACCGTGAAGTTCTTCGACGAGAAATGGAACGACTGCACCTTGCGCTATGGCGACATGAAGAAACAGCTGGCTGAGGATATGGTGCAGACCCTGAATCCTATCCGCGAACGCATCCAGGAGTTCTCGTCCGACACGGAGCGCCTCGACCGCATCGCGCGTCTCGGCGCCGAGAAAGCCCGTGAGAGCGCTGCCAAGACCCTTAACGAAGTTCGTAAAATCATCGGTTTCCGTACATTCTGACTTCTGTCTTCTGTCTTCTGACTTCTGAATTCAATCTCATGGGTGACTTTGTAACATACGAAAAAATACCTGAACGCGCTGTCCTAATAGCCGTTGCCAGCAAGAAACAGAGCCGTGAACGTACGGAGGAATATCTCGACGAGCTTGCCTTTCTGCTGGAGACTGCCGGTGGCGTACCTGTGGCGCGTTTCGTGCAGGCCATGGACCATCCATCCAGCGTGAGCTATCTTGGTTCGGGCAAGCTGGAGGAGATCCATCAATACATCAAGGCGGAGAACATAGAGATCGCCGTCATCGACGATGAACTGAGCGCCACTCAGGCCCGTAACATGGAGCAGGCTTTGGAATGTCGCGTCCTCGACCGTACCAGCCTCATCCTCGACATCTTTGCTTCCAATGCCCATACGGCACACGCAAAAGCTCAGGTGGAGCTGGCGCAGTATCAGTACTTGCTGCCTCGCTTGACCCGTATGTGGACCCACTTGGAGCGCCAACGGGGCGGTATCGGTATGCGCGGTCCCGGTGAGACCCAGATTGAGACCGACCGCCGTTTAATCCTTGACCGCATCTCCGTGTTGAAGGAGAAGCTCAAGGAAATCGACATGCAGAAGACCGTGCAGCGCAAGAACCGTGGTAAACTGGTGCGTGTGGCCTTGGTTGGTTACACCAACGTGGGAAAATCCACCATTATGAACCTGCTGAGCAAATCGGAAGTCTATACCGAGAACAAGCTCTTCGCCACTTTGGATACCACTGTGCGCAAAGTGGTGGTGGAGAACCTGCCTTTCTTGTTGTCCGACACGGTAGGTTTCATCCGTAAGTTGCCGCATCATCTTGTGGAGTCGTTCAAGTCCACCTTGGACGAGGTGCGCGAATCCGACATCCTGTTGCATGTGGTCGATATTTCCCATCCCGACTTCGAGTCGCAGATTGAGGTGGTCAACCAGACATTGGCCGAGTTGGGTTGCGCCGACAAGAAGACCATCATGGTGTTCAACAAGATCGACGCTTACACTTGGGAGGAGAAGGATCCCACCGACCTCACGCCAGCCACCAAACGCAACGTCTCTTACGACGATTTGAAGCAGACCTGGATGGCCAAGATGAACGACAACTGCATCTTCATCTCCGCCAAGAACCGCGACAATTATCAGGAATTCAGGGATTTGCTCTACAAAGAAATCCGAGATATGCACGCCATCAGGTATCCGTACGATAATTTCTTGTATTAAGCCATGCTGCTCATCGACACCCATACCCATATCTACGATTCAGCTTTCGACATTGACCGTTCCGAAGTTGTACAACGAGCTTTGGATGCAGGCGTTGGCATGATGCTCCTGCCCAACGTGGATGCCTCGACTATCAAACCCATGCTGGAGATGCATGAGCAATTCCCTGATTGTACCCGTATGATGATGGGTTTGCAACCCGAAGAGGTAAAAGGCGACTATAAGCAGGTGCTTGCTCTGATGGAGAAGGAGTTGGAACGCGGTATATATATAGGTGTGGGGGAGATCGGCCTTGATTTTTATTGGGATACGACCTTTGAGCATGAACAACTTGATGCCTTCGAAACCCAGCTGAATTGGGCCAAACAGCTGCAGCTGCCACTTTCCATCCACTGCCGTAATGCCTTCAACTTCATGGTGCGGCTCCTCGAAAAACACCAAGACGGCCGCCTCCACGGTGTGATGCATTGCTTTACGGGGACGGAAGAGGAAGCCAAGGCTTATCTCGACCTCGGATTCCATCTCGGCTTGGGCGGCGTGACCACTTATAAGAATTGCGCTCTGAAGGACTATTTGTGCAATATTCCGCTGGATCGTATCGTTTTGGAAACCGACGCGCCTTATCTTTCGCCTGTTCCGCATCGCGGCAAGCGCAACGAGCCAGCCTTCATGGTGGATACGGCGAAAAGGATTGCTGAACTTTATGATACTCCTCTGGAGGATTTAACCAAGACAATCACAAGAAACACTATAAATGTATTTAATAGGATAACTGAACAACTGATTAACTGAATAACTACCAACTGAATAATATGACCCAAAAAGAAGAAACATCCATCCTTGTTCTTTATACCGGAGGAACCATCGGCATGATGCAAGACCCCAAGACGGGTGCCTTGGTGCCTTTCGACTTCGACAATATCTACAAGCACTTGCCTGTGCTGCAGAACTTCGGCTATCAGATTGATTTCTATAGCTTCGATCCTTTGATCGACTCGTCCAACATGTCGCCCGACTTCTGGGCCAAGCTGGCGCAGAAGATCACGGAGAATTATGAACAGTACGATGGCTTCGTGGTGCTTCATGGCTCCGACACCATGGCCTACACAGCCTCGGCGTTGAGTTTCATGCTGGAGAACCTCAACAAGCCTGTGGTCCTCACAGGATCGCAGCTGCCGATGGGTGTGGTGCGCACCGACGGTCGCGAGAACTTCCTTGCCGCCATCGAGATTGCTGCCGCCAAGGAGGACGACACCGCCATCGTCCCTGAGGTCTGCATCTTCTTCCAAGACCAGCTGCTGCGCGGCAACCGTACCACCAAGTTCAATGCCGAGAACTTCAACGCCTTTGCCTCGACCAACTATCCTGGTCTGGCCGAAGTGGGTGTGCATATCAAATACAACAAGGACCGCATCCTGAAGCCCAACTTCAAGAAGTTGAAGCTGCACACCAACATGGATCGCAACGTGGGCATCCTGAAGCTTTTCCCGGGCATCTCCGAGGAGTTTGTGCGCCATGCCTTGCGCACGCCGGGTTTGAAGGCGTTGGTGTTGGAGACCTTTGGTTCTGGCAATGCCACCACGGCATCATGGTTCCTCGATGCCTTGAAAGAGGCCATCGACAGGGGACTGATCATCCTCAATATCACCCAGTGCAAAGGCGGTTCAGTGGAGATGGGCCGTTATGAAACCAGTCTTGACATGGCCCGTATCGGTGTGGTGAGCGGCTATGATCTTACCACCGAGGCTGCCGTGGCAAAATTGATGTATCTGATCGGCGAAGGTCTCTCGAGGGAGAAAGTCATTGAAATCCTTGGAGTTTCCATCCGAGGGGAGATGACAAAATAGGTCGTTTGCAAAAAAAATGCGTTTGTCTTGGTAATGCAAACAAAATAATTTGTAATTTTGGCAACGATTTTTCTGGAGAGATGTCCGAGTGGTTTAAGGAGCACGCCTGGAAAGTGTGTGTACTCCAAAAGGGTACCGCGGGTTCGAATCCCGCTCTCTCCGCAGACTGAACAGAAATTATTTGTAATCACAACATTAAACTAAATCATGAAAAAATTAATTGCTTTCCTCACGATTGTTGGTTTTATGACATTTGGAATCAGCAATCTCTTTGCTCAAGAAGAGCAAGCTCAACCAGAAGAAGCAGCTACCGAACAGGTTGCTGAAACCGTAGCTCCTGCTGTTGAAGAGGCTGCTACCACAGATCTCACCCCAGCCGAAGGTCCCACCACTTTCCGCGAGTCAATCAAGAAACAATTCATCGACGGTGGTCCTGGCTTCATGGGCATCGTGTTGGTCATCTTGTTGCTTGGTATGGCCATCTCCATTGAGAGAATCATCTATTTGACCATGGCTGACGCCAACTCCAAGAAGCTTCTCGCCGGTATTGAAGAGAAGATGAAAGCTGGTGATGTTGAAGGTGCCAAACAACTCTGCAAGGACACCCGCGGTCCTGTCGCTAGCATCTTCACCCAAGGCCTCATCCGTTATCAAGACGGCCAGTCATTGGACGAAGTTGAAAAGTCACTCGTTTCCTACGGTGGCGTTGCTGCTGGCAAGCTCGAAAGCGGTTTGAGTTGGATCGGCCTCTGCATCAGCTTGGCTCCTATGTTCGGATTCATGGGTACCGTTATCGGTATGATCCAGGCCTTCGATGATATCGCCGCTGCCGGTGATATGAGCCCAACCGTCGTTGCATCAGGTATGAAGGTCGCTCTGTTGACCACCGTGTTCGGTCTGATCGCAGCTATCATCCTTCAGATTTTCTTCAACTTCATTGCTTCAAAAATCGAAAAGATCACGAGCGACATGGAAGACGCTTCCATCAGCTTCATGGACATCCTTGTTAAATACAACAACAAATAATCAGTATTAATCATGAACGGTAAGCTTTCAAATATCGGAAAATGGGTCTTTGGCGCACTGGCTCTCGTTACCATTGTCCTGGCAGTGATTTTCTACCTGGATCTTAAGAACGACGGTCGCACCAACATGATCCTGAATTGGGGCTACATCTTGATTATACTTGGCATCGTTATCGCAATTTTATCAGTTATCATCTCTGGTGTCGTCAAAGGCATCAATCTCAAAAAGATCTTAATTGCATTGGCTGCGATTGTCGTTATTGGAGTTGTAGCATACATCATGTCAAAAGGCAGCTTCGGCGTTGAATATCCTACGGGCGAGCATGTCTATTCAGGCAGAACCCACGGATTGGTCGAATGGGGCCTTAACTTCTTCTATATCACACTTGGAGTTAGCATTATCACTATTCTCTATTCAGTTATCAGATCAGGTAAATAAAACATTTCATCATGGCCAGGAAAACCCCAGAAATTAATTCTAGTTCGCAGGCTGACATAGCATTCTTGCTATTGTGTTTCTTCCTGATGACCACCTCCATGGACGTGGATTACGGTATCACCCGTCGTCTGCCCCCTCCGGTGGAACAAAACGACGATGACGTCAAGGTCAAGGAAAGAAACGTGATGAATGTTTTGATTAACAAGAATAACAAGCTGATGGTCAACGGCCGTCCTTCGGATATCTCCCTGCTGAAGGAAGACGCCAAGCACTTCATGACTCCTCGCCCGGGCGACGAAACAGCTCCGGAAGTGGAACCCAAGACAATTGAGCTCCTCGGCGAAATCATGATGTCGAAAGGCGTGATCTCTCTGCAGAACGACCGCGGTACATCGTATGCTATGTATATCAGTGTGCAGAATGAGCTGGCACGCGCCTTCAATGAGTTGAAGGAGGAGATGGCTTGGAAACACTTCCATAAACATCTCGACCAGCTCAATGAAGACCAAACCAAAGCTGTCGGTGAAGCTGTGCCTGTCCGTGTCAGTGAAGCTGAACCTGTTGAAGTACATTAAAAGGAGGATTGAACTATGGGTAAATTTAGAAAAGAAGGTAAAAAGGAAGTGCCACAAGTGAGCACCTCGTCACTGCCTGACATTGTTTACATGTTGATCTTCTTCTTTATGATCACCACTTCAATGCGTGACGTTGAACTGAGAGTCAAGACAGCATTGCCTAAGGCAACCGAAATTGCCAAGCTTGAAAAAAAGGCTTTGGTTAGCTCAATCTACATCGGCCCGCCCCGTGACCAGAAACTCGGTACCGAGTCGCGTATCCAGTTGAACGACCAGTTCGCCCGTCCCGATGATATCGCCGACTGGGTGCTTCAGGAACGTGAAGCTCGTAACGAGGCCGACCGTCCGCTGCTGACTACCGCACTGAAGGTGCACAAAGACACCCGTATGGGTATCGTCACCGACGTGAAACAGGAACTCCGTAAAGTTGGTGCCTTCCGTATCAACTACACGACCCTGAAAGGTAGCGCATTGGATAACTAAGAAGAGCACGCTCTTCGAAACAGAAAAAGGATGCCGAAAGGCATCCTTTTTTCGTTTTCCGTGGTCCCACTAGGGCTTGAACCTAGGACCTACTGATTATGAGTCAGTTGCTCTAACCAACTGCGCTATGGGACCGCAACGCCCTTGTGGGATTGCGGGGCAAAGATACAAATATTATTGAAATTGCAGCTCGATTTCTTGAAGAATATCTTCCACCTCGTTTGCCGTCTTGGCTTCCATGAGCTTGATCTTATAAGGCTTGAAATTGGGTAAGCCCTTGAAATAGCTGCCCCAGTGCTTGCGGATCTCCATCACGGCGATGTGTTCTCCCTTCCAAGCTACCGAACGCTCCAGCTGTATCTTGGCAATGCGCACACGTTCATGCAAATCGGGCTTAGCAAGTTCTTCCCCAGTCTCCAGATAATGCCTGATCTCCCTAAAGATCCATGGATTGCCGTAGGTGGCGCGCCCGATCATCAAAGCATTAACACCATAGGTGTCTTTGTAATGTTTCGCCGATGGCCCGTTCACGATATCGCCGTTGCCGATAATGGGGATGTGCATCCGGGGATTGTCTTTCACTGCTCCGATCAACGTCCAGTCGGCAGGCTCGCTGTATTTGGTGGTGCGCAACCTTCCGTGGATGGTCAATGCAGCGATGCCAGCATCCTGCAAGCGCTCCGCAATGTCAACGATCTCCTTGTGCGCCTCATCGTACCCCAGCCGTGTCTTTACGGTGACCGGTATATTGACAGCTTTCACCACCGCCTCGGTGATGGCCACCATCTTCGGAATGTCGTTCATGATGCCTGATCCCGCACCCTTGGAAGCCACTTTCTTCACTGGGCAACCGAAATTGATATCGATTAAGTCAGGATGGGCGGTCTCGGCATATTTTGCAGCCTCCACCATGGGCTCTACCGCATTGCCGAAGATCTGTACGCCAAAAGGCCTTTCGAACTCGTCGAAATCAAGCTTCTTGATGCTTTTCACGCTGTCGCGGATCAAGCCGTCGGAAGAGATGAACTCGGAATAAACCAGATCAGCCCCAAACAGCTTGCACACATGACGAAAAGGAGGGTCGGAGACATCCTCCATAGGAGCCAGCAATAGTGGATAATGCTCAAATTCCAAGTTGGCAATCTTGTACATCTGATGTTTTTTGTTGCAAAAATACGTACTTTTGCATTTTAAAAGTCACTTGTTATGGATGAATTCAAGAAAAACCTCAAGGAATCGACGGGTTTGCGCATCTTCATCTATCTGATTGCTTTGCTGGTCTGCTCCTTGGTTGGTGCAGCGGTGACCATGTTCTTGATGGGCGACATCACGCAGATGAAGATCGGTCAGGGTATCAGCTCGGCAATGATATTCATTGTACCGCCTATGATTCTCTATGCCTTCACACGGCATCAGCCCATGCGTGAACTGGGCTTCAGGAAGCCTAACTCGGCATGGCTGCTGCTCATCGGCGTTGTCTTGATGTTCGTCTCTCTTCCCTTGACCAATCTCCTCACTTCATGGAACGAAAAGATGAATTTCGGTGCCGCTTTTGAATCGCTTGAAGCCCTGCTGCAACAATTGGAGGAAACTGCAGGTGACCTCACGGAACGTATGCTTCAGGTGGATTCGTTTAGCGGCCTGCTGTTCAACTTGTTGGTCATCGCTTTGATTCCAGCCATCGGCGAGGAACTGACCTTCAGGGGCGTTTTGCAACAGGCACTGACTAGGAGATGCAACGTCCACGTGGCAGTGTTCCTTTCCGCTTTCATCTTCTCCTTCATCCATTTCCAATTCTACGGTTTTCTGCCTAGGATGTTCCTCGGCCTCCTTTTGGGATATCTGTTCTATTATTCGGGTTCCCTTTGGACGAGTATCCTGATGCATTTTGTCAATAATGGTGCGGCAGTCGTAGTGGCGTATTTGGACTATAAAGGCCAAATTGATGTGGATATAGACCATTTCGGAGCCACCTCCAATGTCTGGCTGCTAGGTGCCAGTTTGGTCGTTACCGTCGGATTAATCATTCTTAGCGCAAAATTCAAAAATAAATATGGAAGACAATAAAAACACTGAACGTACTGAACTTGACGAACTGGGCGAATTTGGCTTGATTGACCGCGTGACCGAGGACTTCCCGTTGCGGAATGCCTCCAGCCTGAAAGGTGTCGGCGATGATGCCGCTGTCATCAACCACGAAGGCTATCGCACTTTGGTTTCCGTTGACTTGTTGGTAGAGGGAATCCATTTCGACATGACCTATACCCCATTGAAGCATTTGGGTTACAAGGCTGCCGTGGTCAACTTCTCCGACATCTATGCCATGAACGGCACGCCAACTCAAATTGTAGTAGGCTTGGGCATCTCCAACCGTTATTCGGTGGAAGCCCTGGACGAGCTCTATGCGGGCATCCGTCTGGCTTGTGAGGCCTACAACGTCGATCTGGTCGGAGGTGACACCACTTCGAGCCGTTCGGGACTGGTGATTTCCATCACGGTGATTGGTATGGCGAAAGAGGAAGATGTGGTCTATCGCAGCGGTGCGCAACCCAACGACCTGCTTTGTGTGAGCGGCGACCTCGGTGGTTCCTATATGGGCTTACTGATATTGGAAAGGGAAAAAGCCGAATACCTGGCTAACCCCAACATGCAGCCACAGCTCAGCGGGTTCGACTATGTGCTGGAACGCCAATTGAAGCCTGAAGCCCGCAAGGACGTGGTGGCAAGGCTGAAAACACTGGGCATCAAGCCGACTTCCATGATTGACATTTCCGATGGGTTGGCCTCTGAGATCCTGCATCTTTGCAAGGAATCGGGTGTGGGTTGTCAACTCTATGAGAATAAAATCCCTTTGGATCCTTCCACTTCGAAGATCGCTAAGGATTTCCAGATTGTGCCTAGTGTGGCTGCCTTGAACGGTGGTGAGGATTACGAGTTGCTTTTTACCATCAACCAGAAAGACTATGAGAAGATTCAGCAGATGTCGGATGACGTGACTGTGATTGGCTATATGACGCCCGACAAGGGCATCGCTGAGCTGATTACCCCCGACAACCATGTTATCCCGTTGAAAGCACAGGGGTGGGACCATTTTAAAGTTGGGAGTTAGGAGTTAGGAGTGAAGAGTGAGGAGTTAAAAACGATTCTAAAAATAATCCCGAACAAACCAGGGGTTTACCGTTACTATGACAGTGACGGCAACCTTATCTATGTGGGTAAGGCGAAGAACCTCAAACGCCGTGTATCCAGCTATTTCAACAAGGAACAAACGGGTAAGACCCGAGTATTGGTGTCGCGAATCGCCGATATCAAGTTCATCGTGGTCGAGTCGGAATCGGAAGCCTTGCTGCTGGAAAACAACCTCATTAAGCAATATAAGCCGCGTTACAACATCATGCTCAAGGATGACAAGACCTATCCGTGGATCTGTGTAAAAAACGAGCCTTTTCCGAGGGTTTTCCTGACGCGCAAGAAGCTGAATGACGGTTCGGACTATTACGGTCCATATCCATCGGTGAGAACGGCTCACGTACTTTTGGATTTGCTGGGGCAGGTGTATCAGATCCGCTCTTGCAAGACGACCCTGACCGAGCCCAATATTGAAAAAGGGAAGTACCGTGTGTGCCTTGACTACCATATCCACAAATGTGCGGGCCCTTGCGTGGGAAATGTCTCCCTTGACGCCTATCGCCAAATGATTGCCGAGGTGAAGGAAGTGATTCGGGGCAACTTGCAGGGTGTGTTGAGGGACTTGAAAGCCCAGATGATGGATTATGCCTCGCGGATGGAGTTTGAGGAGGCTCAGCTGATCAAGGAGAAGTATGAGCTGCTGGAGAACTACCGCAGCCGATCCACCGTTGTCAGCTCCACCATCCATAATGTGGATGTATTCTCATACGTGGATGCCGAGAGTCTGTTCTATGTGAACTACATGAAGGTGGCTGAAGGTGCCGTGGTGCAGGCGCACACCGTGGAAATCAAACGTAAGCTCGACGAGTCGGCGGAAGAGCTGCTTTCGTTAGCTGTTATTGAGCTTCGTGGTCAGTTTGAGAGCACTTCCAAAGAGGTGGTCTTGCCAATGAAACTCGATTTTGATTTGGGCGGCGTTGAGGTCACTGTGCCGCAGCGGGGCGACAAGATGAAGCTCTTGGAGCTGTCCCGTCGCAATGCGTTACAGTATAAGATGGATTTGGAGAAACAGCGCACCTTGGTTGATCCAGAACGGCATCAGAAACGAGTGCTCAACCAACTGAAGGAGATGTTGCATCTTCCTGTGGTCCCTGAGGTCATCGAGTGTTTTGACAATTCCAATTTCCAAGGGGATTATCCTGTGGCGGCCATGGTGCAGTTTGTCAACGGTAAGCCTAACAAGAACGCCTATAGGCATTATAACATCAAGACGGTGGTGGGCGCTGACGATTACGCTTCGATGAAAGAGGTGGTGTGGCGCCGTTATTCAAGGTTGCTGGAAGAGGAGAAGCTTTTGCCTGACCTCATTGTAACCGATGGCGGCAAAGGGCAGATGGAGGTGGTACGGCAGGTGGTCGAGGATGAATTGCATGTGGATATCGCCATTGCGGGATTGGTGAAGGATGACAAGCACCGCACTCGGGAGTTGCTTTATGGTTTTCCGCCTAAGGTGGTGGGCATCAAGCCAGACTCCGAGGTTTTCAAGCTGATGACCTTCCTTCAGGACGAGGTGCATCGCTTTGCCATCACACATCATCGCAAGAAATTTGAGAAGGGCTTCATGCATTCTGAGTTGGCCGATATCAAAGGTATCGGAAAGGCTACGGCTGAGAAGCTGTTGCTGGAACTGAAGTCCGTAAAAGCAATCAAGGAAGCCTCGCTCGAGAGCTTGACTTCCTTGATTGGTATGGCAAAGGCGAAGCTAGTCTTCGCACATTTCCATCACATTACTGCAACTTGAAGTTGACAGGCAGGTTGTAGCTTACACGTACAGCCTTACCACGCTGTTTGCCAGCTTTCCATTTAGGCATGGCTTTCACGACACGCACAGCTTCTTCGTCGCATCCACCGCCGAGTGAACGAAGCACTTGGACATTGGAGACGGAGCCGTCAGGTTCAACAACGAAGGTGATGAACACACGGCCTTGGATGCCGCTTTCACGAGCCATCTGAGGATACTTGATGTTCTTGGCAAGATAGTCGGCGAGTTTGGTCATGCCGCCAGGGAACTCGGGCATTTCTTCCACGATGGTGAACACCTCGGCTTCCACGACTTCTTCCTCTACGACTTCAGGGGCCACATACTCTTCAATGACTTCGTTTTGGTCAACTTCAGCGTTGATGTTGACGTCTTCAACTTCAACGTCGTCTTCCACGATGGTCAATTGAGTGGTTTGTTTGGGAACTTCCACAGGTTGAGGTTTGGGCTGATCCTGCTTGGTGATCTCCACCATTTCTTCGTCAAGGACTTCCACGGTTCTGCCGATGTCGGCGAGTTCACGTTTGTCGTAGCTCTTGATCTCAAATACGACCCAAGCTACGGCAAGAGCGATGATCAAGCCGATCTGGGTGAACATCAACTTTCTGTTCTCAAGATTCGCTTTAGGTGATTTTTTCTCTTCCATGGTTATAGTATTTTTGATATTCGCATATTTTTTGCGATGCGAAATTACTAATTATTTATTTATGAAACGAAGCATTTTTCAAAATATTTCCGTTTCGATAGAAAAAATAAAAAAGAACCACCCCGATGATGCTGCCAACGACATCGGCGATCCAATCGTAAACGCTGCCAATCCTTGATGGGATAAGGGTTTCCTGCATGACTTCAGTGAGGGCGCCGAACACGATGCTGATGGCGAGGGTTAGCCATAATGCCTTGCGTTGGTAGGCTTTCCCCTTTTCCTGATATTGTTTGCGGTAGCCCCAAAGTGTAATGAAAGCAAAGCCCAGATACATCAGCAGATGTCCTACCTTGTCAAGGCCGATTTTGGGATTTACCTTGGGAAAACAAGAACCCGGCAGTCCTGTAAGCAGTAGGATCACCACTGCACAAAGGACTCCCGGGTAACTATTTCTTGTGAATCTGTCCAAAGGGGAGATTACTTGATCTTTTCTTCGTAAGCGGCAGCATCGAGGAGGTTGTCCATGTCAGCGATGTTGCTCACTTTGATCTTCAGCATCCAGCCTTCACCGTAAGGATCGGTGTTGACAAGCTTTGCGTTCTCTTCGTCAGCCAGGGTTTCGTTGACTTCAACGATTTCGCCAGCGACGGGCATCATCAGTTCGGCTGAGGTCTTCACGGCTTCAACGGCGCCGAAGACTTCCTCTGCGTCGAGGGTCTCTCCGACGAGGTCGGGATCGATGTCGATAAAGGTGATGTCACCCAGTTCATGTTGTGCGTAATCAGTGATGCCGATGTAGCCGAATTCGCCTTCCAGACGGATCCATTCATCGTCTTTCGTGTACTTCAGGTTTGATGGAATGTTCATTTTTTTATTGTTGTTAATTGTTAAGGTTTGCTATTTCTTTATTGTGCCAAATTGAATCGGAACATCATGCCGGCAAAGGTCGTTGACGTCGGGAAGGAAGTCGAAACGAATGGCGTGTTCATGTCGCGTTTGAAGAAGACTTGTGCACTCAAACGGGTGCTGAACTGGTAGTCGCCGGTGATATAGATGTTGATCTTGTTTTGTCCAGCCGACACTTGGTTGTTGTTCTCATCGATACGCCGGAGGATGGTCTTGTCCTTCTTGAATCCCAAGTCGACTTTCAGCACCAAATCGTTCTTGACGGTCTTCCTGCTGTTGTTGCCTGTCAATGATCTGATGTTGAAGCTGAGGCCTTTGATGCGATAACCGGCACCAACCACGATCTCTCTGCTGTTGACTTCGGTCAGTTGGTTGTTGGAGAAACTCATTGTCAGTGATCTTGACAACTTGTATTGAGCGTTGCAGGTCAGGGAATTTTGGAAGCCCACATCCACACCGATCAAAGGCATGAACTGTTCGTTGAGCACCATCTGGTTGATGTCGATCTTCGGTATGATGTTGGATGAATTCTCGTATGTCTGAATGGTGTTGTTGGCATCATAATAGACATTGCTAGCCCAGTTGCTGATGGTATAGGTCGAGCGGTAGGAGTGTGTGATGTTGATCGTCTTGAAGACGGAAGCAATTGACGGGATGTTGGACAATCCGTTATAGCTCAACGTCCAGTTCGGGAGCGGTATCTTTTGGAAGGGGGTCAGCTTGATCTTGGAAGCGTCCTGTCCGGAGTAGGCCGAGAGGAAGGAGTACAACAGGACTTCCATGGATGAGGCGTTATAACCACGTGGGAAATAATCCCCAGCAATGGTATCGAAGTAATATTGGTTGACGTTGGAGACCCACATCGGATTATCTTTGGCGATACGGTCGGCGATCACGGCCCTGTTAGCAAGCATCTGGTCGAAGATGGGTGATCCGTCGTTTTCGTTACCGTAGTCTTTGGTGAAGGCAGTCTTGATCAGCATGGTCGAGGAGGTGAAGTTGCCGCCATTGGTGGGGGTAAAGATCTCGAAATCGCCGAATGAGTTGGCCCTGAAATATTGTTGGAAATTCTCCGCATAGGTCATGTTACCTTGTAGATCAAGTTTCAATCCCGGCAACGGTTCGCAGTTGACGCGGTAGTTGAAGGTCTCAGTGCTTCTCCTGATATAAGGATCGCTCAAGATGGAGTCAAGTGTCAACCATCCGCTCTCCACCGCTTTGTCATAAATATGTCCAGGCATTCCAAATGCGAATTCCCAGCCTGGTGCCCACTCTCCTTTGCTCATGCCAAAGTATTTTGGTTTGGGCAAGAACCCTGGCAAGGTCTGACCTCCGTTGATGGAATAAGTGGCAGTGGCTTTCTTTACCATTGTCAATATTCTTAAAGTGCCGTCCAACAAGATATTGCCTTTTATTTCATTATCCTTGTTTTTCATCGAAGTGCTGTCAGACGCCTGCTTTTTGGATGATTTCTTGTCGCCTTGTGAGTTGTTGCTCCTTTTGGCAGGGGTGTTGAGCTTTTTCAGATAAGGAATGGAATTGTAGATCTTGGTGAAGTCGAGGGTCCCGTTGCCTTGGATGGTATGTGAGTTTTCGATGGTATTGCCCAATCGGTTTTGGATGGATTGTGCAGAAGCAGTCCAGAAATACTGTCCCTGATAGCTCGCAGTAGCACTGACCCAATTCAACAACGGAAGTTTGTTGATGGGGATGGTATAGTTGACATGGACGTTTTGCTGGAATCTCGACATGGTGCCAAGGTTAAGCAGTTCGTTCTTGATGGTGTCGCGGTTGAGTTTCCATTCTTCGGTGCCTTTGTCAGGATTTCCTGCTGGCTCATAGACGTAGGCTTGTGCTTGTGCTGAATACTCCAAACTCAATCCTTTAGTTAGGTCATACCTGAACTGGAAGTCGCGATTCCAGTCCCATTGCTTGGAATAGGTGGGGTTGATGATGATTTCTCCGCCGCTCTTGTTACGCATCAGCTTTTCTGAATAGAAGCGGTTCATCTCAGTGTTGAAAGAGATGCTCTTTGGCAGGTAGTAGAAGTTGATGTCTTTGATTAAGGCGAGATAGGATTTTGATGCCCATTTTGCCTTGGCGAACGGGGTGACGTTCTTGGGGTTGTTTACAAAGTTGTAACCCAAGCTGCCTCGATAAGTCTTCTGATTGAAGTA
Source organism: Bacteroidales bacterium (assembly GCA_017530365.1). GTDB lineage: Bacteria > Bacteroidota > Bacteroidia > Bacteroidales > F082 > Limimorpha. Next base: position 32,068 of record JAFXMK010000030.1, read on the forward strand.
TTGGATATCTGTGTTCTCTTGGTTGGTCTCGCTATAGGAGAAGGAGAGGTTGAAGTTCTCGATGTCATAGATGTGGACGGTGGGAAGGTTGCCGCGACCAACACCTCTGTTGTTTGGATCTCGTGGATTGCTCGGCTTCTCATCGGGTTTGTTGTCGCTCCGTTTGTTGCGGTTCCTTTGGGTGCGCTCTTTTCTGACATTCATCAAGTTGATGTTCTTGTATTGTGTCATGTTGTGCACGATGGAGGTTAGCGAGTCTCTTTCTCTCTGAGTGTTCAGGAGTGAGAGTGCGTCGTTGAGCTTGACATCGGGGTCGTATGGGTTATACAGCGGAGTTGTCACGTTTTTACCATAGTCAATGTGTAATGGGACCTTGAGGCCTGTGTTTTCAACAAACTTGCCAAGCTCGAGGTCAGTTGAGACACTGAATTGGGAATTGGCCTCAAAGGTGTTGTCGATGATGTCGCTGTCGAGCGCACCGAAACCAGCCGACCGGTAGGATCCACTGACTACTACACGTCCGAGGTCGGCCAATGTGGCTTCCATGCGTCCTGTTCCGGCATAGCCGCCATTGCTGCTCAGGTCGGTGAGACGCAGCTCGTTGATCCAGATGACCGCACTCTTGCTCTCGCCATCGTCGTTCATGTTCTCGAGGCTTTGACGTTTGGGATTCCTGACACCGATCATGATGGCTTCCACGTCGCTGATGCTCGGGTTACCAATAACCTTGACAGTGTGATAGTAATCCTTGCCGTTCACAGTACCTTTCTTGAAGCGTTCGGAATAGATGTAATTCAGCCTGACATTGCTTCCTGGCTGATTCATCGCAGCATTACGGTTGGTCTTAACGTTCACGAGGTCTTCCAGCAGGATCTCGAGGTTGTTGATTTCAGGCCAAATGCCTCCGTTCTCATCGCCCTTGTAGGTGTAAGGAGTGTGCCAAGGGGTGACCTGCAATGGAATCTCGTATTCGTAGTAGTTCTCGGTAAAGTCGGTACCGAGGCGCATGAACACTGTGAGATCCTGGTCGTTGAGTGCTTGGTCTTCGTTGGCTTGTTCGGCATGGACGAACATCTTCAGGTATTTGTACTGTCTCAGGTCGAAGTCTGCGGTTTTGTAAATGGCCCTTCCATCGCCGTCAACAAGGTTCTGCACCGTCATCTGTAGTGCCTGCTCGTTAAGCTTGGTCACTGCAGTGGCGCCGACGAGTTGCTCCTGAACGATTCCCGGAGGGATGACATACGGGACTGGGGAACGGCGTCCGTTCTCCTCGATGTTTACTGCCGAGATGTCCATGGTGGTAGCATTGGCAACATCGTTGGGTTGATATTCACCAGGGGCTTGGATGCTTTGGGTGTAGGTTCTCCATTCTCCCTTTACAAGGTTGAGGGTGGCAAAACGCAACACAACGGGTCTCTGGAATTCTCTGACGAACATTCTCATGAAACGGATGGAGGAGAAATCTTCAATGCTGCCGATAACCCTGTCGGGCTGTCTGACAGGAATCCTGAACTGATACCATTTCACGCTGGTGGTTTGGCCGTTGGCCAACATGATGCCGTTGGCTTCATAGATATCGGCAATGTGGTTTTGACCAACTACCATCTTGTTGGGATCCAGGTCAATTTCGTATTGGTAATAGCGTTCGGATTCGCTCAAGGTGTTGTCGGAGTTGATGTCTTCGCCATCGGGCAGGGTGGTGTTGCTGGTGCTGTAGTTCTCGACACGGTTTAATTCTGATGGAGAGTTGCCTTCCGTTCCATTATAGTATTTGTATCGCTCGATGATGCTGCTATGAAGCTCATCGTTGTTCCATTCGGATGTCCTGAAATGATGGTAGTTGTCGCTTGATGGGTCTTCCAAGGCTTTTTGGTAGGCTGTAGATGCTTCTCCAAATTGGTTTCTGAGAACACTCAGGTAGTCGTTTTCAAAGAAAGTGCGCTCGTCAATGTCGCGAAGACCGTCGTAACCGACGTCTTGGTTCGTGCGGGCATCAGGATCGGTGCTGAATGTCCCCACGAGGTCTTGCATGGTAGGTACGCGACCCCAGATGGTAGTGTCAACGTTGATGACCTGTGAAGCGTCTTCAGGCATGCCGTTTTCATAGTACTTACGACCGTCACGGAGCACATCCTCAGAGATGTCACCAAGGTTGAAGTAGAGTTTTCCGGGGTTATTTTGGTATTCCGGATCAGCGAAAGGATCCATCATCCAGAACTCGATGTATTCGATGTTAGTGGCTTCGAAGTCGGTTGTCTCCATCTTTCTCATGACACCTGCCCAACGTGACTGCGGGTCGTAAAGATCACCGTTTTCATTTACGCCGGAAGAATACTGGTTGGGTGTCACATCGTAGTTGTAAGGTCCTCTATCGGTTGGGAAGAAGGCCAAGTTGAGCACTGAGATGTTGGTGGGCGTTCCAGCGACGATGTCCTTGGTGGGGAAAATCTCGGTTTCCAGCACCTGTCTTACGCTATGTTTTGACAACTCGTCGCTGGTGATGTTCTTCGGGCGTATAGTGGTGCTGCGGTCATAGAACACGTTTTGGTCGATAGTGTACCATGAGAGTTTTGCTCTGTTCTTGCCATACGCCAGACCAGTATTGGGGGCCGCCTCAGGGAATAGGTCGGTTTGGTGTTGCGGCGTACTTGCCAGATGCCATTGGTTGAAAAGCCTCAGGTCAATGGTGGATTTGGCTCCTTCAAAGTCGTCGATATAGGAGGTGCCTCGCTCGCTGACCGACTTTGACAAGCCTGGGATAAACCGGGCGAACTCACCATCAAAACGGATTCTGGATGGGGCTTTGGTGCTGATGCCAGGGAGTTTGTCGATGAAATTGGTTAGCCATCTGACCTCGGAGGCGTAGCTCATATCGAAGCCATAGATGGTGTTGGCAATGGCTTCTTCTCCGTAGCTGATCTTCTGGGTGTAGGATTTCTCCCCTAAGTAAAGTACGGTACCGCCTAAGCGGAAATCAGGATTGAACTCATGCTCGATGCGTGTTCCCAGGAAGGTCTTTTTCAAGGCACTGAAGCCTGAGTTGCTTTCCAGGGAGATGTTGATAGGCGTGCCTGAGTTAAGGATGCCCTCGTTGATGATCGACACGCGGCCCAACGTATAATCGACGGTGTAATCCACATTTTCCACCAAGGTCCTGCCTCCTGCGCTTACCGTGACTGAGCCTTGGGCAACGTTCATGGCATTCAAGCTGATCTCGCTTCCCGACTGTGATGAGTAATAGCCTTGCAGCGTGAACTTGTTCTTTTCGGAGAATTGTTCGGCAGAAGTCTTGGTCGTGGTGTACAATGAGTCAAATGCGTATTTGTTGGCCAAGTCGGCATTTTCTGCAAAGACCCGTCTGAGATGGCTTCCGAAGGGTTCCAAAACGGGGAAATAAATGCGGCCTGTGGCGGCATTGATGGTTCCACCTGTAACTTGTGCACCGTTGAGGAAGTCGAACACGCCATCGCCACCAGGGATTGGGTTGTTTTGCTGCGTCAAGTTGTCGAGTCCCAGAAGATGGAGGAGTGAAACACCTTTCACATTATCGGGACCCTCAGTGAAATAACCCATTGGCGTGCTGTTGGAGTTGCCGTTGTAAAAGATGTTGAGCATGAAGTCGTTGGAGCTGATCTGATAAGCCCTGATGTTATAGACGTTCTTCATCATCAGGTTCCAGATAGGCATGGAGGTGTTTACCGTGGTGCCTCTCAGCAACTTGGCAACCAGCACCTGTGGGGTGTTGATGCCTTGGTCGGAGAATTCACCCACTTGATAGACTTGATCGCTGCCGACGATGGTGTATTGGTAGGCTACAGCCAGTGTCTGGTTGGAGTTGAGGTTGACGTTCAAGGAGATGAATCCCAACTTGGAGTTCAACGAGTATTCGGAACTGCTCAAGCGGCGAGCGTTTTCAATTTTCTCGAAGTCACGTCCTGCCACCATGTAGCCGTGTTTCCCGATTCTCATCGGGTCGCCGGTCATGTAGTTTGTCACCGAACTGATGCCACGAATTTGGGTGGTGTCAATGCGTTCAAGTATGTTGTTGGCGCCATTGCGGGGATAGATGGTGTTGGTATTGGCAGGATGTACCTCCTTGTTGTAGATCCAAGCATTTCTTCCTTCGCCGAGATCGGTGAGCGCCAAAATATTACGGGTGTCTTGAGTGGAGGTGTTCGTGTTGGTTACCCAGACTTCGATTTTGGTGATGTTGATGCTCGACGTGACAGTCGGAAGGGTGGAGAGGGCTGCTTCGTATTGATCCCTGAAGTACTGGCTCAAGAAGAAGTGCCGGTTTTCTTCATAATCGAGGCAGCTGATGCTAAAGTCGCTGGTTTGTGCACCACCTTGGACGGCGATATTTCTGGACTCACTTTCCTGATAGGAAACCACCGAAGTAATCGAGGTCCTGCCGAATTTCAGTTTTGACTTCAAACCGAAAAGGCGCTGTGTACCGGTGATCAGTGTGCTGTTTAGCGGGAAGCTGACGTCACCAGCTTCCAGCAGCTGGATGATTTCGTCTTCCTTGCCTTCGTATTTCAGCTTCATCAGATCTTCATAGTTGAAGGTGGCCTTGGTGTTCTTATTGATGTTGAAGTTGATCTTGTCGCCAATCTTGGCAATGACGTTTAGCTGGATGTCTTGGTCGAAGTCGAAGTTGGTGGTCGTTTGACGGGTGATGGAGGGATCGCCGCGATAGTTGCTCTTGATGCCGAATGTCAAATCGACGGATCCTTGAGGACGGATATCGATCGTATTGCTGCCGAAGATAAGGTCGAAAGCCTCGCCTCCGATATACAGGGGAGGGATGATGGAGTTGCCGTCGGTGGTGGAACGTGAGTTTTGCTTGCGGCGGTCTTTCCAATATTCCATTACGCCTTGGCGGTTCTTATAGCTGAAATAGTCTTTTTGCGACATGGTGGTCGGCGTAGTGTATTCGAAATCGCCGATCTTGTGTTTGAAGGTATATTGGCCAGTGGCGGGGTCGTAATAGACCTCGTGGGTGAAGTTGGTGGGGTCCTGCAGGTACAGCGGTGACTGGTTATACAGTTGCTGCACGGGATCTCCCTGGTTTTGAGGGATGGGATAGACCAATTGTTGGTTCTGATTCGGTTGTTGAGCGAAACCAGGGATCAGGATCGTCAACAGGAAAAGCAGGATGATATGTCGTTTCATACGGTTCATAATAACTTCAAGGCTTCGCGGATCAAGATCTCCACGGAAGCGTCGGGCGATTGTTTTAATAATTTGTCGAGAGCCTTGCTGGCGGCGTTCTTGCTGAAGCCCAGGATGACCAATGCAGACAGCGCCTCGTTCTTGACGGAGCTGTTGACGGTTTCCACCGTTTCTTCGGTGTAATCGGTTTTTCTCACCTTGTCCTTGAGGTCCACGACAAGTCGCTGTGCTGTCTTGCTGCCAATACCTTTCACCGCCTGAATGGTCCTGACATCTTCGTTGGCTATGGCGGTGCTGAGTTCGTTGACCGTTAATGAGGATAGTATCAGACGGGCAGTGTTGCAACCAACGCCACTAACGCTGATCAACATCTCGAACATGTCGCGCTCCTTGGCGGTGTAGAAACCAAACAGATTATGGGCATCTTCCAGTACTTGAAGATGGGTGAATAGCTTCACTTCCTGCTGCTCACCGATAGCGGTGAATGTGTTTAGCGTGATGTTGATGAAATAACCCACGCCATGATTGTCGATAATGGCGTATGCCGGCGTTATTTCAGCGATTTTTCCAGAAATGAAAGCGTACATTTGGCTCACGATAGATTTAAACTGCAAAGATAGTAAACTGGCCTTAATTACAGCATGTTTTTTTTGAGGAATAAAGCTTTTTTTTCAATTTTTTTTGTTTAGTTTTGCAACGCAAATCAATACGGGGGGATAGGTTATGATCAACAGTCTCAAAATAGGCAACATCACATGGCGCCATCTGAACAACCCGAGCGAGGAGGATTTTGAGTTTCTCAAAGATCGTTTCCATTTCCACCCCCTGGATATAGAAGACTGTAAATCAGTTAATCAGCGTCCCAAGATCGATATATACGACGACTATTATTTCCTTATCCTGCATTTCCCCAATTTCGATGGACAGAACAAATTTGTGAAGATCAAGGAAGTGAAACTTTTCTGGGGCAAGGATTACATTATTTCCATCGAGAAGAACCCTTGGGGCGTGTCGCAGCTCTTCAATGAATACGAGGAAAGGCTTCAGAACGAAGAAGACGTGAGCATCGAAAGCTCCGATAAATTGCTGTACCGCATTCTCGAGAAGCTGATTACCGAGTCCGTCTATCTCCTTCGCAAAGTAGGCCTCGACGTGGAGTTGATCAACCGTGAGCTGTTGCAGGAGAAACAAGTCAAGATCATCGAACGCATATCGGTCACCAGAAAGAACTTGATCCTGATCAACACCATCTTCAAGCCGCAGCTGCGACTCTTCCAGATGTTCGAGAATGGTAAGATTAGCGGTTTTACCGAAGATGTGGAGTACATGGAAGACTACTGGGGCAATATCTTGGACTACTACCAGAAAGTATGGGATATGACCGAGGATTATGAGGAATTGATCGAGGGACTGTCGCAGACCTTTGACTCGATGCAGACCAACAAGACCAACGAGACGATGAAGATCCTCACCATCATTTCGTCCATCATCCTGCCTTTAACCTTTATTACTGGCCTTTATGGAATGAACGTCTATCTGCCATTCCAAGAAAAGAAATGGGCTTTTTATGGGCTGATCGGCTTGATGGTCGTCGTGGCAGCCGTGTTCATCTATATCTTCAAACGGAGAAAATGGATGTGATCTGATGCATGATGGCATCGGTGGCGCCAGATTGTGCAGCCACATATTCCTTGCAGATTTTTGATGCTTTTTCTCGGAACGCCTCATCCTCGACGAGCCGATCGAAGATGCTGTTCAAGTCGTCTTGGCTATCTACGTGAAAAGCACCACCCAATTCCACCAAATCGACGGCTTCCTTGAAACCATTGTACTTCGGTCCGAATACCACGGGGCAGCCGAAGGTGACGGGCTCTTGGATGTTGTGGATGTTGACCCCGAATCCACCGCCAATATAGACGAAACGGGCATATTGATATAGCTGTGACAAGATGCCGATGGTGTTCAATACCAGTACCTTGCTGCGTTTTTCGGGATGAAGATCGGTGTAGAGTTGGGAGTTGCTCAGTTGAGGGTTGCTCAGTTGTTCAGTTATCTGTTCGATGTGTTTTGGGGAGATATCGTGGGGGGCGATGATCATGCAGTAATCATCAGGGAGCTTTTGCAGGTAGGGGATCAGCAGATGTTCATCGGGTGGCCAAGAACTGCCTGCGATAATGCAATGCCTTCCCTGGATGAAGGCTTCGATTTCAGGGAAGGGTTTGGCTTGTTTTGCGATGGCAATGACCCTGTCGAAACGTGTGTCACCGCAAAGCGTCACGTTGTTGAAACCGATGCCTTTCAAGAGGTTCAAAGTGGTGCCGTCTTGCACGAAGAAATGACTTACATGACGAAGCTGGTTGCGGAACCAGCTGCCGTACCAGCGGAAGAAATACTGATTTGGCTTGAGGATCAACGAAATGTAATAGAGAGGTACCGCTTGCTCCTGAAGGGCTTTCATGTAGTTGAACCAGAACTCGTATTTGATGAAAAACGCAGCGATGAAACGATGGCGCTTAATCCAATAACGTGTATTTTTCAAGGTGTCGATGGGGAGATAGAGCACCTCATCGGCGAACGGATAGTCTTTCCTGATTTCGTATCCGGAAGGGGAGAAGAAGGTCAATGAAACTTTGACTTCGGGATAAGTCTTTTTGATGGCTTCGATCAGCGGGCGGCCTTGTTCGAATTCACCTAACGAGGCGGCATGGAACCATATCCATGGACGATCATCGTTGCCAGTTTCGGGCAGGTGTCTCCTGCCTTCGACCCACAGCCTTGCCTTCGCGTTGCCGAACAAGGCGGCAATCCTTACGGCAAAGGCATAGGCGCGTATCGCCAAGGTGTAGCATGCTCGCATGGCATCAGTAATAATAGTATTCCTCGGGCTGGCGCTGGTAGGTGGGGATCATCCAGCTGAGTCGGATTCCGTAATAGAAGTCGTTGAAACGCTTGCTCTTGTCGGTATAGCCCATGATATGAGGCTCTCCGTTGTCGTCGTAGAACACCCTAAAGTCATAGTCCCTTAGGTTCCTCGTCCTGGCGTAAGTGACTTCCAACGATACTGAGAAGTTGAAGATCTTGGAGTTGCTCATGAGCAGATAACCTGTCTCGCCATGTAGTGCCAATCCTCCGCGCATGCGGTCATAACCATATTGATAATCGTCCATCACCTGATAGGGTGGATTCTGGGCTTCAATCTGGTAATCGATGCGGAGGCGGTTTCTCAGATAGCCGATGCCAGTTTGGACAAAGAAGCCGCTGTTGGGGTTGGGCTTGAAAGGAAAGAGCTTCCCGACCTCAGCTTGGAAATGGAATCCGCGCTGGAACAATGCCAGCGCTGAAGGCATGCCGCCTCCACCAATGATCTCACCGTTGACCGTGGTGATGCTCTCTCCCAAGACATCGATTCTGGAGCCTTTGATCTGATCACCGAAAATGAAGTTGCCATTGGCGGTAAAGAGCCAGTTGCTCTCGGTTTTGTAAATGACACTACCACCAATGGTGTTCGTGAAACCATAGTCGGTCTTTGTGTCAAGAGCCGGGAACTGTGCCGCGTATGTCACCTGGAACATGGCGGCGGGAATGGGCTCCTTCTTGATGTTACGCGTCTTCTGTCCAAAGGACAAAGACACACAGGTTAATGCGAGAAGTATGGTGAAGATGGTCTTTTTCATGCCGTGATTCATTGTTTGAAGATGCAAACTTAACGTTTTTCGAGATAACTTATTACCTTTGCAGCGTTTTTTTCTGAATCGACATGGACACTGAACAATACAATATAGCCACTTTGCCCAATGGCATCCGCTTGCTGCACAGGCAAAAAAAAGGAGAGATTGCACATTTGGTTTTGGTGGTCGGCACAGGCTCGCGCGACGAACAGGAATCGGAGAATGGCATGGCCCATTTTATCGAGCATACCATCTTCAAAGGCACACAAAACCGCAAGCCTTACCATATCCTGAGTTGCCTCGACAACGTTGGAGGCGACTTGAATGCCTTCACCACTAAGGAAGAGACCTGCCTGCAGGCTTCTTTCCTAAACGTGTATTACAAACGTGCCATGGACCTGCTGTCCGACATTGCTTTTCAAGCCACCTTCCCCGAGAATGAGTTGGAAAAGGAAAAGGATGTGGTGCTGGATGAGATCAACTCTTATCTCGACATGCCTTCGGAGGAAATCTATGATGTGTTTGAGGAGACGATGTTCAAGAACCATCCATTGGGTAGGAATATCTTAGGCACCAGCGCTTTGGTCAAGGGCTTTCATCGAGAGGATATTCTGCGTTTCATGGAAGCAAACTATAGTACCGATTCCATGGTCTTGGCCACTATCGGTGACATCAGCTTCAAGGATTTCCAGAAGATGGCGATGGATTTCTTCGGCTCACGTCCGGCGCATCTTGTCCCTGACAGCCGTCAGCCTTTCCTTTCATATCGATCCAGTAAAGTGGAGATGGAACGCAACAACCACCTCAGCCATTGCATGATCGGTGGGCTGGCTCCGGAATTCATTCATCCCAAGAAACGCACCATGGTGCTGTTGAACAACATCCTCGGTGGTCCTGCCATGAATTCTCGACTCAGCCTGAACATCCGCGAGAAATACGGCTTTGCCTATACCATCGAGTCACAGTACAACGCTTATTCCGACATAGGACTTTTCAATGTGTATATGGGTGTCGATCCAGAATCGTTGGAGAAAGCTGTCGTTTTGGTGTTTAAGGAGTTGGACAAGCTTTGTAACCAAAAGATGGGTACGATGCAACTGCATCATGCGAAGCAGCAGCTGGTGGGACAGTTGGCCCTGGGACGCGAGTCGGGAATGAGCGAATTGCTAGCCATCACAAGGTCGTTGCTGATGAACGAGCCGGTAGAGACTGTGCCCGACATCATTCATACCATCGAGGTCATTACGGCAGAGGATCTAATGGCTGAAGCCAATGAGGTATTCGACCGTGATCGCCTTACCCTGCTGACTTTCCGCGGTGCAAAGGGTTGAAAGGTAAGACTGTCTAGAGTTTAATTAGTCTTAAACTTATATTGGACCTCTTTGAGCTCGGCATTCGCCTTGGTGATCTTGTTTTTCAGGTTTTCTTTGTAATCTGCAACCTTCTTGGCAACGCCTTCATCGGATAGCGCCAGCATCTCTGAAGCCAAGATGGCGGCATTCAACCCCCCATTGACGCCCACGGTGGCGACGGGGATTCCAGGGGGCATCTGAATGATGGAAAGCATGGCGTCGAGCCCGTCGAGCATGCCTTTCACCGGTACGCCAATGACGGGCAGGATGGTGTTGGCGGCGATGACGCCGGGCAGGGCAGCGGCCATGCCGGCAGCTGCGATGATGACTTTGATGCCGCGGCCTTCCGCTTCACGGGCGAATTGTTCCACTTCCTGCGGGGTGCGATGGGCGCTTAAGGCGTTCATCTCGAACGGAATCTCCATCTCGTCGAAGAACTGGGCGGCTTTTTCCAATACGGGAAGGTCGGAGGTGCTTCCCATGATGATGCTTACGATTGGACTCATGTCAGTTGGCAGTTTTTAGTTGTTCAGTTGTTCAGTTGGCAAAAATAATTAATATCCATTTCATCAACCAATGATTTTTGTATTTTTGTGTTTCCAATCTTAATGACATGAAAACGGTAAAAGTCTTAGACAAGGAGTTCTCCCTCTACATTCCCCAAGAGAAAATCGAGAATGCCATCCAAACGGTGGCGGATCAAGTCAATCATGATCTTGCCGACAAGAACCCATTGTTTCTCGTGGTGCTCAACGGCGCCTTTATGTTCGCCTCGGAGCTCTTCAAACGGCTGACCATTCCTTGCGAGATCAGCTTTGTGAAGCTCTCTTCCTACGCTGGGACAGAGACCACCAATGTGGTGCGAGAATTGATCGGCTTGGACCATTCTCTCGACGGCCGCCACGTGGTGGTAGTGGAGGACATCGTTGACACGGGACATACCATGCGATACACCCTCCAGAAACTCCGTGACCTGAAGGCTGTGGATGTCCGCATCGCCACCTTGTTCTTCAAACCTGCCAATTTCCAGTACGACTATCCCATCAACTACAAAGGCATGGATATCGGCAATGAGTTCATCGTGGGCTATGGCCTTGACTACGACCAGCAAGGCCGTAATCTTCCCGATATCTATAAAGTGATTTAACAACTGAATAATTGAACAACTAAACAACTGAAAACTATGCTCAATATCATCCTCTTCGGCCCTCCAGGGGCAGGCAAAGGGACCCAGTCTCAGTTCCTTCGCGAAAAATATCAGTTAACCTATATCTCAACCGGTGAGATCCTTCGTGAGGAGATCGCTGCCGAGACCGAACTCGGCCTTCAGGTAAAGGGCATCATCAGCCAAGGTGGTCTTGTCTCCGACGAGATTGTCGCTGCCATCATTGAGAAGAAGCTATCCGAGAACATCAACTCTCCAGGCTTCCTCTTCGACGGCTATCCGCGTACCGTGAAGCAGGCGGAGATCCTTGACGAGATGATGAAGAAATACGGCATTGCACTCACTGGTGTGCTGAGCCTCGAAGTGCCGGAGAACCTCCTTATTGAGCGCATGCTGGAACGTGGCAAGATTAGCGGGCGTGCCGATGACAACATCGATTCCATCAAGCATCGTTTTGTGGAATATGAAGCCAAGACCAAGCCGGTGTTAGCTTACTATGAAGGCACAGGAAAGCTCCATCCCGTCAATGGCGTGGGCGAGATCCCCGAGATCTTCAAAAAGCTCTGTGTGGTGATAGATGGTTTCTAGTTGGCAGTACTCCTCACTTCTAACTCCCAACTGACATCTCTTTTAAGGATCGAAGGCGGATTGCCTCCAATGATTTGTTCCTCGCCGTGGAATGCCGACCGTAAGGCGGTGCCTGCGGCGAGGATCGTGTTGTCGGGCAGTTCGGCGCCTTTCAGCAGCATGCACTTGCAGCCGATCCACACGTGGTTGCCCACCACGATGGGACGATCTTCGTTGATGCGTTCCCCTTCCTTATTATAAATAGGATGCTCGTCAGTGTCCATTACCAGCACATCCCAGCTGAGGAGACAGTCGTTCCCGAACCGGATGCCTTTGGCGCAAACGATGGTGCTCTCTGCGGTGATGTTGAATCGGTCGCCTACTTCCAGCTTGCCTCTCACGGAGATCTTCGAGCCATGGCCGATGGAGGCCTTGCCCTTGAAATCGACTTCACCGCTTACTTGCCAGATGCTCCTCGAACGTTTGCGGTCGTAATGTCCTACGTCACCGAAGCCGATCTTGATGCCGGCAGTGTCGGTGTTCTCGGGAAGAGTCACCTTTCCGTGCAGCTCACGCAGATACACCTTTCTCGAAACCATGACGGGGCACTTGATGGCTGTCTTGAAAGGAAAATAGTGGAGGTTGAACCGCAAGGTCTTGGGAATGGAGCAAAGGATGTGCAGTTTGTCGCGAAAGGTCATGGCATAAAATTTTGACAAAGGTAGTTTTTTTTTGTTAATTTTGCATCAAAGAAGATAACATCATGAAATTCAATCCTTACAACCATAGCGAAGCTGCGCTCAACGAGCGCATCGCTCAAATCGTCAACATCGAGAAAAAGCAGGGCAGCGAAAAAGAAGCCCTGAAAACTATCTTCCAAAGCATCGACTTCACGACCCTCGAGGCTTTCGATAATAAAGAGAAGATCAATGACTTCTGTGCCAAGGCGTTGGACTTTCCGAAACAGGCTCCGCACCTCTCTGTTCCAGCCATCTGTATCTATAGTCCCTTTGTGCGTCAAGCCAAAGAATTGCTCAAAGGCAGCGGCATCCGCGTGGCCACGGTGGCTTGCTGCTTCCCTTCGGGACAGATGCCTTTCGACCTCAAGGTGAAAGAGGTGGAGTATTGTGTCAACGAGGGCGCCGATGAGGTGGATATGGTGATCTCACGAGGCACCTTCCTCGCTGGCCGTTACGACGAGGTCTTCAACGAGATCAAGACCATCAAAGAGACATGTGGCAACAAGGCGCATCTGAAGGTCATCCTCGAAACGGGTGAGCTCAAGACCGTGGAAAATATCCGCAAGGCTTCCGAGCTGGCCATCCTGGCTGGTGCCGACTTCATCAAGACTTCAACTGGCAAGGTGCCGGTAGCCGCCACCCCTTTGGCTGCCATCATCATGATCGACACGATCAAGGAATACTATGAGGCCACGGGCAAAAAGGTTGGCTTCAAGCCTGCCGGCGGCATGAAAACTCCAGAAGATGCTTTGACTTATTATTATTTGGTAAAGCACATCCTCGGTGAGCAATGGCTCAACAAGGACTTGTTCCGTGTCGGCACCAGCAGATTGGCTGGCTTGATCTTGGAACAGATCAAATAAGTTCAATTATTCTTGTTCGTCAAAGATCTCCTCATTGTCATTTAGCAGATCCTCAACGTCCACCGGTGAGAGCTTCTTGGGTGGGTTGATTTCCTCTGCTGTGACAAAGGCGAGGCCAAATTTGGGCTTGATGAGACGCAGGTACTTCTCAGCTTCGACGCGGTTGCGGAAGTCACCTACACGCAGCCTGTAATAGGGTTGCTCGTATGACAGATAAACAGGAATTTCAGGGAATGCTTTGGTAAAGCTGTATTTCATGGATTCGGCATGGGCGACGGCATCGTTGCCGATTTCCATGAAGATCTGGATGCGGAAGCCACTCAAGGTATTGCTGACCGCATAGACGTCTTTTTGTCGCCTGATGAGCCGATCCACGCGACTATCTTGGTTGACGCGCAAGGATCCTCTATTCTGGGCAAATCCGCCGATGGCCAAAGCGGAAAGTATGATGAGCAACAAATATTTTCTCATTTTTTGCAAGTCTGTTTTGACGCTGCTAAATTACAACTTTTTTTTATTAATTTTGTAGCCTTATCCGAAATACAATGAATAGTAACCTTGATGCTAGCGGCTCACACCTCTCCAAGGCAGAGAAAGACTTGGAAAACGTCTTGCGTCCCGATGCGTTCAGCAGCTTTGCCGGACAGGAGAAGGTCGTTGACAACCTCCGTGTCTTTGTGAAGGCTGCCGCTCAGCGTGGCGAAGCCTTGGACCATACCCTGCTGCATGGCCCGCCGGGACTGGGCAAGACAACCCTTTCGCATATCATTGCACATGAGTTGGGTGTCAACATGAAGATGACTTCGGGACCGGTGTTGGATAAGCCGGGTAACTTGGCGGGACTGCTCACCAGTTTGGAGCCCAACGATGTGCTGTTCATCGACGAGATACACCGACTGAGCCCTGTGGTGGAGGAATATCTCTATTCCGCTATGGAGGATTATCGGATCGACATCATGATCGAGTCGGGTCCTAATGCCCGGAGCATCCAGATCGCCTTGAATCCTTTCACCTTGATAGGTGCCACCACGCGTTCAGGTCTGCTGACGGCCCCGTTGCGCTCGCGTTTCGGCATCAACCTGCGTTTGGAGTATTATGACGCCAAGACACTTTCGGGCATTGTGAAGCGCTCGGCCGGCATCTTGCAGGTGCCCATCGACGAAGCGGCGGCCTACGAGATAGCCCGTCGCAGCCGTGGCACACCGCGTATCGCCAACCTGCTGCTTCGCCGTGTGCGCGACTTCGCCCAAATACAAGGCGACGGCCGCATCAACGTGGCCATCGCCCGTGTCGGATTGTCTGCCTTGAATGTGGATGAGCATGGCTTGGATGATATGGACAACAAGATTCTCAATACCATCATCGAGAAGTTCAAAGGTGGTCCTGTTGGCGTCAACACCATCGCCACGGCAGTAGGCGAGGATGCTGGCACCATCGAGGAAGTCTATGAGCCTTTCCTCATCCAGGAAGGCTATCTGATGCGCACCCCCCGTGGACGCGAATGCACTGACCTCGCCTACCGGCACTTGGGGAAAACACGTATCTCCAAAACGGGAGAGATAGATCTGTTCAGCTAACGTTTGTCACTGCTTCACCACCTTCTCTGTATAAGTTTTTCCGTCTTCCAATAAGACCCTCAGCGTATAGGTGCCTGCGGGCAGGTTTTCCATGTTGACGGTTTCAAAGCTGCTGTTCTGCGTGCGGAGCAGTCGTCCCTGTAGGTCGTAGAGCTCTAGCTGGCCGGGGGTCACATCGGGCGAGTATTCCAAGCGAAGCATATCCTCGACGGGGTTGGGATAGCAGCAGTAGGGTCTCAGTGGGGGTTCGCTGTTTTCCTTCACGGAGCAATAGCCGTCGGCGGTGATTTTGAGAATGTAGGGTAACATCTTGCCATCGATTTGTTGACAACTTGTATTCCCGATTCCAGAAAGGACAGCGCCTCCGTCGTTGGTCAGCGACATGTCGGTTATGACATACCACCCCTGCTCTGTGCCATACCAACGCTGCCAAATCAGGTTCAGGTCTGTGTCGAGCTTACAGACGATTGTTCGGCGTGGGGAATACCATGCTTCCTTATGTTCTGTGTAACAATAGTACAGGTATGTACCATTGAACAAAACCGGGTTGTTGCAGTAAAGAAAATCTGTCTTTTTGTTGAATGACATGGCGACATGTTGAAGCACATTAAAACCGTTGTCTATTTTCCATAGTCCTGCGCCAAATAACATATTTGATGCGGTTATCACTGTCAAATTGGCTGGGAATACAAACACACTGTCAGAGAGTTTGGCTGTGGTATTATGGTTTTCTTCCAACCCGTTATCTGGGACAAACAGAACTCCGTTGCTTGCTGTAAACGCCAGTGGGCTTTGGTCCAAATACTTGGGTATGAAGCAGAAAACGCTGTCGATATAGTCAAATTCTCTGTTGACATCATAGCAATTCAGGTAGGAATCGTATGTATTTGGTAATGGGTAATCACTTGGTATGCCATGATTGACCACCATTTTGTAGCTGTCGCCTGCAGGAACAAAATCAGTGAGGTAGTTGTAGTCGTTGTGGCACAGGGTGTCGAAAAAGCCCAGGGTCTTTTCTCCCGAAGGGGTCACTCTTGCAAGCAGCAAGCCGTTCACGCTATCATAATTCTGCGCTTTTGTGGCAAAGCTGATGCTGCCATCTGCCTCCAAGTTGAACCGTTGGTGCTTGGGGTACCCTCTTTGGATCAGCTTCACGTTATCTGAGAGATCCACGACCCAAGTTTCAGCGGGATTGTAGCAGAGGTCGTTGTCAATTTTCAGAACATGGAACACATTGCCGGTTTCAGTCGCCCAGTCGATCAGGAGGACGACAGCCAGATGGTGTTCTGGGTCGTCGGGGATGTCGAGAAGTGCGCAAAAATACGTTTGGCAATCCACAATGCTGCCAATCGAGTATTCCAACTCCTCCAGCACCTCTCCTTCTTCCGAGATTTTCCATAATGTGTTCCCTATCGACGGGTTTACAATAAAACCTCCGTCCGATATCCCGGTGCAAAAGGTTTTGAATGATTCACCTATTACGTTTACTTTTGGCACCAACACCTCGAAAGCGGCTTCCTGAGCACTGAGAAACAGGGTATTGAGAGCCAATAGAAACAGGAAAAGGGGTCTTTTCATGACGTGCAATATTATATTCCATTTCCGATA
>JAFXMK010000031.1 GCA_017530365.1 Bacteroidales bacterium
AAATCTTCCCGTCCACAGGGCAAAGCACGGGGGTTCCCAAGGGCGCCCCGATGATCAAATCTCCGAAATTCAGTTCGGCTTGTGTCTGCGCGTCCGCCACGCCGATATAGTCCTGCGGGCGGTAAAGGATGCCTTCGCCAGTTTTTTTGTTAGGAATAGGCCAAAGGAAAGTGTCTTGGGCGAAAGCAAAGTTGCTGGTAAAAAGCAGCAGAATGAAAAATTGGAATCTCTTACGCATAGTGACTTGTTTTTGAAATGATGAGGCAAAACTACCACCTTTGTCAAGCAGTTGAAAGGGTGGTCCAAACTATTTTAAGTTTTAAAAATGTAATTTATTGTAAATCTATAAGATACAAAAATACTATTCCAAACTAATTTTGACATAAGTCCAAAGATTCAACTGATCTCAGACTTAAAGTGTTGTCTATAACCAACGCCACATATCAAATAATGCAGTCCATAGACAACATTTTTTATTAAATAGTGTTGGTTATAACCAACATTTTTTTATTTTTGCAGCCAAATCAAAGATGAAAACCATGGAAACTCTGTTTGCAAAACACGACCGACTCATTGCCAGAACCTCAATGGATATTGTCCGGGAAATGATGAATCGTGTGCATTGGGATGTCCGACTGCTGTCCATCCAAGGAGCCAAGGGCGTTGGCAAATCGACACTGCTCAAGCAATTCGTCAAAATGAATTACCAGCTTGGCGACAGAAAAGTACTGTACTGCTCCGCCGACACCATCGATTTTTCCAGACGAACCTTGGTTGACCTCGCCGGAGCGTTTGTCATGAATGGCGGCGAGCGTCTCATCATCGACGAAATACACAAATACGAAGGATGGAGCCGTGAAATCAAGGAGATATACGACCTCTATCCCGAACTGAAGGTCATTATCAGCGGCTCATCGCTGTTGAGCTTATTGGCGGGCGATGCGGACTTGTCGCGCCGATGCATCAAATACACCATGT
Organism: Bacteroidales bacterium; assembly: GCA_017530365.1. Lineage (GTDB taxonomy): Bacteria > Bacteroidota > Bacteroidia > Bacteroidales > F082 > Limimorpha. The sequence goes on from JAFXMK010000031.1 coordinate 979, forward strand.
CGGGTTTGTCATTTCGCGAGGCGTTGAGATTTTATGAAAACCTTGAATTTCCCGTTTGGACCTTGGAGGACATTCTCATGCGCCCTTACGAATTATGGCAAACTGTCGCTACCCAATGTAAACCTGTCGAACAATTCAAGAAATACCTTCAATATGGCTATTATCCTTTCTTTTTGGAAGGCAAATTAGACTATTATACGCGAATCGAGCAGGTAGTCAACTATGTCGTGGAGACGGAGCTTCCCCTAATTTGCAAGGTTGATGTGGCCTACACCCGAAAGCTCAAAGCTTTGATTTCCATCATTTCCGAAAGTGTGCCTTACGAGGTGAATGCCAACCGATTGGCCGCAGCCATTGAGATAGGACGCGATACCGTTGTAGGCTATTTGAAAAACATGGGCGACGCCAAACTTCTGAATCTGCTTTATTCCGACAAGAAAAGCATCGGCAAACTCACCAAACCCGACAAGGTATATCTCGAAAACACGAATTTGCTCTATGCGTTAAGCCCCACTTCGGTCGAAATTGGGACAGCACGTGAGACCTTTGCCATTACGCATCTTACAGAAAAACACACCGTTGAATACGGAAAAGACAAAGGCGACTTCAAAGTGGATGCCAGATACCGTTTTGAAATTGGAGGAAAAGACAAAGGCTTCAACCAAATCGCGGATTTGCCTGATTCTTATGTGTTTGCTGATGACATAGAGTCACCTGTTGGTGCAAAACTGCCTCTTTGGATGTTAGGATTCCTTTATTAGGCGTTTTCCGCCATCTTTTTCTTCACCCGACCTCTGATTTTATCCACCATGTTCACCGTGGTGCCGAGGTAATACGCCTCTTCCTGACGGGAGACTTTAAAATGCGATAAGATGAAGGATTTCTTTTCGTCTTCTTCCAAGTCGGGGTATTTCTGGCAAAGGGTTCCCCAAAGGCCAGGATACTTCGCTTCCACTACGGCGAGCATGGCCTTCCAATGGTCCTTTTCACCAAAAACAGCTTGTTCCACATCATTGAGGAGGTTCGCTCTCTTGCCATTCAGATAGTTGTCCAACAACAACATGATCCGCTGTTCCTTGTCCAAAGCCCCCGAAAGACGGTCGGCATAGTCCTGCTGGATTTGTTCGTGTTCAGCATCTTTTTGCGCCAAGGCTTGGTTCTGTTGCTTGAAGTGGAACAACTCTGCATTGATCTCGGCTTCTTGTTTCCGTTTTCTTGCCAATCGAACTTGCGAGACTAAGAAAGCTGCCAAAACCAAAGCTGCTAACCCACTGATAACGATGATCGATCGTTGACGCATGATAATTTTTTCGTTCAACTCGTTTTGTATCAGGGCATTATCATATTGATGGCTAATGAGAGCGAGATTGTTCTCGCGACGCTCTATCTCTGCATGGACATTACCAGTTTCATACTGATAAAAGTAATTGTATGCCGTCTCGAAGTCGCCACGCTCTTCGGCAAAACCGGCAAGATCACCAAAATAAAACCATGTATCATCCTTAGAATCCATTTGGTTGACAAGTTCTTCCAACTTCCCGTAGTAATAAGCCGTAGAATCCAAGTCGCCCAACTCATATAAGACGTTACCCATGCCGTGGTAATAAAACATCCATAAATTGTCGTTCATATTCGGGAGGCGGACCTGCATGAATTTACGGAGAGATTCGGCGGACTTCTCATATTCCCCAGCATTGAAATACATCGCATAGAACGCCGAGAACACATCGCTCTTTGTTTCCACCGAGCCACTTTTTTCGGCATAGGCCAACGCTTGGTTCAGAACCATCTCGGCGGTATCGTATGCCCTATGGAATTGATAGAAATCCCCCAACTCCCTCAGCGCATAAGCACGGTCAACGTAATCGACACCAAAGCCTTCCGCAGCAGCTTTCAGTAACGAGACGATTTCTTCTTTATTGGCGTAATAGCCTAGATTTGCAGCAATATTAAACCGAGCATGAGCCACCGTCAGCGTGTCGTCGGCCCAAAGGCCGTAACGCTCCGCCTCCTTGAACAGCCGCATGGCCTCCATCTTGTTGCCCAAATCCAACTGGATGCTGGCGTTATCTAAAGCATCTCGTGCGGCTTGGCGAGCCTCCTGCGGATCGGGACCGCAAGCTGAGAACAACAGAAGCAGCAAGACACCGATGATATTTAAATTTTTCATACAGCAAAAATAGAAAACACCTTTCATTTTTCACCTTTCAATTTTCAATTTTCACTACCTTTGCACCCAAATTAACATATAGTATTCACCATGATCACTTTAGACCAACAAAAAGAATTATGTAAGAGGGTTGAAGCCTTGAGGAGGTATCTTTGACGTGGACCGTCGTACCATAGAGGCCCAAGAATTAGATGAAAAGACCCAAGACCCGCAATTTTGGAACGACCCGAAAGCCGCCGAAGCCACCATGAAGAAGGTGCGCGAGGTGAAGGGATGGCTCAACGGCTATAAAAAGGCTGAAGAAGCCTACAACGACTTGGCGGTGTTGTTCGATTTCGCCAAGGAAGGCGAAGCCACCGAAGAAGAGGTGGATGCCCAATATGCCGAAGCCTTGAAGATTGTGGAAGACCTGGAATTCAAGAACATGCTTCAGGAAGAAGCCGACCCGATGAGCGCCGTGCTGAAGATCAACGCTGGCGCAGGCGGCACCGAGGCCCAGGACTGGGCGCAGATGCTGATGCGCATGTACATGCGTTATGCCGAAAACCACAAGTACAAGCTCACTATTTCCAACTTACTCGAAGCTGAGGATGCCGGCATCAAGCAGGTGACGATGAAGCTCGAAGGCGACTATGCCTACGGCTACCTGAAAGGCGAGAACGGCGTACACCGCCTGGTGCGCGTGAGCCCTTACAACGCACAAGGCAAGCGCATGACCTCATTCGCTTCCGTATTTGTCACCCCGCTTATTGACGACAGCATCGAGATTGTGGTGGAGCAGTCAAGGTTATCGTGGGACACCTTCCGCAGCGGCGGCGCCGGCGGACAGAACGTCAACAAGGTGGAATCGGGCGTGCGTTTGCGCTACCAATACAAAGACCCCTACACCGGTGAGGAAGAGGAAATCTTAATTGAAAACACCGAGACCCGCGACCAACCCAAGAACAAGGAGAACGCCTTGCGCCTCTTGAAGTCGCAACTCTACGACCGTGAGATGCGTCACCGCATGGAGGAGCAGAACAAGATCGAAGCCGGCAAGCTGAAGATCGAATGGGGCAGCCAAATCCGCAGCTACGTGTTCGACGACCGTCGCGTGAAGGACCACCGTACCAACTACCAGACCTCCGACGTGCAGGGAGTTATGGATGGAAATATCGATGCGTTTTTAAAGGCGTATTTGATGGAATTTGGCGCCAAAAAAGGATGATTATAAATTATAAAAACTAATTCTATGAAAACCCTAACCATCATCACCATGTTTTTGGCCATGTTAGCCAAAGACCCGACTCCAGCCATTCAACAATTTGTGAGCACCTATTTCCCCAAGGCTACCATCCTGTTCACCCAACGCGATGAAGGTGAATACGAGGTGAGACTGAGCGACGGAACGGAAATCGACTTCACCCGCAAAGGCGAATGGAAAAACATTGATTGCAAGCACTCTAACATCTACACCTGCGTGCCTACCGACCTCATCCCTGTTGAGATTGTCAACTACGTGAAAGCCAGTTTCCCCAACGAAGATATCATCAAAATCGACAAGGACAGAAGAGACTGGGAAATCGAATTGAGCAACCGACTGGAAATCAAGTTTGACAAGAAATTCCGAGTCCTCGAAATCGACGACTAAGGTTATAAAAAACGTATAATATGATCACTTTCTTTATCGCTTTGGCCGTCCTCATTCTCGGCTATTTGATATACGGAAAGATCGTGGAGAAGCTCTTCGGAGCAGATCCCAATCGGGCTACGCCTGCTACGACCATGGCTGACGGTGTGGACTATGTGCCGATGAAGCCTTGGCGGATCTTCCTGATCCAGTTTTTGAACATCGCCGGCGTGGGGCCCATCATCGGCGCCATTATGGGAGCCCAGTTTGGCACGGCTTCATTTCTTTGGATCGTGTTGGGTAGCATCTTCGCTGGTGCCGTCCACGACTATCTGGCGGGGATGATTTCCTTACGAGACAAAGGAGCCAGTCTGCCTGAAATCCACGGCACTTACCTCGGTAATGGCGCCAAGCAAATCATGCGCGGCTTCACCGTGATTTTGATGATTTTGGTCGGTGTGGTGTTCGTCAACACCCCTGCCACCCTGCTCAACGCCCACTTCACCCAAGGTTGGAATCCCTATATCTGGATCATCATTATCTTGGCTTATTACTTGATTGCCACCTTGTTACCTATCGACAAGCTCATCGGAAAGATCTACCCCATCTTTGGCATCTTGCTGTTGGGTATGGCTGTGGCCATCTTCGTAGCCTTCCTCATCTATAAACCGGAAATCCCTGAATTGTGGAGCGGTTTGCAGAACCGTCATCCCGATGCGCCCAACAACCCCATCTTCCCAATGATGTTCATCTCGATTGCCTGTGGTGCCATCTCGGGTTTCCATGCCACCCAATCGCCTTTGATGGCACGTTGCATGATCAATGAGAAACAAGGCCGTCCGATTTTTTACGGTGCCATGATTACCGAAGGTGTCGTCGCCTTGATTTGGGCTGCGGCAGCTGCCTATTTCTTCGGTCCCGACAGCGTGGTGGACGTCACAGGAAAAAGCGGTGCTGCCATCGTAGGCATCATCGCCAACACCTGGTTCACCCCCGTTATCGCCACCATCACTATCTTGGGCGTCATCAGCGCCGCCGTCACTTCGGGTGACACGGCGTTGCGTTCGGCCCGGCTCATCATTGCCGACTTCACCCACTTCGACCAAAAGCCCATCAAGAACCGTCTGCTCATCGCCATCCCGATGTTCGCGGTCACGGCCTTGATCCTGGTTTATAGCATCTCCGACGCCAAGGGATTCCAGCTGATCTGGCGTTACTTCGCCTGGGCCAACCAAGCACTCGCCACGGTAACACTTTGGGCCATCACGGTGTATCTGGCCAAAAACAAAGGCAAGCTCTGGTATCTGATCACCCTCATCCCTGCCCTCTTCATGACTATGGTGACGGGTTGCTTCCTCTTCGTGGCCAAGGCCGCTGATGGTGGATTGGGATCGATGCTGCCGAGACCGGCGGGTTATGGCATTGGTGCTGCTATTACTGTGATTGGTTTGGTGACATTTTGTGTTTGGAAAAAGAAACAAACAAAACTATAAATGAAAAAGCTATTCTATCTTGGCATACTTTTCCTTCTCTCTTCATGCGCCCCACCGGTCATGAAAAGTATCACCAGGCAACTCCCTCCTCTTGAGGAGAATGCGGACGTGACCGTTTACAAAATGGGCGACACGGTTCCTGAACATTCCGAAGTCATTGGTGGAATCCTGGTCAGGCTAAACAGCGATTGGAACACCCTGTTGGAAACGGCAAAAAAAGAGGCAAGAGCCATGGGAGGCAATGGCCTAGAATTACAGACTTATTTCTACCCATCGGAAGAGCCTACTTTTCATGTGATTACCGCCGGAATCCTAAACATCAACGACAGCCTTGTGTTGGCTGAGCCCGAACCTTTCGACAGGGTTGACTTCAACGATTACTTCGTCACCAAAGACAATGACACCATACCTTGTTTGATTTTTCAAGACAAAAACAAATCGGACGGTTTCATTGACCTAGTCTTCGGTTACAACCGCTTGGGCAATCCCAAAGCACTGCGAATCAACAAAAAAGATCTCATTTCCTACCACGTTGATGATCCCAACGCACTTGAAGACCGACAAAAAAAGAGTACAAAAGTATTTATTCACCAAAAGCTATTTACTGTTCAGTTCGCGGTTGATTGTGGCTTGCAGAATTATTTCGATCCACCAATTGCATACTTGATGTCCGGCAAGATTCGATTCCAAAGCAATCATAAGCTCACCTTTGGAGTAAATTATGACTATAGCAACAAGCCTGGAGAAACCAGACCCGGGAACCACTTCATCGCAGGTAGTATTGGCTTTTCAGGTGTTTCTTTTTCTCGACCCAAACGGACTCAACTTGATCAAATTCTTGGATGTGGATGCGACCAAGAAAGAGAACCCATGATTAATAACAGGTATTATTTGGACTTCCTTGTTGGATATTATATTGGTAATCAACTTTTTGGCAACTCCTATTTAGGAATTGGTTGTGCTATTGGATACGATCGCATGATTTCAAATCATTTTGGAATTGGAATAGAACTGTCGGGCTATCCAATTACAACAAAGACGCTCTATGGAGGATATTCAACTCAAACTGTAGTATTCAATCTCAAAACCGGTCTCCGCTATTATTTATAAACTTCATGATCTCCGTCCAAAATCTCAGCATGCACTTTACCGGTGACGATTTGTTCACCGACATCACCTTCCTGATTCGGGAGAAGGACCGGATTGGTTTGGTGGGCCATAACGGAGCGGGCAAGACCACCTTGCTTAAGCTGATCTGCGGACTGGAGCAACCCTCCAAGGGCGATGTCATCGTTCCTGAAGGTGTCACCATCGGTTACCTGCCCCAAGAAAAGAATGTGAACAGTCCCAACACGGTGCTCGACGAGGCCATGACCGCCTTCGACGAATACCACCAACTGGAATGGGAGGTGGAGCAGCTACAAAACGCCATGATGGAGCGCACCGACTATGAGAGCCGGGAATACCAACGCCTCATCGAACACCTCAACGTGCTCAACGACCGCCTGAACATGATGGGCGGCAACGCCATCGAGGGTGAGGCCGAACGTATCTTGGTCGGACTGGGATTTGAACACGACGACATGCAGCGCCCCATGCGGGAGTTCAGCAACGGCTGGCAGATGCGTGTGGAGCTGGCCAAGATCCTGTTGAGGAAACCCAACCTGTTGCTTCTCGACGAGCCCACCAACCACCTCGACATCGAGTCCATCCAATGGTTGGAAGGCTTTTTAAAATCCTACTATGGTGCCATCCTGATGGTCTCGCACGACCGGGCCTTCCTCGACAACATCACCATCCGCACCATCGAGATCTCGAACGGCAAGATCTACGACTACAAGGCCTCCTACTCCGATTACGTCAACCTGCGTGAGGAGCGGGTCGATATGCAGCGCAACGCCTACAACAACCAGCAGCGCGAGATCAAGGAGATCGAGGCCTTCATCGAGCGGTTCCGCTACAAGGCAACCAAGGCCAAGCAGGTGCAGAGCCGCGTGAAGCTGTTGGAAAAGATGGATGAAATCGTGGTTGATGATATCGACAAGACCGCCATCCACTTCAAGTTTCCGCCCGCGCCACACTCTGGCAAGGTGACACTGGAACTGAAGCATGTGGGCAAAGCCTACGACGATAAAGTCATCTTGAAAGATGTCAACCTACTGATTCCCAGGGGTGAGAAGATCGCTTTTGTGGGTCGCAACGGCGAAGGCAAATCCACCCTCTCGAAGATCATCTGCGGGGTGCTAGACCACGAGGGCGAGGTGAAGCTCGGCCATGAAGTAAAAATCGGTTATTATGCTCAGAATCAGCAAGATATGCTTGATATGAACAAAACCGTATTCGAGACCTTGGACGATGTGGCCGTGGGTGACATGCGTCTGAAAGTCAAGGCCTTGCTAGGCGCTTTCCTGTTCCGTGGCGATGACATCGACAAAAAGGTAAAGGTTCTGTCAGGCGGTGAAAAGGCCCGGCTTTCCTTGGCCAAGATGCTCCTCTTCCCCACCAACCTCTTGGTCCTGGACGAGCCCACCAACCACCTCGACATGCTCTCCAAGGACATCTTGAAGAACGCCTTGATCCAATATGACGGCACACTCATCATTGTCTCGCACGACCGTGACTTCCTGCAAGGCCTGACCAACAAGGTATATGAGTTCAAGAAGCCCAACATCAAGGAATATATCGGCGACATCTACGATTTTCTGGAGCAGAAGAATCTCAATCATTTGAAAGAATTGGAAATCGCCGCCAAGCAACAGCCTCAAAAAACCGTCGCGGAACCTGTTTCTCAGAACAAGATCAACTACGAGCGCAAGAAGCAAACCGATGCCAAGCTACGCAAGGTCGATAAGGAGATCCTGCGTTTGGAGGATGCCATCGGGAAGATGGAGCAGGAGTTGGCCTCTCTGGACGAGATCATGAGTCATCCCGATGAGCACCCCGAGGTGAAGGTGGATAACGACCTGTTTTGGTCCTACGGCAAGAAAAAAGAAGCGCTCCAACAGCTCATGGACGAATGGGGCGAGAGACAATTGGAGCGCGAAGACGTTTTAGCTGAATATGAATAGCCGAAGGGGACTTATTGAATCACCAGATCAAACGGCATCCTAGCCTGGATTCCGGTGTTCTTCTGGAGGTTCTCCAGTCCTTCGTAATAGTGGTAATACACGCCAAGTTTCTGTTTCATGGCGGCTTCTATCTCATCTGATTTGTTCATCGACTCCATAATGCGGGTAAAGAAATCCTTTACCTTAGGCAGCTCCACCACCTTATAGTCGGTACCGAGGTTGGCTTTTTGGGCAGCGAAAGCGATGGCATCTTCCAGATTGCCCAGCTGATCCACCAAACCCAGCTCGATGGCATCGGCGCCAGCCCACACACGGCCTTGGCCTATGCTATCCACGTAGGTCTGGCGGAGTCCGCGGCCTTCAGCAACGCGCAGTGTAAACTCGTCGTAGGTCTTCACCACATTCTCCTGCAGCTTGGCATACTGGAAAGGCGTGAGCGGCTCGGCTATGCTGCCGAAGTCAGCGTTTTCGTTGGTCTTGGCCACATCGAAGGTCAAGCCCAATTTGTCGTTGAATAAGCCTTTCATGTTGGGGAAGGTGCCGAACACGCCGATGGACCCCGTGAGCGTGGTGGGATCTGCAAAGATATAGTCTCCTTTGGCTGAGATCCAGTAACCGCCAGAAGCGGCATAGTTGCCCATGGATACGATAAGCGGTTTTTCTTCTTTGGTCAAGTCGAGCTCACGGCCAATGATGGCAGAAGCCAAGGCACTACCACCGGGTGAGTTGACACGCAGCACCACAGCTTTCACATTTTTATCCTCACGAGCCTTGCGGATAGTTTTGGAGAGGTTTTCCGAATAGATGGCCTGTTCCTCATTGCCCTTGCCATCAAAGATCTGGCCGGATGCATAGATAACAGCCACTTCATTTTTGCTGGGATTCTTGATCTTATAGGACTTCGCGTAGTTGGCATTACCCACAGCATTGACCTTTCTCTTGCCGCCTGTAAGGTTCTTCAGTTCATCCAGCACTTGGTCCTTAAAATATAGCTGGTCCACCAAGCCATACTCCAAAGCCTTCTGTGCATCGGTCATCAGTTCCAAGTTATCGGCAATCTGGTTAAGCTGTTCCACGCTGATATCACGTGTTCCGCTGATTCCTTGCAGGATCTCTCCCCAAACCGTGCCCAGCAACTTTTCCATCTGTTCGCGATTAGCCTCGCTCATCTTTTCAAGGAAATAGGGTTCAACGGCGCTCTTGAAGCGGTTATTGGGGCCACGTACGATCTGCATTTCAACGTCAAGTTTGTCGAGCAGACGCTTGTAAAACATAATCTGCGATGCCATACCGTGCAAGTCGATCATGCCCTCTGGATTGAGCCAGATCTTGTCAGCAACGGAGGCCACATAATAGGCGCTTTGGGAGTAGGTCTCGCCATAACAAGCGATAAACTTGCCCGATTCCTTAAACTCCATAAGTTTGCTGCGAAGTTCCTGCAACGTGGCGGTTGAGGTAGGGATGCTGCTCAACTCCATATAGATGCCTTTGATGTTTGGGTCTGTCTTGGCATATTCAATATTGCGGAGAATCTCGTTCAAGCCAGTGGCTTCAATCGTCTCCATGGTATTGAAGTCAATGGCGCTGAAGGGATTGTCGGTGGTGCGGTCAGGAATCTCGTAGTTGAGTTTCATGTAGAGCACCGAATTGGGTTTTACTACGGTGGCAGCCTCCGACTGAGGCTTGGACATTGCGGCGATCATGGCGGAAACCACACCTATTTTTACAAAGAAGTTGATCAACAGAGCGATCAAGGTGCCGATAAATGCGGCAAGGACAACTTTATAGAATTTCATCTGTTTGAGATTTAATGTTGAAGCTGCAAAGTTAATGCAAAATCATTATCTTTGCAACATGACAAGATGTTATATCTTATTCGGGTCGAACCAAGGCGACAAGGAGGCATTGTTGGAACAAGCCTGCCTGCTTATTAATAAGAGGTGTGGCATGTTGGTGGAGCGTTCATCAGCCTATATCACGGAGCCCTGGGGCTTCGAGGCCGAGGAATGGTTCCTGAACGAGCTGTTGGTAGTGGAGACAGAGCTGTTACCCGACGACTTGATGGACGAGCTGTTAGGCATCGAACGTGAATTAGGTCGCGTAAGGCATCCAGAAAAGAAAGGATACAGTTCCAGGACGGTGGATTTGGACATCCTTTATTATGGCGACCAAATCATTCACACAGATAAAGTGACAGCGCCGCATCCGAAATTACATTTGCGTCGGTTTGCCTTGGAGCCGTTATGCGAGTTGGTGCCCGACTTTCTCCATCCCGAATTCAATTTAAGCCAAAAGCAATTGCTTGAAAAACTATGAACTATAACTACGTAGCCATAGAAGGGACCATTGGGGCGGGCAAGACCACGCTCTCAACCCGTATTGCCAACGATTTCAACGGCAAGTTGGTCTTGGAGGAGTTTGAAGCAGACAAAAACCCATTTCTGCCGAAGTTCTATAAAGAGCCCGACAAGTACGCTTTTCAGGTGGAGATGACCTTTTTGGCTTTGCGTTTTCAGCAGCTGAAGGACAAGTTGGCCAATCTGGATTTGTTTCACGACTTTATCATTTCGGACTACTATGTCGCCAAGTCACTGATCTTTTCGAAGAACAACTTGCAGGAAGACGAGTATCAGCTTTTTGCTCGCTTTTTCAACATCATCTTTGCCAACCTACCCAAGCCTGAGCTGATGGTCTATCTGTACCTGGATGTGGATCATTTGCAGTACAACATCCGGAAACGAGGAAGGACATACGAGCAAAGCATCTCCAACGAGTATTTGGAGAGCGTGCAGCAGGGCTATTTCGACTTCATCAAGCAGCAGCAAAATGAGATGCGGATCTTGGTGCTAGACACCAACAGGTTGGATTTTGTGGCCAACGAGACAGACTACCGACAGATCATCGAAGCCATCAGTCAGCCATACGATATAGGCATCCACAGAATAGAGTTTTAAAGAGATAAAAGATAAGAGATAAAAGATAAAAGTTAATTTCACCAACTTTTATCTTTTATCTTTAAACTAAAAAAAGGCCACTCAAACGAGCGGCCTTTTTAGTGATCATCTTCTCAAGAATGATTACTTGACGAAGACTTCAGCGCGACGGATCAGCGGCAGAATGTCTTTTTCGAGTTCAGGATAAACATTGATCATGTTCTTGATTTCCTGTTCTTTTCTAGCCTGGCTGCCAGCGTTGTTGATGACGCGGACAATCTGATCTTTGTCTTTGATGTTGGAGTTCTGGACGAGTTCGATGAACTTATCCCAGTCAGGACCGAAGCCCTTAGCGCTGAATTCGAAGTTCTTTTCGTTCACTTTCACCTTCTTCATCTGGCTCTTGATAGCTTTTTGTGCAGCGTCGGCACGGTTGTCAGCCAGATTGTTGTTGAGTGAGAGTTCACCTTCAGGTGATGCCCAGCCTTCGATTTCGAAGCCGTTGATAGCTTCACCGGCGGCGAGTTTTTCAGCAAGAGCCTTAGCAGCTTCCTTGTTCATCTTGGTGTTAGGCTTCAGATCGCTTGAGTTGTAGTCGAAGTAGAAGATAGCGATGGGCTCTCTTGGAGCGACGAGCTCGGCAGCGGTGCCTTGTTGCCAATCACCAATGTTATCATCCTTGCAGTTAGCCTTGACATAGACGTTGTACTTGCCATATTCAACATCGTTGAAGGTGTAGCTGGTTTCTTTCACGCCGGTCACGGTAGCGGCATCAGGAGTGCCTTCGCCGAAGTACAGGTCGTAGGATTCAGCATCGCCATTCCAGCTGATGGTCACGTTCTTACCATCAACAACGGTCTTGATGTTGCTGACTTCGCACTTCACGACAGGAACGAGAACGCCTTGGGTGATGATTCTGTCGCCACCTTGGGTGAAGTAAACGTTCTTGACGATGTCATCCTGTGAAGGATAGATGGTACCGTCATAGACATAGAACATAGGATTGCCGATGAGCTTGCCATTCTCCATGCCAGGAACATAGTCCATGCAGTAGTGCTTGGTGAATTCGCCACCGTTCTTGTAATTGACTTGGAAGTCGCCTTGACCTTTGACTTTTTCGCCAACGAAGGTAACAGGAGCCATTTCGACTTGGCCACCTTCGAAGGTCATGGTAGGAGTGATGTTCATGACGGCTTCTTTTTCGAAGTATTCGCCAGGAACATTGAAGATCACGTCGTAGCAAACCTTGCCGTTTTCTTCTTGGAGCGGTTCAGGATTCACTCTCATGGTGATGTCCTTAGCATTGGCGGCCATCTTTTCGATGTCGCAAGGCTTCTTGTTGAACTTGAAGCGTAGACCAGCGTTCACTGAGCTGTACATATCGTTGATGACTTGGATATCATCCGGCAATTTCTGAACTTGGTCGAGTTTGTCATTGCCAGCCCATGTGAAGGTGTAGTCAATGAAGAAATCGAACCAGCGAGCGATGTTGAAGTTGATCTCAGCGCCGACCGGAACGGTGAAGGTCATTTCAGCTTCATCCTTTTTGGCGATCACTTCAGATTCGTCAGCAATTCTGTTGACAGCACCGGCATGATAGCGGATACCACCAATACCAAGGTGAGGGATGAAATTGAACACTCTTCTCGGGTTGTAACCAAAGAACAAGTTGGTCAGGTTGAAGGTCAAGTTGAGGTTGGCTTCCATGAAGGTAGTCTTGTCAAGCATGACATTTTCAAAGCCTTTATCGGCCATTGTAGGATCCACTGCGCCACCTTCAAAACCAGTCAAGCGCTGTCCTTCTTTTTGGCCACCCAAGGTACCGGTACCAAATTTGGCATTGACACCCATCACTTTACTAAATTGATAACCCAGACCCACTTGACCATCAAAGTTTTTCAACAAATAAGGATCAAGTTTCTTGGCTTCAAAATCGAACGGGAGGCCGCCATAGTTGGCAAGGTCCGTGTGGTTAATTGAGAGACCGCCTTCAGCGAAGAGGTAAAAATACCTCTCAACAGGAGCAGATTGCTTTTTCTGGGCGTAGAAGCTCAGAGGAAGGATTGCCATCATGACAATCATCATGAATTTAGTCAAATTCTTCTTCATAATGCAAATGATTAGTTAAACTTATTTTTATTGTTACTTACTTCAATTATCTATTAAAACCGAACAAAAATAGAATTTTTTTTCATTCCAACCAATTTTTTTGTTTTTTTTCAACAATTTTTTCAACATTTTTTTGATTTTTTCACAAAAAAAATATCAAAAATCACTTTTTTAAGAATAGTTGTTTAAAAGAATGCCACATGATAATACCTGAACAAACTGAAACATTCAGTGAATGTTTGGTACCTTCTTGTGGTATTTCGACAGCTCCGTCACAATAAGGAAGTGCACTATCGCTTACGCCGTCCACTTCGTTACCCAAAATAAAGGCAGTTCGAGGCGGCGTGCAAAAATCCTGTAGCATGACACTATCATCGACTTGTTCGACGGCATAGATCCCATACCCCATGGTTTTCAATTCCTGACATGCTTCTTCTGTAGTCGAGAAATAGCGCCAACGAACGGTTTCGTCAGCACCCAATGCGGTTTTGTGAATCTCACGATGCGGAGGACAAGCCGTAATGCCACAGAGAAACAGCTCCTCAATTCTGAATGCATCGGCAGAGCGGAACACTGCGCCCACATTACTTAATGATCGTATGTTGTCAAGCACTATTACAACTGGTAGTTTAGGAACACCTTCGTATTGGTCTTTCGAGAGCCTGTTTAGCTCTTCCATCGTCAGTTTACGCATAGAACACCTAGTTAATTATACAAAGATAACAAAAGTTTAAATGATACGGCTAAAGAATCATCATGTTTGAGAATTTCTTATTTTTGTCAGACAAAAATTACGAGATGACAAAAGGAACCAGCGAAACGCCGCTGATGAAGCAATACAACGCATTCAAGGCGAAGTATCCCGATGCGATGTTGTTGTTCAGGGTGGGCGATTTTTATGAGACATACGGAGAGGATGCCGTGAAATCATCCGAGGTGCTCGGCATCGTGCTGACACGGCGGCACAACGGAGCCGCCGCGGAACAATCCATGGCGGGTTTCCCGCATCATGCACTTGACACCTACCTGCCCAAGCTGGTCAGGGCGGGATTGAAAGTGGCTATTTGCGAACAGCTTGAAGATCCTGCACTTACCAAGAAACTGGTAAAACGCGGCGTTATCGAGCTGGTGACACCGGGTGTGACATACAACGACAGTGTATTGGAGCAGAAAGAGAATAATTTCTTGGCTTCAGTACATTTGGACAAAGAGATTTCCGGGGTGGCGTTTTTGGACGTCTCCACAGGAGAGTTCTATCTGACCCAAGGCAATAACGAATATATTGACAAGTTACTGCAGAGTTTCAATCCCTCTGAGGTGTTGTTGCAACGCAACAAACGGCGTGACTTCATTGAGATTTTTGGAGGGAAACAGTTTCTTACCGTTTTTGACGACTGGGTTTTCACTGAAGATTACGCCAACGAGGTGCTCAACCGGCATTTCAACACAAGTTCGCTCAAAGGTTTTGGCGTGGATGATTTCCCCAAAGGCATCATTGCGGCTGGAGCCTGCATACATTATTTATTAGAGACACATCACGACAAGATTAACCATATCACCTCTTTATCGAGGATTGACCAAGGGCAGTTCGTCTGGCTTGATAAGTTCACCATCCGCAATTTGGAACTGCTGCATACTGCCAATGCCAACGCCAAGACCCTGATCGACGTCATCGACAAGACCGTCTCCCCCATGGGTAGCCGACTGATGCGCAGATGGATCGCCTTGCCTTTAAAGAACCAAGAACAGATTGAAGGGCGCTATGCCGTGGTGGAGTATTTCACACAGCACCATGAGGCCATCGAGCATTTCCAGGAGGCCATCCGAGCCATTAACGACTTGGAGCGACTGATTTCCAAGGTGTCGCTATCCAAGGTAAATCCACGGGAATTATTACAAGTGGGTAGGGCTTTGGATCAGGTGGAAATCCTGCAGACCCTATGCGCCGAAAGCCAACATGAGGCGTTGAAAACATACGCCGATCAGTTGAATCCTTGTGTCAGCATCCGCGAGAAGATCAAGTCGACATTGAATCCTGATGCCCCTGCCCTGCTCTCCAAAGGCAACTTCATCGCAGAGGGTGTCGATGCTGAGTTGGACGAGCTGCGGGGATTGTCACGTTCAGGTAAGGAATACTTGCAAGGCATCCAACGGCGCGAGATGGAGATCACCGGGATCTCCTCTTTGAAAGTCGGCTATAACAACGTGTTTGGCTATTATCTGGAGGTAACAAACACTCACAAGGACAAAGTGCCACAAGAGTGGATCCGCAAACAGACACTGGCCAACGCTGAAAGATACATTACCGAAGAGCTGAAGGAATATGAGCAAAAGATTCTCGGTGCGGAAGAAAAGATTGCTAGCATAGAACAAAGGATCTATGGAGAGTTGGTCGGAGCAGTTTCGGAGTTTGTGGAGCCGATCCAGCTGGATGCTTCATTGGTGGCGAGATTGGATTGTCTGGTTAGCTTTGCCGATATTGCGTTGAAGTTCAACTATGTAAGGCCGACCATTGACGATTCCTACGTATTGGATATCAAGGACGGAAGACACCCAGTGATTGAACAGATGCTACCTGCCGGAGAGAGTTATATCGCCAATGACGTATATCTCGACAAAGACAAACAGCAGATCATTGTCATCACTGGCCCCAACATGTCGGGCAAATCGGCCTTGTTGAGGCAGACAGCCTTAATTGTGCTGATGGCGCAGATGGGTAGCTTTGTGCCCGCGGCGTCAGCAAGAATCGGGTTGGTGGATAAGATCTTCACCCGTGTGGGTGCCTCTGACAATATCTCTTCGGGCGAATCGACCTTTATGGTGGAGATGAACGAGACAGCAAGCATATTAAACAACGTCTCGTCACGGAGCCTTGTATTGTTAGACGAGATCGGGCGCGGCACCAGCACTTACGACGGCATCAGCATCGCTTGGGCCATCACCGAGTTCCTCCACGACCACCCTGTAAGTCGAGCCAAGGTAATGTTTGCGACCCACTATCACGAGCTGAACGAGATGGAGGCTTCCTTTGCACGCATCAAGAACTATCATGTGACGGTTAAGGAAGTCGGCAACAAGGTGGTGTTTTTGCGCAAGTTGAAGCGCGGTGGCAGTGCCCACAGCTTCGGCATCCATGTGGCTGCCATGGCCGGCATGCCCAAGAAAGTGGTGGAGCGTGCCGAGAAACTGCTGACCCTGCTGGAGAAGTCGCACACCGGCGACCAGGTTGACAAGGCTGCTCTGAAGCCTGAAGAGCCAATGCAGCTGAGTTTCATCCAGCTGGATGACCCGTTGTTGTTGCAAATCAAGGAGGACATCCTCAATACCAATATTGACACCCTAACACCAGTTGAGGCATTGATGAAATTGAATGAGATCAAGAAGCTGTTGAAATAGTGAGAAGTTAGGAGTATTACTCCGTAGGAGTTAAAGCTCGGTAGAATATTTAGAAAAGTTTTTTTTGAAAAAAAAGTTGCGCAAAAGAAAAAAGTTGTATCTTTGCCGCGCAATTCGCAAGCGGAAATAGCTCAGTTGGTAGAGCACGACCTTGCCAAGGTCGGGGTCGCGAGTTCGAGTCTCGTTTTCCGCTCCGCTCTTGCGGAAATAGCTCAGTTGGTAGAGCACGACCTTGCCAAGGTCGGGGTCGCGAGTTCGAGTCTCGTTTTCCGCTCCACAAGGTCCCGAGTGAAATCGGGATTTTTTGTGTAAGTGCCTGAGTGGTGGAATTGGTAGACACGAGGGACTTAAAATCCCTTGCCCTTTAAAGGCGTGCCGGTTCGA
>JAFXMK010000032.1 GCA_017530365.1 Bacteroidales bacterium
TGGAAGAAACGCAAGGAGGGCAAGGCCGTCTCCACGACCGACACCGGCACCGGTGCGCTTCCGGGCTCCCTGGAGTACATCCTGGCCAACGTGCCCTTCACCAACAAGGAGGTCCGCAAGATCAACGCCACCATGGCCCGTGTCAATGCCTCGACAGTCGCGCGTGAGGAAATGCAGGCCAAGGCCTCCCGCAACGGAAACACCTTCGACGAGCAGGTAGTCCTCGACGCCATCTGGCTGCTCTATCATCCTGACCAGAATGCCAACGCCGCCTGGATCGCCGGTCCCGACGGAAAGACTGACTACGGCTGGCGCCTTCAACAGAAGGTGCTGAACCTCAACTAACCAACAAACCGAAAACTAACCAAAAAAACCTTAAACAAATGTTTGACACATTAAGAGAAGCCCTCAGGGCTCAAGTAACATTCAACTTTGTCGGCGACAACAACAACGCCAAGAAGCTGTGCCTTCTTCCCGGCCTCTACAGCGCCATGAAATTCGTCCAGGACGGCACCAGCAAGGCCGCCACGCTGTCCTTCAGCGACCCGACTGACCTTAACAACGCCGGCTACGCCTGTGACCAGGTTGCCGACGACTACAACGCCAACGACCCCGGACAATACGTCCAAGTGAACTCCGTGGGCCGCACGAAATACCGCGACTTCCTCAACGCCGTCCAACGTGTCGGCCTCCGTGTTTCGCAGATCGTCATCCAGGCAGCCAACGCCGCCAGCCAGTCGTTCTACAACACCGAGATTGAGATCGCCAAGACAGCCTTGGGCGCCAAGGGTGGCACCGACTTCATCACCCTGCAGCAGTACGTCAACGTGAACGCCTACGACCGCAGCAAGATCACCATCGATCTTTCCGGCCAGACTTTGGATCTCACTCCGGAGGTGTTCATGGCCATCACCGTTCCTGCACAGGCCCAATTCTCCATCCAGTTCACCTTCGAGCCAAGCGCAGCCGCATGATCTGAAACGGGCAAGGATTTTTTCATCTTAGATGGCACGGCGAGCGGGTTTTAATCTCGCCCGCCGTGTCTGCTAAAAAGACCAACCAAAAACCAAGAAACCATGAACGAAATCTTCAATCCAGCACCGACAGAACCCGTCGCCATCAAAAGCGGAGCCTTCGGCCGCAAGCGCTACAGCAACTATAACGGCAGCGAGGTGGGTCCAACCATGGACGACGGCAGCTTCTACAGCAACACCGCCGGTCTTGGCCAAAACACATCCGGCTCCGGTGCGTTCAGCTGGGGCTATGTGGGCGACTGGCTCAGTTCCGCCGCCAACGTGGTCTCAAGCATCTGGGGCACGTCCGACAAATATGTGGCCAACGCCTACCAAACCATGTATAACCAGGAGCGCAAAAACGCCAACATCCTCATCTTCATCGTGGTGGCGCTCGTGCTGCTGGCTTTCGCATTCCTCATTCTCAAAAAGAAATAAGCCATGACAAACTTCCCATATTCAGGCGCCTATTCGCGCCGCCGTTTCAGCAACTACAGCGCTGCATCCAAACAGTCCGCCGTCGATCCCGGAGGCTACACCCTGAGCGTCACATCTGGCAATCCGTCGATGGGGGAGGTGAAGGTGGACAAACTCACCGATCCTTCGCCGCTGTCGTCGGAATCGGCTTCCCTGGAGGCCGCTTCGGGCCGCAAAGGATCTGGAGACAGATTCCGCGCCAGGGCAACCGCTTACAAAGGATACCGCTTTGTGCGCTGGGACACCAACATCGACGGGGTGGGCAATACAACGCAGAACCCCGTTTCATTCGGTCTCACCAAGGATACCTGGCTGGTTGCCCGTTTCGAGAAAGCCGGCGACGACGCCCAGAAGGTGTTCACCGCCAACATCCGGTGGGACGGCAAGATGGGCCGCGTAAACGGCAACGGCCTTGTCCTTGACGACAAGAGCCGCGCCGGCAGCGGAACCATCAGCGCCACCAACGGCAACTCCGTCACCCTCACGGCCACGCCGCTCGACGGCTACCGCTTCGTAGCATGGCACGGCGCTCCTGTTGACGGAAAGACCTCAAAGGAAATCACTTTCCAGATGAACGGGAACTACGCCATCAGGGCTGAGTTCGCCGCCGTCGATCCCGGTACCGGATCCGGATCGGGAAACGTCGTCGGTGGAGGTGGGGGCGGATCATCCTCAAGCAACGGCGCCGTGGAAGCTACCGTCGTTTCCAAGCCCAAGGAATCCGGCATCATGGCCTTCCTCAAGAAATGGTGGTGGGCCGTGCTGATCGCTGCCTTCGTCATCTACAAAGACAAGGAAGGAGGCTTGAAATGATCGGCCAGTCGGGATGCTTCGGCAATACATACGAGCCGCCCATCGACGACATCCATGAGGCGGGCGCCGCCGTGACCGACATCATGGAGGGAATGACGGTGGGGAATCCGGAGCCATGCGCTCCGGATCCTTCCGCCGATCTGGCCGCCAGGCTGCTCTGCGTGACGATGCGCCGCGTCCGTCTGCTCACCTGGGCAGTGCTGGCCGTCGTCGCTTACCTTGTAATTAAGGAAATTGACTAACAACCAAACCTCAACAAAATGGCACAACTTACAGGAGAACCCTTGAAATTCGCCGCGGAACACATGACGAACTGCCGCAAGCACGGTTACAAGAAATACCGCGTGCTCGTTTCTGCCGACTCAAACACGGATGGCAAAACACTGTGCACCTATCTGCAGCAGGTTTACAAACCTTCCGGCATTGCCGATTACAGCGGCGGGTACCGCGATTTCTCCTTGGTGTTCGACACCGTGAGCCGTCGCGACGAGGTTGTGAACGACATCAATGATGCCGTCACCGCATACCGCATGGCCCACCCTGGCAGTGCGCCGACCAACGGCGGATCCTCCACGGTTTATACCAGTGAGGAGCCGGTGGATGTGCAAACAAACAAAACCGGTTGGACCACCTACCTGATCATCGGGGCCGCTGCCGTGGCCATCATCATGCTGCTATGGAACCGCAAGAAGAAAAAATAAGGACCAAGGACCGTGAAGACCTGGGACCGGTGCTGTCGCGTGCCGACCACGATCTCAACGTCATCGAGGTGAACAAGGCTGCATTCTACAAGCTTCCCCCGATGATGCAGGAGTTCATTCTGTGCCACGAGGTAGTGCACCTCCGGAACAACGAGTGGGACGAGGCGGAGACCAACCGCATCGCCTCCCGGATCTTCCTGGACCGCGCCGCCAACGCCGACGACCTGGAGAAACGGAAGGAATTCCTTTCCTACCTCGACGGATCGGACAGCCAGTACAGCAACTTCTTTGCTGAAGCGATGTCGATCATCGGCGGTGCCTGGAGCCTTGGAACGTCTATCTACGGGGTCATCAAGCAGCGCAACGCCGGCTGGTACAGCTGGGACGATGCCGCACAGCGCTCCAACATCAAGGCGATGCTTGGCCAGGCCTTCGAGCAGAGCCGCCGCAGCTCCTCCAGGAGCGCCGGCGATTTCCTTTGGGACCAGCTCCGAAACTACACCAACAAGGACAGTTCCCTTGACGAGTTCCTGGATCGGTCGGGCAACGCCTGGGTGAAAGCAGTGATCGCCAAATACGAGAACGCCTACGACTTCAAGCTGGATGAGGTGACCCCCATCGACATCACCGCATTCCCGTTGCTGGTCGTCGCCATCGGCGCTCTGATCGGCCTGGCTGTTTACAAAACCATCAAAAAATAAGACAATGAGCAAAACTAAAATAACCAAGACAATCGACTACCTGAGCGACCCAAAGAAGGGCATCACTGCAGCCGTGCTGCTGGTGCTCGCCATTGTAGCCGTCGCTTTCGTGTGGCGGAAGGTCAGAGGCCTTTGGAACGGATCTTACTCTTCCGGATCATCCGCTGTAACGATCCTCGGCGATGCCGCTATAGAGACGGGCACGGGAACATTCATCACAAGTTCCTTGGATTTCGCACATCTATGGCTGCGCCTTTGGGAAGCGACTGTTTGGACTGGCACTAACGAACAGGAGATTTATGATGTGCTTGGGATGCTGAACAGCCAGGCTGATTACATGAAACTATGTAATGTATGGGCGCAGCACTGGGCGTCTGCAGGCTGGCTTGCCCGAATGGATGTCCGTTCGACACTTCCGGCCACGCTGAAATCAGAACTCAGTTCCAGCGAGCTTTCCAAGGCACGCAATATCCTTTTGTCCAAGGGCATAACACCAGATTTCTAACCATTTAAAACATAGACCATGAAACCGAAAACCAAAAAAATCCTCATCATCACCTTTGCCTTGGCCCTGGTGGCCGTCATCATCTGGGTTGTCACCAGAAAGGCCAAGAAGGGAACCGCTGAAGGCTACATCGACCGTATCAACACCACGGCGGCCAACCGCCGCGCCATCAAGGGCTATCTTGAGCGTGCCCGGATGGAACAGGACATCGACCAGAACGCCACCGACAACGGTGTCAGCTACGAGAAGTCACTCGCACTGTCGGCAGCCTATTATCTGGTGCAGGACGGAACCATCCCGCTGATGACCTGGTACGACTGGAAGAACCAAGTCAAAGCCATGGAATAAGGAGGCGTCGCCATGAACGAGCAGATAGTGCAATTACTGGAGAACTACAAGGACGGTGTGCCCGTAAAGATAGAGCGTTCAACGCTGGTCACGCTCGCGCTGACCGAATTGGCGGTCATCGTGCTGGGCGCCCTCGTTGTGAAGATCATCAAGAAACTCTAAAACCGGAAAACCATGACCAAGAAGAGAACAAAGCCGGCCAAGGCCTCAGCCGTCACCAAGAAGGCCGTGGCCATCTACGACGAGCAGAAGGCCACCTATCGGAAGCTGCTGAAGACCAAGGTCCGCCAGGGAAAGAAAGTGACCACCGCGGCCAAGGAAGCCTCGAAGATCTATAAGGAAATGTACGGCGCCACGCCCACGACACGCTGGAAACGTGCCTTGCGCGAGGCCAAAAACGCCTGAAGATGGACAAATCGACCAAAAGAACCCTGATCATATCCTCCTCGGCGGTGGGCGCCGTGGCGCTCTCCGTCGTCGCCTGGTGGCTGTGGATCACATTCCGAGGCCGTAAAAAAAGCACAACCTACACCATGAACCAGAACCAGACCAACACATCGACCGGATCCACCACGCCCTCAATAGCCGGAAAGACCGCCTCCGGACTTGTCGCCTATTGCCGTGCCCAATTGGGCCGTCCCTACTGGTATGGCACTTTCGGCCAGCGCGGATCGGAGTCGCTATACCAGTACAAGAAGAAACAGTATCCGGCCTATTACACCGCCTCGAACTACGTTTCACAGTACGGTCAGAAGGTCCACGACTGTGTTGGCCTGATCAAGGGTTATTTCTGGTGTTCCGGCCCCGATGACACAAACCCGACCTATCTGGGCAACGGCTTCCCGGACGTCAGCGCCAACGGGTTGCTCTCCTACTCACAGGAGAAAGGCCTGGTAGCCGTCGATTTTCCCGACATCCCGGGTGTCGCCGTCTTCATGCCTGGTCATGTAGGCGTGTATATCGGCAACGGACAGGTGATAGAGGCGATGAACCACAGCCGGGGAGTTGTGCAGACTTCGCTCAAAGGACGCCCGTGGGTTTCATGGGCAAAAATACCTGGACTAAAATACTGAAGCCATGGATATCTATCACATTCTGGAACTGCTCCTGGTACCCATCACCAGCGTCGTAACCTGGCTCGCCACCCGCAACAAGCGCCGAAACGACGCCATAGGCGAGCTGCAGACCACGATCGACATGCTGGTGAAGAAGAACGGATCCATCTATCAGGATCTAATCAACACAAGGAAAGAATTGTCGGAAGCTTGGGTGCAGATTGAGATTTTGAAAACCAACACAGATAAACTGCTTGTCGAAAACGCCGAGCTGAAGAAACTCATAGAGGGCAAAAAGAAATGAAACCGAAAACCAAAAGGATCCTTTCCGTCGCCGGCATGGCGGCCGTTATCGTCGCCATTGCCGTCGCCGGTTACCTGCTGTGGCGCAAGCGTCGCAACGGTGGCATCCTGGTTGTCGGCGGCACCAACACCCAAACCAACGGCAACATGAACACCACACCTAACACCACCGGATCATCAGGAACCCATTTCAACGACACCAGCCTTCCACTGGGCTACCGCAACAACAACCCGCTGAACATCCTCTACGGGTCGAGCCTGTGGAAAGGGAAGGTGATTCCAAACACCGACACGAGCACTCCGCGCAAGGAACAGTTCATCTCGATGGCCTACGGCTACCGCGCCGCACTGTACCTGTTCCGCAAGCACATCCGCGGAGGCTACGACACCCTGGCCCGCCTGGTGAACCGCTGGGGAACCGGCGCCACCAGCGATGCAGAGACCAACTATGTCCGATATGTCTCGTCGAAGACGGGCATTTCTCCTGGTACCAGACTCAACCCCGACGACATGGACACCCTTTGCCGCGTCGCCTACGCAATGGCCGGCTTCGAGAACGGCAAGCTTCCCTCATCGATGGAAGAGATCTACCAAGGGTGGACGCTACTTTAATATTGTATAATCTCAAAAATCAGAAAATATGGCAACGAAGAAAACATCACAGAAAAAGACCGCCAAGCGGCACGTCACAAAAAAAGAGTACGATTCTATCACAGACAGCTACTACCGCCTGAAGAAGAAGGTGTATAAGCTTGCCGAAAACGACAAGCTCTACGATGGCGCACGAAGCGAAATGAAGTCCTTTGTCCGCGCCCTTGAAAAAGCCCGTTCTGGCGTCAACTGGGCGAAAGCCACCAACTATACCGCCGGTTGATTGTGTCACCGTACTAAGACAATGAAAACGAGCATCAAAACATTCATCATAGTCTTCGCCATGGCCATGCTTCCCGCCTGTAGTGTCCAGAAAAGGGCAGATAGGCACATCCGGCGTGCTGTGGAACTGTGTCCGGACCTGGTGCAGATGAAAGCGCACCCGATCGACACGTTCCTCAGCGTGCCAGGATACACCGATATCGCCAGGGTACCCATCGACAAGGTCTTTGAAGACGATGCCATTTTCGTCGGTACCGAGCACGGCATGATCACGCTGTCCATGGACAAGACCGACAGCACCTTGACCGTGGCTTTTTCCGCTGCGCCTTCAGAGATCCGCTATCGGGACACGGTAAACTACAGCCAGGTTGTCCTGGCTAAGGAGCAGAAACAGGCCAAAGAATGGTCGTTCAAGAACTGGCTGGCCACGTTGGTATGCGGCCTGTGCATAGGCGCGGCATTTATCCTGTGGCTGTTACGAGAAAAACAAGAAAACAAATAAAACCCAAAGACATGTACTTCATCAATTATTCAGAATTGGCCGGCTTGACAAATGCAGGCTTCAATAAAACCGAGATAAAAGTTTCCGTCAGCGGAACCACCAAAACCACGACTGTTTACGGCGGCAAAGCCAACGTCACGGATCCAGCCACGGCGGACAGCCGCACCGACTGGGAAATCATGAGAAGCGTCATCGTCGAAGACGGAGACACCACCAACGTCACCACGGCTTGGAGTAGGGGATCCTGGAACGACCGTGAAAGTCTAATCTACAAATACCTTTGAGCCATGACCGGAATAATGTTTGACAAAATGATGAGGAAACTCCGCCAGGGAGGCAATGAGATCACGACCGAGGACCAGAGCAATCTCACAAACGAGCAGCGGATCCAGGCCCTGGCCAACATCAGCGACCAGACCGCCAACGCCAACACCGGAAAAATGGGTTACAAGGTGCTCCTTCCAGGAAAGAGCTTCGCCGAACAGGTGACGGAGGCGAACACCATTTACGAGATCAGAGACGTGTTTGATTTAAATGAAACAACTATTTCAACACCCATTTTACTACCAGAAGGTTGCACGTTGAAGTTCAACGGAGGAATGCTGAAGAATTGCACTCTTGTCGGTCAGAACTCGACTATAGAAGCTGACGGAAAGATATTTGACAATGTTTCCGTAACAGGCTCATGGGCTTGCGTTGGAAAGATAGCATGGTGGGCTATTGGATCTAAATTCAACACATCCACCAACTTGCCTATTGACAATGATGAGACGACTGCAATTCAGCTTGCATTGGACTCTTCTTTCAAGGAATTGGTGTTTGATCCAGTACCCTATTGCATTACAAGCACATTGATACTTAGAAACGCAAAGAACCTAAGGCTTAGTGGCGTGCCAAACACAACAATTGCATCTTCTGGTAACACAAAAAAGGCGAATGCAACATATATTTATACAAGAAGCAATATAGATGTGTTGAATGTTAGTGTTTACATCTCAGACCCGTTACAGAAGATAGTCATTGAAGGGGGTGCCTTTGACGCAAGTCTTTGCTCCACATTCACAGGTAACCTGATACATGTTAGCACTGGGAATGGACAAAAGGTATGGGGGATGGAAATCAACACAACACTATTTGGAAAGAACAACGGTGTAGGAACAATACCTGGAGGATATGGCATAATGATTGGCGACACCACAGGGACAAGTGCAGCTGGATATGCAACCATGATAAGGATAAATTCGCATTTCCAATATTTGAATACTGCCGTTTACATACTGTCTAACTCATCTACTGGTGGATGGGTTACTGATGTGGTGGTTGACGGAGAGTGTTCAAGTTGCGCAAAGGCTGTTTATACCAATGCAGGCAATACCGATGTAAGACTTTCGATACAAACAGCAGCATTCTTTGACATAGATACCAAAGATACCAATGCTGCAATCACTTTTGATGGGACAAGAAGTTCACAATTGGCGTTTTCGGTTTCATCGTGGGTATGGGATTTGGGAGCTAATCCTAGCGGTACTACAAGATATTCTAATGCAAAATCTCTGGAGATTCTTGGAAATGCAAGGGTTGAGATATATGGGAGTTTTGCAGTCCAAGCGGCTCTTCAAGGAAATTCTTTTATAAATAAAATAATTGGTTCCGTAAACAATATATACGGAAGAGTCGGTAATTTGCCAAGAAGCATTCAATTCCCATATAAGTTACAGAATTTTGTCCCAAATGCTTTGAATGACATATTGCTTGGATGCGACTTGACTGGTCATGTGACTACTACTGCAAAGCTCATGCGATATAATAACGGTGAGTATTCCGAGGATGCCAACTTGGAAACTCCTAATACAGTAGCCAATTTATATCGTGACAATTCAGATATTTATTACCTTAGAGTAGGAAGTGGACCATCTATGGGTGAAAAAGATTATTTCCAACTCGACTTGGAGTTTGATAGCAATTCATACCATCGGATAGCTTCATTTTTCCTGTTCTTCAGGAAATATTCGGCAACAGAAACAATTAACAACCAGCCGAATAAAGTTGAGGCATACATTAATCCAGACAATGAAAATTACAAGATGTATGCAAGTAGTCCGGTGAATTATTCTACTGAAGGCTTTTTTGGTGATTATATTGAATTTTCCACCGATTTATATTCTACAACGACTAAAAAGATTGCAATTAAGATATTTGCACCGAATGCATCTCAAGTTAATCTATATAGATTATCCGCTTTTGCTTTCTTTAATAATACTAGTAGTAATGTTTACAATCTTCATAATCCTTACATATCAAGATGTGGTGGTGACATATATGGACCATTGAATATATATGGTACTGTAAATTTCGGAGATAATGCAAATGTAGGATTTTTGCCTTTTGGGAAAAGTGTTGTCATTTCAAACAATTTGACATCGTTTGTTTCAAACATTAACTTGCTTCCAAATATTACTAAGGCAAGAGCCTTGCGTTTTACTCCTCCTACTACAAGCGGAAGGTTCCAGTACTCATATCTTGTCGCTATAGGAGGTTCAAAAAATAAAGCGACTTATTATGCATGGTCTGGGCTTTACATGATTATGTTCATGGGTGATGCAACAGGGACTGACAATACAAATGTCAAGTTTATCGTCAGGAAAATCTACAGCAATTTCAATGCTTCTTTTGATTTGTATTACAAGGCATCGACAAATAATGTGATATTTGATGTGAAAGTTGTAAACAATGATTCAATAACAAACACATTCGTATCCGTACTTAATCCAGACAAGTATCTTTCTGTTGCTAATGACAAGCAGTCGGGAAGCACACAAAGACCGTCATCTGATTCAAACTACATACTTATTGATGTCAAAGGAGACACTGCAAGCAGGCCTAATCAGAACTACATAGAGACTGGATTCCAGTATTTCGACACAGACTTGGGGAAGGTAATTGTCAATAATGGCTCTACATGGGTAAATCCAGACGGCTCACCTCTTGAAACCCACACCATTACAAACACCCTCGCCTCTGTAACCAACAGCAACCCTGCCACTGAGATTGATGGCAACAAGACCTACATGGTGACCCTCACGCCTGGAATGGACTATGTTATCCAGTCCGTGACGGTGACCATGGGCGGCACAGACGTCACTTCGTTTGTCTATAACCCGACGACCCATGTGATCTATATCGCTTCCGTTACCGGAGACATCGTCATCACAGCCACTGCAGGAACACCCAATTAGAAATTGGGTGCTTTTTTCGATATCGTATCGACCAAAAGAGGATCAGCATGATTGGCGTAACGGGTGGTCATCGAAAGGTCGTGGTGATCGGCATGCTGCATCACCGTCAGTGGGTCGATGCCCGCCTTGATCATTTCATTGATGCCGGTGTCTCGGAGACTGTAAAGCTGCATTTCCGGAGGCAATCCCAAGGCTTCACGCATACTGAGCCAGTCCTTATCGAAACGAGAATGGTTCATGGCCTTTTTGCCAGGCGCATAGTCTTTGCTTGAGATGAGATAATAATCGGGTGAAGCATTTACGATCCATCCGGCTACAAGTTCCTCAAGTTCCGGGTTCATTGTTGCCACTCGTGGATAGTGTGTCTTTGAGATCTCTGACCGGATGTAGATGTAGTGTTCTTTAAGGAACACGTCGCTGACCTTCAGGCCGCGGATCTCCTTCGGACGGATAAGGGAGGAATATACAAGTTGGCTCACAATCAGCAGGCCAGGATTTTGAGCCTTACAGTACGCGGCAATTTTCTTGCGGTAAACGGCCGGTATCGGCACGCGTTGTTTCTCGGACTCACGCTTTGTTTTGATTCCCGCAAAAGGGTTTTCCTTGCAGTAACACTTGCCAATCGCCCAAGAGAACAAGGCTCTCGCCGCCTTCAGCTGGTTGTTCCAGGACCGTCCAGTCAGGCCACGATCTTTGAAACAGTGGTCGAGGTATCTAACTGCCAACACCTTATTAAATAAATAAGCCTGACAGTTTGGGACATTTTCATCCAACCACTTTTCGAAGCCTCTGCAAAACGACCGGTATGACCGCATCGTGTCCGGACGAAGTTCCGCTGACTTTTCATCCAGGTAGTCTTTTATCACTATTGATAGGGGAGTGTAGAGCCTGGTATTGTTGAACTCACCGATCGGGTTCCAACCGCCTGCCAGTTTGGCGTTGATTGTGCATACAATGCGGTTACAGTGTTCCTTGAAATCCGATATCCTGGTGTAATGTCTTCGCAGGGTGTTAAGGTGTTGCCGGTACCGCTTCATCTTTCCGGTGGCCGGATCGATAACCTGGTACTCAAGGTACCAGCCATGACTGTTCTTTTTTATGAGAGCAGGAAGGTAGTCAGTTGCAAGCATTTTTTTTCTTTTCGCAATCCGGATCCGGGCGAAAAGAATTGCCAATCTCTAAAAATTTTGTGCAGTTTTTTGTGCAGTTTTTTGTGCAGTTTTTGTGCAGATTAAACCAGAAAACCAGCCCTAAAAGGCTGGTTTTCAGCGCATGTGACCCGGCTGGGGCTCGAACCCAGGATGCACGCCCTCGAAGGCTTGTTCGAATCCCGTCCAATGGTCTTCGCCCTCAAACAGGGCTTTTTCCAAGTCCTTGAACCCCATGGGGTTGTTACGGTCACGGGAATACACTTCAAAGCATCGGATGATATGGCACTTCTGAAGGTATTCGTCTTTGAGTCGGTCGCCGGTTTGTTTTTGGAGGGTCTAGATTTGGGTTTGAAGGTCGCTCTGTTCCTGTTGTTGCTGCTCGTTGCGTTTCTTGAGTTCCAACAGGTTGGCGTTGATTTCGGCTTCGATGCGTTTCTTTTTCAAGGCATTGAAGACCAAACCAGTGATGATGGCCAGGGCGATCATTAAGACGACGATGAGCACGATGATGAGCCGTTGTCGCGAGAGCATCTGACGGTTGTGCTGGTTGGCTTGGGTCTCGAAGTCGTATTTCTTTTGGATCTCGAGCACGGAGCTCTGGGTTTGGTCGGAGAGGATGTCGGGGGCGACTTCTTCGTGTTTTTTCTCCAGGTCGAACGCGGTGGCGTAATCACCGTTGGCCAGGGCATCTTTGATCAGGAAGGCATAGACGGCGGCCATGGTCTCGGGGCGGCATTCCGTCAGTTCCATGGCGTTGAGCATCGCAGTTTTATAGTATTCGAGGGAGTCGCGTTCGTCCAAGGCAAGATACACTTTGGCGAGGTTCATCAGGGCGATGGGACGGCGCTTGACATCCACCAAAGGCAAGGTTTTCCGAAGACAGTCTTTGGCCGCGTCGAAGTTGTCGGTAAGCTGGTAAGCCACGGAGTAGTTGTTCCAAACGGAGGCTTCCGTGACGGGGTCATGGGAGGTCTGGGCGAGCTGTAAGGCTTGTTCCAGATAGATCAAGGCGCTGTCATACGCATCGATGACGATGTTCATCATGGCTACGGCGTTGAGGCACTTGGCCTTGCGGGAGAGGCTGTCGCCCCAAAGCTCGGCAGCCGCTTTGTAGTTGACGATGGCCTCGTCTTCATGGCCGCTGTTGTTGAGGAGGTCACCTATGTAATATTGGGCGAAGGCGGCGCTGACCGAATCGCCCGTCAAGCGACCATAGCGGTCGGCCTCTTGGTAACAGTTCATGGCGGCCTCGTATTCCTTTTTGGCTTGGCGTACCCGACCGCTGTAGAGGGCGGCTGGAGCGGCGTTCCGGTAATCCTTGGCGTGAAGGAAATAGTCGTACGCCTCGAAGATCTGGTCGTCGTTGCTGATGTCCTCGTCGGCACGGTAACGGTCGCGCACTTCGTTCACCACGGCCTCCATACGCTCCGTCTTGGCCTTCGAGCGGAAAGTGCAGGAGGGGAGCAGGAGGAGGACGATGCCGAAGATAAACAATGACCTAACCATATTGATCTGTTTCTTTTTCGCAAAATTAGGAACTCTTTTCAAACAAAATACACTTGGTAGTGGGTGTTACAAACGATTCCAAAATGGTAGTTCTGATTATCAATGAATTAGGTTTTTTGATTACAAGTTTTTCTGCTTTACAATCCAAGTGGTTTTAATTCAGGAAGCATCGTTCCACCATTAAGGGCATGTTTCTAAAAAGTTGTAATGACAACATATCAAATGGTTTAATAACAGATAGTTACTGGAAAAATATCTTGTAATGAAGACGAAACCCTTCACAAAGAACGTTTATCTGTTGTACTTTTGTATTGTGAAATTTCAAATCATCGAACCATGAAAAGAATCTTGTTTTTGTTGACGGCTTTTGTAGCGGTCATCGGCTTTACGGGATGCCCGAACAAAGAGCCCGAGTACATCGACCTCGGGACGATTCCGGAACAGTATCTTGCCACCGTGCCTTACGAGGACGGCCAGACCTTTTATCTCCAACATGAAAGCGACCGGGTGGTCATTCCTTTTAAGGTGATGCGCTACCGGGTGAAGGCACAAGGCAACAACGCTTGGGGTTTTGACGAACATTTGGAAAAAAGCAAACCCTCACCAACGGTGTATTTCGATTATGAAATCGACATCACTACCTGTAAGCCCGACTATCCGCTGTTTGACATCGACATCCGTTTTTCTAATGGCTACATGGCTGACAGTGTATATTATGACTATCCGGCCCGGCACAAGTATGCCCAGCTGAGCTGCCATCAAATGTATGCCTCCATCCCTTTCATCGGCGAACCCACGGACCTGTTCAAGGTCCATGAGACCTTCGAGGTCAACGGCCATGTCTATCACGATGTTTTCGAGTTCCCCAACGAGAACCAGGACCTGCAGGGCATCTATATCGAGAGGCTCTATTACAATTATGAAAAGGGCGTGATTGCCATTGATATGTCGAACGGTGAAAAATATTTGCGTTATGAAGAAGAATAAGATTTGGATGGCCGTCGTGCTGCTGATGGCCCTCACTTCGTGTGTGAAACCGGAATACCACTATGTGGATGACCGCTTCAAGGAATGGTTTGTGGACCAGGACAAGTTGGCGTTCCACGTTCAAGACCAGAACGGCATCACCCAGGAGTTTGACTTTTCGGCTCCCCAAACCGATATGTTGGAAGGCAATGCGTATTTCTTGTTTGTGAAGACCGATGAAGACCTTTGTGAAAACATTTATCAGGAGGGTCGCGTCAGCTTTTATGAGGGTAGGGCTTGTAACTTGAGTGTCACCAACTATTATAGCAAAAGCATGCACTTCGCCCTTTATTTCTATGATGTGAGGTTTGTGGTTGATGTGGATGAAGGGCTTTTTACCTGCACGACATGTAGCGATGAAAGGTTTATCGAGCGTCAATATTGTTGTTCGATGGAGATGCTCCGCAGCCACGAGGTGAACGGGGTGGTTTACAACGACGTATTGCACTTCAGGATTACCGACCAAGATGCCATCACCCGCAACACCTTCCCCACGGAGCTGTACTACGCCAAACATTATGGTCCCATCGAGTATGAACTGGGAGGTGAAGTGCGGTGTTTGAGACAATAAAATCTATACTTCATCCATTGGAAAAGTTCAGTAATTCAATGGATTAAGGATTAATTATCTCTAGATAAATCTGTATTAGCCTCTGAGGAATCGTTTTTTTGAGAAAAGATTCGATACCTTTGTTCCCATGAAAAGATCCTTGATTATCGTTGTGTTGCTATGCCTGATAGGAGGTCTTCGTGCTCAGCATTTCTATCGGACCAAAAGCGGGCGCTATATCGCCGATATTGCCTTTTCGGGAAACCAAGTCCTTGTGCTGGAGAACCGAAGCCGCAACTCGGTGCTGAGTCTGCTCGACCTTGAGGGAAACAAGCTGAGCGAGACTGAGTTCCAACAGCTGTATGAGGAACTGTATATAGATCCCTTCGGGCATTTCTTGCTGATGAATCGCGACAGCTGTTTGCAGGTGTATTTCGATCATCAGTGGAAAGCCTTGCCTTTGACGACGTTCTCCAAACAACAATTCAACGACAAAGTGTCTAGGTTTGTGATGGAGTTCAATGGGGCCAACGTGCTCCGTAGCATGGTTTACGACAAACACGACTACCACGTTCAAGAGTTTCACGGACAAACACAAACTTATTCGTACATCCTGAAAAACGATCCCGAAAAGAAAAACCGTCCTTTGTGCCGTTTTATCAATACGGCTGCTGTTGAGATGTGCCAGGATCAATTGAACAGGATCATCGCCATGTATGACCATGCGGTTCCTCTCGGGGCCAATGAGCTGCGAATGGGCACCTGGGATGGTGACTTGCGACGCCTGAATAAGACCTTAAACATCCATCTTCAGATCCTTTGGTACCGACAAAACGTTGCCAAAGAATACCATACAGCGGCATTGAAATACAACGGTCTTCTGCAATTGATCGACCTACAGGGACTCAAGATCGTGGAAGTTGACAAGGATTTCAAGGTGTCCGATCCACGGCCGTTGAAAATCCTGTCGGGAGAGTCTTCTTTTAAAAACCAATTCCTCACCGATGAGCTCACGGGTAAGACTTACGGACTTTTTGTGAAGGATGGTATGGATTACTTGGGGCTATACAACCCGTCAAAAGGCACTATAGGCATCATTCACAAAGCCTGCTCCAGCATCTATCCGAGGGCTTTCAAGGTGCACGGCGGATATGCCTATAGTGTCTATTTTGACGCTGGTCGGAGTCAAGGAGTGCTTCAAAGGGTAAAGATTAAAGAATGATTTTGGCGATGCGTCAACGGTTGAGTTCTATACGGCTTTTCATCATGGTCATCGTTTGTATGATGGCTTTGAACGCTGTGGCCAAATCCAATCCTAAGGAAGAACAATGGTTGAACAAGGGCACGGAGTTTTATTTTGAAGGACAACAGGATTCTGCCAAAGTCTATCTGGAACAAGTGTTTTTAACCGACACAGATGAAAAGATGACCGCAGCAAGATATCTGCTCGATATCGCCATTGCTCAAGGCGACACGCCGAAAATCAACGAATATGCGCTGTTCTTGGCGGATAACTACGACCTTTCCCTTAACCAAGAACGGAAGCATGCCCGCCAACGATACCTGCTTATCGGTGCAGGGGCCTTGTTGGGGCTTTTGGTGATGGGATGGGTGTTGCTGCGATTGCGTAAAACCAACAACCAACAACGCAGGGCGTACGACCAAGAACGTGAGGCTTTTGACCAACAATTGAACGAGGCGCAATCCGCTATTGAACGCCAGACGTTCGAGAACCTCCAGCGGCAGGCCAGGGAAGTATTGTCACGAGGCAGCCAGCGCAAGCGCATCCTCGAAGCCTTCAATGCCACTTACCCCCAAGCCTACGAGCGGTTAAAAACCACCTATCCCGACTTGAGCGAGCAGGAATACGACCTACTGATCCTTAACTTCCTCGAATTCCGCATCAAAGAAGAGGCTGAAATCTTGGAGTTGAGCCAAAACACGGTGATGAAATATCGCTCCAATTTGCTAAAAAAGGTTGGGAAAGACCCTGTTTCAGCGGTTTTGAATGCTATGCCAACATCTTAGCGCAACGGTCGATGATATCGTTGGCGAGACGTATTCCTTCGCTACATACGTTTTTGCTCGGGTTACCATCATAGTCCATTGATAGGTGCATTGTGTTATAACTACTGTTTACCAAAGCAAGTAACTTGCGGTCCCTTTTTCTTACCGCTTCGTAATAGTCGTCAACGGCCACACGAGTGCGTCGGTCAGTCCTTACATGGAATACCGCATCCAAGGCCATCAGCACAGCATGCCACAGGTAATGTCCCGCCGTCCGTACGTATTTTTCATCTTCATACAGTTTCAGCTCGGGATTGTAGCGACCGTTTTCCGAAAGCGTCTTCTCCGCATTGTCAACATAACGTCTTGCCTCTTTTATCAAATCTTTTTTCATAGAAATGTTTCTTTTATTAATGCTGCAAAAATACGATCATTTTTAAAAATATCAATAGTTTTGCTGTTGAAATTTTAGATACTTTTTTTATTATTCTATACAAAAGAAAAAACTATCTTATTGATTTTCATTAAAATATAACTATTTTTAATCAAGAAAAATCTATATCACAAAACAAGACCCTATAAAACAAAAGAAACGTAACTTAATTTTGTAGTGATGAAATCCTAACACCGCATCGCTGTGAAAAATATTCGATTTTACTTACTGTTGACATTCTTTCTATTGCTTGTTTTTACAGTTCGGAGCACGGCTCAACAACGCTCTATCATCCATGGTAGATGTATCGACTTGAGAAAGCAGCCGATCCAAGGCGTGAACATTTATTCCACCGACTCGCTTCTGCTTTCGGTCTCCGACAAGAATGGCAGATTCACTGTGAATAAAGTCAAAGTAGGTGACACCTTGTGTTTGTCGCACGTGACCTACGAATACACTCGGTTTGTCATCGAGCAGGAGGATTTCGCCAAGAAAGAAGTTCCAATGATGTTACTAGAAAACGCTTACGGATTAATGGAGGTGGAGATTGTTGGCTCGGCACCTGTAATCGCTTATCGAAACAAGGTAAATAGTGTTATCGATTACGAAATCAACGATATGGGATTCTACATGATTGCCTATAGGCAGGATGCCAACTGTTCTTTGCTGCACACGACGATGAATTTTGACACGCTTTCGGTGCTGCCTATCCGAAGGAAATTCCAGCGGCTTTATAAGGATGTTTACAATCAAATCCACCTGATCAGCAATGACTCGACCTATCAGATTGGTCATCGGCAGTATCGTGGCCAGTATATGAACATGGAGCTTTTTTATGGTATGCAACGGGATGAGTTCTACGCCTTGATGGGCAACAACGTGCTTGCCAACGACAAGGTGTTTATTGTGGCTGACTATGGAGATAACGGACAGGAGATTTATTACAACTATTACGAGATTGACAGCCATAAAGGGTATTTCATGGAATATGTCAGCGACAACGGAGGTCTCGACTTGGCGGAAAACTTCCGCAAATTCGGTGGCAGAGGAGGAGGTTTGTTTCTTAAAGCCATTTATGATCCAGTGTTCGAGACCCACGATACCATTTTCCTTTTCAATTTCGAGGCCGACAAAGTCGTTTACTTCAACCACGAGGCACAACGTCTTGGATGGAGCTGGATCACTTTCCATCGGGAAAGGACTTGGGATAACAAATGGCAGATGCGTAAAGAATGGAAGAAGTTGGTGTTGCTGGATGAAGTCCAATCCAGATTCTATGCGGTGTTCGAGAAAGATGGCGTCATGATTTTGAAACGAATCGATCTGAAAACAGGCAAAGCCGATGAGGTAGCCAAATTGACAGGGTTTCCTTTTGTGACTAACCCTCAAGTCCACGATGGGGTGCTGTATTTCCTCTATTCCAAAGAGGATAACCATGCAAAACAACTGTATCGAATGAGAATTAATCAAGATTTATAAGACCGCATCACTATGAAAAACATCAGATTATATACACTTTTGGCATTCGTGCTTTTAATGTTTGTTTTTGTCATTCGGGTTAAGGCCCAAGATCAGCTCTACCTCCAAGGCGTATGCGTCAACGAAAAAGGCCGTGCCATCGAAAACGTAGGCGTTTACATCCATGATACGATCCTGGTTTCCATCACAGATGAAAACGGACATTTTGCCTTGTCACGACCCAAGGTGGGACAGAAGATCCGCTTTGCCCATATCGTTTACGAGCCGATGACTTACACGATCAAAGAAAAAGACCTGATAGGGCAGGAGCTCAAAATCGAGATGAAAACCAAAAAACACGAGTTGTTGGAGGTAGAAGTAATCGGCAATGCCCCCCACATTGCATTCGACAACCCAGTCCGAAGCGTGCTCGACTATGTAATTGCCGACGACGGCATCTATCTCGTCGCTTATCGTAAGCGAAACACGGCACTGCTACATCTGTCGTTCGAGATGGACACGCTGCACGAGATGAAGATCTCGTCAGCATACAAGAACCTCTACCGGGATTTCTATGGCTTTGTCCATGTCATCAGCAACGAAGACGCTTGTCAGGTAGGTTTCACCGAAACCACCGACGGACTAAAGAAAGACATGTTTCTGTATGCCCCCATCTCGCTGGAGAACTTTTACAAAACCTACGGGATTATCGTGGCCGCTTCTGACAAAGTGGTCATCACGGGAAGATATGCCTTTTACGGATTGGAACAATACTATTATTGCGTCACTCCGACGGCTGACACATCGTATCTGCTGGAGCACATTGTGGACGAAGATGCGCGCGATGATTTACGTCGGGCAGGTGACAACGATTATTATTTCTTTTCCACCAATTTCTTCCCACATCTGCTTTATATCTACAATCCAATTTACAGTCTCGACAATAAGTTCTACCTTTTTGCCTACACGGATGCCGAGACTGTCATTTATGATGAAGTGGGCGAAGAATTGGAGCGTTATCCCCTGACCTTTCACCAGCGCAAGAAATGGACAGGAGATGTCGTAGTTGACAAACGCTGGAAGAAGTCCATGATGGTAGATCGGGCGAGAAACGAGTTTTATTCGTTTTTTGTGGAAGATGGCATGTTCACTTTGATGCGCATCGATTTGCCCACGGGCACCGCTACCCCCGTACTCGACCTCAGCGGCTATCCCTTCGCGGAGATGCTAAGGGTGCACAACAGGGTGCTGTATTTCCTTTATCCTACCGGGAACAACCATCGGCAAGCTTTGTATCAAGTGAATATTGAAGATAAAGAAACCCTATGAAAAAGCTCTTTTTACTATTACTTAGCGGCATCATTAGCGTTGCCTCGTTGGCGCAGACAAAAACCGTGGTGTACGGCAACCTCGGCGTGGATAACGTGAATATCAGCGTGCTAGACACCCAGCACGGAACGGTTTCCAACGCCCAGGGACACTACTCGTTAATGCTATCTGATCAAAACAAACGCATCAACCTGCATTATTCCTGTATCGGCTATCAAGATACCGTGGTGGGCATCACGCCGAAGCAGTTGGAAAAGGACTCCCTCAACATCAGTTTCAGGATGCGGAAACAGGCATACGCCTTGAATGAAGTCAACATCTTGGCTGAACGTCCTCATTTCGAAGGCGACCGGAACATCATCATGGATTTTGAGGTCTATGACGGTATCATCTGCATGCTTCAGGGCAATGGCAACAAATACCGGATGCTTCTGGCAGATGTGGATTTAAGAGTGTTTGACACCATACCCCTTTCCAAACGCATCAAGCCAGTAAGGCTGCTGAAAGATTGTATGGGCAATTGCCAGCTGATGGCCTCCGACAGCGTCTATCAAATCGATCTGGAAGATAAAAAGAAACCTTTTCTTGCCACGGAGCGCAACCGCTATAACGCCGTGATGGGCGACTGTCTGTTTCTTACCGACCAACATCTTTATCTGAGGAAAACCATCATGGGAGGCTTTTCAGCGATGTTTTACAGGATCGACGTGGCAACCAAACAAAAACAGCCTTTGTTCGTTGATGACGGGTCGGACGAATTCAAGGCGTTTATCGATGAAATGAAATTTGATGCCGCAAACCGGCCAAAACACGGCCCTTCCCATGAAGACTGGGAGCGGTTTTCGAGGATTGCATGGTTTCGTGATAGCTCGGCACATTTGGCCTTGGTGCGCAAAAGACTGGTGTATTTTGACCATGAAAACAACCAGATTCGCCAATATGACCTGAACTTGAACGAGCTCAAGTCGTGCCCCATCGACTATCCCCAGAAAAGTAATTGGAAGCCCCAGATCTTGCAAGACCCAGCCAAAAACAAGTTTTATACGTTTATCGGCCCGTGGCTTCATGAGATAGACATCAATACGGGAGAAATCACGCCGAAAGCAAGGGTGAATGTCGATATTTACAGCAAAGTGGCGCTGTGGAACCGTCATCTGTATATCCTTAGGCGACAGCACACCTCGTCGGGAAAGTTGAGAAGCTATGTCGAGAGGGTGGATTTTTAAGAAAAAACCTTAACTTTGCCCAAATTTCAAATTTAGCAAAGTTATCATGAAACGACTTCTTCTATCACTCGCCATCGTTTTGACCTCAGCGATGGCCTTCGCCGGAGAGGGGATGTGGATCCCGATGCTCCTTCAGTACAACGAGAAAGAGATGCAAGAGATGGGCATGCGCATCACTGCCGACGACATCTATTCCATCAACCACAGCAGCCTGAAAGACGCCATCGTGCTCTTTGGCGGTGGCTGCACGGGTGAGATCGTCAGCGACTACGGTCTGCTGCTTACCAACCACCACTGCGGCTACGACTACATCCAGCAGCACAGTTCGGTGGAGCACGACTACCTTACCGAGGGCTTCTGGGCCATGGACCGCTCGCAGGAGCTGCCTTGTCCAGGCTTGACAGTCATCTTCCTCCGCGAGATGCGCGACGTGACCGCCCAGGTGCTCAACGAGGTCACCAGCGAGATGACAGAAGCCAAGCGCCAAGCCACCATCAGCGAGAACATCAAGAAAATCATCGCCGAGGTGGAGAAAGAAACCAAATACAAGGCTTCCGTTAAGCCTTTCTTCCTTGGTAATGAATATTATCTCCTGCTGAACGAGGAATATACCGACGTGCGTCTGGTGGGCTGTCCCCCGAGCAACATCGGCAAGTTCGGCGGTGACACCGACAACTGGGTTTGGCCCCGCCATACGGGCGACTTCAGCGTGTTCCGCGTCTATGCCGGCAAGGACGGCCATCCTGCCGATTACAGCGCCGACAACGTTCCTTACAAGCCCGCCAAGCATCTCGAGATCTCGCTGAAAGGCGCCGATGAGGGCGACTTTGCCTTTGTGTTCGGCTATCCTGCCCGTACCAGCGAGTATCTGCCCGCCATCGCTGTCAACCAAGAAGCCAACGTCATCGATCCCATCGCGGTCGATCTTCGCGGCAAGATCCTCGACATCTACAACACCTATCAGGAGAAGGACAAGAAGGTGCGCATCCAGTATGCTTCCAAGCACGCTGGTCTCGGTAACGGCTGGAAGAAGTGGATGGGCGTCACCGAAGGCATCAACCACTTCCACGGCGTGGAGAAGAAGCAAGCCTACGAAAAGGACTTCATGGAATGGTGCAACGCCAGCCGCCAGCGCTATCCCTATATCGGACTCTTGAATGCCTTCGAAAAGAAATACAAAGAGCTGGAGCCTTACCGCGTGGCTTATACCTATCTTTCCAATGCCGGTTTGAACATCGAGTTGATAGACTTTGCCGGCAGCTTTGGAAGACTGTCGCGGGTTACCAAAGAGACCCCGCAGGAAGACATCGACGATATGGTCGCCTCACTGAAAAATGCCACCAAAGCCTTCTTCAAGGATTACCATCAGCCGATCGACGAGGAAGTGGCCAAGAGCATGCTAACCGAATACCTCAAGCAGCCTGCTGATTTCCGTCCCGGTTTCCTGAACGAGATCAAGGATGTGAACAGCTACGTTACCGAGCTCTTCAGCAAGTCGATGTTCGTCAACGAAGAGAAAGTCAACGAGTTCCTGGATGGCTTTAAAGCCAGCAAGGTCAAGAAACTGCAGAAGGATCCTGCTATGAAGGCCTATCAGAGTCTGATTGAGTTCTATCGCAACGACGTGAATCCCAAGATGGCTCCCATCAACAAAGCGATCGACAGCTTGCAGCGCATCTACATGAAAGGCCAGATGGTGATGGAACCCGAGCGTCGTTTCTCGCCTGATGCCAACTTTACGTTGCGTGTCACCTACGGCAAGGTGGAGGGCTTCAAGCCGCAGGACGGCAAGACTTTCCGTCATTTCACCACGCTGGAGGGCATCATGGAGAAGGAGAACCCCGACATCTACGACTATGTGGTGGAACCCAAGCTGAAGGAGCTATACAACAACAAAGACTATGGCCGTTATGCCGATAAGGACGGCACCATGCACGTCGCCTTCACCGCCAGTGTCCACACCACAGGCGGCAACTCCGGCAGTCCCATCTTGAATGCCGATGGTCGGCTGTTGGGCCTCAACTTCGACCGCTGCTGGGAAGGCACCATGAGCGATTTGGTCTATGACCCCGACATCTGCCGTAACATCTCGGTGGATATCCGCTATGTGCTTTTCATCATCGACAAGTTTGCCGGTGCGAAGAATCTCATTGCAGAAATGGACATAGTAGAATAAGTCATGAGCCAGTTCACCATACGTCCCGCAAAACCTGAAGAAACGAGTCTTGTCCTTGACTTCATCAAGAAACTCGCCGTTTACGAGAAATGCGCCGATGAAGTCGTAGCCGACGAAGCCACGTTGTACAACTCATTATTTGTCGAGCGTTCCGCTGAGGTGGTCTTTGCCGAGGAGGACGGCATGGTTATCGGTTTCGCCTTGTTTTTCCACAATTTCTCGACATTTGTCGGTCGCAAGGGCTTGTATCTTGAGGATCTGTTTATCCTTCCCGAGAAGCGCGGCAGGGGCTATGGCAAGGCTTTGTTGAAATACCTCGCCAAGCTTGCCGTGGAGCGCAACTGCGGCCGCATGGAATGGATATGCCTCGACTGGAACAAGCCCGCTTTGGCTGTTTATCGCAGCATCGGGGCTATCCCCATGGACGAGTGGACGGTGCAGCGATTGGACGAGAATGCACTAAAGGCTTTCGCTGCAGATAATTAATCAACTCAGCAGGGCCCCATTTTATTTCATAATCCGCTTGGCCAACCCTATGGCTCCGACGGGGCAGACCAGTCGGCGCAGGATGTCGAAGTCTACCTCAAAATGAGTCATTGTTAGGATACAAATATAGAAAAAGGATTCGAGTTTTTTATTATCTTTGCAGATTAGTCGATGTGTCATGGCAGAGAAACAAGGATATTTGGATTTCGATGAATATATCCGTCAGGGAGAGCCCAACAAAAAAGAGAAGGCTGTTATCTGGCAGACGGCCATCGGTTTGCAAGCTGTTGATGGGCTCAAGACTTCCGATTACCTTAAAGAAACTGCGCGTAGGCATATTGAGGGTGAGATTGGTATCGATGAAGTTCGAAACCTTATCAAGACTTACTATCAGTCGAAGACCAAGCATGATTCCGATGATGCCGACAAGCAAGAAGCCGACAAGGTTTCAGCCAACATCACCAAGATACTCTCCTCGGCGACACTCGATTTCAGTGCTAATGGGTTCATTGCCCTTCACCGCCGTATTTTTGACGGTGTATTCAAACATGCCGGAAAACTTCGTGATTATGACATCACCAAGAAAGAATGGGTGTTGGAAGGTGATACGGTTCACTATTTGAACTGGGAAGACTTACGTCGTGCTTTGGACTACGATATCAAACAAGAACGCGAGTTCAGTTACAGAGGTTTATCACAAGACGAACTCATCATCCATATTACCCGTTTTGTCTCTGGTATCTGGCAGATTCATGCTTTTGGCGAAGGCAACACACGAACGACAGCCATCTTCAGCATTCTTTATTTGCGTGATATCGGCTTTGAGGTGGACAACAATATGTTTGCCCGTCATTCATGGTATTTCCGCAATGCGTTGGTGCGAGCTAACTACAAAAACGCCATAAAAGGGATCGACTATTCACCTATCTATCTGGAACGATTCTTCCGTAATCTCTTGCTTGGTGAGCAGTGGGATCTTCGCAATCGGTATCTTCATATTCATCCGACGGCGGAATGGAGTGTACAACCTAACTTAGCTGATAGGGCAAGTACGGGACAAGTACCCGAACAAGCACCCGAACAAGCACCCGAACAAGCACATGATTTACTACATACTGATAATCATTTGATTATTGATTTAATAAAGAAATTTGGTTACGAAGAACTGTCTGTTTCCCAGTTGATGGACAAAGTTGGTTTGAAACACAGACCTAACTTCTTAGAGTATCATCTCAACCCTGCCATCGCTGCAGGTTATGTCCGCATGCTTTATCCTCAGTCGCCCCGTCATCCTCGGCAGAAATATCTGTTGACGGTGAAAGGATTGGCGCTTTATGAAAAAACGAACAATAAATAAATCATCCATAAATAAAAGAACAAAAAAATGAAAAGATTCACATTGTTATTGGCATTCGTTGCCATCGTCGGATTTGCCTCGGCACAGAACTGCTGCGGTTCGGCAACATGCCCGCATTCAAAACAAGCAAAAGACAAGACCATGAAAACCTTAGTAACCTATTTTTCGGCTTCGGGCGTGACCAAGGGAGCCGCACAAGAATTGGCTGGCATCATTGGTGCCGACCTCTTTGAGATTGTTCCTGAACAACGTTATACCGATGCCGATCTCGACTGGCGTGACAAGAAATCGCGTTCCACCATCGAGATGAACGACAAAAGCTCACGTCCCGCCCTCAAAGACGGCGGCAAGGTCGATCTGAGCAAGTACGACGTGGTGTATGTGGGCTTCCCCATCTGGTGGTACACTGCCCCGACCATCATCAACACCTTCATTGAGGCCAACGACTTCACTGGCAAGACCATCGTGCCTTTTGCCACCTCGGGTGGAAGCAGCATCAAGCAAGCCTGCAAGGACCTTGCGGCCGCCTATCCCAAGTACAAGTTCGGCGAAGGCAAGTTGCTCAACAGGATCGACAAGACCGATATCGAAAAGTGGGCTGGGGCTGTCAAGTAAATTTATGATCGCTTAGCTCGGTTTAAGCTGGATTTCAAAAAAAGCCTCTCAGTTTTGGGAGGCTTTTTTAATGGAAATTGTCGATGAAGACGTCACAGCGCCCCAATAATGAGATTCCATACTAAAAACCTCAGGAACTTGCCGACGAGGAGCAGCACCATGGTTCCTAGCGGCTTGGCTTTGTAGAAGCCCAGTGCCAGGGTGATGATGTCGCCGACGATAGGTACCCAGGCGAGAAGGGCGAGCCAGATGCCGTAGCGATCCACTTTTTCTTTTTGTTGTTCCAGTTTTTCAGGCTTGACTTTGAACCATTTCTCGATCCATTCCCATTTGCCGATGCGTCCAATCCAGTAGGTGGAGACGCTTCCGAGCCAGTTGCCCAGTGTCCCTACGATGAGGCAGGCAACAGGATTCTTTGTTGCTACCAGCACCGCGATATACAGCGCACTCGAGCTGATCGGCACGATGGTCGCCGCTAGAAAGGTGCCTATGAACAGGCCCAACAGACCGAGACTTTCCAACCAAGACATGAGGTGGGGTTTTAGGGTGCAAAAATAGCGTATTATTTGTCGTTTTCGAAAAATAACGTATTATTGCAAGCAATAATCGAGAACAAATGATTGTTTTTATTGACACTGAGGTTGGTGTTCAAACCAAGAAAGTGGAAGATTATGGCGCTATTAGGGATGATGGTGCCATGTTGCACACACACTCAAAATCCGAATTCGATACCTTTGTGTCAAAATGTGATACGGTTTGCGGCCATAACATCATTAATCACGATTTACAGTACATCACGCTGAAAGGGAATCAGACTATTGTGGATACGCTGTTCCTTTCGCCTCTTTTGTTTCCCAAGCGTCCCTATCACAATTTGGTGAAGGATGATAAACTGCAAGTTGATGAGTTGAATAACCCATTAAACGACGCCATAAAAGCACGCGACTTGTTCAATGATGAGGTGGCGGCATGGAGACGACTTTCACCGGATAGACAAGAAATATACTATCAGCTTCTGAACGACACCAATGAGTTTAAGGGATTCTTCAAATATATAAATTACAAATCTACAAATCAACAATCTTTATTGGGTAGGTTTTTGAGAACCCAACCCGATTGGACTTCTCTGATCCTAAAAGAATACCAAGGCAAAATTTGCAGCCATGCTGA
Source organism: Bacteroidales bacterium (assembly GCA_017530365.1). Lineage (GTDB taxonomy): Bacteria > Bacteroidota > Bacteroidia > Bacteroidales > F082 > Limimorpha. The sequence goes on from JAFXMK010000032.1 coordinate 27,018, forward strand.
TTTTACCGTATTGGCACGACAATACCCCATAGAGACGGCCTATTGTCTGGCAGTGATTGGAGCCGACGATGTTTTTTCCATCACCCCCGCTTGGGTAACTAGAAATTTTCCGAAAGTGGCCAATGTGATGAACTGGCTCTGCAACACCTCTTGTGGTAATTGTGATTATTGTCGCCAAAAGCTGGATGCACATTACGGTCTTAAAGAATTCTTCGGTTACGACGAGTTTCGCGCTTTTGATGGGATTGCCATGCAACAACAGGCGGTGGAATCAGCCATTCGAGGAGAATCTCTGTTGACGATATTCCCGACAGGAGGCGGCAAATCGCTTACTTTTCAATTGCCTGCGTTGATGGCAGGTCGCAATACCCATGGTCTTACAGTAGTCATCTCCCCGTTGCAATCGCTGATGAAAGACCAGGTGGACAACTTGGCCGCTCGAGGCATTAGTGATGCGGTGACCATCAATGGCTTGCTGGATCCCATCGAACGTGCGGTGGCTATTAGTCAAGTGGCTGACGGAACCGCCAATCTGCTTTACATCGCCCCCGAGATGCTTCGTTCCAAGACGATTGAACGTCTGCTGCTGGGTCGAAATGTAGTTCGTTTCGTAATCGATGAAGCCCATTGTTTCTCGGCATGGGGACACGATTTCCGTACCGACTATCTGTTTATCGGCGACTTTATCCGTCAGTTGCAAGAGAAGAAGCGTCAAAGCCAACCGATTGCTGTTTCATGCTTCACGGCTACAGCCAAACAGAAAGTCGTTAGTGATATTTGCGACTATTTTAGAGCAAAGCTGAAATTGGAGTTAAAGGTGTTCGCCGCCAATGCCGAACGTAAAAATTTGCGTTATTCTGTATTACACGCGGATACGCCTGACGAGAAATACAACCTGTTGAGGTCTCTTATCATCGGCCACAATAGTCCTACAATCGTATATGTGTCCCGCACAAGACAGACACAAGAATTGGCAGAACATCTAGTCAACGATGGTGTCCGAGCACTTCCGTTCAATGGCAGGATGGAAGCCGCTGAAAAAGTAAAAAACCAAAATGCCTTTATGGCTGGTGAGGCACAGGTCATCGTGGCTACTTCCGCCTTCGGAATGGGGGTGGACAAGAAGGATGTGGGGCTAGTGGTCCATTATGATATCAGTGATTCTCTCGAGAACTATGTACAGGAGGCCGGACGCGCTGGTCGTGACCCTCAAATGCAAGCTGATTGCTATGTGCTCTATTCCGATAACGATCTTGACAAACATTTCATCCTCCTCAACCAAACCAAACTTAGCATTAGTGAGATCCAGCAGGTTTGGAAAGCCATCAAAGACCTTACCGCCAAACGGGACCAGGTGAGCTGTTCGCCATTGGATATTGCCCGTCAGGCAGGCTGGAGCGAAGAGGTTCACGATGTAGAGACACGTATCCGTGCCGCCATTGCCGCTTTGGAGGAGGCGGGATTCATCCAACGAAGAAGCAACTCCCCACATGTATTCGCTACTGGCATTGCTGTAAAAAACATGGACGAAGCCCGTCATCGGCTGATGCAATCTCAGTTGTTTGACGATCATTCTCGCGAAGAGGCGGCTCGCATCATCAAGTCGCTCATCAGTGCTCGTGCCACAGCAGAAGGTCGAGGGGCCGAGGCAGAAAGTCGTGTCGATTATCTGGCCGACATCCTCGGCATGAGCAAGGCCACCGTCATTCGAAACATCAACTTGATGCGGCAAGACGGTCTTTTGGCAGATAGCCGCGATATGCAGGCCTGGATTTCAAAGAGCACCTCCTTACGCAACCTCGATGCCGTTTTGCGGTTGGAGCAGTTCATGATCCAACGTTTTTCGGAAGAATCGCACCGTTTCAACTACAAGGAATTAAACGAGGAAGCCCTTAAAGCAGGATTGACCTACTCCAATGTGAAGCGATTGAGGATGCTTCTGCATTTTCTCTCATTGAAAGGATATATACACAAGCAAGAGCATGGTTCCACTGAAAGTGTCAGTGTCCGTCTGCAAGCTTCCGCTGAGGTGACAAAAGCCCGTCTCGAACGCCGGATGGGCATCTGTCGGTTTGTGGTGGAAACATTAAACGCCCGTCGCGATCCCGAAAAGGAACCTTCGTTGGTCAACTTCTCTTTGGTTGAGTTACTGAAACAGTACCAGTTAGCTAGCCAGCAGTCCATGTTTGCCGACAATGAAAAACCAACGATTGCCGACATAGAAGAAGCCCTGTTGTATCTTTCCAAAACGGAATTGATGAAAATTGAGGGCGGTTTTCTTGTCATCTACAACACCATGCAAATCGGTCGCCTGGTGGACCGTCGCACACGCTACGGGAAGGAGCAGTACCGATTGTTGGATGAGTTTTACAAACAGCGTATCCGTCAGATTCATATCGTCGGCGAATACGCCAACCTCATGGTACGCGACTATGATGCGGCGTTGCGTTTTGTGAGTGAATACTTCACGATGGATTTCCGAAAATTCGTCAACAAATATTTCAAGGAAGAGCGTCGAGTTCAGATTGACCAGAATATCACCCCCGCCAAATACAAGAAACTGTTCGGGTCGCTTTCTGATCGACAGCGTGAGATCATCAACGACCAGCAGTCCAAATACATTGTAGTCGCAGCGGGTCCTGGTAGTGGCAAGACTCGGGTGCTGGTTCACAAGTTGGCTTCGTTGTTGTTATTGGAGGATGTGAAACACGAGCAACTGCTGATGCTCACATTCTCGAGGGCGGCGGCCACAGAATTCAAGAAACGTCTTATTGAATTGGTGGGTGGAGCAGCGCATTTTGTGGATATCAAGACTTTCCATTCCTACAGCTTCGATTTGATTGGAAAACAGGGTAATCTGGAGGAAGCGGGCGATGTAGTACGGCATGCGGCAGAGATGATTGAGAGGGGAGAGGTGGAGGTATCAAAAATCGCCAAGAGTGTCTTGGTCATCGATGAAGCCCAAGACATGGGTGCCGATGATTTCCGTTTGGTTCAAGCCTTGATGCGTCACAACGAAGAGATGCGTGTTATTGCAGTGGGCGATGATGACCAGAACATTTATGCTTTCCGGGGTTCCGATTCCAGTTATATGCAGTCGCTTGTTCGGAATGAGGGAGCTAAGCTCTTTGAGATGACGGAGAATTATCGTTCCATGCGCGCCATCGTCGATTGTGCCAATCGTTTTGTGCAGCGCATTCCGAATCGGATGAAACATAACCTGATCGTGGCCGTCTCTCAAGAACAAGGCCACGTTGAAGCACCTGCCGTTTTTCGATTCACCCCTCTTGCTTTTCAAGTTGAAGGTACCACGGCAGTCCTCACCCGTACCAACGAAGAAACCCTTCAGGTAGCGTATGAATTGGAGCAGCTTGGGATACACACAACGGTTGCCCAGTCTATGGGTGGTTTCCGTTTCTGTAATCTTGCGGAAGTAAGATATTTCCTGAAACAGTTGGCCTCTTCTGATGATGTCTCCATCTCAAGAGACCAATGGCAAGAAGCAAAAAAACGCACCATTGAAACGTATGCTACCAGTAAATGCTTGGAGGTTATGCGTCATTTCTTCGCGGACTTTGAGGATACGCACAAGGTTTATTATCGTAGTGATTTACAAGAGTTTATCTTTGAGTCTAACCCGGAAGACTTCATTACAGCAGACAAAAAATCGGTTTTTATCAGCACCATTCATAAAGCAAAAGGTCGTGAATTTGACAACGTCTATTTGATGTCAGCAGTACCAGATAGTTCAAAGGTCGAAGACGTGCGCTCCTATTATGTGGGTCTTACACGAGCCAAGCGCAACCTCTATCTTTTACAAAACCAGTGTAGTCAAAGTACATGGGTCTCAGTGTCTTTATCGATGCATGATGTGTGGCTTGACTTTTGTAAATCTCGAAAAACCACCATTCTTCAACTTCGCAGTGGCAATCAGCTGACTTATCGGGATGGCTATCTTTTTAATGAGCAAGGTCTCAGTGTAGCAGCTTTGTCCTCTACAGGTAAGGGAAAATTGAAGGCTTGGCAGGACAAAGGCTATGAGGTTGTGGGTGCGGAGGTGAGTTACACGGTTGCCTGGCGACCGAATCATGCTGACACCGATTATGCAGTGTGTTTGGCGAATGTCGTTTTGGAAAGACAATAAAGAACATCATGTCCGAACATTGGGAGATTTACGCCGACTGGAATCCGTGGCACGGATGCACCAAGATCAGTCCTGGGTGCAAGTACTGCTATGTCTATCGTCAGGATGCGATGTATGGCAGTGAGATTTCCAGCAGTGAATGTCGCAAGACAGGTAATTACAATCTCCCCATTAAGCGGAAGCGCGACAAGTCGTGGAAGATTGAGAGCGGGAAGGTCGTTTTTACCTGCTTCACCTCGGATTTTCTGTTGAAAGACGCCGATGAATGGCGTCCCGACTGTTGGCAGATGATGCGTCGCCGAAGCGATTTGTGGTTCTTTTTCTTCACCAAGCGCATCGACCGTTTTATGGAGTGTGTGCCCGACGACTGGGGTGACGGCTATGACAATGTCATCGTGGGCTGTACCGTTGAGAACCAAGAGATGGCTGATTACCGTTTGCCCATCTTCCTGTCGTTGCCTATCAAGCGCAAGAGCATTATTGCCTCGCCCTTGCTCACGGCCATGGACCTCACGCCCTATCTGAACGAAACCATCGACGAAGTGTCGGTGGGCGGCGAGTCAGGCGTGGATGCCCGTCCTTGCGATTACGATTGGGTCCTTGCTCTTAGGGAGCAATGTATCGCCAAGGACGTTGCTTTCCGTTTCCACCAGACCGGAGCCCATTTCATCAAGGACGGCAAGATGTACCGTGTGCCCCGTTGCTACCAGCTCAGCCAGGCCCACAAAGCCAACATCGATTACAAAATCGGCAAGTACCTCGTTCCCGAAACGGTGAAGTTCCAGTGGAAGGAGGAGGATTATCATGATTAAAACAAAGGAATGAATATGCGTAAACTTAGAGAAATAGCTGGTTATGTCCTTGGGGGATTGATGTTTGTGTTGCTGATCCCGACGGTGATGTGGTTGGTTTCGGGCCGTCCCGGATTTTTGGCGGCTCCGATCTGGAGGATGGTGGTTGCCCTTATTTTGTCGTTGGTTGGACTGTCGCTGAGCGTCTGGTCCATCGTCTATATGCGTCGCAAAGGCGATGGTAATCCCATGGACGCCTTTGGCCACGAGGTCGCTCCCCGCACGAAGCACCTGATGACCGAAGGTCCCTACCGTCTGAGTCGCAACCCCATGCTCTCTGGAAGTTTCATCTACTATGCCGGAGTATGTATCTGGCTTTGGACCTGGCAGGCACTGTTAGTCTTCGTGGCGTTCATTGCCATCATGATGCTGCAAGTCTTTTCTGAAGAGAAGCGCCTCCGCAAGGATTTCGGCGAGGAATATGAAGCTTATTGCCGGCGGACGGGGAGGTTTTGGCCTTAACGCAGACGGAGTCTGAACGCAATTAAAGACGATAATTGAATACGGCAATTCTATAGGTTATCCTCCACGATATATTCCTCATTGATATACATACAGCAACCTGGATTTTGTTCGTATTTATCAATTGGCTTCTTCACCAATTGAAAAGGGAAAGCGTTTGGTTCGCCATATCTGTACTTCCAAGAGTCAAAATACTCCACCACACTCTCCTCTCCTTTGTACTTCACTCTACAGCGCTTGTGAAACTTGGGGTCGAAATACTTCGCCAGATCGTCCCAATCCAAAAGAGCATCAATATCTGAAAGGAGACCCACCGAGTACCGGTTTTTTCCCTCTTCTTCATGCTCCACCACCTTATAACTTATATTCCCCAAATCACCTTCCATCACTTCAATCCATTTATACATCGCCAATTGTTCGTCAGTACGAATGTCATTTTCTAACATGAAACGCATCAGCAAGTCAATGGGATTCAACCAACGTTCTGCCTCAATACGGAGGTGAAAATTGAACGAGATGCTCAAGTGCCATGATATTTCACGCCTAATGTCGAATGCACAGAACTTCCTTCTTTCGGGCGAAAGCACCTCGCGTCCGTACCTGACGATGTCGTGGCAATGCGAACCCGCATACGATTTACGCCCTAGGGCATAGTGAATTGAATACCACATCATGTCTCTTTCCATCCAGCGGTTGCTCAAGTTGACCACATCCTTGATTTTCTTACGCTTCAAATAGTTTGCAATCTCAGCCGCCAATTCATGGAAAGCAGGTGTATCGTACTCAATGTCGCGATATACTTTGAACTGCTCCAGTATCTTGCGGCCACTCTTGCTGTTTTTGTCAGTTAATCCGATAGCGTATCTGTAGCCCATCCATATCAGCGATTCTTGGTAGAAATTGTCAGTCTTTTTGATTTTGTTTGTCATGGCTTTTCTGTTTTTTTGGTGTTTTTTACCTGTAAGTACCTTTTTTTCTGAAATGTTACATGTTTTCCCCATTTTTTTGAGGGTAAAATACTAGAACAAATGAAACATTCGGCCCTCTTTTGCTACTTATTGGCGAAGTTGTAAAACACAAGTAGTTATGACACCAACTCGTGAACAATTCAAAGAATTCATTGCCGCCGTGAAGAAGGCGCAGCAAAAAGAAGACAACTTAAACAAAGCATTGGAACTGATTTGGGATGATGACCAGGGTCAACATACCCCATTTTACATTTCACCATTTTGGGATGCTATTTATAAAGCCTTCAACTTCATGTTTGGACTTGAAGATGATGAATATGTTGGGAATGAACTATCTTGGTGGTTGGAGGAAGCACCCCAAAATGAGGCAAAGTACTGGATTGATAAGAGAGAATATAACGTCAGCGATATTGACGCGTTCTATGATTTTCTGGTTGAGTTTTAAAGGGAAATAGATGATATGAAAAAGAACAATATAACTGTAGTTGATAATATTACAACTTCAGCACCAAAATTCAAAATAGGTGATACCATATACTGGTATTGCGATAAGGAACAAAGAACACATCATGCTCGGGTGAAATATGTTAATTATGTTCATATTGGCGATTTTTACAACGATATCAATTATGAGGTCGAATCAATATGTTGTAGTGAAATGAAAACTTTTTTTATTGACGAAAATGATGCCATGACGACAGATAATTAAATAACAATGGATTTTTATGTATTTTTGTGAAGCAATACTCCTACATTATGAATAATGATGATTAACCGTTATTTCTATAAGGCTTCAATAACAGATTTTACCAGTGATTCTTTGGACGTCATTTTCGGCAAGATAGCCCGAAATGACGAAGGGGATAGTGTGGCCGAACAAAAGTATGCCTGGTCTGAAGAGATTGAGATTATGCAGCAGGTGTTGTTACCATGGAAGGATGAAAACGGAGAAATCATATTTGAGTATTCTATTCCTAGGCTTGGCAAACGCATCGATGTGGTCGTGTTGTTGAGAAGCATCGTGTTTGCCGTTGAGTTCAAGGCAGGCGAGGACGCCTATCTACAGTCGGCCGTCGAGCAAGTGATGGATTATGCGCTTGACTTAAAGAATTTCCATCTGGCCAGTCATCATCGCACGATAGTACCGATTCTGGTGGCTACAGAGGCAAAAAAGAGCAGTCATGAATTGAGATTCTCGGTCTATGATGACCATATTTATAATCCACTTCTGACCAATACTGACAATCTGGGTAGACTGATTGGTGAGGTGTTGGAGCGTGAGCAGGTACAGCCTTCTACTGCGGATGAATTTGCGGATTGGGCAATTAGCAGATACTCGCCAACGCCCACTATCATCGAAGCTGCAAGTGCATTGTATCAGAGTCATTCGGTGGAGGATATCACTCGTCATGAGGCTGCTGGTGCGGCATTGGAAGAGACGACACAGTTTGTGCTAGATGTCATTACTCACAGTAAAGAACATGGCGAGAAGAGTATTTGTTTTGTGACAGGCGTGCCGGGTGCTGGCAAAACGCTTGTGGGACTGAATGTGGCTATTCAGCAGTCGATTAAAGCAGAAAATGACCCGACAGGCGAGCGCAATCTGGCGGTATATTTGTCAGGGAATGGCCCTTTGGTGAAGGTGTTGAAGGCTGCATTGGCCAAGGATAAACAAAAACGTGAGTATGAAAAAGGCAACAAATGTAACATTACTGACGCTAAGCGCGAAGTGTCGCAGTTTATCCAGATCATTCACCGTTATCGTGGTAACATGTTGGCAAAAATCAAACTACCTATCACAGACGGAAAGTTAGAGATTGACGAGTCAAAATCAGTTGCCCATCACACAGCTGGACACGGCGAGGTAGAACATGTGGCCATCTTCGATGAAGCACAGCGCTCCTGGGATTTAGATCATTTGGCGGGTTGGTTGGCACGGGGTGGTAGTCGTGGTGGAATGAAGAAAATGCCAGCTTTCCCTATGTCGGAAGCCGAATTTCTTATATGGTCGCTCAACCTCCGTAAAGACTGGGCTGTTATCGTGTGTTTGGTAGGTGGTGGACAGGAAATCAATACAGGCGAGGCGGGTATTGGGGAATGGATTCGAGCCGTTAATGAAACATTCCCCGATTGGAAAGTGTATTTATCAAAACACCTTACTGATAAGGAATATGCAGAAGGTAATATAGCAGAATTAGTTAGTCATAATCCCAATGCACAGCAAGTTGACCAATTGCATCTAGCTGTATCGATGCGTTCTTTCCGTGCCGAGAGTTTATCAAAGTTTGTTCATTGTGTGCTAGATAGAGATGTGATACAAGCTCAGATACTTTATCAATCGTTCAGAGACAAATACCCCGTTGTTTTGACACGTGATTTGGAACAAGCCAAAGCTTGGCTGGAAAAAAAGGCTCGTGGCTCGGAGCGATATGGATTGGTTGTATCGTCACAGGCGTATCGTCTGAAACCCCTGGCTATCGATGTTCGTTTACAGCCCGATATAGAGAGTTGGTTCTTAGCCGATAAGAAGGATGTGCGTTCATCATTATTCTTGGAAGATGCAGCCACAGAGTTCGATATCCAAGGATTGGAACTTGATTGGACTTGCCTTGTGTGGGATGGTGACTTCCGATATACTCCGAATGGTTGGGATCACAACGCATTTAGAGGAAGCAAATGGCAGAAAATCCGCCAAAAAGAAGCACAATCATACCAACTTAATGCCTATCGTGTTTTATTGACTCGCGCTCGGCAAGGAATGATTATCTGTGTTCCTGAAGGAAAACTTGAAGACCACACGCGACAACCGGAGTTTTATGATGGAACATTTGAATACCTAAAGTCAATTGGATTAGAAGTTATATGAACCATATCGTAGTCTCTGCTGCCATCATCCGCAAGGAAAACCGCATCTTCGCAACCCAACGAGGCTACGGCGAATGGAAGGACTGGTGGGAGTTTCCTGGAGGGAAAATGGAAGAGGGTGAAACACCAGAGGAAGCGCTAAAGAGAGAAATTCTCGAGGAGCTGTCAACGGATATCAGTGTGGATGAGTTCCTTTGCACTGTGGAGTATGACTATCCAAAGTTCCACCTTACCATGCACTGCTACTTGTGTTCGTTGCTAACAGAAGCACTTCATCTGAATGAGCACGAGGCAGCAAAATGGCTCTCGGAAAACGAGTTGGATAGCGTGAAGTGGCTTCCAGCGGATTTGGAGGTGATAGATAGAATTAGATGTCTGATGTAAGATAAAACAATACTATGACAAACAACTGGACAGAAGAACAGATAACGGTAGTGCTGTATGAATATTGCCGGCGACCATTTGGTCAGTTTTCAGGAAAGAAGCCGTTTATTATGGAACTTGGAAAACTGCTCCATCGTACTCCTGGAGCTATTGTCCGTAAGGTTGGTAATCTTGCCCACTTCGATCCCCAGATGAAAGCAAGAGGAGTAGGTGGTTTGGAGCATACAGGGAAGCTCGATGCAGTAGTGTGGAACCGCTATTTTGGCCATTGGGATCAACTTGCGTTTGATGCCGAGAAATTGATAGCAGCTTTCAAAGAAAAAGAATTAGAAACATCTTTGGAGGAATCGCTATCGATTGACCTCTCAACATTACCACAGGGAAAAGAACGCAAGCAAGAGATTAAACGTCGGATAAACCAAGATTTTTTTCGCAGAACTGTTCTTTCTTCGTACAACTTTAAATGCTGTATCACGGGAATTAACAATCCTGCACTCATACAGGCCAGTCATATCGTGGGCTGGAGTGAGGATGAAGAGAATCGTACTAACCCACAGAACGGTCTGTGTCTAAATGTCCTGTTTCACAAGGCTTATGACGAGAATCTACTTGGTATATCACCTGATTATGAGGTTTTTATATCAGATCGATTCTTGGGAGAAAGGCTAAAAGAAGTTGATCCCGGAACAGTGAATTATATCAGAAGTTTCGATAGACAAAAACTAATCCTTCCAAGGCGATTCAGTCCAGATAGAGATATGCTTGCTTTGCATTTTGAGAAGTATAAGCACTAATTGTCAATGGATTAGGAAGTTATTGATTGAATAATTTTGCTGTCCAGTTGTAACATTTTCCTGTTTCATGGTACTATATGATGGAAAGCAATTAAACAATAGCATCATGAATAAGTCGGCTTATGCAAATTTATGGAGTTTTTTTAACGAGTATCTACCAGGTTATTACTCGAGAAATGACGTACTAAAAAGCGACATCCTTTTTCGTTTCCTTGAAGGTGATGAAATAAGCGAAAGCAACATGGAATGGATTAAAGAAGAATATGGTGACGATGTGCTGCGTATTAGACAGGAATGCCAACGCTTGGACACGTTGTTTTTTACCGAATCATTACAAGCGTTTTATGACCAGCTAATCCGTAATAGACCATGAAAACAACATCCTTTGCGTTTTACCTTTTTTACCTATCTTTGCAATCATGACTAACCCTCGCGTCCTCGGTATCGGAGAAACCGTCCTCGACATCCTGTTCAAGGATGACCAACCCCTAAAAGCGGTCCCGGGCGGCTCGACGTTCAATAGCATCGTCTCACTAGGAAGGGCAGGGGTAAACTGTGCCATGGTGACGGAAGTGGGGGGCGACCACGTAGGCGATCTGGTATGTAACTACCTGAAAGAGAATGGCGTTTCTTCGGAATATGTCTGCCGTTGCGAAAAGGCCAAATCACCCATTTCGCTGGCGTTCCTCGATGAGCATAACGATGCGCAATACGTGTTCTATAAAGATCCATCGCCCGCTGCACTCAGCGGAAAACTGCCGGAGTTTAACAGCGACGACGTGGTGCTCTTCGGGTCGTTCTTCGCCATCAATCCGGCCATACGTCAAAAAGTGGTCGGTTTGCTGCGTAAGGCGCACGAAGCGGGGGCTTGGCTTTATTATGATGTCAACTTCCGCAAAAACTATATCGCCGATATCCCTGTCCTGAAGCCAAATGTCGAAGAGAACATGAGTTTGGCCAACGTGGTGCGTGGGTCGATGGAGGATTTCAACTATCTGTACGGCCTGAATGACGGTGATGCC
>JAFXMK010000033.1 GCA_017530365.1 Bacteroidales bacterium
TACAGGTTCTGGTAATTCCTGGATGCAAGGAAAAACTTTCGGCCAAGGTTTACTACAAGGTGTTTATGCAGGGGTTTCGGGGTTAATAAATGGAGGTATCAACGGAGGAATAATGGCGGGTTTTGATGCATTATCACATGGTAGAAAATTCTGGAGTGGAGATTATGTGGAATCAGTTTCACGAGATTATCCTGTCGGGCCAAATTATTGTCAATCAGGAGATGATTGTACAATAACAACCAGCAAGACCATATATGATTACGATCATCCATCAGATATTTCATATGAACAACTAAAAACTGATTGCAACAAGGGTTTAGGCGGACCTGTTAAAGATGCAAATTATTGGTCCAAGTACGGAAAGCGGTATGGTTATAAAATAGATCAGTTTTCAAGGCTCCCGGATAGCGAGTTATTAAGACCTTCAACTTCATCATTGATTGATGATTTTAATAATGGATCACATGTGGCCTTGTCTTTATCGGAACAAGGTTCTGACATGACACATACAATGCTTATTCGAAAAACAGAAACAAGATTTCATATGACCTGGGGGAAAAATGCAAATTGGGATATTATCAATAAAATATGGGTTCAAGATCCAAGAACGGGATATCTTAATAATATCCCAATAATGGACACTAACAGAATATTAAATGCATTTATTATACGATACTAATACCATGAAGAAACTAACATTATTTACTGTTTTATTGTTCGCTATCTCTCAATCTTTTGGTCAAATGTATTTTGATATGATTACCCGCTACATGATTGACACCTCTTCCCTTTACCAAAAAGTAAGGGAAGGTATAGCTAATAATGAGCAGTTTTGCCAACAAAAAAACTATATGATTTATCCTATTTATCAATTTGTTGATACCAAACCACACACTAAAGAAGACTATCTCAATTATAGTTTTTTGAACACATTAATACCTTTGCATCGCATGTCGAACAATAATTTGACAGGTTCTGGGTGGTTGACTAAATGTGACCGAATTTTGATAGTGGATACCCAAGGAATATATATGGGACAAGCTGATACCTATTCCTTTTGCTCCTATTACAGATGCGAATGCGATGACGTGGTGATGATCAATCAGGATGCTTCTTTATCTGATCTGTTGTACCGGCATGTTTTTGATTTCTTGTTTTCTACTACTGAATATCATCCTTGGGATGATACCCGCATTTATTATGGAGTAAATAAAAGAAATAGACAGGTGAATGTGGTTTATTACACAAAATATGGTATTCGGAATATGTCAATGGAGGAGGTTGTCAAAAAACATTGGGAAATTCTTCATTATGATACTTCTGAACTAAAAAGGATTATTTATGAAGAATTAAAACATGAATTTGACTCTATTATGAAAGACGTTCCGTATGAATTCTGCTATTTTTGATGTATATGCCAATATTTTGTTAAATAATACAGTATAATACCTATATCTTTTCATTGAAATGGTAAAAAAAACATTGTTATTCAGCATATTATTATTAACAATCTCGAACATAGCAATAAGCCAGTCTATTAGACAAAAAACCTTGGTGTTGCATGACCACCAATTAAACCACAATTTCACCATGGCAATTGGAAATCAAGCACTAGTGAGCATGGGCATCCCGGGGGAATTTGGTGGCACTAAGTTTGAAATACCGATGAAATATCGTCGTGGTGGGTGCAGTAGAATCAGAATTCGCTAACATTAACAACAACAAAACATATCATCATGAAAAAGACATTTACCCTTCTTGCTTTATCGGTCTTGTTACCGCTGTTTGCTGCCGCTCAATTCGGCAGACAACCCGTTTCCATCATCGGACACCTTAGCGGCGGTTGGGGTGGATTCCCGGAAAAATCAATTGGTGTTCAACATTGGATTGGCGCTGTAGGTGCCGATGCAAAAATTGGTCTGACAAATAGCTGGTCGTTGCTTGTCGGCTTGGACTATCAGTTCCGTTTCATTAATGAAGGCTATACGGGATATAACGGCCTATACAACACTTATAATCACACTCTCCTTAAAGGCCATTATCTCCGTTTGCCTGTCCGCATGGAATATGACCATAATTGGTTCTACCTAGCCGTGGGACCTTATTTAGAAAAAGGCTTCGGTAATATAACTGAAACATATGATGTTCTACTCGTCGGTATCAACCTTGAATTGGGTGGCCGTCTTGAACTCAACCATCAAGATCATCTCCGTATTGGCCTTCTTAATACTGCTGGCTGTTCTTTGCAAAACCGACCATCCAATAGTTTAGTGGGGTATTATGAACTCAATTGGTTGTTGAGAGTCGGTTATGAACATCGCCTATAAAAACAATCAAATTATGAATAAAACATTACTATTGGCTGTTGCATTGCTTTTATGCTTCAGCGCTTCTGCAGGAAGCTTATCCGACAACCAACCCAAAGAAAAAAGATTTAATCGCTCCATTGGTGCAAGCTTGATGGGCAAGACATTCAAATGCAACGGTGTCTCCATGTCTTATCTTATCAGTGAGCAGGGAACCATGGCTTTTGGCGCTAGCATTGACTTCGAATATGAAAAAATGCTAGGGAAAACGCCTTTGGGCATCGCAACAGGAATATGGGCCGAATACAGCAGACCCTATTATTCCGGTTTGAACGACAGTGGTCAACAAGTGCAGATGGGAGCCAATGACATCACCTTACGGGTACCCGTCATGATCCAGTACCATGATAAACTGAGCACTTCTACCGAACTGCTTTTGTTTGCCGGTCCCAGTGTCGATTTTGTGGTGTTTCGTAAAGGTAGCGGCAACCTGAATAGTGATGCGTTCATTTTTGGCGGTACCTTTTCGGGTATTCCTGCCAATTGGCGTTGGATAGGCCTTTCATTCAATTATGGCATCGGTGTCACTTACAACGACCTTACCTTTAAACTCTCCACAGGGTATGGCTTGACTAACCACTTCAAGAAAGACTATACCGCACAGGCCATAGGCTATCCGGTGTATATCAACCACCCTGTTGTGGGGACTTTGATGTTTAGTTGGTAGCCGATGGTGTAGAATCTGGCATTGACTTCACATAGATGTCAGTCTGCGGGAACGGAATTTCGATGCCGTTCTCATTCAGCGCGTTGTAAATCAGCTCCTTGGCGCGCGCAGGGAAGGTGTAGTGGGTATCCACCGTGGTGTACAAGAACACGATCAGATCCACCGAACTGTCGCCGAACTTGTCGAAACGGATGTCGATGCCACGCTTCGGATCCACAATGTCGCGACCGAACTTGTCCTTCTTCTGCAAGGGCTTCAAGGCATCCAAGATGACCTGACGGGTCTTCTCAATATCGGTGCCATACTTCACCCCTACCGGGATCTTCAGCATCTCGTAGTTCTTGCCGCCCGTGAGGTTCTTGAAGTTTTTCGAGAACAGGTTGGTGTTGGTGAAGGCAATCAACGAACCATCTTCCTCCTCAATCAAGGTGGTCTGGTAACTAACACGGCGCACCACACCACGCACGCCCTCGCATGAGATGACGTCGCCGACACGGACACGACCCGACATCAGCTGCACACCATAGAAGAAGTTGTTCAACACGTCCTTGAGAGCGAAACCGATACCTGCAGCCAAACCGGTGGTGATCACCGTCAGCGCGGAAGTAGGGATCTGCAACAACGAAAAACCGATGATGATGTACAATAGCCAGCACAGCACGGAAATCAAGGTGTTGGCCAAGCTGAGGTTGACATCGGATTCTTTGATCTCCACATCCTTGTTAAGCTTTTTCAAGGTGTTCCTGATTTTCTTCACCCGCAACAACGAACTGATGAGATATACCAGATAACGGAAGAAGAAGAACAAGCCAATCAGGATACACAGATGGCTCAACGACAAAGAGAACCAACCTTCGAAATGCAGTAGCGGCGCATAGTAGATCCGCTTGAACGTGGCGCTCATGTTGAACACATCGCCGGCCATGAACACACTCATCGGAATGGAGTTGATAACCGCCAAGGGCATCACGACACCTTTGAACAGGTCGTAAAGCCAAGTGACCTCAATGAAAGCACCCTCCCCATTGAGCGGAAGCCCAGGGTTCTTCTCGTGATAACGGGCTTTAAGCTTGGTGACACTGCCGTCGTAATAGCCTTTCAACAGCACATACAACGCCGTGATCGTCTGGAACAGCGTCAGCTGGAAGAACCACCAGATCAGCAGCAGCAAACCGGCCATGGAATAGCCAAAGATGCCCATAAAGAAGCCCACCACCATCACGCCGAAGGAAATCCACATATAGAACATATCCGGCCTTGGCACGCGTTTGTTGCGCCGCACGTTGACAACAAACTGCCAGATGGCGAAAATCAGCAGCAATCCTGGAAACACAAAGGCAAGCAAGGTGTTGGGGATGAAGATGATGCGGAAAAGAATGGTGATGAACGACAGCAACAAGCTGGGGAGATAGACCGCCAAGGTGTTGCGGGTAAATTTGCTCTCGGTACGGATCAGCAACGATAGGAAGATGGCGACCAACAGCCAAGTGTATTGCCGTAACAGCTTGGAGATCAACATCCAATAAGGATTGTTGTGTGATCCCAAGACAAAAGAGAAGATGCCGAAGAAGATGATACCCAAGAGCAAGGTGATCATCCTCCGGCGTGTCTTGAAGACATCCTTCTGGAGGAAAGGCATAAAACGGAAACACAACCATGAAATCAGCCAAGCCACAAGGAAACAACACACCAGGACGACAAGGGCCATCAACCCAAACAACAGCACAGCTGAGCCGCTCCATGCCCTGGCAGAAGCGATGTCGGAAACATCCGTTGAGCCATATTTGTCTGTTATCTCTTGACGCAAACGCGGGAAATAGAAGTCACGACGTTCCAGCATCGACCAAAGGCTGGGTTGGCCTTTCAAGAAGATACGTTGCTGAACGGCTTCGTAGCTCTTTTGGGCATACTCGTATGCAGCGTCGAGGTCTTTCTCCAGCTCCTCGTAACGTTCGCTGTCTTTTTCCAATCGGCTGAGACCTTGTTTATAGAACATTGCCATCTGCTCGGCGATGACCACACAGCTGTCGCGGACAGCGTTGTATTCGGGATTGTCGGGCATCTTTCTCAGGGTCCTGGCCAAGCGTGTATAACGGTCTTCGCCAGACTGCATCATCGAAAGCCGCTGCTCGTAAGGCTGAATCTTGGTGTTGAACTCGTTGTATTGCTTCGTCACTTGATCTAAGGCATACGTAAGGTCGAACGTGTAATTATACGCCGATTGGGAATACAACATCAACGAAAGTGCGTTGCACTGCTCGGTCAGCTCATCCAGGTCCATCCTTCGGTTGGTTTTCTGACCTGACTTCGGTCTTTCCGTGGGTCGTGGCGTGGCGCTGAACTGCTTGAACTTCTCCTGGGTCTGTCTCAGCTCCTGCAACAGGATGGACAAGGTGGTCTTCATATCTTCTTCGTAGAAGACGGCCCAGGTGGGACCCGCGGTCACCAACATCAAAAGCAGCACGGCGATGACTCTGATTCTTTTCATGGCATTAAGTTTTTTTTGATAAGCGGTCGGGGTTCTGTTGGACGAACTGCGCCCATTGGGAGCTGGCCGATTTGCGACTGTGTTTCGGCTTGGTATAGTTGACGTCTTTGCCTCGGTCGAGGTAATGGCAGACGGCGGCAGCCAAGGCGTCGGTGGCATCGAAATACTTGGGCATCTCCTCAAACTTCAGCATGGCTTGAAGCATCTTCGACACCTGTTCCTTCGAGGCGCTGCCGTTGCCCGTGATGGTCTGCTTGATGGTACGCGGTGCATACTCGAAGATGGGGATGTCGCGATACAAGGCAGCCGCCATGGCCACTCCCTGAGCGCGACCCAACTTCAGCATCGACTGTACATTTTTGCCATAGAACGGCGCTTCAATGGCCATTTCGTCGGGTTTGTATTCTTCGACGATTTCCAGCATGCGCTCGAAGATGGTTTTGAGTTTCAGTGCTTGATTTTCCAGCTTGTTCAGCTTTAGAACGCCCATACGGATGATACTCAGCTCCTTGCCCTTCTGTTGGACAAGGCCGTAACCCATCACCAAGGTGCCTGGGTCAATGCCAAGTATGATCTTTTCGGTTTCCATCAACGCAAAGTTACATCAATTTCTGGTAAAACTGCCACCATTTGTCAGGCAGCTCATTGCGCATGGCCTGCTCGTAATCCTCCACGGAACAAGGGATGAAATGATGTCGCTCGTAACGCGGATCGTCGGCATGCATGAACGACATGTCGATCCACCATTTTCCTGTGGTCTTGTGACACAGAAACACGACGTTCTCCTCCCCTTCGCCGATCTGTACGTTGTAACGCTTGAAATCGTTGCTTTCCGTGGTCGGGAGGTCGTCCTGACGGCTACTGTAGCCTTCGATGAAATACCATATCATCTCGGCAATCAAGTTGGCCGTGCGGGAGTTGATGTCGTAATGGGGATTGTATTCAAAGAATCCGATAGAAGAGAGTTTGAAGTTCAATCCTGCATAACGCGTCATGCGGCAGGCGTCTTCGCCGTTGAAGCCGTTGGGCGAGGCATTCTTCACACCGGGTGCATCGGCAGCACGGAAGGCACTCATGTCGATGCTGACGATGTTGGCGTTGCGGATCAGCGGCTCTGTCAGCTCAATGTTTTGCTTCAGCGAACCCAGACGATAGGTGTCGAAAAGCAACTGCTTCATCAAGTCAATACTTTCAGTATCCACATAATACGATTGATATCCGATATTGGTGAAGTTGAACAGGAAGTTTGGCTGATGCAGGATGATGTGGCTCAAGTAGGACCGGGAATTCAGTCCTTCGTTGTCGTTGCCCAGGTCGAAAAGCGGATCGATGGAGGCGATGTTAATCAGCTTTCCCGTGGGCTCATACACCTGATACATCGAATAGGTCATATCTTGGCTTCCTCCGAAGAGGATCGGCAAGATATGAAGCTTCAGCAGCTCGGTGAGCACCTGGTTTAAGGCATAATAGGTGTCAGAGATTTCCTGACCGGTCTTGATGTTGCCCAGATCAACCACCTTGACGTTTTCCCAGTGGTTGAAAAGCTTGTAGAAAGCTTTTCTGATATAGTCGGCACCATCGGCGCAGCCGTGGTTATCGACGGCGCCACGTTCTTCCTTGATGCCGATCAAGGCCAGCTGAAAGCCTTCCAAGTCGGGGAAATCCTCTTCGTTCTTATAGACGGTAAGGGTTTCCCCGAAGGTGTTTTTACCAGGACGGACATTGGCGGTGAAGCACTTGTCCGGCACCGGCTCCAAAAACAGGCTTATATCCATATAGAATTGCGACAAATATGTCATCCGCCTGAGGCGGATGATAGCTCTATAGGAGAGGTGTCACATCACCCTCCTATAGAGCTAGCATCCTACGGATGCTGTTACCGTATTATTTTTTATATAGTTTCTGCCAGTTCTTATACTCGCGCTCTTGCCATGGTGCGTTGTGGTAGGCATAGCTGACGATGGCGGGGATGACGGTGGTGCCTTCGGCATAGACCATCTGTTGGAGCTCTTCGCTCACCTTGCCCCATGAGCCGGCTTCGAGCAGCGTCGATGACGAGCAGGCGCCGTCACGCACGTCGGCCACGGTAATCTGGATGGCGTATTTGTGCATAGGCACTTCGTGACCAAGGATCTCGGCGCAGACGACGGTGTCCTGAGCGAAGTTCTTGGGGGTGCCGCCACCGACCATGAAGAGGCCTGATTGAGGGCTGTTCATCTTGATTTCAGTCAGCTCGAGGAAGTCGGCCACAGAGTCGATGCTCACGTAAGGCTTGCCGGCTTGCTTGCGGAGCCACTGGTGCTTGCCGATACCGAAACCAGCTGAGCTGTCGCTGAAGGCGGGGCAGAAGATCGGCACGCCGCATTCGTAGCAGGTCTGGATGAGGCTTTCCTTCTTCACGCCGTGACCGTTGGCCAACCATTTGCCAACCTCATAGAGGAACTCGCGGCTGCTGTAGGGACGGCACTCCAGGGTGTCGGCCACGTCGCAAGTGGCTTGGTCGCAGGCTTGCAATTCTTCTTCATCGATAAAGGTATCGTAGATACGGTCGATGTAGAGTTCACGGAGCTTTGTATCGGGAATGACGTTCTCCTTGGTGCCGATGTAATGCTTGTAACCAAGGGCTTCGAAGAGGTCCATGTCGATGATGCTGGCACCTGTACTGACCACGGCGTCCACCATCTTGTTGCGAACCATCTCAACATACACCTGCATGCAGCCGGCGGCTGAAGTGGAACCGGCAATGGTGAGGATGTTGGTGCAGTCTTTCTCAGCGATCATCTGGCAAAGGATGTCAGCAGCACGAGCCGTGTCACGCGAAGTGAACGACATCTTGCGCATGGCATTGATCAATTCAGTTGAGTCATACTTTTTGATGTCGATGTGTTCGACAACGTCTTTCAGAAGGTCTTTTTTTTCCATTGTTTTATTGTTTTTAAGATTTATAATTCGCTTAATTCGTTTAATTCGCCATTCGTTAAATTCGTAAAATTCGCCATTCGTTAAATTCGTAAAATTCGCCGTTACTTCTTCACCGCCTTGCGCTTGGCAGGAGCCGTTTTCTTTGAAGCAGTCTTAGGATCGGCTTCCACCAGTTTCAGGCAGTCTTCGTAGGTCATGGCTTTGGGATCGACGTCTTTGCCGATACGGTAGTTTTTCTTCTTGTAAGAGATGTACGGACCGAAGCGGCCGTTCAGCACCTTCATTTCAGGATCCTGATCGAAAGTCAAGATGGTGTTCTCCACGTCTTTTTGACGTTTTTCGCCGATGATCTCAATGGCGCGCTCGATGTCGATCGTAGCTGGATTGTCGGTCTTGGCCAAGCTATAGAAGGCGTTGTTGTGTTTCACGTAGGGACCGAAACGACCCACCGAAACGCTGACTTCCTTACCTTCGAACTGGCCCAGGATACGTGGGAACTCGAACAACTTGAGCACATCCTCCAAGGTGACGCTCTCGATGCTCTGGTCTTTGCGGAGACCGGCGAAACGGGGTTTTTCTTCCGATTCGGTGTCGCCAATTTGGGCCACTGGACCGAAACGGCCGACTTTCACATAGACGTTCTTGCCCGTTGCTGGATCCACGCCCAACAGTTTCTCGCCGCTGAACTTGCCTGAGTTCTCCGTCGTGCTCACCACCTGTTTGTGGAAGCCGGCGTAGAAATCCTTGATCATCTTGTTCCATTCGCGTTTACCTTCCGAGATCTTGTCGAATTCCTTCTCCACATTGGCGGTGAAGTTATAGTCGATGATGCTCTCAAAATATTGCAGGAGGAACCTGTTGACCAGCACGCCGATATCGGTAGGCAGCAGTTTGCCTTTCTCGGCGCCATAGTTCTCTTTGCCTTTCTTTTCGGTGATCTTGTTGTTCTTAAGGGTGATGATATTGTATTGTTGGGTCACGCCAGGCACATCGCCTTTGGTGACGTATTCACGCTTCTGGATAGTCGAGATGGTGGGGGCGTAGGTTGAAGGACGGCCGATGCCAAGTTCTTCCATCTTCTTTACCAGGCTGGCTTCGGTGTAGCGGAGCGGATGACGGGTGTAACGCTGCTGGGCTTCCATCTTTTCCAGATCGAGCATGGTACCAACCTCGATAGGAGGCAGCACGCTCATCTTATCCTCGGCACGGTCGTCATCGTAACTCTCCATATACACCTTGAGGAAACCGTCGAACAGAATGACTTCGCCGGTAGCGGTGAACTTCTTGTCGGAAGAGGAGATGCCGATGTTGACGTTGGTGCGTTCGAGCTGTGCGTCGGCCATCTGGGAGGCGATAGTGCGTTTCCAGATGAGTTCATAGAGGCGGCGTTCATCGGCCGTACCCTTGATGGTATGTTGGTCCAGATAGGTCGGACGGATAGCTTCGTGGGCTTCCTGAGCGCCCTTGGTCTTGGTTTGGTATTGACGTGTCTTCACGTATTCTGCGCCATAATTCTCGGTGATTTCCTTCTTGGCCATGCCCAAGGCGAGCGAAGAGAGGTTCACGGAGTCGGTACGCATGTAGGTGATCTTACCGGATTCGTAAAGCTGCTGTGCGAGACGCATGGTGTTAGCCACCGAGAATCCCAGCTTGCGGGCGGCTTCCTGTTGTAAGGTCGAGGTTGTGAACGGAGGTGCCGGGAAACGTGATGCCGGCTTTTTCTCGATGTTCTCTACCTTATAACTGGCCTTGACGCATGATTCCACAAAAGCGCGAGCTTCTTCCTCGGTCTCGAAACGGTTGGGCATCTCAGCGGCAAGTGTGTATTCCTGACCGTTTTGGATAAATGAGAACTGGGCTGTGATGCGGTAAGCACTGGTTTGGACGAAGTTCTTGATCTCTTCCTCCCGTTCCACGATGAGGCGGACGGCCACCGACTGCACACGACCTGCGGAGAGGGATGGTTTCACCTTCTTCCAAAGCAAGGGCGACAGTTCATAACCCACCAGACGGTCGAGCACACGGCGAGCCTGCTGGGCAGCCACCAAGTCCATGTCGATGTCACGTGGGTTCTCGATGGCGTTCAAGATCGCCGACTTGGTGATCTCGTGGAAAACGATACGTTTGGTGTCTTTGTTTTTCAAATCCAGAGCCTCGTAAAGATGCCATGAAATGGACTCTCCCTCGCGGTCCTCATCGGATGCGAGCCAGATGGTCTGGGCTTGGTTGGAAAGCTTCTTCAACTCAGTCACCAGCGCCTTTTTGTCGTCACTGATTTCATATTCTGGTTCGAAATCCTTCTCTATGTTGACACTGAGGGTGTTCTTATTCAGGTCACGGACGTGTCCATAGCTCGATTTAACGGTATAATCCTTTCCTAAAAATCCTTCAATGGTCTTGGCTTTTGCAGGAGACTCAACGATTACTAAGTTTTTTGTCATATCATTAAATTATCGGCGGCAAAATTAGTAGAATAAATGCGCATAAAGGATAAAAAACGGAAAAAAATTATTAGTTTATTATAAATAAACTATGTGTGATTTTTATTTTTGCGTCATGAAAACATGGATGGATATCGCAGTCAAGGCTGCCCGTTTGGCGGGTGAAGCCATCATGGAGGTTTATGCACAGCCTTTCGAGGTTTATACGAAAGATGACGCCTCGCCGGTGACCCAAGCGGATCTGAGGGCCAGCAACATCATCAAGGAGACGCTGAAAGAGACGGGGTTGCCTTTTGTTAGCGAGGAGGACTTGCCTCTTGACCGTTCGCAATTCGGCCGTTATTGGCTGGTGGATCCCCTGGACGGCACCGCCGAGTTCGTGAAACGCAACGGCGAGTTCACGGTTAACATCGCTCTGATTGAAAACAAAAGACCAATTTTGGGTGTAATCTACGCCCCTACCCTTAATAAGCTTTGGACCTCTCTCACCTCTCACCTCTCACCTCTCATCTCTCACCTTTCACAGTGTTGGTTAGTCGCTCTCACCGCACCCCCGAGGTGGATGCCTACATCGACAAGGTGTTGCGTCCCGCTCATCCCGATTTAGTTATTGACAGCCAAGGCAGCAGCCTGAAGTTCGCCCGTCTGGTGGAAGGCACCGCCGACGTGTATGTCTGTTACAGCAAGACCAAGGAATGGGACACAGCCGCAGCCGATGCCATTCTTACCGCTGCTGGCGGCAAGGTCTTAAGGATCAGTGACGGCATGCCGCTGGAATACGACAAAGAGGATTATCCCAATCCTCCCTTCGTAGCTTGGGCGCCAGGATACTAGTTTTGTCAAGAATTAGTGTAGCTGCGCCTCAATTTCTTTCATCAGCTCCTCCCCTTCGAGATTGCGGGCGACGATCACGCCGTCTTTGATCAAGGCGTTTTGAGGGATGAAAGCGATGCTATATAAAGCACCGGCGGCATTGTTCCAGCCTTGGAGATCGGAAACATGGGTCCAAGTCAAGCCATCCTTTTCGATGGCGGCAAGCCATGCTTCTTTGTTGGTGTCGAACGAAACACCCAACACGTCAAAACCTTGTTCGTGATATTTCTGATAGGCCGCCACCACATTGGGGTTCTCCTTGCGGCAGTCGGGGCACCACGAAGCCCAGAAATCAACCAACAACAACTTTCCTTCGGCCAACTGCGATAACGTTACAGGGTTGCCATCGGGGTCGTTCTGTGTGAAATCGATGATGGGCTGACCAGCTTGTACACGCTCCAGCTTCTCAACATATTCTTCAGCCATCGTCAAGTTGGTGGAAGTAATGGTGCTGTCAGCATGATAGATGTTGTCGATCATGGTGCGCAACTCGCAGGGACCGAAAGCCCACTTGTAACGATACATCACATAATGCGCAACCGGGTCTTTGGGGTTTTCCCAAATATAGTCGAAGCAGTGCATCTTTAGCATCTCCTCACCGTCAGCGGGATTGACGGTGCTGTCGGCTTCCAGTTTTTCTTCCAGTTCATTATAGCTTTTGGTGAAAGCGTCGAGACGGGCGTGGGTCTCAGAGCCTTTTACCATGATCGCATTGGGATTCTGGGCATCACCCTCGATCGTCATATCTTTGTGGTCAGTGAAGAATGGGAAGGGACGACGCCACCCTTTCAGCATGATGGCATACATCTCGTTGTCATTGCAAACAGGCGTGTTGAACACGGCATCCCAGTTTTGGATGACTGCTGAATCCAGCACCTGACCGGCCTTCTGGAGATAGACCGTCTGACCGTCGGCATTGGCAAGATTCACGTTGATTTTGAATTGTGGTTCTTTGTCGGTGCAAGCCGCCATCATCAAAGCAATGGCAACCCATAGTAAAGCTTTGTTTTTCATGTTTTTCATTAATTGGATGTGCAAAGATACGTTTTTCTTTGTTTTTCCTAATT
Organism: Bacteroidales bacterium; assembly: GCA_017530365.1. Classification (GTDB taxonomy): domain Bacteria; phylum Bacteroidota; class Bacteroidia; order Bacteroidales; family F082; genus Limimorpha. Next base: position 12,825 of record JAFXMK010000033.1, read on the forward strand.
TTGTGGTGTGAAACGTTTGTTGACCATACTACTGCTGATTGTTTTAGCCATGCCCTTGATGGCTCAAACAGGCGATGTAGTGCTGTGTGAAGGCTTCTATAGTCCTTGGCTCAACGAAGGCTGGGATGTAGGCGGTGACGAGTGGGTGGTATGGTACATCTCCAACACTGCCAATGCAGGCAACAAGGCACATGAGATGCAGATGTATCCCGACTATAACTTCAACGGCACCACCATGCTCACCTCTCCGTTAGTAGTGTTGGACCAATACGACTACATCATGGTGCAATTCAACCACAGTGTTGAAGTCTACGACACCTCGCACAAAGGGGTAATAGGAATCGGCATCTCACAAGACAACGAGAACTGGGAAAGTATCTGGACCGACACCATTAACCAAAGCATCCTGCAAAGCAAATATCTGTTGACTTTCGACATGGAGCCTTGGAACAACAAAAACAATCACTTTTGTTTCTTTTATTCCGGCGATGGCTCTTGTGTGAAGAATTGGTTTTTGGATAATATCATCATCTTTGCGGACAAAAAAGACAAATACGGGCGCATTACCGAACAAGACGAAACAGGCTTCATTGCTGCTTTGTCTTACTTGTCAAAAGTCGGCGAAAGAGCCAAAAACATGTTCACCAAGCAAGGGCGTTCCAAAAACAAATTCGCAAAGATTGTCTACGGAAACCGCTTGTGATTCAGAAATATTAGTAATTTTGCAGTCTCAACAGTATTAACAACTAAAATGGACGTTCCTTTAGACGACGTGAACTCGCAGTTCACATTTACCTACGACGATATCAAAGGCACCGTACACGTCGTGGATCATCTCACCGGTGAAGAATACGATTTATTAAAAGAAGATACAGGCTGGTTCGACGCCGAGTTCAAGTTCGACGTTTAACGACAGAATTGTTAACGGCGAATTTAACGAATTCTCTCGTCATTGCGAAGAGAAACGACGGCTGTCGTGCTCTTATTTTACCACTAACTTCCTAGTCTCAACGGCACCATTCTGGCTGATGATATTCACCAGATAGATGCCTTTGTTCCAGTTGACAGCGTCGATGTTAATCTCTTTACCTTCGGCTTCGTAAACCTTCTGTCCCACAAGGTTATACACCTCCACCTTGGCCACATTCACGCTTTCCACGGTGAACTGACCTGAGGTCGGGTTGGGATAGAGCTTTGTCTCGGCGGAGATTTCGGTGACGCTCACGAGTGTTTCATCGACTGTGACTGCAAATTCCAGTCTTCCATCACTTGATTCCACGAAAACAAAAGTGGTAATTTGGCCTTTGGCGGTTTGGGCATTAGGCCTCACAGTGAATCGGAAAGATTCACCACCGCTTAAAGTATAAGGCAGTTCGTGTTCAGGAGTAATTTCCAAATAGGATATTCCTAAGGGATTCTCAACCTCGTAGATATCGGTAATCACAATAGGAGCACCCGTGCCATAGTTGCCATTGACCACATAAGGAATGGCTTGGGGTTCGTTGACGGTCAACTCAACGACAGGAGCACCAGGGATGTACAAGCCCATGTCGTAGGCCTCACTGACCACCATAGCCACCACATTCTTGGTTCCTGCAGTGGTATTGATCTCAATATTGTATGCAAGATAGTCATCTTTCAAAGGAGCATATTGCAAACCAACCACCACTGTGACGGACTCACCAGGTTGAAGGGTGACGGGAAGAGAAGGTTCCCAAATGTTCAGGGCACCACCTTCGGGTTCGATTTCCTGAACGGTGACCGCCTCGGTATTGTCGTTGATGATGGTAAAAGTCCTGTCTTGACCCATCTGATCGAACCACAAGGTATCTGGAGTGATCACCACCTCGCCCGAGGGATTAAAAGCACCCACGAAGAATTGGTGGGGATCCAGTTCGGCAAATACCGGCTGAGTATAACGGTGATTCGACTCATCGGCGCCAAACACATAGTAGCTAATGGTGTCGCCACTTTGATAGCCAGTGATGTAGCCGACATATTCATCGGGATTGCCGGTAGTGGTCATGTGTGCCACCTGATAATCGTTACTATTGATTTTATAGTAAACAAGGAGTGAATCCTGTTTCAGCTCTTGTCCGCTGTAAGCGATGAACTTGCTGACCACAGGATAGGCAGCCTGCCATTCTTGCTCACCATGAAGCACCTCGCGGTGATCCACAAACAGCATGTGGAAGTCCATGACACCACGGGTACGGCAATGGAGGGCATCGGTGTTTTCCCAGCTAATGGGGTAGTCGTTGTTATAAACAGGAACAATATTGTAGCCTGGCATGGCTTCTTGGTAAACTTGGATGGCTTGGGTGTTATAGCTAGTAACGTCGCCCATGGGTACATATACTGATTTATTGAGGATCAAGCTGTTGGTATAAGGAGCAAGGGTAGAACCGCCTGGTTCCTGTACACGATAGACCTTATAAGGATAACCCCAGCAGCAGTTGGTGGTCTCAAAATATTGGGCTACTTGTTCATAATATGGGTAACGTGGATTGCTCTGAGGCAACTGGGCAATCAAGATCTTGTCAGGAGCAAGGTATTTGCCCCAGCAATCAACGTGAGCAATATAGTCGCCTTGCGGGTCGATGGTGATATGATAGGGATCGATGCCAAGATACTCGCGCATCTTTTGGCGCACGTTTGGCTCATTGTTGCCATTTTCATTCAAGATGAGCTCATCGCTCACACCGTGACCGCGGCCGTCTTCCATCATGTTGCCGCCGGTATGTTCCAGATTCATGCCGTACAATGGGATGTTCCAAAAGTTGGCGAACACCTGCGACATGTTGTCGTCGTTGGGACGGGGACGGTTGTAGCGATTATCGACAATGGCGGGATTACGGTCTTCAAAGATATACCACGGACCGTAGTCGCGCACCCAGTAAGAATCGTTCGGGGCATTCACAAAGGTGACATTGCTCATATTGACACCCGCATTCTGGAAACTGTTTTGTGCACTGCTCTGATAGGAAGAACTGACGATACAATACACATGGCAGTTGTTCGACAGATCCACCACGAGGCTGGTGGGGATGCCGAGGGGGTAACGGATCATAACGCCCTGCATGGGCTCGAACTCGCCTACAAAACGCGGCTCACCTGTCGGAGGCGGGGTTTCTATGAAGTTTTCATTTCTGACTGGAGTGTACATCTCTTCTTCAGAGAGATAGTGCCAACGAGCCCAGTCTGGTTTGCGGTTTTGGGCTTGAACTGTCATTACAGCAGCCAAAGCGATGATAGTGACAAAGGAGAATAATTTTTTCATGGTATGGTGTTTGCAATTTCTTTCAGAGGCGCAAAGATAATAATTTTTATTTTTGTAGGTGAATTATGAAAGCATCCATCTCATATCAGGAACTACAACGGCTCATTAGCGAGCAAACCCAACAACCCATTAGTTTTGAGTTTGTTGACAACAAGACGGTGAAAGTCTTGTATGAATTGAATCTCGGCATCATGAGGAAGAAAGTCAGCATTGACTTGAAAGTGCTGGATATTGTCGGCACTGACCTACGGGTAAGATATGCTGGCGGATTCGGTATGGATGGCCTGGTCAGGATGGCGCTGAATATGATGAGAGACAAAATCCCAACAGGGCTGTTGGAGGAACTACCCAACAATGAACTGTTGGTTCATTTGGCTACTATCGACAAGATCAAACCCGTCTTTGAGCGCATCGATGTGAAAGACGTCAACATGCTCGCTGAAGCCTTGGAGGTGGTCGGGGACTTTAAATAATAGAATATGAAGATGATTTCCTTTTCCGGACGCATTACCCGACGGATTGTCCTGTCGATGCTACTGCTGATGTCTTTCATATCCAGTCTGATATACTTGTTTGCCCAAAAAGAAATTACGGATTTAACCAGCGTCCACTATCAGGACATTCTCGAAACCACCAACGACAAGGTGGAAGGAATGCTTGATAAGGTAGAGGTTTCTGCTGTGAACAACCTGGCAGAAATACAAGAGAGCTTGGGGACACCCGAAGAGGTTCTCAATGCCTTGGAGAAGGAATTATTGCTGAATCCTCACATTGTGGGATATGGAGTTGGATTCAACCCGGATTATTATCCGGAAAAGGGACACTGGTTCGAGCCATACGTCGCCAGACGTGACAATGGACAGATTGAGCGACTGCAAATTGGTTCCGACCAACACGACTACCTCAATGCCAAATGGTTTCGGGAGACATTGGAAACAGGTAAAGGCCAATGGTCGGATCCTTATTATGACGAAGCGGGAGCAAAGACCATTCTGTGCACCTTCTCTGCACCTGTCGTGGACAATGAAGGCAACACCGTCGGCGTATTCGGGGCCGACATTCCACTGCAATGGCTTTACGAGGAATTGTCTCGATTAAATGAACAAGTGAACCGGAAAAGCTATTTCAGAAAGAGGTTTGATAACGAACGGATCTATAGTTTCATCCTTGGTCGCGACGGTGTCTATATCGCTCATCCCGAAATGGAAAGGCCCTTGACGGGGAGTTACTTCGACTTCGCTGGAACGGAGATGTCGGAAGAATATCGACAGATAGGAGAAGAGATGCTGGCAGGAAAAAAGTCAAGCAAGACTACCTATATGGACGGAATCCGGTCCGTTGTCTATTACAGCCCATTGTCGCGAGCCGGATGGTCGATGGCTATCGTCGTTCCGACATCGGCATTGTATCGGCCAGGCAAAGTCATTGCGACCATCATCTTGCTCCTGATGGGCATCGGCCTGCTGGTGACCTCCCTCATCAGCGGCTTGTCAACCCGTAGAGCCACACGTCCCCTCAAATACTTGGCTACTTCCGCTGAGGAAATCGCCAAAGGCAACTTCAACACCCCACTACCCGAAATCAAACAAAACGACGAAATACGACTATTGAGGGATTCTTTCGAGGACATGCAGCATTCGCTATCCTCCTATGTCGACAAGCTTACGACAGCTACCGCCCAACGTGCATCGCTGGAAAACGAACTGGATATCGCCCGCAAAATCCAGATGGCGATGCTGCCAAAGACCTATCCTCCTTATCCTGAACGGAACGACATTGACATCTATGGTATGTTGACGCCAGCCAAGGCGGTAGGCGGCGACATGTATGACTTTGTCCTTCGCGATGATAAGCTGTTTTTCTGTGTTGGCGATGTCTCTGGAAAAGGACTTCCCAGTGCTTTGTGGATGGCGATGATTGTCGCGGTGTTCCGTACACAAGTCGCCAATGAGATTCGCCCAGAGAAGATCGTCACTACGCTCAATGATGCCTTGTCGGCAAGAAACGAGTTGATGATGTTCGCCACCTTCTTCCTGGGTGTTCTGGACCTCACTACGGGCGAACTGACCTACTGCAATGCGGGTCACGAAGCCCCACTCTTACTTGGTGGAGATCAACCGGAATTCTTGGACATTGAATCCAACATTCCTTTGGGTGTGATGGCTGAATGGAATTATAAAGTGCAACAAAAAACACTCGCCCCAGGCACGACCCTTTTCCTTTATACCGACGGACTGACAGAGGCGGAAGGCAAAGACCACGCTCAATTCGGAAGGGACAATGTGGTGGCAGTGCTTAACACCCCGTTAACAAGTGCTGAAATGCTGATTGGCACGGTGACAGATGCCGTGCAGGATTTCGTCGGTGATGCCGAGCAGAGCGACGACTTGACGCTGTTTGCTATCAGCTACCGCAAGTAATTTTCGGTTCTGCGATTTCCTTTCCACGGCAGAAACGGTGAACGATCTGACGGTCGTCACCTAAATAGATGATTCGCTCCAGACGCTCCAATAATGAATAGTTATCGTGATTCAGGTCACTGTCGTCAATGACAAGTGCATCGAACTCATAGCCTGGCTCGAAACTACCTACTTGTCCGAAGAAATTTCCTGCCGACTTGGTGGCCATCCAGAAGGCTTCCGATAGGGTAAGGAACGGCTGCTCATGGTTCTGCTGATAGTGCATTTTGCTCACCTGGATTGCATACACCATGATGCGAAAGAGGTTTAAGTCGTGGCCTCCGCTGATGTCACTGCCAAGTCCCACTTGCAATCCCTCGTCGAGAAAATGCCTGATAGGCGCCATACCCGAAGCCACATTAAGATTAGAGGTGGGACAATGAGCCACCATCACATTATTCTTTTTCATCAGCTCCAGCTCTTCGCCTTCGCTCCATACGCAGTGGGCCATCACGGTAGGTGTCTGTCCGAAAAGGCCATAGCGGTTGTAAGCATCGCCGTAGCATGAGCTTTCCTTTTCCAGCGTCCGCACTAAAGCGATTTCGTCCTTGTTTTCGGAGAGATGCGACTGCACGGGCATCTGGTATTTAGCGGCCAGTTCGCCGCAGGCGCGTAACATCTCCGGCGTACACGACGGCACAAAGCGGGGTGTGATGATCGGACGAACCAAACTTTCCACTTTCCACTCTCCACTTTCCACTTTCCACTTCATTTTCCGTCACTCCTATCACCCGCCCGTCGGCATCAACAGTGAGATAACCGTTTTCTATTATCTCGAAATGGTTTTTCTCCTTTGTATAGAGAATATGGGCTTTATAGATTTTGTTCATTCTCAATTGTTTTTATTCTTCAATGCCTACGATATAATCCGCATAGCTACTCCAACCCAAAGCATTTTTATAAGCATCAACACTTGATTGAGGCACCCTGATCTCTTGAAAATATTGTGACATATAGCCTGCGAATAAATCTCTGATTTCTGGTGGTGTTTTCGCTTTACAAGTGATGGATTCTAATATCGAACAACCTGTAAAAGCATCTTCTCCTATTGTAGTTACTGTTTGGGGAATTACGATGGACTTTAGTTTATCAGAATAATTGAACGCATAACTCTTTATCCCAACCACTTGATAGGTTTGGGCGTAATGTGTAAATTCTGAAGGAATCACCTCTTTGCCATAGTATTTTCTATTAACCAATTTCGGGTCAAAATCCGTTGCTCTTGTCACAACGGCTGTATTTGGTGACATAAGTATAAAGTACATCTTTTTCAGCTCGTTCCGATAACTTGCTTCCACAATCACTTCTCCATTACGAACCACTTCTTTCGTTGAGATGATTTTAAGCGGTTCATCCTCGTCTTTTTGACAAGCAACTGCAAATAAACCCAATATGATAATTACTATTGTTTTCTGAATGATTTTCATGATGGTTGTTGTTTAGTGAACGCTTATTAAAACCCAACAATGATATCTTTATAATATCTCCAATCTGGCGACTCCTTGTACAAGTTGACGCTTTCGGTTGGGACATAGATCTTTTCAATATATTCGGAAAGTAGGATATAAGCATCTACATATAAAAATTCAATAATACTTCGAGGCGGTATGACAGCATGACACGTCATAGTTTTCAATGAAGAACAGCCAGAAAAGACGTTCATTCCCAAACATTGAACCGAAGCGGGAATCTCAAAAGAAGTAAGGTGCCTACAACCACTAAAGCTTCGAACTCCAATATATTTGACTGATTGTGGAATGTTTATCGAAGTAAGGTGTTCACAAGAGTGAAAAGCACCTTCGCGGATGGTATCAATAGTAGTGGGTAAAGTAACGGAAGCTATCAAACTCTCTGTGTTGGAATAAAACGCATACTCTCCTATGCCGGTAACCTTATAGGTGGTTTTGTCATGTGTAAAATGTTCAGGAATGACGATGTCACCACGGTAAATCCAAAGAATCCAATCAGTATTATCTGAAATAAACAGCCCGCCCCTTACCACTTCAGCTGTAGCGTTATCATTCAACTTAAAATACATCCTTGATTCGTCTTTAAAGGTAACTTCCACCAAGGTGTTTCCTTCGTAATCAACTCCTTCTAAAGTTGAAGCAATTCGTGGACCTTTTTCTTTGCTACAACTGAAAAAAGAAAGACTGATAAGACATATCACTAAGAAAGAAAAAAGCTTTTTGGGGGGCATGATGTATTGGGTTTCGTTTTCGCAAAGATAGTAAAGATTTTTTAAAGCTAATCAAGAAAATTTGTTGTTTCAAAAATATTAAAAAAAATACTAAGTTTTAATTTTTCTTTATTATTCATTATCGTATCTTTGCACTCATAATAATTGAAACCATGCGTGAAATATATAACCCCGACTGGCGGTATGCCGGGATGACCCGAACCGAGATAGAAGAGCATGTGAAGGCACGATGCTCCTATTTGATTTCACGTAAACATATTATTCCCGAAATCAGTGGGAAGAAAATAAAATTCGGTATCACCGAGAAAGATATAGAACATCTTGTTTCGGATGCTCTTTATAGGACAAAAGGAGTTTTATTTATCAACGATATTAGCTCCTTGCCGCAATTTTTTCCAAAAGCAAAATATATCAAAACAGAGAAAGAAACCAAAAAAGGCAAGCGCAGAGTGTGTTTCCATTATTACGAAATCAACATCAATGGACGCATACTATTTCTGAATATCAGGGAAGACAAGACATACAAAATGGTGAGGCTTTATTCTATAACCGATAAAATACAAACAACCGCCACTTTAAAGTAGCGGTTGTCGTATTTTAAAGGTGAGCGTCCGATGGGTTGAATACTCCCGCTGGTCTGCCTCTGTCCTTTATTGTAGAGAAGTTGATCGCTGGGTGGGTTGAATGCTCCCTGTCAGACATGCATCAACTTTTCACACTGCAAAGATACAAATATTTTCTTAACTGCCAATAATCTGTATCATTTTTTTCATTTATGCCTGTTTAGCGGCTATATGGTTTTATTCATTAAGAAAATCATAATTGACAGCTTTGGGAAGAAAGTCTTCTTTTGGAATCCTGTAATAATATGTTTTTTCATGTATGATACCATCGAGATTATCGTCATCTTCAAACCAGGTTATCATGGAAGATTTGTCTTTTGAAAATGCGTAATACTTATATCCTTGAAACTCTTTCCAGTATCCTTCAGGTCCTTTGGGTGGAGTATAATCTCGTGAAACTGCAACCGTAGTGCTATTGCCCGTATTGTATTTGTGCCATTCTTTACGAGTACTACGCTTAAAATAGACATCTCTTGTCGATGTAGATTTCATTTGGTTGTATTTGAATTTTTCTGCATTTTTTTTAGGAATCGTCTTTGAATTAGACTTTAAATCAGAGAAGAATATGTATTCTAATTCGAAAGACTTATGTTTATGTTTTATTTCATCGTCAGTTATTGTTTCTTCGCCAGTAATCCATTTGTCTTTTTCATAATAATCTTGTGAGTTGGCTAAAACTGCCCTTACTGTATTATAATTAATTGTTCTCAAACATACATTATTATGGTCGCCATCAAATTTTACTATATATACTATATCTTCATTATTAACATTACACAAAGATTTTGATTTCATATAAAAACAACATTCTATTATATCGGATTTTGCATGGTTTTCGGCTTTTATTAATGCAATTCTCGTATATGCTTCATCTTTATAAAGTCCATTTTCACCATATCTTTGCAAATATTCCCGATAGGCAATTGTGTCATTGGATTCCGCAATAGATTTCCAATATTGTATTTCAGCTTCTATTGACTGGCTATTTAATTGACTAGATACTAACAAACTAATAACTAACAATAATAATGTAAATATGTTCTTCATATCGAATTATGTTTAATAGTATTCAAATAGTCTTCAATTTCTTTTCTTATTGAAGAAACAACGGTTTTTCCAATGGCTTCATCATCAAAGTCATTTTTGTAATAACCATTGTCAATACTTGATTTGATGATTCCGAGAGCAACATTTTTGTCTATTTGTTTCAATGCGCCATCTATATCTTGTGAATCAAAAGAAACACCTGCACTTATTGAACCCACTTTTGCACTAACACCTTTTTTTGACGCTGACAATTTTGCGCTTACGCCTGCTGAAAGACTTCCTTCTACTGATGCAGAATACTGTTTGTAACTAATAGAACCGTCCGGATTTACTATCATTTTAGGAGTCCATTTACCAGCCAAAGTACCTCCAACATGAGCCGTTTCTATTCCTGCTCCAACCGAAGCATTACCACCTACAATGGGAGTTTTACCATCGGATACATTTATATCCGCATTGACTGAACCAGAGATATTGGCTTTTAACCCAACAGAGCTTTCTGCTCCATATTGTAATATGGTTCCGTCCGTATCTATGGAATATACATCCTTTTTGTTCTGTTTGTGCCAATCTGTGTTTAACAATGTCAACTTAGTACCAACCGCATTTTTCGCGACAGTTGAACCAACTTTATTCTCTACTACTCCATCTGAAGTGAGTTTTGCACTGGCTTTTTTGTCTCCCAATGTCGCTTTTATCTCAACAATATCGTTAGCCACTACACCTTCTGTTTCATAAATCTCAATTGTGCTTCCGTCTTTTGAAACCAAGTACTCTTTTGTGGCAACTTTGGTGTCTGTTTCCGTAGGTTTTCCTACAAAAAGATAATATCCGTTTTCTTCCCTCACAAAATCAGGAAGGATATTGTCATTGTCTGAATTGAGCGTGCCTAAAACCGCAAGAAGTCTTTGACTTGTCATTCCTTTCGATATTTCCTTCCAATCAGCATTGTTTTTCGTTGCCTTTTTTAAATCAAGTGTGGTCATAATGTTTGAAACAGTAAGTGGAATCTGTCTGATTTCATCATACTCAACTTCCTTTTCGATTATTTCCAATAAGCACAAATGGTATTTGTTTACATGCTTTAAGGCATCTTGTTGTTCAATGATCGATTTGAGTTTTTGGATATTTTCGCTATTCTCTCGTAGGTGTTTTTTGTCGTTTAAAATAGCGTATAATTTCTCTATTTCTTTCTCAAAGATTTTTGCTTTTTCATATTTCTTGTATTCAACTTTGGCACGCTCAAAGTCATGCTTGTTCAAGAATTGTTTCAAAAACTTGTCTAAATCTTCATAAGACAGGCTTAATATTCTTGTATTGAAACCTTTAAAAGAAAGCTTCCTTATATTCGTGACCATGAGTGAGTATTTGTTATATATCGGTGTCATATTGTTCTTTTGACATAACAATTTCGCTCGCGCTTCATGTCCTTCATAAGTCAACCTGGAATTTTCCTCTAATTTATCAAATTCATCAATTGCTAATTGCATTCGTTGAATATCTATACAATCATTGGAGAGCATATTGTTTGCCTCAATGATCAGTTTTTTTTCTTTTTCTACTCTTTCTCTTCTTTCTCTTTCTTTTTCTCTTGCCAATTCCTTTTTTTTCTCTCTCTCATAATCATAATAGCTGTACGAGTGAGAACTCGAATTTTGGCTACTTGAGGAATAATCTCTATCCCTATTTCTGTCTCTTTCGTTTGAGCTACTGCGACTATTTGAAGAGCTTCTACTTCCACCAAAAATATCTTTGTCTGAAATTGTAACAGACCCAGAAGAATTGCGAGCGGTTGTACTACCTCCACTTCTTGAAGTTTTAATATCATCAAACCCTTGAGCAATAACAAAACAAGGGAAAAGGAACACAATGATTAACAAATAAATTCTATTCTTCATAATACAATGAATTTATTATTAATATATTAATTTGTATTCAATTTATTATTTTGAAATCAACACTATCCTTTCTCATGATTGCAGGTGCTGCACTTCATAGAACTCAATCAGAAACGACAAGCCTTTGTGTTCAAGCAAATACGAATAGCAAAAATATGATTTTTTTTGTTTTAAGGTAGAAAAACAAATATAGTGAAAATAAAAATCCCGCCATCACTGACGGGACTTTTTAGGGTAGAATTCCCCCCTCTCCACCATGGAGAGGGGCCGGGGGTGAGGTCTCTAAGCCTGTTTCCTCGCTGCAATCAGCAGATCCAGCATCTTGATAGCCGAATCGCTAATGACCGTACCAGGACCAAAGATGGCCACGGCACCAGCATCGTAAAGGAACTGGTAATCCTGCGCGGGAATCACACCACCCACAGTGACCATGATGTCGGGGCGACCCAGCTTCTCGAGCTCGGCGATGACTTGAGGCACGAGGGTTTTGTGACCAGCGGCCAGCGAACTCACGCCCATGATGTGGACGTCGTTTTCAACGGCTTGCTTGGCAGCTTCGGCGGGCGTTTGGAACAAAGGTCCCATATCGACGTCGAAGCCGATGTCGGCATAACCGGTGGCCACCACCTTGGCGCCACGGTCGTGACCGTCCTGACCCATCTTGGCAATCATGATACGCGGACGGCGGCCTTCCAACTTGGCAAACTCGTCGGCCTTACGGCAGGCCTCCTCAAATCTTGCATCGTTTTTCGTTTCCATAGAATATACTCCTGAGATTGAACGGATGACGGCTTTATAACGGCCAGCGACTTTCTCGCAAGCCATGGAGATCTCACCCAGCGAAGCGCGGCACTTGGCGGCTTCGATGGCCAAGGCAAGGAGGTTGCCCTCGCCGGTCTCAGCACACTTGGTGATGGCGTCAAGGCAACGCTGCACATCGGCTTCATTGCGGTTGGCGCGAAGCTCCTTCAGACGCTTGATTTGCGACTCACGCACTGCGGTGTTGTCCACCTCCAAGGTCTCGATAGGATCCTCATGGTCGAGGCGGTACTTGTTGATACCGACGATGGTCTCGCGGCCCGAGTCGATCTTGGCCTGCTTGCGGGCAGCGGCCTCCTCGATACGCATCTTGGGCAGACCCGTCTCGATGGCCTTGGCCATACCACCCATGGCTTCCACCTCTTGGATGTGACCCCAGGCACGGTGGGCGATCTCGTTGGTGAGGCTCTCCACATAGTAGGAACCAGCCCACGGGTCAACCACGCGGCAGATGTTGGTCTCTTCCTGGATGTAGATCTGGGTGTTACGGGCGATACGGGCGCTGAAGTCGGTGGGCAGGGCGATGGCTTCGTCCAAGGCATTGGTATGCAGCGACTGGGTGTGACCCAGGGCAGCGCCCATGGCCTCGATGCAGGTACGGGCAACGTTGTTAAACGGGTCTTGCTCGGTGAGCGACCAACCTGAAGTTTGCGTGTGTGTACGCAAGGCCAACGACTTGGGATTCTTCGGGTTGAAGGTGCTCACGATCTTGGCCCACAGCATACGGGCGGCGCGCATCTTGGCAATCTCCATGAAGTGGTTCATGCCCGAGCACCAGAAGAACGACAGACGCGGCGCGAAAGCGTCGATGTCCAAGCCTGCCTTGACACCGGTGCGGAGGTAATCCCAACCGTCGGCCAAGGTATAAGCCATCTCGATGTCGGAGGTGGCACCGGCTTCTTGCATGTGGTAACCCGAGATGGAGATGCTGTTGAATTTCGGCATGTTCTGCGAGGTAAACTCGAAGATGTCGGCGATGATGCGCATCGAGAACTCAGGCGGATAGATATAGGTGTTACGCACCATGAACTCCTTCAGGATGTCGTTCTGGATGGTGCCTTGCAGCTCTTCGTACTTGGCACCCTGCTCCAAGGCAGCGACGATATAAAAGGCCAGGATCGGCAACACGGCGCCGTTCATGGTCATGGAGACGGACATTTTGTTCAGCGGGATCTGGTCGAACAGGACCTTCATGTCCTCGACGGAGCAGATGCTCACGCCGGCCTTACCCACGTCGCCCATGACGCGCTCGTGGTCGGCGTCGTATCCACGGTGGGTGGCCAAGTCGAAAGCCACGGACAGACCCTTCTGACCTGCCGCGATGTTACGGCGGTAGAAGGCGTTGGACTCCTCAGCAGTGGAGAAACCGGCGTACTGACGGATGGTCCAAGGACGCATCACGTACATGGTCGAGTAAGGTCCACGAAGGAACGGGGCGATACCAGCGGCGTAGTTGAGGTGTTCCATGCCTTCGAGGTCTTTCTCGGTATAGGCAGGCTTCACCATGATATGCTCGTGGGTCTCCCACAGCTCACCGTTCGGCATGATGATGCCGTCGTGCTTAGGTATAGCGTTGATGTTGATGTCTTTATAGTTGGGTTTCATCTTCTTATCCTTTCTTTCTTTTTGACTTCGGGACTTCGAGACTTCGGGACGACGGGTATTGGTCCGTCTCGTAGTCCCGCAGTCTCGTAGTCTCGCAGTCTATTTTGTTATACCTAATTGCTTTTGGAACTCCGTTAAAGTGTCTAAGACATTGCTCTTGACGTGGATGAAATACTTCAGGCCAGCCTCTTTGAGGATGTCGGCGGTGCCTTCGGGGTTACCGGCCAGCACCACGATAGTCTCGTTCTTCAACTCCTCGTAGATCTTGAGGGCGTTGCCTTCGCCGTATTCCTCGTCGGAGGAGCAGATCACTAGGATCTCAGGCTTCACCTCGCGTGCGGCGGCGATGCCTTCGTCCAAGGTCTTGAAGCCTGGATTATCGACGACTTGGAAGCCGGCGCAGGCGAAGAAGTTGGAAGCGAAGTTGGCACGGGCCTTACGCATGGCGAGGTTGCCGTAGGTGAACATCCAAGCCACAGGACGCTTGTGGTCTTGGGCATAGACGTCGGTGGCGAAGCGCAGCTTCTCGAACTGCTGTGCAGCGCGGAAGGTAACGATGGTCTCGACCTCGGCCTTCTCATCGCGGCGGTCGTCAGCCTCGAAGACCCAAGCCTCGGGCGTGAACTTCAAGCTCTCGGTGAAGTTCGGGAACTGGTTGGTTCCCAAGATGGTCTCGCGGCGGGTAGCCACGTTGCTAAACTTCTTGGCAGCGCTTTCCTTGATAAGGCCTTGTATCATGCCCTTGCGAACGGCTTCGAGATACCCACCTTCGTCTTGGATCTTGTTGAACAAGTCCCAAGCGGCAGCGGCTAGGCTTTCGGTGAGGTTCTCGATGTAGTAGGAACCTGCAGCGGGGTCGGCCACCTTGTCGAAGTGAGCCTCTTCCTTAAGGATGAGCTGTTGGTTGCGGGCGATACGGTCGGCGAAGTCGGTGGGGATTTCAAACGGCGTGTCGAACGGCATCACAGCGAAGGAATCCACGCCGCCGAGGACAGCTGACATCGTGCCTGTGGTGGTACGCAGCATGTTCACGTAAGCATCGTAGAGACTCATGCCGAGTTCGGCGTTGGTGGCGTGGATGTGCATCTTGGCATTCTCTTCCTTGCCGCCGTAAGCTTTCACGATGTTGGCCCACAAGAGACGATAGGCACGTAATTTGGCAAGTTCCATGAAGTAGTTCTGTCCGATGGCGAGGTTGAAGCGCATCTTCGGTGCGATCTCGTCGATGGTCAGGCCTTTCTCGGTGAGTTTGTCGAGATATTCGGCACCCACGGCGAGGCTGAAGGCCATTTCCTGTACAATGGTGGCGCCGGCATTGGTGAACACATGACCGTTGACGCCGATGGTATGGAAGCCAGGGATCTCGGCTTTCACCATGATGTAAGCCAACTCCATGTCGGTGTTTTCAGTCACATACCACACGCCGCGGCGGAGGTAACGGGTCAAGGGATCATAGTTGAGCGAACCCTTAACACCCGGGATCTTGGACATCATCTCCAGCAAAGGCAGATGGTATTTGTTGTTGTAGAGGTTGATCTCCACAGCCTTCTGGTCAATGCCGTTGAGCAAAGCTGAGATCTCAATGGCGGTATAAGCCTTATCGTACTCCAGCTTGAAGCCGATGCTGTTGGCACCGCGGTTGAGGGCGTTCAACGCAATCTTATTGGCTTCGTTGACATCTTTCACGGTGATGTCCTGACGGATGAGCCATTCGTTGCCTTCAGGTTTGTTACCACGGACGTAGGGGAATTCATTGGGGTTCATACCCGTCCACGGGATGTCAGCTAGGTTTTCGGCACGATAGTAAGGCCTCACTTGGAAGCCTTCTGCGGTGCGCCAAACCAGCTTTTTGTTGTAATCTGCTCCTTTAAGGTCCTTTTCAATGACAGCTTCCCATTCCTGGGTGCTCACTGGTGGAAATTCCTCAAAGAGTTTTTTGTTGTTTTCCATATAATTAGTTTAGTTTGTGTTATTCAAGATTATCTTGCCTGACGGAATCGCCAATTTTCATGATCAAGTAGTTCTGTAAATGAACGATTGCTTAATTTTACCCTTTTTTCCAACAAAGTGCGGGAAGAAAACACACCATATCCTCCATTAACATTGGTATATTCAGGGATATTTTGTGCTATACTGCTGGATGGACCGTTAACAGCAATGAAATTATACAGTTCTTCGCCGCCAGCAGCAACAGAAAGTACCAATGAGGGTTCAAACACAAGACGCTCCACTTTTTTAGTTGTATCGTTGCCCAAAAACGAAGCAAGATTGGGATAGAACTGCGAAGCCTTATATTGGATACTTAGCGCGCCCGACTCTTCTATCAGAGTAGAAGCTGGAAAAGTGCCCAACGACCAAGTCATGCAACGTTGAACCGAATCATTTAGAGGTCCAACTTCTGTAAAATAGAATTTAACGACCAATTCATAAACAGATGCGTTAGGACAAGTTTGCCATTTGATTTTGCCATACTCTGAGGTAAAATCCAATTGTGACACTAACAAGTTAAAACCATAGCCGCCGACCATCTCTGTGAAGGCAGTGAGTAGGGTGTCGCCACGATCGATCTGAAGTTCATACCTATACTTATGATTGCTAGTATTGTTATTCAGCTTTGCAGTAGTATAGTACACCAGTTGGTCGGGAGCATAAAAGATACCCAAATCCTTGTTGTGAATAGTTATGGTGTCCAAAGGCAATACTCGGGATTGCTGATAATTGTTGCCACCAGTACTTGCTTTGTATTCGATGAGTCTGGCGTCTAACTTATTCGGATAATTGCAAGAATCGTCAATCAAAGCGATGTCAAATGCGCTTCCTGGTCCCAAAAAGGCTTTGTTGATTTTGATAAAATTTGTGTCCTTGCTACTGTCGAGCAAGCCATAAACTACCGTAATATCCTTATAATCAGCATATAGATCAACATCAGTACTACAGGAATAGAACATCATTCCTGAAATGAAAAGCGAGAAAACAAATAAGAAAAACCTTCTCATAGTTAATTAATAATTTAAAGCGTCAAAGATACAACAATTAATTGAAATAGCGTTTTTCTTTTTTAGGTTGATTGTAAGCTTTTAGTTCTTATCTTTGGTGCAGTTTTTATAAAATGCGTAATGGACGAGAATAACAACAAGTGGCTGGTGGTTGTCAACCCGCAAGCTTCCATAGGGAAATGCAGTAAAGACTGGCCAGTGATAAAGCGTCTTCTTGACGATAGCGGCTTGGAGTATGACGCTGTTTTAACAGAGTACCCAAAACATGCAATAGATATTGTCAGACAAAACATTACAGAGAAAGGCTATAAAAAGATTGTCTCTATCGGCGGCGACGGTACGAATAATGAGGTCATCAACGGCATTTTTACCCAACAGCGTTTTCCAACTTCGGAAATCACCATGGGCATCATCCCCATTGGAACAGGCAATGATTGGCGCAGGACTTTCAATTTCAATATCGATCATCAAGAGAACGTTAACATTTTAAAAAAGGGACATACAATCTTGCATGATGTTGGCAAGGTGACCTATTACAACAACGGAGATCCTCAAGAGAGATATTTCCTGAATGCCGCCGGCACAGGACTGAACGAGATGGTCTGCAACCGTACCAACCAACTGAAATCACAAGGGAAAGGTGGATCTGTACGCTATATGCTCAACACGGCCAATTGCCTTCTACGTTTTAAATGTGTGCATATCCAATTGGAAATCGATGACCAGAAAGTCTTTGACGATGAGATCCTAAGCCTTTCCGTAGGCAATGGAAAATTCAACGGAGGTGGCATGATGATGATGCCGAATGCTATCCCCAACGATGGCTTGTTCGATATCACCGTGGTTAAAAAAGTGGGCATGGTGAAATTTGCCGCCAGTATTAGCAATATCTACGACGGCACTTTTGTCGATAAACTAAAAGAAGTGACCACCTACCGCGGCAAAAAGATCCGTATCATCTCCATTCCAGCCCACCAGTTGCTGTTGGAAACCGAAGGCGAAACCCTGACCAATTCACCATTCGATTTCGAAATCCTTCCCTCGTCCATCAATATGGTAGTCCCAGAAATAACTGATCAACTGAATAACTGAACAACAATAAACTGTCATGACGAACATCGATCAAGTAAATTTTGAAAACAAACGCGTGGTCATCCGCGTCGATTTCAACGTCCCGTTGGACGACAACTTCAACATCACCGATGACACTCGTATGCGTGCGGCTTTGCCGACCATCAACAAGGTTTTGAACGACAAAGGCATGGTTGTGCTGATGTCGCATCTCGGTCGCCCGAAGAAGAACCCGGACCCCAAGTTCTCCATTAAGCCCATTATCAAGCATTTGGAAGAGCTGCTGGGCCGTCCCGTGCAATTCGCCGACGACTGCATGAAAGCCGCCGACCAAGTGGCTGCCATGAAGCCCGGTGAGGTGCTCGTGCTCGAAAACCTCCGTTTCTATGCCGAAGAAGAAGGCAAGCCGCGTGGCATCGAGAAAGAAGACCCAGGCTATGACGAAGCCAAGAAAGCCATCAAGGCCTCGCAGAAGGAGTTCACCAAGACACTGGCCAGCTATGGCGAATACTACATCAACGACGCCTTTGGTACCGCCCACCGTGCTCATGCCTCCACCGCTTTGATTGCTGACTATTTCGATGCCGACCATAAGATGTTCGGCTACCTGATGGGCAAGGAAGTGGCTGCCGTCAACAAAGTGATGAATGAAATCCAACGTCCCTTCACCGCCATCATGGGTGGCTCGAAGGTCTCCACGAAGATCGAAATCATCGAAAACCTGCTCACCAAGGTGGATAACCTCATCCTCTGCGGCGGCATGACCTATACCTTCAAGCGTGCCTTGGGTGGACATATCGGCAACTCCATCTGCGAAGAGGACAAACTCGACCTCGCCTTAGATATCATCGAGAAAGCCAAGCAGAAAGGTGTCAACCTCTATCTCTCGTTCGATGTGGTGGCCGGCGACAAGTTCTCGAACGACGCCAACACCATGGTGGTCGATCCGATGAACGTGCCCGACGGCTGGGAAGGTATGGACTGCGGTCCCGAAAGCCGCAAGTTCTACGCCGGCATTATCAAGCAGTCGAAGACCATCCTTTGGAACGGTCCCTGCGGTGTGTTCGAGTTCGACAAGTTCGCTGAAGGCTCCAGAGCCTTGGCCGAAGCCATCGTGGAAGCCACTGAGAAGAACGGCGCCTATTCGCTCATCGGCGGCGGTGACTCCGTGGCTTGCATCAACAAGTTCGGCCTCGCTGACCGCGTGAGCTACGTCTCTACTGGTGGCGGTGCCCTGCTCGAAGCTATCGAAGGCAAGGAATTGCCCGGCATCGCAGCCATCAAGAAATAATGTCTAAGACCCTAGTCAATATTATCACTCGCGAGCATCCTATCGCCGCTTACCTCTTTGTGAAAGAATACTTTGAGGAAGGCGATAGGTTGCTCTTTGTCTCGGCCAACGACAGTTTCGACTGCATTACCCCTTTGGTCAAGGTGTTGAAAATCGATCCGAGCTTGGTGCAGCGCATAGTGCTCAGGCGTATGGCCGACAGCTATACCTACGAACGCATCTGCCGTACCATCAACAACGGACTCAATCAAGAAACACAGTATTACGTCAATCTGGCTGGCGGTAGCCGTTACATGGCCCTGTCGGTACAACATGTGTTTTCAAACTACAACAGCATTTTCTTTTATACCCAAACTCAACAAAACATCATCGTAAGGACGATCTTCGACAATAGCATTTACGACAACGACGACCAGATCATGCCTATCAAATACAAGATGAACCTGGCCGAGTATTTCGATGCCTATGGCTTGAGTCACGATCTTGAAACCTTGGAGTCACCCATCTCAGATGAAACCAAGGCACGACAGATGTTTAACTTGTTTGCAAAGCAGCAAATAAGGGGCAATGAATACAGGATTTTGGATGTATTACGGGAGAAATACCGTGGATGGAAATACCTGAAGATCGCTGAAGCGGAACAGCCTGTCAAAGAAAGCATGACACCCGTACCAAATCTGGGCAAGTTCTTGGAGTTCATCAAGTTTATCCCAAAGGAAGAAGGTGTGCTAAGCCAACAGGAACTTGAATACTTGACAGGAGGATGGTTTGAGGAATATGTCTATCATCTCATTAAGACAGTGGTACAACCCGACGACATCGCCATGGGCGTGCGCATTGACGGTTGCACCGACATCAAGCACAACAACGAGTTGGATGTTTGTTTCATCAAGAACAACCAGATGCATGTCATCGAATGCAAGAGTGGCATCAGTTCGGAAAGCATGTTCAATGAGATTGTGTATAAAGTGAGTGCCTTGAAAGAAGTGCTGTTGGGGGTGGATTGCAACTCCTACATTTTCTCGTTGAAGAAAGACCCGACAGGGGATTTAAAGAAGATCGCCACTTATATGGGCATCACGTTTTGCGATTACGAATGCCTCACTCGTGAGGATAAATTACGGAAGGTGCTGCAAAAAATGTGAGCTTTCTTTTCCAATTCTAATCTTCGCAGTTTTTCCTAGAACAATAGCCCGGTTTTCAGCTTGATGTCCCGCTGGAAAACCAAAACACACAGGGTAATCATACTCTTTCACCACATAGAAAATAGCCTGTTCTACCGATTTTCCAAACGGGTCAGGATTATCGTGAATGTCAGTCAATCCACCGATGACAAGCGCTTTGAGATGGTCGAGTTTTCCTGCTCGTTTCAAGGCATACATCATGCGTTCCACATGATAGATGTATTCATCGACATCCTCTAGGAACAAAATTTTGCCATCGGTTTCGGGAAAGGAATTGGAACCCAACATGCCACACAATACGGAGAGGTTACCGCCGACAATGACACCTTCAGCATCCCCTAGCCGATTCAATGGATATGATGGCCATTCATAATGCAACGGTTTTCCTGTTAAAGCGTCAACCAACGATTGAAGGGCCTCGGGGGTCTTGTTAGCCAAAATATGTGGCATGGAAGCATGGATGGAAGGAATGCCCAATCGGCTTAATTTGCCATGAAACACCGTGACGTCGCTGAATCCGATGATGGGTTTGGGATGCTTGATGAACTTCGAAAAGTCAAGTTTGTCGATGATACGGATACTGCCGTAGCCGCCACGAGCCATCCAGATGGCGTCAATGTCGTCACGGTCCATGTATTCTTGGATGATGGAACAACGTAAAGCGTCGCTTCCGGCAGCAATGTTGTCCACCGAATACAAACGATCGTCGAAAACAGATTCAAAACCGTGTTCGTGGAGCCAATGGATGGCAAACTCCATCTCTTCGGGAGTTACTTTACGGGCTGGGGCTGCGATGGCGATCTTCATAACGGCGAATTAAACGAATTAGAGGGGGGATCTTAGGACTTCGTCTTTGTCTTGTTGATATGTTTCTTCGAGGAAGAGTTCGCCGTCGTCAAGATATTTTTTCCAGACACCGTTTCGGATGCCGCCTGAATAGGTTTGCGACTCGCGAAGCCTGCCGTTAGGGTAGTAATGGAGGTGCTCGCCATCGGGATATCCCCCTTTGAAACTGCCTTTGAAAGCCATTTTCCCGTTGGAATAGTAGGAAACCCACTCCCCTACTTGCTGGTCGTTGCGGTACTCTCCTTCTGAATACACATCGCCCGACTGTTCTTTCCATTTCCCTGTCTTCATACCGTCGAAATAGGATCCTTCTGCTATGACTTTCCCATCTTCGTCATATTCGATGTATTTTCCTTCTGGCGCACCGTCAAAGAAATCTTCATTGATCTGAACTTTTCCAGAAGGGTAATACCATGTCCAAGTGCCGTCAAATAGACCGTCTTTGTAGTTGCCAACCTGTTCCAACACCTTATTGGGATAATAGTATTTCCATACGCCGGATTTCTTTCCATTGATGAAAAGTCCCTGGGCGCGCAAGGTGCTGTCGGGATAAAACTCCAACCATTCGCCGCGGCGGGTGCCGTCAGTATCCATGATGCCTGACTGGACCAAGCGACCGTTTTTATAGATCTGTGAGCTGATTACATTGCCGTTCTCATCGAATTCACGCCAAGTGCCTTCACGTTTGCCGCCTCGAAATGAAGCTTCTCTTTTGACACGGCCATTAGGATAGTATTCATGCTGCATCTGCAACGGCTTTGTCTCACTTTCAATTACTTGTTCCACATCATTCACATATTTTATGATGCGTTTAAGGTTTCCTTTTTCATCATAAAGTTTGTAGTAACCGTCGCGAAGACCATGTTTGTAATAGATTTCCGATTTCAAGGCGAAATTGTCGTAGAATTCCTTCCAATAGCCGTGTTTTCTGCCTTGTTTGTCGTAACGATTCAGCACTTCCCTAGTATTGAGAAATCCTTTTTTATAGGTAATGATTTCAATAAGCCTGCCAGTGGTGTCATAAACAGGCGAGATGCCGTGTTCATAACCGTCCTTAATGGGAATCACCTGCAGCAAATGGTATTTTCTATCGTAACGGCGGCTTTGTTCACTTCTGACATTGTTGACAAAAAAGTCTTCCTGAATCTCATCTGAAAGATAGGTTTTTCGAATTCCGTTTTTAAGATCGTTGTGATAATTGATCGCCAAGGTGGTATCACCTTCCTCGGAGTAAAAGATCCACAAGCCGTCCAACATGAAATTCTTGCGGTCACCTTCCGATTTCAATTGGCCGTTCTCATAATAGGTCTTCCAATAGCCATCAGGTTTGCCATCACGCAAAGTACCTTCACTCGATATGCTGTCATTGGCATACCTGAATACTTTGTATTCAGTCTGTGCCACTACTGAAACACAGGCAAACAGCGTGATTATCAATGCTAAAGCTTTCCTATTATTCATAATAGTCATCCTTCATCTCGAAATGCAAAACTAATAAAAACTTCGAATTGAACCGAGGAGGTTTTCAACCAACCATCATTAATTCATCATCAATTTTTTATAAAAATTATGTTGACTGAATGAATAATCTGTTTGTGAACAATTGCATAACTTTTTAAAAAATATCTTGCGTTTTTTGATTGAAATTTTATTTAAAGGAAATTGATTATTTAGCAATGTCATTTTCAGGGAGTTTGAAATTTCAAAGAAAAAAACGAAAAAAATTTTTGTAGAAATAAGTATCATATCGTTTTCAGTTTTTGGATGTTCATTTTTTTTGTTTTCGGTTTGAAAAATAATTTTGGTTTCATAAATAAACACCCATTCCGTTTTATAAGAATTTATCAACAATAAAGTTGTTGATAAGTTTATAAGTAATTAAGAATTAACAATTTATAATTAATAGTAAGAAAACGGAAAAAAGTTAAAAGGCTCATAAATAAAGGGTTATTATTGTGAGTCTAGAGATAAAAATATACCTTTGCGAAGTAATTATGAACAGAGGTAAAAATGAACCAAATTATTCCTATAGCATCGGATCATGGCGGCTATGAGATGAAAGAGTTTTTGATTGAAAAACTCAAGGAAGCCGGCTATGAAGTGAAAGACTATGGAACCCATAGTACAGAAAGTGTAGATTATCCCGATATGATCCATCCTTTGGCTAAGGCTATTGAGAATGGAGAATATCCCATTGGTATTATTTTATGTGGCAGTGGCAATGGTGCCCAGATGACGGCGAACCATCATCCCCATGTAAGGGCAGCTTTATGCTGGAACGAAGAGCTTGCCAAGTTGGCACGGCAGCAT
Source organism: Bacteroidales bacterium (assembly GCA_017530365.1). Classification (GTDB taxonomy): domain Bacteria; phylum Bacteroidota; class Bacteroidia; order Bacteroidales; family F082; genus Limimorpha. The sequence goes on from JAFXMK010000033.1 coordinate 36,454, forward strand.
AACGATGCCAACATTTTATCCTTACCTGGTCGGTTCATCCCATTTGATCAGGCTTGGCGTATGGTGCAGCTCTTTTTGACCACTCCTTTTGAAGGTGGCCGTCATACCCGTAGAGTCGAGAAAATTGAACAGATAGACTGATGCTTATGAGTGACAAGGATTTGAAATTCAAAAGCGACAGCAGCATTGCTTTCAATGAAGAGCACTGGCAAAAGCTAAATTACAACACTGGGTGTTTCGAAAAGCGTTTTGCCAGCAGTATGGATAATTATAGAAATGGAGAACTGGAACGTCAACGCGCCTATCAACTGCGAAACAAGTCGTTGTTGAACATGGAAAAACTGCTGGTCGATTTCGAAACCCGTTTTCAGGACAATGGTGGCACAGTGCTATGGGCTCGCGATGCCGAAGATGCCCAGGAAATGATTCGCGACATTGTTGTCAAGCGAGATATCAGAGCCATCACCCGTTCCAACTCCATGGTGTTGGATGAAATCCAACTCAATGAGCTTATCAAAGAGAACAACAAACTTCTTTTTGAAAGCAATGTGGCCAAATATATCTTGAAGGCCATGGGTAAAGCGCCTTACCATCCAGTATATCCTACCATCAATCTTTCAAAAGAGGAAATCAACGGAGTGTTGAATGACCGTTACAAACTGAAATTTGGCAGTACCTCCAAACAGATGGTAAATTTCATCCGTCACCAGATCAATCAGGAATTGGCTAAGGCACAGGTTTGCATCACAGGAGCGAATTTCCTCTTGTCGGACATCGGTGGTGTAGTGTTGTCAGAGAATGAAGGAAACATTTTGAAATCGTGTGCTTCAACCAAGATACACATCGTTGTTGCAGGCATTGATAAAGTCATTCCTTCCATGGAGGATTTGAGCATTTTGTTGCCTTTGTCGTCGGCTCATGCCACTGGTCATCATATTACAGCGATCAACTCCATCACTTGTGGTCCTTCTAAAAACGATAGCGGTCCTGAACAGATGTACGTGATTCTGCTGAACAACGGTCGTACCGATTTGCTTGAAAACGAAGTAATCCGTAAGTCATTGTCATGCATCCATTGTGGGGCTTGTGTCAGTGTTTGTCCTATTTACAAAAACATAGGCGGTTATACGTATAATTCGCCCTATATTGGTCCCATTGGAGCCGTGATGACTCCTTTGATGTATGGTCTTGATGACTACTATCACCTTGCTTATCTTTGTACCCAATGTGGTCGATGCACGGAAGTCTGTCCAGTAAAAATACCGATTGTGGATTTGGTGATAGAAAACCGTCGTATCATTGCTGAGGAACGTATCGGCAATGCCAGGTTCGAAACGTTGGTGAAATCGATGATAGGCCACTGCAAGTCCAGAAAAAAGATGGATTGTCCACAATGGCTCAAGAAGCTAGAGATTAAGCAGATGGTAAGTAAAAGCAACTTCACCTTGCGTGAAATGCCTGAAATGGCTCCAAAGTCATTCAATCAGATGGCGAAGGAAACGGAAAGCTGAAAGCTTACTTTACCTTAGTAAGAAATACAATCCAGCGATGATGCCAACTCCAATGAGGATGGCAATAATCACCCTGAGTGCCGAAACAGGCGAGCTGCCGCCTACCTTGCCGGTTTGTCCGTTTACCACAAACTGGTAGGTCTTATCTTTGTATTTAAAGGAAGAAATCCAAACAGGTAAAAGAATGTACTTGTAGGTGATGTTATTATATAAGGTGGAGAATTTCACGGAACTCACGCGATCGCATCTCCAGTGATGTTTGACGTAGGTATTGATGTTGGATCTCAACTTGGATTGGATGGATGTCTTGGCAATTTCCCAACCATCTTTCAAGCCGATGGAATAGCGTTCTGCTGCGAATCCTGCCAATAGTTGGGGATTGTAAGGCACCAGTTTCGAAAGTTTGAAGGGTTCACAATATTTGATGCCCGACTTTTTATGTTGTTCTGATGCCAACACGGTCTCATCGTCGATAAACTCTTGATACACGCCGTTAACATGGCGCCAGGTAGTATGGGTTTCATAACCACCGTCTTTTTTTCTTACCTGTTGGTCATAACCAGCTCTGGCAGTGAAGTTGGACGTGGTTTGTGCGTCGTAAGTCCAGTAAGGAAGATACACTCCTTTGAACGCTTCGGGATTGGCACTTTGTTTTGCTTTTTTGGGAGCGAACCATTTTCTCTTGAGCCATTTGGTGAATTTCTCACCTGCTGTGGCTTTAGGCACGACAAAAGGACATACACCGCCAGGTGCGATGGTCTTGTCGGTAGCGGCTGGCATCACTTGAGTGGAGCCGCAGAAGGGACACACAGCAGCGGTTTCAAGGGCATCATAGATGGAAACGGCGCCGCAGCTCTTGCATTCCACCGATTTCTTTTCTGCTCCCCATTCGCAGCTTTCCTTGTTTACAGCCGATTCGAAGTCGATCTCGCACACTTCATGTTCTGCATCGGCACTGGGCAGCTCACATTCATAGCCGCAATATTCGCAATGCATCTTTCCCGATGCAGGGTCAAACATCACGGTTGCACCGCAGTTCGGACATTTCTTGTCGGTTTCTTTTTCTGTCGTTTCGGAGCGCATCTGTTGTTCCAACGGGATGCTTTCGTCATAATCTGCCATGATATTAGAATTTGTTTGTGCAAAGGTAATAATAATCTCTATTGTTATGATTCATCCATGCTTAGATTTTGTATTTTTGCGTTGATGAAAACTCATGTGTTGATATGGTTTGGTTTTGTTGCTGCTATTTTCATGGCATGCAGCCCCTACCCCCGTGAATCAGAGCGCATGGAGGCGGCTTTGAAGCAAGCCGATTCTGTCTATAGAGAGGGCGAGAACGACACGGCGATGTTCATCCCGGGTCTCGCCGAGGCCTCCACTTATTTTGCCGAGAAGAAGCAATACGCAAACGCCGCACTTGCTGCGCTTTACAACGGCTATGCAGAAAAGGACTACGACAAAGCCGAGGCCATGGAGTCGTTCAAAAAAGCCGAACATTATGGCGAGATAGCCCACGATAGCCTTACCATGGCAAGGGCGCAATACCAGATGGGAAGACTATTGTATTATGAAGGTTCGATAATGGCAGGTCTTGTTTGTTCTAAAAAAGCCGATAAAAGCTTCGGAAAGCATTATGCAGAACGTGCCGTAGTTCAAAATGGAATGGCTACTTCATATATTTTGCTTAGCGAATATGATAGCGCCCTGACATGCCTCAACAAGAGCCTATCGTATTCAGACTTGGGAAAATCGGATGATGTTCTGATAAAAGCATTGAACAATTATGCCGTATTGTATGAATTACAAGGCAAATATGACAAAGCCTTAGAGCACCTCCGAATGGTTAAACCTGTAAATGATGAGCAACGGGTACTGAACTACCTTAACTTTGGTGTTGTCTTTTTGGCCTTGAATGAAATGGATTCCGTAGATTATTATTATGAGAACTTAAAAAAGTTGTTAGATAAAACCAAGATAATAGGTGAAACCAAATGTAGCGTATACAAAGCTCTTTCTGAACATGCAGAACGCATTGGAGATTTTGAAACAGCCATTGATCTCAGAAAAAAATTAGAGGGCGTCCTTTCCAAACTAATAGAAATAAGAAATCAGAAAAATGCCGACCGTATCCAACAGAAATACGATTATGAGTCTTTGCAAAACGCGCTGAACCGCAAAATTGCCAATAGACAACGTGTTATTGCATTATTGATTTTGGTTGCATCACTAATTCTGACCTTTTTGGGAGTGACTTTGCTGCGGTTTTCGAGAATTCGAAAGACCGAAATTGATTTGAAAGAGAGTCTGAAGCATTTTAAAGAGCAAAACCTTGCCATGAGCGGTCAGAGCGAGAACTATAAAAATGCGCTCAAGGACGCCCAAGATGAATTGTCGAAAGCCATAGCCAAAGAGCAACGCGTCATGCAGAAGCTTGCCATTTATGTCAACAACCCGGGTGACACATCCTTGCTTCTTGCTTTGAAAAACACGGCATGGGGCAATGAAGGGTTCTGGGCCGAAACATACAGATTGTTCGACGAACAGCATCCCAAATTACTGGAAAAACTCTTACTATACTATCCTACCCTAAGCGACCAAGAACAAAAGATCTTGGTATTGTCGGGGTTGAATGCCTCAAGAGAAGACACTGCATTGCTGCTACAAACCAGCGTACACATGGTGGATAAACTGCGCAACAATGTCAAGAAAAAGGTCTCAAAACTCCCTTTTTAAGGAAATAGTTCGGAATATTCACAGAAAAAGTTCGGAATATTTAAAAAACTATTTCACTGATTTACAGAAATTTAATATTTCGAAACTGAAAAAAAGTTCGGAACAAGGGTTCGTACCTCGAATTCAATAGAATACCTTTGGAATAAATCCTCAAAACAAACATGCTATGAAAACAACAGTGCCCTTATTGTTTTGCTTGTTTGCTTTATGCATCACAGCAACAAGCGACCCCACGGATCCGCCCACAGGTTCAGAACAAATCTATCTTCAGGGCAGATTAGCCTACAACGCCGGTCCCAACGACATTGAGGCCTACGTTGACGGCAACTACGTCTATGTGAGTTTCCACCGCGACTTCGGTGCCGTAAGTGTCACGCTCTACGACCCCTATGGCCTGTCAATTTACAGCGATGTGGTGAACACCGCCATCCAACAGCTTGTTGTCATACCAATCAACGCCTTAAATGAAGGAATCTACACCATCGTCCTAGAAAACGCCAACGGTTACGCCGATGGCGAATTCGAGACACATAATTAATAATATTCAAAACCCAAGTAATTATGAAAAACAAACTCTTTATCATTGCGACCATCCTTTTGGCTGTCGCAACCACCATTTTCGCCGTTTCATGCGGGAAAGACAAGGAAAACGAAAACAACGCCAATGACGGTTTAAGCAAAACCATCACCCAAAATTTTGAATTAAGCGAGACGGATCAAAGCCTGGTCGCTTTCGGTGAAAAGATGAAAAACGCCGCCGATGGAAAAGACGCGGTGACCATGCCGCTTGAAGAAGGCATGAACACCCTGACGAACTACCAGAACCTCATGCTCTGCAATGCCAGTTTCTATTCAAACGACATGGTCATCGACACCATCAAGTCGAAACTGAACGTCACAAACGGAGAAGTGTCGCTCAGCGACCTCTACGGCATCTACGAGTCAACGAGAACAGATATCCTAGCCAGGTTCAATTCCCTGACAGGTTCCCCAAAAACCATCTACATGATTATAACAACTGTTGATGGAGATCCTCAAAACACCGGCATGCTCGACATCAACACGGTCTCCTATATGGTGAATTCGGTGGATGTGTCCGAAACTCTGTACTATTTTGACACCACAGACTATTGGCATGATTTCAATTTAGAAGGCAAATGCGGCTACTACGAGGGCTTGTGCGATGGAAGAGACTGTGTCACAGAACTTGATTCTAGATTAGCTGTCATAATTTCATTTCCAGATTGCGGAGAAGGATACACACGATATCTCACGAATATTACAGATCACTGCATATATGCCCATAATTTACCGGATCCATCAAGCCCTAATGGCATTTATGCTTTGCCATGGAGAGGTTTTTACAGCAACCCCATGTGTGTTTCACCAAGTGATATGGAATACTATTTGAATGTCATTCTAAATATCTATCAGAGCATTGCACAAACTGCCACTAAAGACATTGTGTTTTTCCGGTTGTTTAGACATAAGTATTACAAACAGGAAAACCACCATCAAGAAGCGTACATTCATTATAAACTGGCCGACGTGAATTGCACACCTATCGGAAATGGAATATAATATTGCACGTCATGAAAAGACCCCTTTTCCTGTTTCTATTGGCTCTCAATACCCTGTTTCTCAGTGCTCAGGAAGCCGCTTTCGAGGTGTTGGTGCCAAAAGTAAACGTAATAGGTGAATCA
>JAFXMK010000034.1 GCA_017530365.1 Bacteroidales bacterium
AGTCAGCGTGGCCGGGGCAGTCGACGTGTGCATAGTGACGTTTCTCAGTCTGATACTCGACGTGAGCGGTATTGATGGTGATACCTCTCTCCTTCTCTTCAGGAGCGGAGTCGATAGCATCGAAGGACTTGATCTCTGACAGACCTTTCTTAGCCAGGTGCAAAGTGATAGCAGCGGTCAAAGTGGTCTTGCCGTGGTCAACGTGGCCAATAGTACCAATGTTGACGTGCGGTTTAGTTCTTTCGAATTTTTCTTTTGCCATTTTATTTCAAATTTATTTAAGGTTACTGATTCCTATAAACACTAAAGTGAGCCGATGGGGAGAATTGAACTCCCGACCCCTTCCTTACCAAGGAAGTGCTCTACCGCTGAGCTACATCGGCTTTTGTCTTTTTCAGAGCGGAAGACGGGGCTCGAACCCGCCACCTAAAGCTTGGAAGGCTTTCGCTCTGCCAAATGAGCTACTTCCGCGTGACTGTGGGGGAGGGTGGACTCGAACCACCGAACTCATCCGAGGACAGATTTACAGTCTGTTGCAATTGCCACTATGCGACTCCCCCGTGTTTGGTCAACTCTGAGCCGGTAGACGGACTCGAACCGCCGACAGGCTGATTACAAATCAGCTACTCTACCAACTGAGTTATACCGGCACTCTTTCTAAGAACACTTGGCTCCCTTTCAGAAGCACACCCTCTCTTTCGAAAGGGTGTGCAAAAGTACATGTTTTTTTGATACCGACAATATTTTTCATCCTTTTTTTTCAAAAAAAATTCTAGAAAAAATACATGTCATTGTGTATCAGATGTTTATCTATTTAACAAATTTGCCCTTATATTTCTCCAACTGCTTCTTCAAGGCATCCACAGCCAAATCCGTGGCCTCCTCGAAGCTCTTGCATTGTTTACTGGCATACAAATCATCGCCTTTCAGCATCAGCCGGATATCGGCAATCTTGTTCTCCGGGGTATCCGTGTTTTCCAACTTCAGATTCACCTCGGCACCGATGACTTCGCTGTACTTGCTGCAGACCTTCTCCACCTTTTGGGTGATGAATCCTTCAAGGTCACTGCTGGCCTTGAAATGCACTGAATTGATCATTACTTTCATAATTTCTCCTTTCTTTTGTTCCCTTTCGGGAGTGTGTTTCTTAATATCCCCTTTTCGGGTTTACCCACCCTTGGGATGGGCTTGTTGATGTATCTTCTTCAATTGTTCGATCGTGTTGTGCGCATAGACCTGGGTCGTCGCCAGATCGGTATGGCCCAACAGTTTTTGTATGGCAACCAGACTCGCTCCCTCGTCCAACAGATGCGTGGCAAACGTGTGCCGTAGCACGTGCGGGCTTTTCTGCCTGAGGCTCGTCACCCCTTCCAGCATGCGATGCACCTTATTATATACAAAGTATGGCGTCATCTCCTCCCCTTTGTCGTTCAACAGCAGTCTGTCTGCGTGCACCTCGAAACGCCCATCACGTAAGGTTTGGTAATGGCCGATCATCGCAAGCAGGTCGCGGCCAACCGGAATATAGCGCTCCTTGTCACGCTTCCCCAGCACCTTTATCCTCATCTCCAGCTGGTCAACGTCCCGATCCTTCAAGCCGATCAGCTCCGCTTTTCGGATGCCCGTCTGGTACAATATCTCAAACAACAATTCGTCCCTTTTTATTGTATATTCATCCAAATTTTCGAACGACACCTTATTAATATCGTTTTCCGGGACGAACTTCACCAAATTTTTGGGCTGTTTGAGGTTTTTTATCCCAACCATCGGCGACGTCTCCGTCAGACCTTCCCGCATGCAATACTTATAAAAGGTCTTCAAAGTGGAGATCATGCGGTTGATGCTGCGGTTCGACAGGCCTTCTTCCTTCAGTGACACCAAAAAGGACTTGATCATCGGGGTGGACACTTTACAGAGATTCTCCACGCCGTAAGCAGCCGCCATATAGTCACCATAACGCTCCAAATCACGCAGATACGATTTTACCGTCAAAGGTGAGTAGCGACGTTCCGCCTGGATATACGATGTAAACTGCTTGATGATCTTCATCGCAAAAGGACAATAAAAAAACTTCGTTGTAAAAATAAGCAAAAAAGCTTATACAACGAAGTTTTTGTTCAAAAAAATTATTTTCCCTACGGGCAGAGATTACATATTCTCTTCAGCTTGACGGAGTTGCTGCACATAGATAGCCTTCAGACGCTGAGCGCGCTTGATGACGGAGGGCTTGGTGAACTTTTGGCGTTCACGGAGTTCCTTCACGACGCCGGTCTTCTCATACTTTCTCTTGTAGCGCTTCAAAGCTCTGTCGATGCTTTCGCCTTCTTTAACAGGAATAATAATCATTTTAAAACACTTCCTTCTTTTAAATGGTTAATAATAAAAAACGTTTTTTGAGGGCGCAAAGATACAACTTTTTTGATTCCCAGGAACATTTTTGATAAAAAAACCTTAAGAACCAGGGCTTAATGAAGTACGCCAAACAAGGTTAATCCCGAGATGGGATGCATACAGCCCGCACAGAAGCACCGGATTGGCGACTCTGGTGACCAGTGACAACTCCACTCTGGAAGCCAAAGGCGAATGCACAAGACGGGAGCTCGGGGTCAATTGAATTCGACCAGAATAAGCTAAGCCGGCCAACGCTATGGTTTCCATCATTATTGTAAAAGCCAGCGTTTGGCAGGAACAGGCTGTTGCCATTACTTGCAGTAAACAGGAAGCCTTTCACACCATTTTGCGTTATCGTGTCATGGGTTGTGTAATCAATCAACTCCTGCCATTGTTCCACAGAAGGAAGATACCAGCCTCCGCTCCAATTGACACTGACAGCATCGTCTTCTGGCAGCAACGCGTTCAATTCATCGATAAAACCATTGTAGCCGAAAGCAGGGTTGTTGCAATACTTGGTGAGACTATTGGCATCGCCGTTGCAGTACTTGTAGGTGCTCCAGTCGTAGGTGGCTTTGGGGAAGATCTCTCCCCAAGCAAAGTAAGAGCCATAATCCTCAGGAGCATTGGCGCCCATGTTGCAGGCGGCCCAATAGGTGCCGCTCGGCAGGCCGAGGTCAACGTAAGCATGGCCATTATAGGTGCCACCACCGCCACCGCCGTTGCCTTCCTCTGTGGTGAAGCTCTTGTCATCGCCGTAATAATACTCCAAGCCGCACAATGCGTAGGCTCGCACATGATACTCAGTGCTGGGCTCAAGATCCGTGATAGTAAAAATGAACGGCTCACTCCAATTCGTAGTGGAACGGTGTGCGTCTTCAACCGTTGGATTGCTCTCCGTGCTCCAGCACACGCCAAGTTCGCTCAGCGACATTCCTTGGGGGACAATGGCATCTCCTCCGCAAACGGCAGAGGTTGAGGTGATGTCCTGTGGCATGTAAGTGGTCACTTTCACCTCTGAATCATCTGTATCATTGTTCTCAGAGTGGCATCCAAAGGTGAACGCTACCACTGTCATTAGCATAATGGCTGCTAAAGCCTTGAAATATCTACTCATAATCTCTTATTTAATTGGTTGATTACCCTTTTATTTGAAGATTGAATCCTTCCTCGATCAATGGTTTCAGAAACGTCCTCATCTCCTCCACCGTGAACTTCTGCAAACCTTCTTCGGGCGTGGGTCGGTCAATGGTGTAGGCCATCACCTCGCGTGGCTTCAGCAGCCTGACGATATCCATCCAGCCATCCAAGACCTCGGGCGAGGACGAATCAAAGTCCTTGCTCTTCAAAAACATGGTCTGAAGAATGAAATCGCCGTGGAACTGCTTCAAAGCCTCCACTACCCTATTGACGTCATAACCCGGCGCCGGATGGTTGATCTTCTCCACCAGTTCGTTGGTCGGGGCGTCGATCTTCATGATGGGATTGTCAACCTTTTTCAAAGCCTTGAAAATCTCAGGACGATGCACCTGGGTGGCGTTGGAAAGCACCGAGACCTTAGCCGATGGATAATATTTGTCCCTCAACGCCAATGTATCGTCGATAATCTGTGGAAAATCGGGATTGATGGTCGATTCGCCGTCACCCGAGAAGGTGATGGAATCTACCGGAACACCATCGGCCACCAGCTGCTGCAGCTTTGCTTCAAGGGCCTCTCGAACCTCGGCAGCCTTGGGCAGACGGGAGTCACCACGACCATCTCTATTCCAACCGCATTCGCAATAGATGCAATCGAAGGTGCATATCTTGCCGTTTACAGGCAGCAGGTTGATACCCAAGGAGCTACCCAACCGCCGACTGAAGATCGGCCCGAAAACAGTTTCTTCCCTGATCATGATGCTTACTCTCCCAGCAGATGCTTGAATAGGAAGTTGTCGATCTTGGTAAAGAGATGCATGCGGCATTCGCCGTCGCCGTACTCATAACCACCATAGATACCGTGGTTCTTGTTGGGATAGATCATCAGGTCGAACTGCTTGCCATTGCTGATCATGGCCTTGATGAGCTCCATGGCGTTCTGGTAGTGAACGTTGTCATCGCCGCTACCGTGGCAAAGCAGGTAGTTGCCCTTGATCAACTCAGTGTTATGCACCGGCGAGTTCTTGTCATAACCATCGGGATTCTCCTGTGGGGTACGCATGAAGCGCTCGGTATAAACATTGTCGTAATAGCGCCAGTTGGTCACAGGGGCCACCGAAACGGCAGTGCTGATAACGTCAGCGCCCTTGGTGATGCCGTTGGCCGCCATGAAGCCGCCGTAGCTCCAGCCATAGATGCCGATACGATCAGCATCCACGTATGGCTGCTTGGCCATGTACTTGGCCAGGGTGATCATATCCTCGGTCTCGTATTTGCCAAGCTGCAGGTATGTCATCTTCTTGAACACCTCTCCCTGAGCACCGCTACCTCTGTTGTTGATGGACACGCTGATGATGCCATGCTGCGCCAGAAGTTGCATCCAGAAATAGTCGCTGTCCGCCCATGAGTTGTTCACCGTCTGATGGCCAGGGCCGCCATACACATAGATCAACACAGGGTATTTCTTGTTGGGATCGAAGTCGGGAGGCAGGATCTGCCAAGCGTCCACATCCACCTGGGTGCCGTCGGGCAAAGTGAAAGCGGGGTCGCTGATCTTCAGAAGTTTCTTCTCACCGAGGTTGAAGGTCTTGAGTTTCTCGGCAAACTCGTGATTGTCCTCGAGTACACGCACCAGCTTGCCCTTATTGGTGTAAAGCTCATACTGACGAGGCTGGCTGATGGAGCTGTTAATATTTATAAGGTAACTGAAATCATTGCTGAAACGCGCCTGGTTTGTACCGGGACGGCCGATTACCTCGCGCATCTGACCTTTCAGGTTGACAGCATAAATCTGGCGATCCACAGGAGTGTTCTTGGCGGCCTGGAAAAACACTTCCTTGCCATCGAAGCCATAAACGCTGGTCACATCCCAAGGGCCATCGGTAAGCTGTTTCACCAAGGTGCCGTCCATATTATAAAGATAGATATGGTTGTAACCGCTCTTTTCCGACGTCATCAGGAAGCGCTTGCCATCCTCGAGGAAATGCCAGTCGTCGGTGATGTCGATATAGTATTCGTTAGTGTCGTCAAAAAACACGCGGCTGGCACCGGTCGTGGCGTTGGCGGCCAAAATCTCGAGATGGTTTTGGTGACGGTTGAGGCGCTGGATGGCCAAAACGTTGGGATCTTTGGTCCAGGCGATACGAGGCAGATAGATGTCGGTCTCGGTGCCGGTATCCATCTTGATGGTCTTGCCGCTGGCCAAGTCATAAACATAGATCTCCACGATGGAATTGTCCTCTCCCGCCTTGGGGTATTTGAAGCTGTACCATTCGGGATAAAGGCCTTCGAACTCTTCCATTTGGAATTCCTTCACCTTCGACTCGTCGAACTTCATGTAGGCGATCTTCTTGCTGTCGGGCGACCAGAAGAAACCTTGCGAGAAGCTAAATTCCTCTTCATAGACCCAGTCGGGGGCACCATTGATGATATGGTTGTAAAGGCCGTCATTGGTGAACTGCATCTCTTTCCCTGTGGCAAGGTCTTTAATAAACAAATTGTTATCACGCATGAAGGCGACCTTGGTGGCATCGGGTGAGAAGGTGGCCAGACGCTGCTTGCCGTTATCCGAAAGTGCTTGCAGCGACTTTGTCTTGAGATCATAAACGTAGTAGTTAGCCGTATAGGAATGGCGATAGATGGACTCCATATCGGTCAGCACCAGAAGTTTCGACTCGTCGTTGCTCAACTCGTAGTTTTGCATGGGGATGGGGGCCTCAGCGCCTTCCAACACCAGATCCTTGATATCGAACAAGGTCTTTACCAGCTTTCCGGTTTTATAGTTATAGATGTTCAAGGCACCTCTCTCGAAGCTGCCGTAAGTGGCGCCGTCTTTCATGGAATTCATGCCACGGACGCTTTTGGCATAGAAGGTCGGCTTCATGTAAAGGTCTTCGAGGGTAATGTTTTTCTTTTCTTGCGCGGTGGCAAAGAAGGTTCCCATCAGGAGGAACAGGGTAAGAATCAGCGATCTGGTTTTCATTTTTGCTAAGATTTAAAGATGGGCAAAGGTAAGGAATTATAGGATATAAAAAAGTAGAGACGCAAGAATTTGCGTCTCTACTTTTTCGTGGGACGTACTGGACTCGAACCAGTGACCTCTGCCGTGTGAAGGCAGCGCTCTAAACCAACTGGGCTAACGTCCCCCTTTTGATTAAAAGAGACGCAAAGTATTGCGTCTCTAAGATGTGGGGCGAACAAGGATCGAACTTGTGACCTCATGCCTGTCAAGCATGCGCTCTAAACCAACTGAGCTACCGTCCCATTGCGGATGCAAAAGTACAGCTTTTTTTGTAATCTCCAAGAAAACGGAGAATATTTTTTTGAAAAAAATAAAAATATGCCTAACTTTGCACTCCCAATAATCAAGGATTGTTTTTGTAATTTATTAAAAATCAAAATATTATCATCATGATGCAAAACAACATCGTCCCCGTTGACATAGCGAAGAAACTCTTTGAAGAAAGCGGCTTGGCCTGCATCGGCAAGGCTGGTATCCGTGAAATCAACAAATTGGCTCGTGACATCGAGGCCGCCTCTGGCAAGAAATTCATCCACATGGAGATCGGCAACCCCGGACTTCCGCCCGCTCGCGTTGGTATTGAAGCTCAAATCAAAGCGTTGCAGGACGGCGTCCCTGCCAACTACCCTCCTATCGACGGCATCCCGGTGCTTAAAAATGAAGCTTCGCGTTTCATCAAGAACTTCCTGAACCTCGAGGTGGACGCAGCCAACTGCATCCCTACTGTCGGCTCCATGCAAGGCGGCTTTGCCTCCTTCATGATCTGCGGACACACCAATAAACAGAAAAACACCATCCTCTTCATCGACCCCGGCTTCCCAGTGCATAAGTTCCAAAACAAGGTGCTCGGCATCCCGATGGAGCATTTCGATATCTACGACTATCGTGGCGAGAAGCTGCGTGCCAAACTTGAAGAGGTGTTGAGCAAAGGCAACATCCACAGCATCCTCTACTCCAACCCCAACAACCCCACTTGGGTCTGCTTGACGGAGGAAGAGCTGCAAATCATCGGCGAGATGGCCAACAAATACGATGTCATCGTGATAGAAGACCTCGCCTACTTCGGCATGGACTTCCGCAAGGACTACAGCCATCCCGGCGTGGAGCCATACCAACCCAGCGTGGGCAAATACACGGACAATTACATCTTGATGATCTCCAGCTCGAAGGCCTTCAGCTATGCCGGCGAGCGCTGCGCTATCATCGGCATCAGCAACAAGTTGGCCCAACGTCATTATCCCGACCTGAAAGCTTTCTGCGGACAAGAGATCTTCCTGCGCGCCATCCTCTTCGGTGCCTTGCACCCACTCAGCTCAGGCACTTCGCATTCGGCACAACACGCCTTGGCCGCCATCCTGAAGGCTGTCAATGACGGCACCTACAACTACCGCGACGACGTGTTGGAGTATGGCCGCAAAGCCGAACTGATGAAGAAAGCCTTCACCGACAACGACTTCTACATCACCTACGACGAGGACTGCGGTGAGCCTATCGCTGACGGCTTCTACTTCACCTTCTGCTATCCTGGCTTCACGGGCTCCGACCTCGTTGAAGAGATGCTGTACTACGGCGTCTCAGGCATCTCTCTCGACACCTGTGGCAGCCAGAAGCAAGGCATCCGCGCCTGCACCTCACTCATCCAACGCGACGAGATCCCGGTGCTGGCTGAAAGGCTGAAAGCCTTTGCCATGGATCATCCAGTGAAGCGTTAAACAGCTAATTGACGACTTTTTTGCGAAAAAAAACCGAAATGATTTGGCTGCCAGCTCAAATCATTTCGGTTTTTTAGGGCCCATCGATTTACATCGACATAAGCCTTAAAAAGAAAAAGTTAAAGCATTTTTATAAATGTTCCGATTAAAACTTTAATTTTGTATCGTTATGCTCATATTCTTCACAATTGAGAGATGAATACGTGCGTCAAACCGTGCCGACATTGTAATCTTTCCAGAGGACACCACTGCCGAGGACGAAAGAGGAAAATATTACAAGGTCTATTACAAAGAAGAAGAATAAATTAATAAGAAATAGTATAAATAAAATAATATTTTCAATAATTTTTTAAACTCATTACTGTATTAATAAAAAAATTACATATCTTTGCATGCGAAAACAAGATGATTGCCTCTAATATGAACAACACCATCGACAATGCTGTAAAAGAGCTTCTTAACCGAGCACTTGATAACATCGAAAAAGTCTTAAATAGCGATGTTCTATGTTATTATGGCCCAATTGCCGATGGAAATGAAAATATCTTTCTCCAGATTATAGAAGAATTGGCCCAAGATCCTAATAAAAAGGAACAACTTGCCATTGTTCTGACCACGACAGGTGGAAGTGCCATGGCCGTTGAACGTTACGTGAACATCATTAGAAAGCATTACTCCAGGGTTATTTTTGTCATTCCTGATTACGCTTATAGTGCCGGAACTATCTTTTGCATGAGCGGCGATGAGATCTGGATGGATTATTCATCCGTACTTGGCCCCATTGACCCACAAGTCAAAAACAAAGAAGGTAAATATGTTCCTGCATTAGGCTATCTGGACAAAGTAAACGAAATGATAAGTAAAGCCCAGAAGAATCAGTTATCGCAAGCCGAGTTTTTGATTTTAAAAGATTTGGATTTAGCTGAGTTACGTGCTTATGAACAAGCAAAGGAACTTACTACAACATTATTGAAAAAGTGGCTGGTAAAATACAAATTCAAAAACTGGAATATTCACAGCTCAACAGGAGAAAGGGTTACAGAAGAAGACAAGAAAAAACGCGCGGAGGAAATAGCAAAGCAATTGGGAGACAACAAGAGATGGAAATCGCATGGAAGGCCCATCAACATTGAAGAGTTAGAGGGGCTCAAACTACAAATAAAGGATTTTAGCGACATTGCCAACGAAAGAAATGCCATTCGAGATTATTACAATCTTCTCAATGAGTTTACAAAGAAATACAATGTTCAATTATTCATACACACTAGAAAGTTTATATAAAATGGGCAGCATAGAAAAGAAAGTTTTAAAAGTCACGAGTCAAAAGGATGTTCTTTTTCCGAATGATGATCAATTAAAGTCATTTGAAGAGGCTTTAGATATGTTTAATGATTTAGTCAAACGTGGTCTAATTAAACCACGAGGCTACACTCTTCAAACCATAGAAGACAGCATGAGACCAGACTCCTTTAATGTTATGGCTTAAAGAGCTATAGCCTAATTGTAGTTTAAGACCATAGCGGAGTGTGTAAGTTTACATACTCCGCTTATTTATTTAAACTCATTCTAAATTATCTTCACCTAATAAAAATAAACAAAAGCTAAGCTATTCATTACCCAAAAAACCGTAATTTCGTGGATTCAAAAATTGAAACAAACAATCAACTAAAATTTTATCAATATGGCAAAATTCAGAGGAGCCATCGTCGTTGACATCGAGCGTTGCAAAGGCTGCGGCGTATGCATCACAGCCTGCCCATGCAAGGTCATCGAACTGGCAAAAGAAGTTAACGGAAAAGGTTACAATTACGCCTTCATGGCGAACCCCGAAGCCTGCATCGGCTGCGCCTCCTGCGGCATCACCTGCCCCGACGGCGTCATCAAGGTTTACAAGAAAGCCCTGTAATCAACCTATTGTCTAACAAATCAAAAAATCTTACATAATGGGAGAATTAAAACTGATGAAGGGTAACGAGGCATTGGCCGAAGCCGCCATCCGCTGCGGCGCCGATGCTTATTTCGGATATCCTATCACCCCTCAGTCGGAAGTGATCGAGTATCTGTCGGAACAGAACCCTTATGAACGCACCGGTATGGTCGTTCTTCAAGCCGAAAGTGAATTGGCAGCCATCAACATGGTTTATGCTGCTGGTGCAGCCGGAAAGCATGTCATGACCTCATCATCCAGCCCAGGCGTGTGCCTGAAGCAGGAAGGTCTGGCCTACATCGCCGGTGCCGAAGTGCCCTGCGTCTTCGCTGACGTGGTGCGTGGCGGCCCGGGTCTGGGTACCATCCAGCCTTCACAGGCCGACTATTTCCAGAACACCAAAGGCGGCGGCAACGGCGACTACCGTAACATCGTCCTCGCTCCTGCTTCCGTCCAGGAAATGGCTGACTTCGTGCCGCTGGGCTTCGAACTGGCCTTCAAATACAGAATGGCAGTGTGCATCCTCTCCGACGGTGCCATCGGCCAAATGATGGAAAAGGTCGTCCTGCCTGAGCAGAAAGCCCGCCTCACCGAAGAAGAAATCAAAGCCAAGTATCCTTGGGCTCTTACAGGCCGCAAACGTGGCACACAACACCGTGTGATCACCTCTTTGGACCTCGACTCCGCCCGCATGGAAGAACACAACCGCGCCCTGCAGCGCAAGTATGACGAAGTGACCAAGAACGAAGTCCGCTATGAGATGATCGACTGCGACGACGCCGAATACGTGTTCGTGGCTTACGGCTCCAGCGCCCGTATCGCTCAGAAGTCAGTGCAGCTCGGCCGCGCCGAAGGCCTGAAGGTCGGCCTGCTCCGTCCCATCACCCTGTGGCCCTACCCGACACAAGCCATCCGCAACCTCATCGACAAGGGCGTCAAGGGATTCCTCTCAGTTGAATTGAGCTGCGGTCAGATGATCGAAGACGTGCTGCTGGCCTGCAACGGCCGCGTCAAAGCCGAACACTTCGGCCGCGTCGGTGGTATCATCCATACCCCTGAAGAAGTTCTCGAAGCTATGAAGAAACAAATTATAGGAGAATAAGAAAATGGCAGAAATCACAATCCAAGATATCATCCAGCCTGAAAACCTGGTCTATGAAAAGTCAAAGCTGTTGACGGACAAACCGTTCCACTACTGCCCTGGTTGCGGACACGGCACCGTCCACCGCATCATCGCCGAAGTGCTCGAAGAGCTTGGCGTTGACGACAAAACCATCGGCGTCTCCCCTGTGGGTTGCGCTGTGATGGCCTACGACTATTTCGACGTTGACTTCGTCGAAGCCGCCCACGGCCGCGCCCCGGCGTGCGCCACGGGTATCAAGCGCGTGTGGCCCGACAAAGTCGTGTTCTCCTATCAAGGCGACGGTGACCTCGCTGCCATCGGCACCTGCGAGACCATCCATACCTGCAACCGTGGTGAGAACATCACCATGATCTTCGTCAACAACGGTATCTACGGCATGACCGGCGGCCAGATGGCTCCTACCACCTTGGTCGGCATGAAGACCGCCACCACGCCTTACGGCCGTATGCCTCAGTGGCCCGACGGAACCCCCAACAACGGTTTCCCGCTCCAGATCACCCAACTGCTGGCCCAACTCCCTGGCACCCGCTACGTCACCCGTCAGGCTGTGTTCAGCCCCGCCGCCGTGCGTAACGCCAAGAAGGCCATCAAGAAGGCTTTCCAAAACCAGATCGAGAACAAGAACGGTGTCAACTTCGTTGAGATCGTTTCGAACTGCAACTCCAACTGGAAGATGAGCGCCGTCGATGCCAACAAATGGTTACAAGACAACATGCTGCCCGTCTATCCTCTGGGCGACCTCAAGGACAACTTCGAGCTGATTAAAAAATAAAAAGACGCGAGACTTCGAGACACGAGACGCGAGTCCCGAGTCCCGCAGTCCCGAGTCAATTAAACCTAAAAACTACAAAGCAATGACAGAAGAAATTATTATAGCCGGTTTCGGCGGACAAGGTGTCTTGTCAATGGGTAAGATCCTTGCTTACAGTGGTATCATGCAGAACAAGGAAGTCAGCTGGATGCCTTCATACGGACCCGAGATGCGTGGCGGTACGGCCAACGTGACCGTCATCGTCAGCGACGAGCGCGTGTGCTCCCCCATCCTCAACGCTTTCGACACTGCCGTCATTCTGAATCAGCAGTCACTCGACAAGTTTGAGAGCAAAGTGAAACCCGGTGGTTACTTGATCTATGATCCCAACGGCATCACTCACAAGCCCACCCGTAAGGACATTCACATCTACACCATCGAGGGCGCTCAACTCGCCTCTGACATGGGTAACAGCAAGGTGTTCAACATGATCATCCTGGGTGCTTTCCTGAAGCTCCGCCCCATCATCGACAACAAGAACGTCGAAGAGGGTCTGCGCCACAGCTTGCCAGAGCGTGCCCACAAGCTCATCCCGCTGAACATGCAGGCCGTCCAGGTCGGTATGGACAACGTGAAGGAAGCTTAATCCTAAAGCGCTATGCTATGAAAAAGCCGCCTCAAATTGGGGCGGCTTTTTTTAATTGGTCAACAAAAGAGGGACGATCTCTCGTCCCTCTTCTGATTCCATAAGGAAGTTAGCTTATTTCAGACCTCTCCATGTGCCATAGATGGGTTTGCACTGAACGTAAAGAGCAGAGCAACCAAAAACTTTAAACATGTCAGAGCCAAGGGCTTGCCAGATCTGAATTTGACGCTGAAATGAATCCCATCCACCAGGAGCTAAGACATAAACATAATAACACATGCCATAGCCGGTAATGGAGGTTTCTGTAGGAGCATTAACGGAACGGCACATTTCCATAGTGTAGGGCTCCGAAGGATTATAACCATTGTTCCAAGCAGCATCTTTCAGGGAAACAGCGGGCAAGTAACGTTGTACATACGTATCATTCTCGGGACTGTATGGAGAGTAGTTGAACTTGGTCTTCAAAATACGCACAATCTCTGATACAGTCGCTGAACCATTGCAAATTAAGTTGAAGCAACGCTCACCAAGTGCAGCATCACGAGCATAGATTTCCATTGCCATAGGAATCATGGCAGCAGTTCCCTGAATAGATTTGCCGAGAAGGTTGTTGTAAACAGCCTCAAACTCAGTATAACCCGAAGGAATGTTCGTAAATGTGACGAAAGCGGTGGGCTCACTTAATTGTTGATCCGGGGGGATAGGGCTTTCGAAATCAAATTCACCGCTCACAGTGTAGGTGTGGTCGCCGTATGTCAAGGTATTACCATTGACAACAGCCTCGTGAGGCGTCTCGTTGATGAGATAAGCCCATGAGTCACCTGATGGTGTCGGGTTGTCAGGAGTTGGATTGTCTGGTGTAGGGTTGTCAGGGGTTGGTGTGACTGGAGTTGGTTCATCCTTTGGCGTGCAGGATGTGAAAGCCAAGAAAGAAACACTCATCAAAACCAACATGAAAACTTTAAATGTTTTTTTCATGATACGAATTTTTAAGTTTTTTAATTATTGAATTGTTAGGTTTATCACTAATTATTGCATTTGCATTGCAATAATACAACACTTTTTTTAATAAGCAATGATTCGTCAATGTTTTTTATAATCAATTCTTATAATAGGACATTTCTTTGGAAACCACCGAAGCGGCATAGAACCAGCCAACGGCTTCCCCTTGAGGCTGGATATTGGTCATCACGTTGGTCGGAGGTCCCAACAAAGGATTACTGCCCATGGCCATCTTCACGTTAAACACGAACATCATGTAATCGTATGGGATGCTCAACAAATCCAAGCGGATGACCTCTCCATCGAAAAGCTCGCTGCTCCTCATCATTGCCACTGGAATCTCCATATTATTCTCCAACATCTCCGGCCCGTTGACATAATAGCCCGCATAGCCAGCCATCGGGATGGAACTGGCTTTCAGCAAAGTGTCATTCTGCGGAACGCCGTCTTCTGTGACGTGAATCATATATACAATGGAAGGATCCGGCAGGCTTTGGAAATAAGGATACAACATATAGATGGTATCCTTCAACGGCAGACCGTCGAACAACGGATTGGTCTTCAATACGATGGAATCGATTTCCTCCACATTGTCATTCATCCGACTCTCCGCATAGAGATGCATGAACCCACCTTCCAGGTCTTCGTCAGGAACATCCACCAATAAGGTATAGTTGGTATTCTTTTTACCGGCAACGGAATCTGTAAGATAGTGCCCAGGCTGGTCAACCT
This sequence comes from Bacteroidales bacterium, assembly GCA_017530365.1. Taxonomy (GTDB): domain Bacteria; phylum Bacteroidota; class Bacteroidia; order Bacteroidales; family F082; genus Limimorpha. The sequence goes on from JAFXMK010000034.1 coordinate 14,465, forward strand.
GCTCATAATACGGGATGGTGTCCACGCCATCCGTGACGGCGACCCTTGCACCGGTAATCATCTTGATATCACCGGCATGATAGAAATCAGCTGTATAGCTCAAGATCACCTCATGCTGTTTGAACTCATCGGTGATGGCACCTTCCACGCCTATCAAAGGATGGCCTTCCTCCAAGTCGATGACGATATCCTCGCGACAGGAGAACATGAGAAAAGACAACATTAAAAGCAAAAACAACTTGGTCTTCATGGCGCTCAGAATTTGAATTGATATGAAATGGAAGGCACGGTCGAGAATAGATACATTTTCTCTGTCTTTACTCCTCCGTCCTCTTCTTGAGAGAAGGTGACAGCCCAAGTGTTATGATGTGCATACACATTATAAACCGAAACGTTCAGCTCACTGTCCCAGCGCTTCCACCGACGGTCGGGAAGCTGCCAGGTAAGCGACAAGTCCATGCGGTGATAGTCGGGATAACGGCTCTCGTTGCGGCTTCCATTATAGATGGCGTATGTGGTGCCCCCCATGGTATATTGTCCGGAAGGGTAAGTCACCGGCTGGCCCGTGTTGTAGATCCAATTAGCGGCAACGCTGAGCTTAGGTGTGATGTCGTAGTTTGCCACAATCACAAAGTTATGCGGACGGTCGTAAGGAGAGCGGTATTCCTTGCCGAAGTTGACACCATCAACCGTGCGGAAAGTGCGTGAATAGGTATAGGAAATCCAGCCCGTCAGCTTGCCCGTATTCTTCCTGACCAAAAACTCCGCACCATACGATCGACCTTTGCCAAAACGAAGCTCTCCATCGATCAACACGTTGCCATACGTCATGGCATTGTCCTTGAAGTCAATCACATGGTCAAGGTCCTTGTAATACACCTCCACCGAGGTCTCGATGGCATCATGGTCGAAATTCCTGAAATAGCCCAAGGCAAACTGGTCGCAACGCTGCGGCTTCACATTGGGACTGACAGGGAACCACACATCAAAAGGCAGCCCTCCCGTTGCTGCAGAGGCCACTTGTATATACTGGAAAGTTCGGGAGTACGACGCTTTTACCGACGAAACCTCATCGATACGGAACATGGCTGCCAACCTGGGTTCGGGATGGATCTCCGTGTTGAACACCTTACCTTTCCCGTAATGGATGGTATCGGCCACCTGATAGCTGTCGTCAAAGGTATAAAAATCCTCCGCACCGATGTTTTGGAAAGCCGAGAGGCGCAACCCATAACGCATCGAGAAGCGAGGTGTAATGGTATGATCATGGGTGAAATAGACAGCATGCTCCAAGCCTTTACGGCGCACCACCGTCATGCTATCGAGACTCAAATACTGCGCCAGGGCACCTCCACGATCTTCAAGCTGGCCTTGCTCAAGGGAAAGGAATCCCGAGGAGAGTCCCCAACGCGAAGTGTGGTTCTCATTCCAAAGCATGGTAAAGTCGTAGTTTAATTCGGCACTATGCGAACCTGCTTTCAACGTGAAGTCGTAGGGATCAAACCAGATATCGATGACGTAGTTGTATTTTGTGCCTAGCAGAGTGAGATTCGAAGTAAGCCTATCGCCAAAAATATGGTTCCACCGCAATGTAGCGCTCGAATTGCCATAACCGAGACCCATCATATCCTTTATCTGGAAACGATCACGACCATGGTAGGCCGAAAAGAAAAGACGGTTGTTGTCGTTGATCCGTTGGGTCACCTTACCATTCAGGTCAAAGAAATAGATGTTGGAGCCTTTCACATCCTCTCCCATAAACGGAATCACGAGACCTGCGTAGGTGGTTCGTCCGGCAAGCAAGAAGGAGGTCTGTTGTTCAAAAGCGGGTGTCTCAAGCATCAAGCGGCTGGTGACAAGGCCGACACCTCCTTGACCTGAAAGCTTTTTAGGCATGTCGTCCTTCACTTTCACATCCAGCACCGAAGAAAGACGGCCACCGTAGTTCGCGGGTATATCGCCTTTATAGAGCGTGGCTTCTTTGACCACGTCGTTATTGAAAACCGAGAAAAAGCCCAGAAAATGCGAGGCGTTGTAGATCGGCGCATCATCCAGGAGGATAAGGTTTTGGTCAGTACCGCCGCCCCTCACGGAGAAACCGGATGAGCCTTCCGATGCTGCCTGCACACCTGGCAAGAGCTGTATGGTCTTGATGACATCGACCTCTCCCATCAAGGCAGGAATCTTCTTGATGGTGATCATATCAAGGGTCTGCACGCTCATCGCCATCTCCGAGACATTACGGTCGGGCTTCTGACTGGTGATCTGCACTTCCGACAACTTGGTAACATCAGGTTCCAAACGGACATTCAAGGTCTGAGGCTTCTGCCCTACTACAACGTTGTTCACAACAGTTTTGAAACCCATGTATGAAAACTGAAGCTGATGATTCCCTACCGGAAGATCTATCTCGTATTTCCCTTTCTCGTTAGTGGTGACGCCTGTTTTGAGTTTAGGCTCATACACGGCCACGCCGATCAACGTCTCCCCCGACTCAGCATCACGTACGATCCCTGAGACACTGCCCTTTTGCTGGGCAGCGAGAACGAATGAAACCAACAAAAAACAAGCTAACAGTAATCGCCTGCTCATTTCGCTGACAAGGAAATACTCTTTATTTCGCTGGATTGTTCACCATCTCCCCAGGCATGCTTTGCATAAGCTCTATACCAAACTTTTGCAGCACCCGTAAGCACTCTTTTGGGAATACAGCCACCAATTGTGATTTCCATTTTACCTCCCACAATGGTATCCAACACCTTTTGGGCAACCACATTGTTATCGAGTGCTGCTTCTTCCGTTCCCCACTCGAATTTCAAATCTCTTGTCAAACCAATGGAATCCATCAGTGGTCTCCAATGCGAACGAACGGTTCCGAAAAGCCAAAGTGTGTCATTATTTATCCATGCAGTGTCAGCCTTCACTCTTTCCGGTATCCCTGGATTCATGGTCTTAACTGATTTCCAGTTCAGCAGCGTATCGGCAATAGTATCCACCAACGGCGTAAAGTCTTCAAAAACAGCATAGTATTTATAAGCAGTGTTAGGTTTCAATCCCCATATTGTATCTACTATGCCGCCACCCTTTGGCACCAATACATTTTTAAAGGCAATGCTATCAGCATCAATGCGGAAAATATGAGTCTGCTCAGTGTCTTCCACATAATACAGTTTCACCATGTCAACGACCATGTCAAAATCGGATGATGTTTTCAGTTGCAAAACGCCAGTGGTGTCCAACGTATATCCAGTTATCTTGTTTTCAATACTCGGAATAACACCACCCTCCTCTTTATGACAAGAAAACAGGAATGCAAAGCTAGCTACTAGAACCAACAAAAGACTTACTTTTTTCATCTCAATACAATTTTCAAATTATTGAGCGCAAAGATAATCATTTTTTCTGCTTATAGGGCATTTTAGCCATTTTTTCCACTTCCAATGAGGGTTGTCCGAACTCCTCCGTCACTTTTCCAAGCAATAGATACACGCCATCGCCTTGAAACGGCCAGCTTTTGAACACTTCCGGGAAATGCACTGTGTCAAAAGCCTCGCCGTTACAGTCAACAAAGGTGCCAAGAGCCATGGGATCGCCTTTACAAGTGCGCACATATTTCACCGTCACCAGTTTGCCCAACATCCGGCATCGTTTTCCAACGAAACGAAGCATCTGAGAGCCCATCAGTTCACCGCGAAACGAGGTCTGAAGCAGGTCAAACCAAGTTACGGAAACTGGGAAACCGAACAATTCGATCTCATCGTATGCATTGTTCAAGATGCTGGTTTTGAAGTCAGGGAATTCGAAATGCTGGCTTTCAAGCTGGAAAAGTGTCTCCGGCTGCTCCTTCTTACCTTCGCTTTTGTTCAGATGTGCCTGCCACAACAAGGCGGCCTTGGGTTCTCTTGTAAAATCGAAAGCACCGCCACGAATAAGCAAGACAAGCTGCTCTACCGAAAATGGCACCCGGACCATGAAGTCCTCCAGGCTCCTGAACGGCCCATGTGCCTCACGTTCCGCAAGGAAACCCTCTACAAAATGCCGTTCAAGCCCTTGCAGATGCACGAAGCCCATGTATATTGTTCTGCCGTTCAAAGTGGTGAGATAACTGCTTCGGTTGACGCAGGGTAGATGTCTTTTGGCACCCATGCGCCGTGCCTCGTTGAAGTAAAACCATGTCTGGTAAAAGCCACCGAAATTGTTGATCACGGCCACCTGAAACTCAAGCGGATAATGGCTTTTCAGATAAAGGCTCTGATAGCTCTCCACTGCGTACGACGCTGAATGCGCCTTCGAGAAGGAATAGCCCGAGAACGACTCGATCTGCCGCCACAGTTCGCGCACCAAGTTATCGGGGTAGCCCTTGGCTTTGCAATTGTCGAAGAAGCGTCTAGTCACCGCCTCAAACTCCGACTTGTCGCGCATCTTATGCCCCATCATGCGACGTAACACATCGGCTTCGGCCAAGTCCAAACCCGCAAAATAATGTCCCACCTTGAGCACATCTTCTTGGTAGATCATCACGCCGTAAGTCTCAGCCAACAGTTCCTTCAGCAGCGGATGCTTATAGTCCACCGTCTCTGGATGATGAAAACGGTTGATATATTCCCGCATCATGCCTGAACGGGCCACCCCAGGACGGATAATGGAACTGGCCGCCACCAGGGTCTTGTAGTCGCTACATCGCAACTTCCGCAACAGGCCACGCATCGCCGGACTCTCGATATAGAAACAACCACAAGTCTCGGCTTTGAGCAATTGCCGACGGATCATCTCGTCTTGCTTCAGCGCATCAATTCGATGAATATCGATACGGACACCTCGATGACGCTCCACCATTTCCACCGCATCACGGATGTGGGCGATACCACGCTGACTGAGGATATCCATCTTGTCCAAACCTATCTTCTCGGCCGAATACATATCATATTGCGTCGTCGGGAAACCCTTGGGCGGCAGGTCGAGGGCAGCATAATCGGTAATGGGGTTTTCGGTGATGAGCACGCCGCCTGCATGGATGGAACGCTGGCGCGGGAAGTCGCGAAGACGATCGGCAAGGGTGAGGATATGGCGTCCGATCTCGCTCTGTCGGGCAAAGGCCTTGGTATTGCGCTCCATCTGGTCGATCTCGCCTTTGGGAAGACCGAACACCTTGCCCAACTCACGGCAAAGCGAGTTGCTTTGAAACGTGACTGTCGCACCCAACAACGCCACATGTTCTTGGCCATACTTTTCGAAGATGTGTGCAATGACTTGGTCGCGGTCGCGCCACGAGAAGTCGAGGTCGAAGTCGGGAGGGCTGCTTCGCTTGGGGTTGAGGAACCGTTCGAAATACAGATCCAGCTCGATTGGATCCACATCGGTGATCTTCAGGCAATATGCCACCACGCTATTGGCACCGCTACCCCGCCCCACATGGTAGAAGCCCTGTTTCATGGCAAACTGGACAATCTCCCAGGCGATGAGAAAATAGGCACAAAAGCCCATCCGATCAATGATGTCCAACTCTTTCTCGATGCGACGATATGCTGTCTTGTTGGTCGTCCCATAGCGGTAAGCCATCCCATCAAAAGCCAACTTGCGCAACAGCTCGCGATCGTCATACACATTGCCCGTGAAACTGCGCTTGCTTTTCACGCTCCCGTCCAAGTTGATCTCGCATTGTTCCAACATGCGCTCCGCGTTTTCGATAAGCTGGGGATACAGCGCAAAGGTGGCTTTCAATCTCTCAACAGGCAAAAAAATCTCATCAGGTCCGGCACAGGACGAAGGCTCTAGGCGCGAGATCAGCACATTCTCATCGATGGCACGCATACATCGGTGCAACTCGAAATCGGCTTCTTCGGCAAAGGTGACCGGTTGCATGGCAACGAGCTTTTCGAACGACTCACAGGCAAACATCTTGGTCAGCTGGGAGAAGCGCACCCCTAGGAATTCGTTCGCTTTCAACTGTGCAGGCTTCCGCTTTCCGAAGGGATAGATGACGAAAACCTCATCCCATTCGGGTGCTGACTCGGGATAAGGCTGCTTGGTAAGGTTGTGTTGCGTCAAAAAACGGTTCAGCTCGGCGAAACCTTTGTTGTTTTTGGCCAATGCCACATAAAGCAGTTCGTTGCCGTTGCGAAACTCCACACCCACGACAGGTCGAACGCCCTTCTTCTGACATTCCACCACGAAGTCGGCGACGCCCATCGTTGTGTTGATATCGGTCAAGGGCAAGGTACGATACCCCAAGGCCGCTGCCCTTTCGACAAGGTCAGGTATCGGCATCGTGCCGTAGCACAAGCTGTTATATGAATGGACGGCGAGTTGCAAGTTGTTCAGTTGCTCAGTTACTCAGTTGTTCAGTTGACAAATGGATGGCGTTTTCTCCAAAACGCAATTTGATCTTATCCATGGCGGCATACAATTTCGTCAGCTCTGCATTGTCGTCAAACAACGCCAGTTGCGGTGCCCCGTTGACCAATTCGCTCAGCCTCACCCCTACCAATCGGATCATCATGCGTCGATTGTAGAGGCGGTCAAAAATGCCATTGACAGTCTCGCGCAGCACATGGTCGAAGGCCGTGTAAGGAATGCGCTGCTGCATGTCGTGCGTGTCGAAGTTCGAGTAACGGATCTTCACCGTCACGCAGCCCACCAGCTTGTGTTGCGAACGCAAATCGAAGCCCAGGCTTTCCACCATCCTTGCCATGCATTGCTTGATACCCATCACATCGATGGTGTCCTGCTCAAAGGTGCGTTCCTTGCTGATGGATTTCCGTTCCTGATAAGGGCAAACAGGTGTATTGTCGTGGCCATTGGCTTTCTTCCAGATGTCAATACCGCTCTTTCCCAGCACCCTTTCCATCGCCATGGGTGGCAGATGCCGCAACACACCAATGGTATCCACGCCCATCGAATGCAACAAGGCACAAGTCTTCAAACCAGCCATTGGAATCTTCTGCACCGGTAGCGGATCAAGGAAGTTATTAATATAAGGTATGGGCACCTGCAGCTCTCCGTTGGGTTTAGCCTCCCCCGTAGCAATCTTGGCAACCGTCTTGTTTTCCGAAAGACCGAACGAAATGGGCAAACCTGTCTCACGGATGATCTTTTGGCGCAGCTCATGCGACCACAGCTGGCAGTCATGGAAGCGGTCCATGCCCGTCAAATCGAGATAATGCTCATCGATGGACATTTTCTCATATACCGGTGCGCTGTCGGCGATGATTTGTGTTACCAAACGTGAATAACGGCTATACAGCTCCATATCGCCCCGAATGAAAACAGCCTGTGAGCACAGCTGTTTGGCCATCCGCATCGGCATGGCCGAGTGCACCCCAAAACGTCGCGCCTCGTAGCTGCATGTGGAGACCACACCTCGATCCGACATGCCTCCCACGATGACTGGCTTGCCTTCCAGAGATGGGTTCACCAGCCGTTCCACCGACACGAAAAACGTGTCCAGATCCAAATGCAAAATCGTCCTTTCCATCACATTTTTCCTCTTTTTGCTTGACAATTCAAAAATTCACCGTATCTTTGACGAGTTTTTAATCAAAATCACCGCCGTAAATTTAATCAAAAATTCTTACTTCATACTTCTAACTTCTAAAATTCTTCCAAAAAATGTTTTTCAGTTCAAACATAAAATTCTTACGCAAGCACCGCGGTCGCACCCAAGATGATGTGGCTTTTGCGCTCAACATGAAACGCTCCACCTTGAGCGGTTACGAGAACGAGGTCTCCGAGCCCAACATTGAAGCCTTGGTCGCTTTCTCGAAGTATTTCAACATCGCCATCGATACGTTGGTAAAGATCGACCTCAGCAGCTTCAGCGAGGGGCAACTCTCCCAACTGGAACGGGGCTTTGACGCACATCTCAAAGGGAGTAACCTGCGGGTACTGGCCACTACTGTCAATACTGACAACGACGAGAACATCGAGTTGGTCACTGAAAAGGCCAAAGCCGGTTACGCCACTGGATTCGCCGATCCCGAATACATCAAGGTGTTGCCCACCTTCACCATACCTTTCCTCTCTCGCGACCGCAAATACCGCACTTTCCAGATCAGCGGCGACTCCATGTTGCCCATCCCCGACGGAGCTTACGTTACTGGCGAATACGTCCTTGACTGGACCAACGTGCGGAACGGACAGCCCTACATCATCCTGACCCAAGACGACGGCATTGTCTTTAAGATCGTGGAAAATAAAATCGAAGACGAAGGAAAACTGACCCTCAGTTCGCTCAATCCACTCTACAAACCCTACGACCTGGCTGCCACCGACATCAAGGAAGTGTGGAAATTTGTCCATTACATCAGTGCGGAAATGCCACAACAAAACGAGAACACACTCCGCGAAGAACAGCTGGTCAAAGTGGTCCGAGACCTACAGAAAAAGGTAGAAGAGATACAACTCAAGCTGAATCTTTAATTCAAAACGGCACACTATTTGGACAAATCCAACGTTATATTTAGTGTAACCATTAAATTTTATCCACATGAAAAAAGTATTTTTATGTTTGATGCTCCTCTGTGGTATTGCCATGATCAGCACAAGTTGCAAAAAAGACCCAACACCTGTCAATCCTGAAACCGCAAGTGGATCCATGACCGTCGGAAACAAGACCATCGACATCACCACTGCAGAAGCCGTCAATTACGGACAGAAAAACGCCATCGTCTTAGCTTCAAAGCCAATGACAGAGGCTGAAAACGAAGGAGTTGCCGTCATTTTCAATGGCGCTATTACTCCTGGAACCTATAAGCTCGGCGATGCCAAAGCCGACACCCCTCGCGTGGTAGGCCTTAAGGATTTCAACATGGGTGAGATCCATTTTGTCATCGAATCCGATACGATTTTCTTCGGAGATGTTTATTTCTGGATCAATGGTGAGCTCTCCATCATCGAAAACAACGGCACCTACACTGTCGTTTTGTCACAGTGCACTGCCACCAACGCCAACAACACCAACATCAACCTTGCTGTTAATTTCAATGGCACTTTGACACCATACGTTGTCAACACTGACAATAAGTTTGTCATTGATGGTTTTGAAAGCGCCATCGGTTTGGCAGGCGTCGCTTCTCTTGACGGCCTAAGCTCATTAGGTCTCGATGTCAAGTCGATGCTCTTCATGTCAGCCGACCGCAAGCGTTTCTTCATCGTCAGTTACCTCGGCGGACAAGTCGTTGACGGTGAATACGACCTCGGATACCTTGCCACACCTTATCTGCCTGTCTTCCCATGCGTCCACGTCGCTCTCGATGGTGACTTCTGGCACTTCCAACCCCAAACAGGTTATATTGCCAAAAGCGGCAAGCTGACCGTGGTCACCAATGAAGACGGCACCAAGACCGTTACCATGAAGGATCTCAAATTGAAGAATGTGGAACACGACAGCGAGTTCTTCTTCCCCATCCTTGATGCCGAGCTCAACTATCAAGGCATGATGTTCGAAATTAAGCTCTAATCACTTCGTTCTATTAATTAATAATAGGAGTGTCTTTATCACTTAAAGGCACTCCTATTTTTTATATGTCAACAATAAAAAAGACTGATTATAATTAATAAATTTAACCGTTTAATTTATACGTAATTACGCTCGTTTGTTGATTTTATTTGAATTAATTTGCTAAAAAGTCTTGACTTTTGGTTTTTGCGGTTGTATATTTGCAAACGAATCGATACAACATTATTAAACAAATTAATTTAAAAAATCAGCATTATGAAAAACAAACTCTTTACAATCACGGCTTTATGTTTGTCTGCCGTCGTACTTGCCGCATGCAGCAAGGACAAAACACCAACATCCCAGTCCAACGCCAGCCATGATGGACACATCCAAGACCCCATCGAGCAATTAAGGACATTCAAGAAACAAATTGAATCGGTCAAAGCAAACCCAACAGCAAAGAGCGACGAAACCATTTCACTTACCGAAGCGCTCTGGGATGTTGAAAATACTTTCAACCTCACCTATTCTGAGTCAGAGCAGTATTACAGCCAGATCAACGATCATGAGTTCACACTGACACTGCCCGTCAATGAAGAACGCAACGTATTGGTTTACGATGCTGTAGGTCTTTACTCCAATGTAATCCTTCAGGCCCGTGAAGCTTTCGCCGAAGTGACGTTCGCTGACAAAGGATTCGTGTCGCTAACAGTAAAAGAAGTAATCGAGGACGAACACGCTGTGTCTGTCAAATTTTCCGGAAAGACAGGGGAGCGTTGCAATTACAACCTGCCATCAAACCAAGCTGACGGTCCTTTTGGCGAAGATGACAATTGGATGTTTGCCGCTCCCCTCGGCAAATGCGATGATCCCGACATCCCTTCTGGAGCCGATGAGCAAATCCAAGAACAGTTGTATATAAAACTCATTGAACCCTACATGGAGACAGACCCCGCCTATAGGAACATTTACATTGAGAGAAAAAGATTTATATTTGATGGCACAAACTATCCCTTCATTTTCTACAGCCCAAGCCCAGGCAATATGTGCATCGATTATATAAACATGAACTACTATTACAACTCAGAAAAACACCTTATCACAAACATCATCCCCGATCAGTATCATCTGACAGGATACAGCCCTATCTCCATCGAGATTGAAGGAAGAGTTTTGCCAGAGCTTGAGGCCTTAACCCATTACAACGAAGTCGAATACGGAAAACGCGTAAGGATCAGCACTGACGAATTCGGCAAGACGCTTGACTTGATGACGGAATAATAAAACAATGTGACACCGCCTTAACAATTGAAATTATGACGAAAAAACTACTTTTGATCGCTGTGCTCTGTTTGACACATCTCATATTAGCAGCACAAGATTGGAGCATCCACTACATTGGAGAATATCCAATAGGGCGCACCCATTTTAACGATGGAATCGTTGACGGGGACGGTGTCACATTTCTCGCGGGATTTGAAGGTCCAAACATTGACACTCCAGATGCCCTTTTCATGCGAATTGAGCCAGATGGAAGCCACTCGGAGTTCAAGTACCAAAAAGACGGTTATCGTTCCAAAGCAACTTGCCTTATAGAAATGCCCAATGAGAATCTCTTCGCCGCTGGGAATCTCTATGGCGACACCGTCGACGATGTCATGGTATGGATCTTGGACAAGCAACTTAATGTACTTGAAGAGAAGCATTACAAAAAAGAAATTGAGGGCAATTCCTTCGGCGCAAGCAAAGTCACTCTCGACAGTCATGCTCACGTCATCTTATCTACATGCGTACAACAAAACAATACATATCAAGGCTTTGATTATCGGGGCGTTTTCTTCAAATTCGACCAACATGGTGACAGTATCAGCCATCGTTATCTCGTTCAAGACTATCCAACCCCGGTATTCTTTCTTATGGACTTTCGAGTGCGGCAGATGTGGTACCAAGCTGAAGAAGAAGAGCTTCTCTGCCTCGCCCCTGGTTATGGCAATGTCATGTCTTTCATCACTTTCGATTCAGCTTTCAATTATATCGATGAATATCAAATCTGGCAAGATGACATTGAAAAAACCGACCACACAATCAACAGGGACTGCTTCACAGACCATTGGTACAATGAGGACGAAGCTCTGTTTTTTAGCAGCCACGGCGATGCCGACCACAATAGACTGAGAATCTCGCGCATCAACACCCACGGAGAGTATTTGGACTTCATTCGCCTCAATGAGAGGACCGACACTATCGATGACGCTGCGACGAACCGATGCATGGCAACCGCAAACGACAGCACTTTTTACTTCAGCTTCTATTATCATATCTGGGGCAAATATCCTGGATTCGCCTGTGTTTACATGCTCAACGACCAAATGGAAATCATCGGAAGACATATTGATGACGACCACAAATGCTATCGCTCCAGTCTAATTCTACCCACCTCCGATGGCGGTTGTATTACCGTCAACGATTCCTGCCAATACGGCCCTATTTCGACCACATCTCGTCCTATTATCAATAAACTCAACCGTTCAGATTTCGAGACCGTAACACTTTCAACATCAGATATCTGTCCAGAGCCCCTGAGAAACAAAGCTTATCCCAATCCCTGTGAAGAAACGTTGCACATTCCTTTGCCCGACATAAAAGGCATTATCATCCGATGTCTACTCCTAGACAATCATGGTAGAACTATCGTCGATCGATCGGTGTTATCCTCAGATCGCACATTGGATCTCAATGTCTCAAAACTTAAAAAAGGAATCTACCATTACCAGATCTATTCCGACAAAGAAACACTCTTAACAGGATCGTTCATCAAAGAATAAAACGCTATTTATCTTTCCATAAAACGGCTTGAGCCAGTCCTCAGCCAATGGTTTCTGGACTGGCTTTAGGCCACAATATGCGCTAAAACCAGCCCTTCTTACCATATAACACATTAAATTCCAATTGATTATGAAAAAACAGACACTATACTTACTATCATTCTTCTCTTTTTATTTAGCTTTCCCTTTAAATATAATTTCCCAAAACTGCGTGCAATGCAACGGATCCACCGCAACGGGCAATAACGCATCGGCCGTTGGTTACCACACTGCAGCTTCAGGAAACAATTCCTTAGCTGGAGGATACAATTCGCAAGCGACTGGAAGCAATAGCTTTGCGTTTGGTTACAGCAGCAAGGCTTCACAATCTACCAACATAGCGTTGGGCAATACCGCTGAAGCATCAGGAACAGGAAGTATTGCCATGGGAACCTACGTCAAAGCAAGCGCACAAAACTCATTTGTACTAGGCGCCGGCACTACTTCGCGATACCCTTTAACCAATAACACTGCCCACAGCATTGCATTTGGTGTTAACAGCAACAAGCCAACCATGCTCATCACAAAATCGCTGAACAACAACTACACAGGGAAAGTTGCCATTGGCAATGTCACACCTAAGGCAAAACTGCACATTAAATCCGACAACAACGAGGACGCCAGCGTTTTCATTGAGCCAGCAGACAAAAGCACATGGAAGGCTTATATTAAGCTCTTTGATGACGATCATAGTATTTCCGTTGATAAAACGGCCGCCATGGAATTCAATTCAGGATCTGGACTCATGAATTTCAAAGGCAATAATTATTGTTTTGGAAAAGACGGGGATTTAAAAACCAGGATCAACAACATAGGTAAGGCTTCAATCTATTATAATGCCAGATATGAAAACAACCTTGAATATAGAGATGGCGAAGGGTCCTCGTACGCCATCGATTTCAACAAAAACGAGTTGCGGTTCAGGACCGCCACTTATCAAATCCCAAGAAGTTCTGAGATCACCAATTGGAAAACCGCATTATCCATTTTCCAAGACGGCAAAATTGGCATCGGGTCCAAAGAAATCTATTTTCAAAACAATGCCGACAGCCAGTTAATCATCAACAGCCCAAAAGATATCAACCTGAGTTCCGCCAACATCACGCTTACTGGGAAAATCGGCATTAATACGACCAACAACGTCGATGGCTACGCTATCGCTGTTGACGGTGGCTTGATCTCAAACAAAGTATTCATAAAAGAAGTCAACCAATGGCCAGACCATGTCTTCTCAGAAGATTACAAACTGATGAACTTGGATGAATTAAAGAGCTATCTAAGCGACCACAAGCACCTTCCCGGAGTCCCTTCTCAAGCTGACGTAATCGGCAAAGGGTACGATATCAACAATATGCAGCAAATCATGTTGGAAAAGATAGAAGAATTGACTCGTTATATCCTTCTGTTACAAGATGAAATTGACGATTTGAAAGCAGACAAAGCCGCATCTAACGATTCCATTGTTTTCTCTTACGATGCCGACGGAAACCGCATTTCAAGAAGCATCACTTTCAAGAGAATTCTAAATCCAGATCAAAATCCATCTATAGTTCAACAAACCTTGTACGATTTGTTTCCCAATCCGACATCAGGACAATTCTCCTTGATCTTAAAAGATCCGTCAATGACAAGCAAACTCCACGCTGCGCTTCATACCATGACAGGGACGACAATCGTGGAAAGCGACATTGCGGGAAGTGCCATGACTTTTGATTTGTCCGCTCATCCATCGGGCATCTATCTTTTGGAAATCAGCGGACCAGACGGGCATCAGTCCTGGAAAGTCATCAAGCACTAATAAAGGGAGGAGAAAACATCATGAAACACATATTGGCACTCGTCATTTTGCTTTCTTCTTATATGATAGCCAAAGGAGAACATTACCATTATCTAACCAAAGCACTAAATGGAAATGCAGATTATCACTATACAGCCAACAGCCACATCACATTGGCGCCTGGATTCTCAGCCAACCCGACCAACGGCCACGAAGTCCTACTAGATATCGACAGCTACGATATTTCACCGCCTAGCACTGGAATCACGGGAGGAGCTGCCAACAACAATTCCGACGGCGTAGTCGGGACACTTGGAGGTAATGTGGACGTCAGTCTATTAGGCGGCGCTGTTTATACGATCCCCATAGATTTACCAGATGGATTGGGGAAGATTAAGCCACAACTAAGCATCTCTTACAATAGTCAAGGAAGAAATGGACTGCTGGGATGGGGATGGGATCTCTGCGGCATCTCCTCCATCACTCGGTCAGGAGGGTCGATTTACCATGATGGTTATGTCAGTGCAGTCAATTACACTGATGACAGGTTTTGTCTTGACGGTCAACGACTGCTGATGGTTAACGGTGGTAATTATGGCGGCAACGGAACCTCATACCGCACCGAGCTAGATCAGATGAGCAAGATCGTCTCTTATCATGAATCAGGAGTCAATGGGACCTCATACTTCAAAGTCTGGAACGCTGATGGCAAGATCCTGTACTATGGTTCCTCTGCTGACTCCAAAGCACTGATAAGCAGCCAGAAAAACGTGAATGTCTGGTTGCTAAAGAAAGTTGAAGATCGTTATGGCAATCAGATGGAATACCATTACAGCAACGACCAAAACTCCTACAGAATTGACAGGATCACCTATTCAGGCAACAGCAACGACAATGTCGCACCGGCTTTCACTGTAAAGTTTCACTATGAAAATCGTGATGATTCAGAAATCGCTTATATAGGAGACCGTCTCCAAAAAAAAGACGCCCTGCTCAAAAAAATCAGCGTGAGCAATGGCAACTCCCCAATGAGTTCCTATGAATTCACCTACCAAAAGCCCCAACCTCAGAACGGCTATTACTACCATTTACTTACCAAAGTACAGTATTCGGCTGGACAGGAGCATTTCAACCCAACCATCATCCAATGGGGCTCAAACAATTATTTCAACACCGCCAATTCCCAGTTGGTGATGAATGTAGTTTCTGACACTATCGACAATGCTTTTACCAATGCAGTCAAATTCAGTGGCGATTTCAATGGGGATGGTTTCTCAGACGTTGTTGCACTACTCCCCAATTGGTTTGGTGCCTATACAACAGCAAACGTCTTCATCAATAAAGGCTCCGACAACGAACTACAGTTTAAGCTTGTCAAATCCATACAACTCAAACCCAACATCAGCTGGATCCATGTTGCAGACTTCAACGGAGACGGATTGGATGACATACTTTGTTCGTACAGAACCCGCACTGCGACCTTCTTTCCTGATGTTATCGAAACAGAAATCTATCTTAGCAGGAGCACCTCTTCGGGAACGCATTTGTTTTCCCTCTATCAAATACCTGTCGTCCGAGTGCCATCCGAGATGGTAGAAGCACATATTGTCGGGGATTTCTTTGGCGAAGGCAAATGCTCTTTTTTAATCCAAACTGCAGAAGATGAAGTAGCCAATCATTTATCCTTTCTATACTCATACGATGAGTCCGAAGACCTATTCCGCATCCAACCATTTTATCATCTTCTGATCGCAAACCGTTATTATCCCGCTGATTTCGACGGAGATGGAATAACAGAAATACTATTCAAAAACGATGATGGCAAATCCTGTATAGTCAAACTCAAAAACGACGGTGAAGGGCTTCATTTTTCCGAACTATACGCAGGGGCTCCTGTTGATTGGGACGATTGCTTTCCCGGCGATTATAACGGAGATGGAATGACCGACGCGTTGTTTTTCACTAACGGCGCCTCAAAACCATGGACGATATGGCTTTCAAACCGAACGGGAATCAGTGCAAGCAACTACACCTTACCATCAAGTTTTCCTTATAGCTCACCAGGAAATTACACGTTCTCCTTAGACAACCCCCATCACACCACTCAATACATCAAAATCGGAGATTATGACGGTAATGGCAGCTCGGACATCTCACTGTATTACGACAACATGTTTTATGTGTACTATGGTCCGATAAGAGAGACTAGCAACGACACTCCGTTTGCAAATGTCCAGAGAATCAGCGCGCAGCAATTCACCATCCATGACAACATGAATGTATGCCTTGGCAACTTTTTGGGACAAGAAGGCCTGTCTTTTCTGGGTTGCAACAAGCTATCGCATCTCCCACAAATGACTTGGCGTCAGGAAGTAAAATACATCATCAATGGAATGGGTTGCAAAACAGAACTAAGCTACGACTATCTCATGCCCAACCTGATTAATCCATCAGAAGAGGATTTCTTTCATCCATTCACTCCTTCCTCTGACCCTTACAGGCAAATACTCAGCATCAGCTTACCCATAAGAGCCATGAAAAAAGCCATCACATACAACATAAACGGAAAACCTGTTGAAACTCGATGTCGTTATGGAGGAGCTTTGTTGCACAAACAAGGGAAAGGGTTTCTTGGATTCAACCAAACTTATCAGGAAGAATATTGCAACAACCAATTGCAAAAAACGACCACCCAACTCTATGAAATCTTCTACACCGACGACATCATACACCCCATGATAACCGAGAAACAAGTTTATAACAGGAGCGGCCAACTAATGGCAAAATCGACCTTTTCCAACTTGCTTATCGCCAATCAAAACAACGGCAAAGTCTTCATCCCCATATCCATGGAAGCCAAGGAAGAGTATGACATAAAACAGCCAACCAGCCTGATAAAAAAGGAAATCAACGAGATCTCCTATTCGACCGATTGCTCCAATTCACTGAAATACAATGAAGTTCTCAGTGTCACGCGACAGGCCAAAGGCGTAACAGATCATCAAAACTACACTTTAGTCAGCAGCTGTGAATTCCAAGAGACCACCACGATAGACTACGCCGACAACAACTTAAACACTTGGCTTATCAACAGGCCATTGAAGACAACTCGAACAATCCACCGCAACGGTGACTATGATGATATTTGTTCTCAGAAGCGCTTTACCTACAACAGCAACAAGCCATATCAAATAACATCCATCATCGAATTGCCAAATGACGGATCCCTGCCCAGCGACCCCTTGGCAACAAAGACAGATTTAATCTACGACCCCGTGGGAAACATCATTTCAAAAACCATCAGCACGCCCAACTCCAACCTCGAGTCCAAAAGAGAACTGTTCGAGTACAGTAAAACTTACGGACGTCGTTTGCTCACCAAATACACAGATGTCTTGCATCAAACCAGCACCCACACTTATGATCCAGTGTATAACTATCGCAATTCCACAACTGATTGCCATGGACTGACCACACTTTACGAGGAAGATCCTTTGGGGGTCACTTCCAAAACCCTTTATCCCGATGGAACTGTCGCTTACAAAGCACTGCGATGGGGCAGCGACTACTATTTTTCATGGGAAAAGAAGACAGGGCAACCATCCAAAATCACCAACTTTGCATGGACTGGAGACCCCGTGAAAAGCAAAAGCTACGACATCAACGGAGACTGGGTGTTCAACGACATTCAATACGATGATTTCGGTAGGATCACAAGAAAAACCGCTCCCCATAGACTCGGTGAAGATGTGACATCCACGATTTACGAATACGATGAGCACAACCAGGTCAACAAGATCACACATGCTGATGGCACCTACGAAACCATCGAGCAAAATGGCAACACGAAAAGCACTTCCCTCCATACCCGTGACGGCAATATACAGTCAGAATCCAAAACATTCAACATCATGGGCTGGGTCGTCAAAAGCACCGATACGGAAGGGAATAGCGTCATCAACGATTATTATCCAGACGGGAAACCTAAATGGTCTCAAATAGAAGGTCGAGATGAGACCCGAATGGAGATGACTTACGACGCTCTGCGCAATCGCACTTCCCTGCTTGATCCCAATTACGGATTGACAGTTTATGAATACAATGCCTTCGGAGAGTTGACCAAGCAAATCACGCCTAAAATGGACGAAACCACCTACTATTATGACGCCGCGGGGAACCTTACCAAACGGGTAGAAACCGATAAAAAGAAGAACACCTCTGAGACCACCGAATGGTTTTATGGTTCGGGACAAGCAGACCACGGCTTATTGGTCAAAGTCACTTCAGCCAATCAAATCATTGATTATGAATATGACAGCTTGCTCAGACTGTCAAAGACAACAGAAAACTGCTTGGGTGACACCTATCACACAGTTTATACTTATGACGAGGCATCAAGAATCTCGAGCATCATCTACCCTTCCGATTACATGGTCAACTATATTTACACTTCAGAGGGTTACTTGAGATGCGTTCAGGATTCAGAATCACACAATCTATGGCGGACCTCCCAAACCAACGCTTTACTCCAGCCAACCTTTTATATTACCGGAAACGGGTTTGACACCCACTTGAATTATAATGACAGCAGCCATCTATTAGAATCGATATGCACCACACACAAAGGCCAAGTCATTCAAGACTATCTCTACGAGTATGACGATTATTCAAATATGATTCGTCGAAACGACTTGAAGAACTCCTCAAAAGAGAGCTTTACATACGATGACTTAAACCGATTGACCAGTGTAACTGACGAGCACGGAACCAGTGTATTCAATTATGATCAGTTGGGGCGAATGACCTCCAAAAGCAGCCCGAGCGGGACCGTCTTTACCAATGCCGACTATTCTGGAGCCAAGCCACATGCTATCAAATCCGTCCAATCGCCCAATGGGACATTCCCTCAGGCACGCATGGACATTGTATTCAATTCGTTTGACAAGGTATCTTCCATCAGCGAAGGAACGAACCAGGTGTCTTTTGAATATGGCATTGATCATCAACGCATCCAAACCGTTGAGCATATAGAAGGAGCCACAAGATGCAAAACCCATGTCAACAATTGCGAATTCATTGTCAACCAAGGAGGAAACCGTATCACGAGGACCTTCCTTTCAGGCCCGACAGGCATTTTTGCTGTGGCCGAGACCATCAACGGTGACACCGAACTTCATTACATCCACAAGGACCACCTTGGCAGTTGGAACATCATTTCAGATAGTAAAGGTAACATCGAACAAGAAAACCATTTCGATGCTTGGGGCAATTGCGACCACGAGGACCATCTGCTATTCGACAGAGGATACACCGGGCACGAACACATCAAAGGCATGAGGCTGATCAACATGAACGGACGGCTTTACGATCCCGTCACTTCTTCCATGCTTAGTCCCGACAACAACATTCAACTACCCGACTACTCTCAGAACCTCAATCGATATTCGTATTGCCTCAATAACCCATTAAGCTACATAGATCCAGATGGCAACAGTTTCATAGGAACTGCTCTCGCCTTATACTTGGTTTTTGGCACCGACTATGGTTACGAACTGCAAAAGTGCATTTCCCCTGCTGCTTTTCACGTTAGCTTACACTTAAGCACACAACAGATCGGAATAGGGTTTGACATTTCCTTAGGTATGCCAAAGAGCAACCCCATAAGTTTTCGTTGGCATTTTGGAGCCACTTATTATGCTCGTTTCTACGACAGAAGCTTTTGTGGGTTAGAGCTCCGGACTGGCATGGAACTCTATTTCTTCGGGATCTTTGGGTTATCTGGCACCTATTACAAATCTGGAGAGATCACACAAACCACCAATTCCCTTATTATTGGGAATGAAAACTGGGGCGTCACCTACGAAAACGATTACATGTTTCATTTGGGAGACAATGCACTTGGCATCTTTGCCTCCGACAATGGAGACCGTTACCGTTCTGCAGCTGTAAAAATCCGAATCAGTCGATTTGTTGAAATCGGTGTCAATTTGTTTACTGGCGATCCTGGATTGTCACATTATGACCGCAATGTTCACTATGACCCCAAGAACAACAAACCCACTTATTGCATGGGCAGAAACGGAGAAAACCCCGATGAATACAGGGCTGGCGTCTTATATGTTGGGTATGGACCTTTTAGGATTGGACAAAATGGCGAAAAGATACGCAACCTATTCCAGAATCGCTTTGCCCATGATTTCTTATGCCACGGCGACTCTCCCTATTTCAAAGTATTGGATAGGCCTGGGCAATGCTTCTTCTATTGTGGAACTGGAACTGGCAACTCCCTTTGGTAAAAGCAGCAAGAGAGGCCGGTCTAATATCGGCCTCTCCTGTTTCTTTGATTCAACTTCATTTCAAAATACTGTTCTGCAATGTCATCTCCCATAACAGTGATTTGGATTACCGAATCCTTATCAACCATACACTGGAAACGTATTGTCTGACTTTTTTCCTCGCCCTCCAACATATCATCCAACGGGAACAGTTCATCCAACATGACCTTGTCTTTCCGATGATTATAACCTGTGACCAGCACATGCAAACGCAAACCATTCGCCTCTGTCGGTCCAGCATTCATAAAATCCATTTTCAACGCACAGTTGGCTTTCCGAAATACCAGTGTAGGTTCCGACTCAAAACTTACACCTTTGACCATTACAATAGGATTCATCCTTATAGGAGCCAATTCAAAAACCGTCGAGTTGTATTGTTCGGGAATCTGCCCTATCTCCCATCCCGAAGCAGTTGTTTCCAAATAATAATACCGCTTGCCGTCATGCTCCAAATAGGATCCCGAATCAATGGAATCGCAGCGCACGCCCAACGCGACATGGTCAGGAACCGAAAGAAGCACGAAGTCAATTCCCATCTCGTGAAGCAGGGCGCCCAACAACACCGCCTTATCCTCACAATCTCCTTTACCATCCGCAATGGTCTCCAATGGATAACGGACATATTCCTCCCGGCCTTTGGATTCTTCATCCAATACGTAGGGCAAGGACTGTACAAATGTCAACGCCTGTTTTATCCGTCCCACATCCGATGTAATTGTATCCGCCACCTGAGCAGCCAATTGCCTCACGGTCTTTCTGCCCTTTTCCGAAAACATGAAACCATAATAAGCAGTGATGCCTCCTTGATTCTCCGAAAACATGCCATCATAGCGATAAGCCAAGTGTTCCCTGTTTCTTCTATAATAGTCAAGCAACTGCTTATCGATGGTCACGGAACAGTTTCTCTCATGCCCATCACAATTCCATGAATAATGACATGTCAAGCTATCAGTTGCCGAAGCCACAACCGAAAGGCTAACAAACCATAGGGAAAACAAAAGGATGATTCTATTCATGCTAAATAGAACTCTCCAAAGGCAGCTTTTATTTTCCCCAATAGCGGAATTCTTTCACTTCCTTCATCAATTCCTTAACGGCAGCCTCCAATTGCTCATCCTCACCTTTCGCCATCTTTTCAGGTGTATTGCGCACTTTGACATCAGGTTCCAGCTGGGTGTTTTCCAACCAATTGCCCTGTTCGGTGCGATAACCCACGACAGGCAAACCGAAATAAAGCGACGGATCTTGCAAGGTCTCCCAGGTCACACTCGACATGGTGCCAGGCACTGGCATACCGATGAGGCGACCCATCTTCTTGTAGTTGTAAACCCAAGGTGTACCATGGGCGTTGCTATAGTTGGCCTCACCGATGATCATCACCGAAGGTTTGTTGTAGCGTCTCGAAGGCATCACGCAAGCCACGCTGTCGTTGATGACCTGCTCTAGATACTTCTCGCCGCTGAAGAGGATTTCGATGTCCTCATGCAGACGACCACCTCCATTGAAACGGGTGTCGATGACGATACCGTCACAGAGATTGTATTTACCTAGGATTTGTGAATACACGTCACGATAGCTGGCATCACCCATGCTACGGATATGGACATAACCCAGCCGTCCTTTTGACAGCTTCTTGACGGTTTCTTCATTATGCTTCACCCAGCGGTTGTAGAGCAGCTCGTTCATTGCGCCATGGCTGATGGGCTTCACGGTCTCGTCCCAACTGCTCTTACCCTCCGAAACGGTCACCAGCACCGTTTTACCTGCCTTGTTGTTGAGCAAGGGATAGTAGTCCATACCTTTCTTGATCTCCACACCATCGATTTTTTCGATGATGCAACCCGCTTTCACCTTCGACTTGTTCTTGTCGAATGGGCTACCCTCAACCACCTCAGCGATCTTGAGTCCATCACCGCGATAATCAAGGTCAAGCAGCACGCCGAACTCTGCCGTGGCATCACCCCCACGATTGGCAGGACGATAACCCGAACCGGTATGCGACACATTCAGCTCGCCCAAAATCTCGCTCAACATCTCGGAGAAGTCGTAGTTGTTGTTGATATGCGCCAAGAACGGCTGGTAGGCCTTTTTCATCATGTCGAGGTCCACGCCATGGTGGTCTTTCATGAAGAAACGTTTCTCTATCTGAAGAAACACATGGTTGAACATGTATTCGCGCTCTTCTGTGAGGTTAAGCTCCATGGTGGCGTCGTGTTTGATGGAGATGGACTTCCCACCCTTATCAATCTTTTGCATGTTGCCTCCCGAGAGCAGGAAGATGTTGTCACCCTGCACTTTGATTCCAGCGCCGCCTTGTCCCAGCTTCTTGAGGATCTTCATCGATTTGTCGCGGACGTCCATCTCCCAGAGGTCGTAGCCTTTCTCAAACGAAGTCATGAAATAGAACTTCTCGCCATCGGTCGAGAGGCCCATCCCACTGAGGTTCGACGACATGGGGGTAAGTCGCATCACGCGATCCTGAAGATGCTCCAAATCAATCTCAATGGGTTTGGTTTCTTTCGATTTATCGTCTTTCTTGTCATCTTTTTGGTCGTCCTTCTTTTCCTTCTTGTCTTTTTTGTCATCTTTAGCCTTGTCTTTGTCCTTGTCCTTGGCGCTTTTTTCGGTTTCTTTCAGCAGTGCATATTCCTCTTTCGTGAGCCGGAACTTATCGTATGCTTCTTGATTGAGGAAAGCAATGAAAGCATCATTCTGACTGCCCCACGAGGCATGGGAACGCATGCCGTATCGATTGGAGCGATAGATGATGGCATTGCCATCCATGGCCCAATGCGGGTTGCCGTCAATATAGGCACTCTCGGTAATGTTATAGATCTTTTGTGAGCCATCAGCCTTCACGATGCCGATATCTGAATAAGGATCACGCATGTGAGTGATCAAGGTCAACACGAACCATTTCCCGTCGGGGCTCCACTCGTAGGAGAAACCATAGTCACCCGTCTCGTAATGCTGGCTGCCATCAGTGATGGTGCGCATCTCTTTAGTCTCGGTGTTATAGACTTTCAGGACATTGCGGTTCTCAATGAAAGCGATCTCCTTACCATCAGGTGAATAGCACGGGGCGATACGTTCCACACCATCGTTATCGAACAGCGGCTTCTCGTCGATCAAGGTGGCGTAAGTAAAATTGTAGTCCTCCTTACGCTCAATGCTGGCTTGGTAGAGGTTCCAATATCCATCGCGTTCAGAAGCATACACCAAGGTACGGCCATCCTTTGAGAACGAAGGACTGCGTTCGGGTTGGGGCGTATGGGTAATCTGTTTGGTGGTGGCATATTCGTCCGTACCGGTGACAAACACTTCTCCGCGTGAGGTGAAAGCCACAAGTTTTCCGTCCTGGCTCAGGTCGAAACCACTTACCCCGCCAAAGCTTTTCTTCTCCAGCTGCTCTGCGGGCTGGTCGTTGACGATTTCAACATGAACCTTTTTCGGTTTCTCGCCTACATGATGCGCATAGATCTCTCCCATGTAGCCATAGCAAATCACCCCATTGTTAGCCACGCTCAAGAAGCGCACTGGATGGGTCTTGTATCGAGTCACCGCTTCAGCTTTTTCAAGATTGTCGATGGGAGCCTTGTAAACGTTGAAACTACCGCCATTACGCTCACTTAGGAACACCACTTCTTGGTATCCAGGCAGATAACGAGGGTCACGGTCCTCTCCCACATTGGAAGTCAAGATGGTATGGGTGTTTTTCTTTGCATCAAAATACACCACATCGCGAGCCACCGACGACACATGATGCTTGCGCCACACATTCTCACTGCCTTTTCTGTCGTAATAGAGGAATGACTTGCCATCCTTGTCGAACGACATGCTGCAAACCGGCTCTGCCACCACCTGTTCGGGGAGACCTCCCTTGATGTTAACCTTATACAATTCGGTAATCCAAGATGCAGGGAACTGCACATTGTCAGCGCCTTTCTGAATCTGCGCCGAGAAATAAATCTCTTTGCCATCCGTAGAAAAGGCCAGGGGTGTCTCGTATGCTGAATTGGTGGTAACACGCTGCGCCACACCGCCTTCGGAAGAAACGGTATAGATATCATAATTGCCATTGCGATCCGAGGCAAAGGCGAGGGTCTTCCCATCGGGCGACCAAACCGGGGCTGACTCGTAAGAAGCAGTTGTGGTCAGCTGCGAAGCCTTTCCACCCCCTACTGGCACCACATACACATCACCCTTGTAACAGAAAGCAATCTTGTCTCCTTGAGGAGAAATCACATTGTATCTCATCCATAAGGGCTGTGCCACCAACTGGCAGCCAATCATCAAAACGCCCAACAGTAAATACTTTTTCATGTATGCTTCTATTGATTATTGTACGTTAAACCAAAATATCGATTCATTCTCCAGGAAAAGCTCCAGTTTGTCGCCGACATGCACTTCCCCTACTCCCCTGGGAGTTCCCGTGAAGATACAATCTCCCTCTTCCAAAGTCACAAAACGCGATACGTAAGACACTATCTTGTCAAAACTGAAAATCATGTCTCGGCTGTTTCCTTGTTGCACCCATTCATCATTGAGCTTCATTCCAAAGGAAATCTCATTGGGGTTTTTCAAAGTATCTATTTTTCTGAACTCCCCAACGGGTGCCGAGCTGTCGAACGACTTGGCGATCTCCCATGGATGTCCTTTTTCAATACAACGACGCTGCAAGTCGCGGGCGGTAAAGTCAATGCCAACCGTGATGGCATCATAATACTCATGCGCGGATTTTTCCTCTATGGAGTGCCCTGGTTTGCACATTCTGATGACCAGTTCCGTCTCGTAATGAATCTCTTGTGAGAAATCGGGATAAAGGAAAGGACGATACGGTAGCAGCAACGCCGATGCCGGCTTCATGAAAAACAACGGCTCCGAGGGCAGTTCATGATCCAGTTCGGCGATATGCGCCAGGTAGTTTCTCCCAATGCAGATAATCTTCATATTTTAATAACGGGCTGTCTTGCCGCCCATTCTCAGTTTTATGGCTGTGATTAATTTCTTGGTATAAAGCGGGAAATCGCTGTTCATCATCCAAGAATAGTATGCTGGTTCCACACGGAACACATCCTCCACCCGACGTCCTTTGTGCTTGCCGAACTGGAACACTTCCTTCCCTTCGGCATCATAAATGATCTGACCTGAGAGATCGGCATTCTGATGATGGGCGGAGAAGGCCGACAACTCCTTCATATCGTTGACGGGACCTTGCGACAGGTTTCCTTTGCCGTCTTCGTAAGGCACACCGTCATAACGGTCGAGCATGGCTTTCAGCACTTCGTAGGTGGCTTTGGTATCGGCACCTGCACCATGAGCTCCCTCCAACTCGGCGTGACAGAAGAAACGATAAGCACCTTTCAAGGTGCGAGGCTCCATCTTCATGAAGATATTCATCACGTCAATGAAATCACGATCTTCCAAGCTGAACTCACAATCCACACGCAAGAACTCCTCCATCAGCATGGGCAAGTCGAACTTCAGGATATTATAGCCAGCAAGATCCGCATTGCCAATGAATTGTGCGATTTCCTTGGCTTTTTCCCTGAAAGTGGGTTCGTCCTTCACTCTTTCATTGGTATAACCATGTACAGCGGAGGCCTCTGCCGAGATCGGAATCTCCGGATTGAGCAACCAAGTGCGCTGTTCCTCACTGCCGTTGGTGTTCACCTTCAAAATGCTTATCTCCACAATACGGTCATGCGTCGTGTTCAAGCCCGTTGTCTCTAGGTCAAAAAAAGCGATCGGGCGTTTCAGATTTAGCTCCATAAACTCAAAAAAAATAAATCTTACATGCAAAGATAGCAGAAATAATTTTACCTTTGTGCGATTTTTCAAATTTAAAGATATGATGGAAGAAAATGAAATGAAGAATGAAAAGGAAGATCTGTTCTCAAAAGCTGTAAGAGCTGGTAAAAGGACTTATTTCTTCGATGTGAAAACCACGAAAAACGATGAGAAATACCTCACCATAACCGAGAGCAAGCGCCGTTTTGACAATGACCAGAACCGCTTCTTCTTCGAGAAACACAAGATTTTCCTTTACAAAGAAGACTTCTTGAAGGTATCGAAAGCTTTGAACGACGCCATCAATTTCATTGAGACAGGAGAGTATCCGGAAGACTATAACGAGGATCCCGTTCCCGCCAACGAAGACGGCCTCGACAAATGGTTTGACGATCTGGACAAGAATCTTTGATGAATCAAAAAAGACTTCGGAGGCCGCACCAAAATGCGGCCTCTTTTTTTATCAACAAAAGAAATGGTTGTTGATAACTTTCATCCGGCATCAACAACAAAAACTTGCAAATAGCGTACTTTTGCTAACCGTTCAAAAAGACATTTTAATGGGTAAAATCATAGCCATAGCAAATCAAAAAGGAGGCGTCGGCAAGACCACCACAGCCATCAATCTTGCTGCCAGCCTTGCTGTCCTCGACCATAAGACACTTCTCATCGACGCCGACCCCCAAGCCAACGCAACCTCGGGGGTGGGCTTCAATCCCAAGGAGATAAGCACCAGCGTTTATGAATGCATTATCGATGGGACGGATCCTCATACCGTCATCGTGGAAACCGAGACCCCGAATCTCTATCTGCTGCCAGCGCATATCGACCTGGTCGGCGCCGAGATCGAGATGATCAACCTGCCCGAAAGGGAACATAAAATGCAGAAGACCTTGTCGTCCGTCAAAAACGAGTACGAGTTCATCATCATCGACTGTTCCCCATCGCTGGGACTCGTCACCGTGAACGCCCTCACAGCCGCCGATTCCGTCATCATCCCGGTGCAATGCGAATACTTTGCATTGGAAGGATTGGGCAAGCTGCTCAACACCATCAAGATCGTCCAGACCAGGCTGAATCCCGACCTGGATATCGAAGGCATCTTGCTGACCATGTTCGACACACGCCTTCGCCTTTCCAAGCAAGTCGTCGAAGAGGTCAAGATGCACTTCCAAGACATGGTGTTCAACACCATCATCAACCGAAACACCCGTCTGGGCGAAGCCCCTAGTTTCGGCAAGACCATCATCATGCACGATGCCGGTTCCATCGGCGCCATCAACTACCTGAACTTGGCTAGAGAAATATTGGAAAAGAATCAAATCAATCAGAAATAACACATGCCAGATAATAAGAAAAGAGGATTGGGCCGCGGATTGGACGCCATCCTCCAAAGTCCCGAGACCGACATTACCAGCCGTGACATCAGCGGCGATTACGTAGCCGGCGCCGTGGCCGAAATCGACATCAACCTCATTGAAGCCAACCCCTTCCAGCCTCGTACCGAATTCGACGAGACCGCCTTGGAAGAGCTGGCGCAATCCATCAAAGAGCAGGGTGTCATTCAGCCCGTCACGGTGCGAAAGCTAGGCTACAACCGCTACCAACTGATCTCAGGTGAGCGCCGTCTCAGAGCCTCCAAACTCGCCGGCTTGTCCAAGATCCCGGTATTCATCCGCATCGCCAACGACGAGCAGATGCTGGAACTCGCCTTGATCGAGAACATTCACCGCGAAAACCTCAATGCCTTGGAAGTGGCCATCTCCTACCAAAGACTCATCGACGAATGCAACCTCACGCAGGAACAACTCAGCGAGAAGTTGGGGAAAAACCGCTCCACCATCGCCAATTTCCTTCGTCTGCTGAAGCTTCCTGCCGAGATCCAGATCGCCTTGCGCGACGGTCACATCTCTATGGCACATGCTCGCGCCTTGATCAACATCGAGGATAAAGAAGCGCAACTCAAGCTTCTCCAACAGATCATCGAGGAGGAACTCAGCGTGCGCCAAACCGAAGAACTCGCCAAAAACGCCAAAAACGCCGACAATTCCATTGCCAACAGTGAAAGCAAAGGACAGCACAAACAGACCAACTACCTCCCCGACCATTTCAAGGCGCAGATCAAGACCCTCTCCCAAGCCTTGAACACCAAGGTGAAAGTGAAACGCAACATCAAAGGTCAAGGCAGCGTGGTGATCGATTTCAAGAACGAAGCCGAATTCGACCGCATCATAGAACTATTCAACAAGCACTAAATGACACGTTCCAAGTCACACCTCTGTTTTCTGCTCATTGGAGCCATGTTGCTGTTGTCCTTATCAGGACAGGCACAGGGGGTGAAAAAGGAACACAGCGCCAAGAAAGCCGGGTATCTCTCCCTCCTTCCTGGTGCAGGCCAGATTTACAACGGCAAATGGTGGAAGGTGCCTATCATCTATGCGGGATTTGGCGGCTTCGGGTATTTGGCTTATCGCAACTATTCCGACTACAGGACTTATTTGACCGCTTATAAGATCAAAACCGGAAACCTCGAGGATGGCGTGACACCCAGCGAATTGTCCGTGCAACTTGCCGGCTATTATCAAGCCAGCCAACTACAAAGTTACAAGGAGTCGTTCCGTCGTGATTTCGAGCTATACTGCATCATTATGGCCGCATGGTACGGACTCAACATCGTTGATGCCATCGTTGACGGACATCTTTACACATACGACATCGATGACGACCTCAGCTTCACCATCGATCCTTGTTTAAAACCGATAGAACCACCCTATTTGCCGACGGCTCAATATGCGCAAGTAGGATTGTCTTTTAATCTCAATTTGAAATGAAAATCGCACTTTTAGGATACGGGAAAATGGGCCATGAGGTAGAGCGTATCGCCCTTGCCAAAGGTCATGAGATTGTTGTCACCATTGATAACGACCAAGAGTGGATCGAGCGCGCGGAGCTCTTAAAAAAAGCCGAAGTCGCCATCGAGTTCAGCCAACCCGATCAGGCCTTCAACAACATCAGCCGTTGCTTCGACCTGCATCTTCCTATCGTGGTGGGCACTACCGCCTGGTACGACCGTCTCGACGAGGTCAAGAAGCGTTGCCTTGAGGAGAAACAAAGCCTCTTTTATGCCCCCAATTTCAGCATTGGGATGAACATGGTATTCCGCATGAACAAAGAGTTGGCGCGCTTTGCGGAGAAATACGGCTATTCCGTATCTTTAGCTGAGACCCACCACATCCACAAGTTGGACAAGCCCAGCGGCACGGCAGCCAAGCTCGCCAACGACATCATCGCCGAAAGCAGTCGTTACCAATGCTGGAGCATCAACGAGCCCTATCCAGCCGACACTTTGCCCATCGAAGTCACCCGCGAAGGCGAAGTCTTCGGCATCCATAGCGTCACCGCCCAGTCAGATGCCGACCGTATCACCTTGACCCACGAAGCCTTCAGCCGCGAAGGTCTTGCCCAAGGTGCTTTGGCAGCAGCAACATTCCTCATGGGTAAAGTCGGCGTGTTTACAATGGAGGATTTGTTTTGACGAATATGTTTCTCAAGGGTTCAATTATCAGCTTGATTTGTTTGGTATGGTTCATCATCCACGACCGTAGAGAGCAGCGGAGAAAGAAGGGAAAACCTTAGTCGGAGGGATGGACCGGATGATGCGAAACAAGCCTTTGACATTGGAGCATTTCATACGTTAGTGTCCTCCAGCAGTTTGCACAATAAGGGTAGGTACAATTTGTACCCAACCTTCGATTTCAAACAGAAAATCCTCAAAGGAGAACCCGACTTGGAAGTGCTCGAACCCGAAAAACCGTCGTTTGAAAAGTTTTCAACAAAAAACGGTTACCACATCATTTATTCTAAAATTAAGGTATCTTTGCACACTTTATTTTAAATAGGAGCGTTTACTTTTTATATCGAAAACATTTATCACACCATGTCACTCATACTCCTGATTCTCATCGTCCCAGCCCTGTTCACCATCCCGATTGCATTCTGCTGGAAACAGTTCAAGGCCGCCGGACAAAAGGGCTACTACGCCTTCATCCCGTATTTCAACATCTACGTGATGCTGAAAATCATCAAGAAACACAAGAAATTTTGGTGGTGGTTCTTCATCATCTTCCCGTATATCAATATCTTCATGCTCTTCCTGATACTCATCGAATTGGGCAAATGCTTCGGGAAATTCAAGGTATGGGAAGAATTCATGGCCGCCATCCTGCCTTTCATCTTCTTCCCACTCATCGTGAAAGATGCCCCCTATCAGGATCCAGCGACTACCAAACGCCCCAAGAAATCAACAGCCCGCGAATGGTTCGACGCCATCGTGTTTGCTGTGGTGGCAGCCCTCATCATCCGCACCTACGTGTTCGAGGCCTTCACCATCCCAACGTCCAGTATGGAGAAATCGCTCTGCGTCGGAGACTACTTGATCGTCAGCAAGATTCATTACGGACCTAAACGTCCCAACACGCCACTGTCCTTCCCCTTTGTGCATAACACCTTGCCTGGCAGCACCACCAAGAAATCATATTTGGAATGGATCAAGCTACCGTATCATCGTTATCCCGGCTTATCCACCATCAAACGCAACGACCCCATCGTGTTCAATTACCCAGCAGGCGATACCGTGTGCGACAAGTTCCAAAGCAGCGTCAGCTACTACGACTTGATCCGTGAATATGGCCGCGACAGGGTCTGGAACGACCACGCCTCCTTCGGTAAAGTCATCGCCCATCCTGTCGATAAGCGCGAGAACTACGTGAAACGCCTCATCGGCATGCCTGGCGACAAACTTCAGATCATCGACGGCATCGTATATATCGACGACCAAGAAGGATTCCAACCCGAAAACATGCAGTTCAGCTATACCGTTACCACCACGGGCAACGGCATCAACAAACGCATCCTTGAGAAATACAACATCAGCGAAGGCTATCGAGGCAGCAATCCCAACGAAGCCATCCTCAACATCAGCGAGAAAGTGGCCGAAGAGCTGCGTCAGCACTCCTTCATCACCTCGGTGGAACGCAACATCACCCCTGCAGGACAAGGCACTAATTATGAGCTGTTCCCGCATCGTCCCGACCTCTATCCTTGGAATGTTGACAACTACGGCCCCATTGAGATTCCTCGCAAAGGCCAGACTGTGAAACTCACCCCGGAGAACCTGCCTCTTTATGAAAGAATCATCCACGCCTACGAGCTCCACGACCTCAAAGTCAAAGGCGACCAGATCTTCATCGACGGCCAGCCTGCCGACAGCTACACCTTCGCCATGGACTATTACTGGATGATGGGCGACAACCGCCACAACTCCGCCGACTCACGCTACTGGGGCTTCGTTCCGGAGAACCACATCGTCGGCAAGGCAGTGTTCGTATGGCTCTCCATCGACAAGGAAAAAGGCGGCATCCGCTGGAAACGCATGTTCCGCATTCCAAAATAACATTGATCATCTGAAGACAAAAAACAATGACAGAAAACAAAATAAAAGAAAACACCTTCAAGCCCAAACCGCAGCCGAAACAGGTCATAGAAGACTCCTTCGAGACAAAGCAAGCTCCGGAAAAGAAGCAAGCTCTGGAGAAAAAAACAGAGAAACCCAAAAAAGAAAAGGCTGTCAAGGAGACAAAGGATCAAAAGGACAAGAAGCCGCACGCTTCCGATCCTAGAGTAAAATACATTGCTGGAGTCCTGGTGCTATGCCTCGCCTTCTTTCTCGCCATCTCCCTGCTTTCCTTCTTCGTCAGCTACTTCAACGGCTCCTATCACGAGACGGGCGCCACCCTGTTCGGAAAGGCCATCCAATTTGACAACTTCACTGGCAAGTTCGGGTCATACCTCTCCCAAATCCTTGTGAAAGAATCGTTCGGATTAGGCTCCATTTTCTTTGTATATCTTCTGACCATCATCGGACTTCGTCTTACCATTGGCCGCAGGATCAAGATGTGGAACGTATGGATTCACGCCATCATGCTGTTGGCATGGATCCCGCTGCTCTTTGGATTCATCAATTTCGCCGCACCCAACAAAGCTTGCGAGATTTTCGGCGGTGCCGTTGGGAAATTCCTGAATGCCAACATCTACAGCTTCATGGGCAAATCAGGAGTCATCCTTACCCTTGTCTTCGTGTTCCTGCTCTACCTGCTCTTCCAATTCAACCTGAACATCGACACCTTCAGGGAATGGCGCGAGAAGAGAGCCGAGCGCAGGGCCTTGAAACAACAACAGCAATTACAAAACCAATACGAAAATAACATTGATGTCGTTGATGACGGGTTTGGGGATGAAAACAACTTGAACAACAATGACAACTTTAACGACGATGACAACCATGACGAGGAGGATGAAATCGACCCCAGTGATTTCGACGACGAAGAACTGCCTCCCATCACGGTGATTCACAGACCCGCTGAAAACACCGTCAGCGACAACAAGGACAAGCCAGAGAGCACCCCAACCAATACGACGTTGGAAGTCACCAATCCATCAGAAGACATCAAATTGGAAATCGAAGAGACACCCGACGAAAAGACGGTTAAGGACGGCAAAGAGCACCATACCATCGATATGCCTTTCGATCCTCATTATGAACTCAGCGACTATAAGTTCCCGACTCTCGACCTGCTCAACGATTATGGCGACAAACGCGCCGAGGTGAGCAACGAGGAGCTGGAGGCCAACAAGAACAAGATTGTAGAGACCTTGGGTAACTACGGCATCCAGATTGACAAGATCAAAGCCACCATCGGTCCTACTGTGACCCTATATGAGATCGTCCCTGCAGCAGGCGTCCGCATCTCCAAGATCAAGAATCTGGAAGACGACATCGCCTTGAGTCTGGCCGCCCTTGGCATCCGTATCATCGCCCCCATCCCGGGCAAGGGAACCATCGGTATCGAGGTGCCGAACAAGAAGCCCGAGACTGTCTCCATGCGCAGCGTGCTCGCCTCAGAGAAGTTCCAAAACAACAAGTTCGCACTGCCCTGCGCCATCGGCAAGACCATCTCCAACGAGACATACGTATTCGACCTTGCCAAGATGCCGCATATCCTGATGGCTGGTGCCACAGGACAAGGTAAATCCGTTGGTTTGAACGCCATCATTGCCTCACTGCTCTACAGCAAGCACCCATCCGACCTGAAATTCATCATGGTGGACCCGAAGAAGGTCGAGCTCACCCTTTACAACCGCATCGAGCGTCATTATCTGGCCAAGCTGCCCGATTCGGAGGATGCCATCATCACCGACGTGAAACAGGTGGTACGGACCCTCAACTCACTGTGCATCGAGATGGACCAGCGCTATGACCTCCTCAAGGCAGCCCAATGCCGCAACATCATCGAGTACAACGAGAAGTTCAAGGCCCGCCGTCTGTTGCCCACCGAAGGCCACCACTATCTGCCTTACATCGTGCTGGTCGTTGATGAGTTTGCCGACCTTATCATGACAGCAGGCCGCGACGTAGAGGCTCCCATCGCACGACTGGCCCAATTGGCCCGTGCCATCGGCATCCACCTCATCATCGCCACCCAACGTCCTTCGGTCAACATCATCACGGGCTCCATCAAGGCCAACTTCCCTGCCCGTATCGCCTTCCGCGTTATCTCCCAAGTCGATTCCAAGACCATCCTCGACCAAAGCGGTGCCAACCAACTCATCGGACGTGGCGACATGCTACTCTCCACGGGCAACGACATGGTGCGTCTGCAATGCGCTTTTATCGACACACCCGAGGTGGAGGAAGTCACCAGCTTCATTGGCGAACAACGCGGCTTCAGCGAGCCTTTCCTGCTGCCTGAAGTGCCCGACGAAGGTGAAGGCGGCGGAGACGGCGACTTCGAGGACGGCGACGAACGCGACAGCTTGTTTGAGGAAGCCGCACGCATCGTGGTACAGACCCAACAAGGATCCACTTCCATGATCCAACGCAAACTCAAGCTGGGTTACAACCGCGCCGGCCGAATCATCGACCAACTGGAGGCCGCAGGCATCGTGGGACCGTTCTCTGGAAGCAAGTCCCGTGAGGTAAAAGTTGCCAACGAATTCGCTTTGGAACAGATTTTGAAGGATTTGGAGCTCAAAGACCAAGGAATATGAAAAAGCAACTCACATTCATCGTAGCCTTCCTATTCACGATTGCCTCAGGCACATTGTTCGCACAGAACAACAGCGACGCCATCAAGAAGCTTGCACAATCCCTCCGTAATCACAAAAACCTGGAGGTAACCTTCACTTACCAGACCATCAGCGACGCTGCCAAACCAGAAGAGCCCAAGCAAGGCAAAGCTTATTTCCAGGACAATGCCTACAAATTGATCATGGAAGACCAGCACGCCATCTCCAACGGAAAGACAACGTGGCACTATATCGTTGAAGACAAGGAGGTGATGGTGGGCAATGCCGCTGAGGACGACACTCCCTACAAGATTCTCGACAACCTTGAAAGAGATAGCTCCGGCCTCAATCCTGTCATCGACAAAAAGGGCAATCTCAAGAGCCTGGAGGTCGAAATCGACGAAGGAGTCAAAATGGCGCTGAACATCATTGAGATGAAGTTCGACCAAGACTATCAGAAGGATTTCTTTACCTTTGACGAGAAAGCCTATCCCGAGGTGGACGTCATCGACATGAGATAGTCACCAAACCGAGTGAGAGGCATGTTCAAGAAGATCATCAACACCTTCGGCACCAAGATCACGGCAGCAGTCATCAACTTCCTGATTGCCGTACTCCTCTCACAAGTCCTGGGTGACACTGGCAAAGGCACACAAGCCCTGCTGCTGACCACCATCACATTTATCCTGATTTTTTCTGAAATCGTCTGTGGCGCCAGCATCATCTACCTTGCACCACGGCATTCATTCAAGAAGATCTTGGTGGCCTCAACGGTTTGGGCTGCCCTCATCGCCGTGGTGATGGGCTTCGCCATTTGGATGTTCTATCCGAAACTGGCTCCAAATCTAGTTGCGCATGTGGCCATCCTTTCGTTCATTTCCTCCCTCAGCAACATCAACTTCCGCTTTTTGGTCGGCAAAGAGGAAATCAAGAAAGCCAACTACAACACCTTGCTTCAACCCGTATTGTTGATCTTGACTTTAGCCGTCTATTATCTTCTGCTGAAAAAGAGCGATATCTACGGCTATATCATTGGACTATATGCCGCTTACGGAGGCACTTTCTTGTTAGGCGTTTGGATGCTGAGAAAGGAATACGCCAACCTCGGCAATGACAAAGACAAGGATTACAAACCTGTTTTGAAAGACCTGTTCAAGTATGGTTTCCTCAATCAGACCGGTCACTTCGTACAGTTTTTCAACCTTCGCCTAAGCTATTATCTTTTAGACAAATACATCAATGTTGGTCGCGTGGGGGTGTTCTCCAACGCCCTTTCTCTGGCCGAGGCCATCTGGATCATCAGCAACAGTATCGCCTTGGTGCAGTATGCCCGCATCGCCAATGCCGACGACCGCAATTATGCCCAGAAACTCACGCTGGACCTGAACAAGATATGTTTGGTCGTATCCGCCTTTGCCATCATTGTGCTGTGTCTATTGCCCCCATCTGTCTACACCTTCGTTTTCGGGCCCGAATTCGGCGAGATGGCTGGCATCATCCGCATCCTCGCCCCAGGCGTACTGTTCTATTGCGTCTTCCTCATTCTTGGCCATTATTACTCAGGCATCGGACGCTATCAGATGAACACCTTCGCCGCCCTATGCGGATTGGCTGTCACCTGTATTCTCGGCTTTACCCTGATACCTCGCTATGATGTCACAGGCGCCGCCATCACTTCAGCTGTCTCCTATACTGTCAACGCCATCTTCCTTTTCGTCTTCTTTATGAAAGAGTCACATTTCAAAGGCCACGACCTCATCCTGACCAAGACCGAAATACAAAACTATATTGCCGGACTAAAGCAACAATTCTCGAAACAACCTACTGACAATGAATAAACTAAAGAAATTCACCAAAGCCATCGGACGTATCATCAGGCATCCCTACTTGCTTAACCTCATCTTACAGGACGAAGGAAGCAACAAGGAAGATGTCGTCCGCAAATACGGACTTCAGGATGGTCTTCCCGTCATCGAAATCAACGAGTTGTTCCCCGATTTCGAAGAAATAGCCAAGCCATACGCCTATCTCTCCGGAGCCACTATGCCCATTGACATCGCCTTACTGAGAGCTTTGGCCAAGCGTTACGGTGTGCAGGAGTATTTCGAAATTGGCACTTGGCGCGGCGAGAGTGTGGCCAACATGGCCGACGTTGCCCAGCATTGCGTTACCTTCAACCTTCCTAAAGAAGACATCGTCAGACTTACCAACAACCAATTGTATGCCGACCTGCACAGTTTCTTCAGCAAGGACCTGAACAACGTGGAACAGCTTTACGGCAACTCACAGACCTTCGATTTCGGACCTCATTTCGGCCAATACGATATGGTCTTCGTGGATGGAGACCACCATTATGAAAGTGTGAAAAAAGACACCGAAACCGCTTTCAAGCTTCTGAAGGGAGAACACAGCATCATCGTTTGGCATGACTATGGTCTCGACCCCGAAACCATACGCTGGGATGTGATGGGGGCCATCTTGGATGGCGCACCTGCAGAGAAGCGCAAACACATTTACCATATCTCCAACACCTTGTGTGCCGTATATCTGCCCGAGGACCTCAACACCCACAAGCTCGTCCCTTACGAAACGCCCCAAAAATACTTTGAGGTTGAAATCAGAACCAAAATACTGAACAACTGAACAACTCCCAACTGAACAACTAATGAATATCCTGCACCTATTAAGCTGGTTCCCCACTCCCGACGACCCCACTTTGGGCAACTTCTGCGTCCGTATGATCGATGCATTGCCTGAGGAATGCCATTCCGTCATCCTCTCCGTTTGCGACGGCAAAGACATGACGAAGTCCTTCGAGGTTAAAGAGATACAAGGGAAGCACCACACCCACGTGCAGATTTACATCCGTCCGCCAAAGATGAACGCTTTGCGTAAACTCAAGATGCTTCGGATGTACCAATATGGTCTCAACTATATCAAAAAACGTTTCTTCAAGCCCGACCTGATTCATCTACATGTCGCCTATCCGCTTGGGCAAGTGGCATTGTTGTGGAAAAAGCTATACGGCTACAATTATGTCATGACCGAGCACTGGACCATATACCAGCCACAAAACAAAGATGTCATGGTCGGGAAATTGAAGAAAAAGATCGTCAAGATCGCCAACAACGCCTCGCTCATCATGCCCGTCAGTCTCGACCTACAGCACTGCATGGAAGGCCATGGCATCCACAATCGTTTCCAGGTGATCTATAACCTTGTCAACACGGATACTTTCAAGCTCGGGACTCCGCATCACACTGAAAAGAAACAGATGCTCCACATCTCCACGTTACGGGATGAGGCCAAGAATTTCAGCGGCATCTTGCGCGTCGTAGAAAGGCTATGGCAACAGCGCCAAGACTTCGAGCTTCATGTCATCCACGACTATGAAGCCCCCGAATTCAAGGCTTTCGTCAAGGATCACGACCTTTCGGACTGCGTCATCTTCCACGGCAAGAAGACCTCTGAAGAAGTGGCCCAAGCCTATCAAGAAGCCGATTTCTTTGTGCTGTTTTCCAACTTCGAGAACTTGCCTTGCGTCATCGTGGAGGCATTTGCAAGTGGAGTCCCCGTGTTATCATCCGCAGTTGGCGGCATTGCAGAGATCCTCTCGCCTGAGAGAGGCATCCTCATTCCATCAGGTGACGAAGAAGCGTTGTTGCAAGGCATGAACACCATGCTCGACCATAGTCAAGACTACGATCGCCAAGCCATTCGCGACTATGCCATCAAAACTTTTTCAGCGGAAAAGATTGGGGAGGCTATTCTCCAACAGTATTCTTCATGATACCGATCTTGGAGTTCTCGATAAAGTTCACGATGGTATCGAGATCCTCCGATGCAGGCAGGTTTGCCTTGATGTGTTGTACGGCTTGTGAGACATTCATTCCCGCACTATAGATGACACGATACACATCTTGGATTGCGTTGATGCGCTCTTTGGTGAAGCCCCTTCTACCTAAGCCAATGTAGTTCACCCCGGCGTAGGAAACTGGATATCCCGTACCCGTCTTGACAAACGGCGGAATGTCCTTGTTGATCATGGCGCCGCCTGAAATCATCACATGGGCGCCGATACGGCAGAACTGGCTCACCGCAGCCAAGCCGCCAAGGATAGCCCAATCTTCAACAACGATATGCCCCGCCAAGGAGGCCACATTCGACATGATGACATGGTCGCCAAGATAACAGTCATGAGCCACATGGGTGAAAGCCATCAGCAGGCAATCCTTGCCAACGACTGTCTTGCCACTGGCTGCGGTGCCCTTGTTGACCGTAGCGGATTCGCGCACCGTCGTGCCATCGCCTATATAACAATAGGTGGTCTCACCCTTGTATTTCAAATCCTGTGGAATAGCCGAGATCACTGCACCAGGGAAAATCTTGCAGTTCTTTCCGATACGGGCGCCATCCATGATGGTGGCATTGGGACCGATCCAAGTTCCGGAGCCGATTTCAACGTCTTCGCCAATCCAAGCGAACGGTTCAATTTTCACATCATCAGCAATACGGGCGTTCGGATGGATGTAGGCTAAAGGTTGATTCATGGTCGTGATTTTTTATTCTTGTTGAAGCATGGCGTGTTTGATCTTTCTCGCGAAGGAGGTGTTGGAGAAATGACCGGGCTTGTAGGCAGTGACATGGCCTTTGATCGGTTTCCCCACCAAAGTCAGGTCACCGATGACATCCAGCAGTTTGTGGCGTGCCGGTTCATTTTCAAAATAAAGATCAACGTTGTTCAAGATACCGCCTTCCTTCACGATGACTTTTGGCTTCTTGAAGAAAGCGGCAATATGGTCAAGCTCTTCGGAAGAGACGTTTTTATTAACAAACACGATGGCATTCGTCAGGTCGCCGCCTTTGATAAGGTTACGGCTGAGAAGGGTTTCCAGTTCATGGAGGAACACAAAGGTACGGCAAGGAGCAATCTCGGACTCAAAGTCTTTCATATCATGCAGGTAGGCGCTTTGTTGGTCCAACACCTTTGTGTTGTATTTCACGGTAACGTCCACCTGGAAAGATTCGCAAGGCTCAATGGAGAGTTCAATACCCAGCACCTCATTACGGTAGCTGATGGGCTCCTTGATGACATAGTAGTCGCGCAAGGCTTTCTGCTGGACGATACCCGCCTCTTTGATCACCTTGACGAATTCCTTGCCGCTGCCGTCCATGATAGGCGTTTCTTCCACATCAATATCGATCAGGACATTGTCCACACCCATTCCCCTCAAGGAGGCCAGCACATGTTCAACGGTATATATCTTGACACCGCCTTTACCCAAGGTGGTACCTCTGGTAGTATCGATAACGTTATCGACATCAGCCTCAATAATCGGCTGGTCTTCGAGATCAATGCGACGGAAGCGGATGCCCGTGTTGACAGGGGCCGGATTGAAAGTCAGGGTGCCGCATTGACGTGTGTGCAGCCCCGCTCCCGTGACACTGATTTTTCGTCTAAGAGTACACTGTTTTTCTTCCATAAACAACTAAACTTGAGCACATATTACCTCAAGAAAAACGGGCAAAGATAGAGATTATTTTTTTAAGTACAAAAAAAAATGCCTCAACGCTCGGATTTGAGTCTTTCTATCTCTTTTTCAAGGGCATCGAGCTTGCGTGCCATCTCGTCGATATGGCGGAAACGGGCGTTGGAAACCAAGTATTGCCTTAAAGGTTGAATGGGGGTTCCCATGAATTCTTGGTTCTCTTCCTTGATGCTCCCCATGATACCACATTGTCCACCGAACTTCGAGCCGTCGGCAATGTGCAGATGACCAACGAAACCCGATTGTCCACCGACCACACAATTCTTGCCAAGATGCGTTGATCCGCTGACCCCCACCTGGGCTGCCAAAGCGGAGTTCTCCCCCACTTCGACGTTATGTGCCAGATGGACAAGGTTATCGAGCTTCACCCCTTTATGGACCCGAGTGGAACCCATGGTGGAACGGTCGATCGTGGTATTGGCACCGATTTCCACATCATCGTCAATGACCACATTCCCCACTTGCGGAATCTTGTCATAATGACCGTCAGCTTGGGGTGCGAAGCCAAAGCCATCGGCACCGATCACGGCACCAGCGTGGATGATGCAGCGCTGACCCACCACCGTGTTGCGGTAAAGCCTGACTCCAGGGTACAGCGTGGTGTCGTCGCCGATTACGGAGCCATCACCAACATACACTTGGGGATAGATCTTCACATTATTGCCTATCTTGACATTCTCGCCTAGAAAGGCAAACTCGCCGACATAGACATTTTCACCGCATTGCGCACTCGAAGAGATGAATGCCATTGAGGAAATGCCTTTCTTATCTTGTGACATTTGATCGTAAAACGCCAACAGTTTCGCAAACGAAGCGTATGCGTCATCCACACGTATCAAAGTGGCTGAGACGGTCTTTTCAGCAACGAAACTGTTATTGACGATCACCACAGAAGACCCCGTTTCGTAAATATATGGCGTGTATTTAGGATTGGCCAGGAAACTCAACATGCCGGGAGCACCTTCCTCGATTTTCGCGACATTCCACACTTCCACGTTCGGGTCGCCTTCAACCGTACCACCCAACAATGCTGCAATTTGTAATGCTGTAAATTTCATGCTTTCAGATCAGATTTCATTAAACTCTTTCTTCAACAAAGCGACGGCTTGGTCCACAAACGGATTGGGCAGCGCCACCAAAGCTTGCGCAATTAGAGCAACATCCGTGCCATCATCGGCTTTGTCGAAAGTTGTGTTGATTTGTCCCACTAATTCCTCTTTGGCACGACTCACGGCATCCCATACCTCTGGAGACACATAGAGCTGTTGTGCCATATTATGTTCAAACTCATTTTCCACACTCTGAAGAAGCGAAATGTGAAAGACATCTTTTGTGGCACCTGGAGTATAGACCCTCTTGACCAACACTGGGAGCTGGGAACGTTCCAGAAAGAGCAGGAAACGCTCGCAAGCCTGAATCCGCAATGGCGTCACCATCTTCATGGTAGCGATACGTATCTCCGACTTGGCCTTAAGTTTCAATTCCCATTCTTTCAGTTTATAATTCCGATAAGTAACGAAGACCATAACGGCAAGCAACAGCGCGATTATGATCAATACAACCTCAAGAAACAGATTCATTTTCACTGAATTTTTCGCAAAGGTACAAAAGAATTAAGAATTTGGAATTTAGAAATAAGAATTATCGTAATTTTGCATCCTTAAATCTTGAAATCATTAAATTTTAAATAAAGAATCATGAGTGAAATCATCCTCTCCAACAGAGTCCTGAACATGGCCGAATCTGCTACGCTGGCCATGACCAACAAAAGCCGCGAGCTGAAAGCCCAAGGCATTGACGTCATCAGTTTGAGCATTGGCGAACCCGACTTCAACACCCCTGAGTCCGCCAAGCAAGCCGGTGTCGATGCTATCAACAACAACGACACTCACTATCCGCCAGTTCCCGGTACGCCCGCACTGCGCAAGGCCATCGCCAACAAGCTGAAACGCGACAACGGCTTGGATTATAAGGACACTGACATCCTCGTTTCAAACGGCGCCAAGCAAGCCATCAACAACGTGCTTCTCGCCATCGTCAACGATGGCGACGAGGTCATCATCCCCGCCCCGTTCTGGGTCTCCTACCCCGAGATGGTGAAATTGGCAGGTGGCGTTCCCGTCATCGTCAAGAGCGACATGGCTCACGACTTCAAGATCACTGCCGAGCAACTCGAAAAGGCCATCACTCCCAAGACCAAAGCCCTGCTCATCAACACGCCCTGCAACCCTAGCGGCAGCGTCTTCACCAAAGCCGAGCTGACCGCCATCGCCGAGGTGCTGAAGAAATACCCGAACATCATCATCATCTCCGATGAGATCTACGAATTCATCCAATACGAGCACAAGCACGAGAGCATGGGGCAGTTCGACTTCCTGAAAGACCGTCTCGTCCTTGTCAACGGCGTCGCCAAAGGCTATGCCATGACGGGCTGGCGCATCGGCTACATCGCCGCTCCCCAAGCCATCGTGAAGGCCACCAACAAGATTCAAGGCCAAATCACCTCCGGCATCTGCACCATCGCACAAGCCGCCGCTGCCAAAGCCATGGAACTCAGCCCCGAGAACTCGACAGAGATTCAGGAAATGCTGAAGGCTTTCCGTCATCGCCGCGACACCTTCGTGAA
Source organism: Bacteroidales bacterium (assembly GCA_017530365.1). Classification (GTDB taxonomy): domain Bacteria; phylum Bacteroidota; class Bacteroidia; order Bacteroidales; family F082; genus Limimorpha. Next base: position 56,969 of record JAFXMK010000034.1, read on the forward strand.
GCTGCTCAACGAGATTCCTGGCGTGAAGTGCAACACCCCTGCCGGCGCCTTCTATGTGTTCCCAGAGATGAATTCATTCTACGGCAAAACCGACGGCGAGACCGTCATCAAGGGCAGCGACGACCTCTGCATGTGGCTGCTCTACAACGCCCATGTGGCTTGCGTAGCCGGTAATGCCTTCGGCAACGACGACTGCATCCGCTTGTCGTATGCCACCAGCGAGGACAAGTTGGTCGAAGCTGTGAGAAGGATTAAGGAAGCGTTGAAGAAGCTGAAATAATAGATAAAAGATAAGAGATAAGAGATAAAAGTTGGCACTGGACGGATTTAACGGGTTGAAGGCGTTAGTGGTGGGCGACGTGATGATCGACGCCTACACGAAAGGTGTCGTGGAACGCATGTCACCTGAAGCACCTGTACCCATCGTCAATCTGAAGGAGCGCTTCGACCGACTTGGAGGTGCCGCCAATGTGGCGCTCAACCTCAAGGCCTTGGGAGCCATCCCTTATGTTTGCTCCGTCATTGGCAACGACACTTCTGGGAAGCGTCTGCTCCAGCTGATGACTGATCACGGACTTGACACCGCCGGAATGATCCAAAGCAGCCAACGGATGACTACCGTCAAGCAACGTGTTTTCGATGGCGACAAGCAGCTGCTTCGCATCGATGAAGAAGACGCTTTCGATCTGACTGAAGAAGAGTATTCCTCTTTAATCCGTGCCTTTGAAAACCAACTTGACAACTGTGATGTCGTCATCTTGCAGGACTACAATAAAGGTGTCCTGACCGATCGGTTGATCAAGAGCATCATCGCATCGGCCAACGAAAGGAATATTCCCGTTGCTGTCGATCCCAAGAAGAAAAACTTCTTCGCCTATCAGGGAGTGACGCTCTTCAAACCCAATGCCAAAGAACTTCGCGATGGTCTCGGCGTTCATGCCGAGACCATCGACGAGCTCCGACAGGCAGCCGTCGCCCTTCAAGAACGATTGCATTGCAAATACCTCATGGTAACTCTCTCGGAACAAGGCGTCATCATCTTGAATAATGGCAATTTTTACCACATCCCGGCACATCCCAGAGATATTTTGGACGTATCAGGAGCTGGTGACACCGTATTGAGTGTGGCCGCACTCAGCATGGCCATTAAGAAAGAAGCCAAAACAATTGCCGAGCTGTCGAACATCGCCGGCGGGCTTGTCTGCGAAGCCGTTGGCGTCGTTCCTATTGACAAGGACAAGCTGCTCAAAGAGTACAACCGAATTTGCCATGAGTGAGCAGCAGTCCGTCACTGAGATGTTCGACGACATTTCTCCCCGCTATGATTTCTTAAACCACCTGCTTTCGTTTCACATCGACAAGACGTGGAGGCGGAAAACTTCTCAATGGGTCTCCCAAGATCATCCAGCCTCCATCCTTGACGTGGCAACCGGCACCGCCGATCTTGCCATCCGCTTAGCCAAGGACTGCCCTTCATCACAAATCATCGGCATTGACTTGTCTGAAAAAATGTTGGAGATCGGGAAGAAGAAAATCACCAACAAACAGTTGGGGGATCGCATCAAGCTTCAAATCGGTAACGCCGAACAGATTCCTTTCCCCGACAGCACTTTTGATGCCGTTACCACCGCCTTCGGGGTTCGCAACTTTGAACATCTTGAGCAAGGCCTACAGGAAATGTTCAGGATCACCAAGGACAAAGGGATGATAGCCGTCTTGGAGTTTTCACATCCCGAGAAAGGTTTTATTCGGATACCCTACCGATGCTATTCCAAACACATCCTGCCTTTAGCGGGACGAATCATATCGAGACATCATGCTGCCTACCGTTATCTTCCAGATACCATAGAAGCCTTTCCAAAAGCAGAAATCTTTATGAACCTTCTGATGAAAGCGGGATTTTCTGAAGTCGGCAAAAGAGAGTACAGCGGCGGCATTGCCACCTTGTACTATGGCCGGGCTCAAAAAAAGCACGTTCTATCACAATAAAAAAGCAATTATTGCCGTTAAAAACACCTAAACTAAACACCGTGAAAAAAGCCTTCAAAACAATTATATTCCTGATTCTCGCCATGGCTTGTGTCAATGGCGTGCAAGCACAGCGGAGAAAAGTCATATACCTTCAAACCTATGACTGGGCACCTTACCACTTCGGACTTCGTGTTGGAACCAATTTCATGGATTACAAGTTGATCATGAAAGAAAACTACCAAAACGTAATCCACACTGATTTCAGTGAGATTAACGAGGTCGTCCAAGGCATCTCCCAGGAAGGTTTTCAAAGTTATCAGATCCTCAGCGTGGCAATGGACACGGTTGGCAGGCCTTTTCGCACCATTCCTCATCCCGGATTTTCGGTGGGTGTAATAGGTGATTTGCGTTTAGGCGATTTTCTCAATCTGCGATTCAGTCCCACCTACAGCTTGAGTTCCATCGACATAGGCTACACGCTTAAACTCAACTATGTCAATGATAGCACAATAATAAGAAACGAGAAATCTCACAACATACATGTAAATTGTTTAGATTTCCCTTTGCACATCAAATACAGATCGAAACGGTACAACAACATTGGGTTTTATCTTCTTACGGGTGTCAACCCAAGATTGTTTTTCACCTTTTCCAGCGCTCCTGCTGAATGGATTAAAACGAAACCATGGGATGTGGATTTGGATTTAGGCGTTGGATTGGACGTTTATAACCAATGGTTCAAAATGGGATTGGAGGTAAAGTATGGTTTTGGTATGCTAAACGTTTTTAGCGATTCTCAAGTATATTACTTCGGAAACCCCATAGAGAAGCTGAAAAACAGACAATTACAAGTCACTCTTACGCTAGAATAAAAAAAATTGCCCAATTTTGTTGTGGGTATGGATTTTTTGTCTAATTTTGCAGCGTCAAAAATGACAGATGGTCTCTTCGTCTAGTCTGGTCAGGACGTCAGGTTTTCATCCTGGTAACTCGGGTTCAAATCCCGGAGAGACTACAAGCCCGCTGAATAGCGGGCTTTTTTTGTATCTTTGCGCCATGAAAAAGCTTCAAGTCATCGTCAGCAACCAATACAACCCCTACCTGAACCTCGCGGTGGAGACTTGGCTCACCGATCATCAGGAAGAGGATGTGGTGACAATGTATCTTTGGAAGAACGAGCGCACAGTGGTCATAGGGTTGAACCAGAACCCCTTCTCAGAATGCGACGTGAAACACCTGAACGAGGAGGGCGGCCATCTGATGCGCCGCCGCACGGGAGGTGGCGCCGTCTATCATGACCTGGGCAACCTCAACTTCTCCTTTGTCGCAGACAAAAGCAATTACGATGTGCGCAAGCAGCAATCCGTCATTCAGGAAGCCTTAAAAACCTTCGGGCTGGAAGCTGAGATTTCCGGTCGCAACGACCTTACCTGCCAAGGACGCAAATTCTCCGGCAACGCATTCTTCAACGGCACCGTCAACAACTTGCATCACGGCACCATCTTAATAAAGACCGATGCCGAGATGATGCAACGCTATCTTACCGTGACGCCTCAAAAGCTGCAGAAACACGGCGTACAGAGCGTTCGCAGCCGCGTTGTCAACCTCTCCGAACTGGCTGATGTCACCTCGGAAAGCATCGTTTTACCTTTAATTCAAGCTTTCGAGAAGGTTTACGGAATGAAGGCTGAGATGGTTAGCTTCAACGCTATCGCCATGCTCAACGAGGTCCGAGACACCGAAGCACATATCTCGTCACGCGACTACCTCTACGCCAAATGGGAACACTTCAAAGCCGTCAAAAAAGGACAGTTCACATGGGGTAACGTGGAAGTCGGCTTCGAGGTGGACGAAAACACCCACGCCGTGAAGAATGTCATTATCGCCACCGACAGCTTAAACACCGAAATCACCAATATATGTAACGACATTTTCGGATTATTAGATTTAAAACTATAACTTTCAATTTTCCACTATGAAATACTTCCTCCTCCCCTTCGGATGCCAGATGAACCTCAGCGACACAGAACGTGTGCGCACCGTGCTTCAACAGATGGGTTATGAACCCACAGACAACGAAGAGGAAGCCAACCTGTTGGGCATCGTGGCTTGCTCGGTGCGACAGAAAGGCATCGATAAGGTGTATGGCCGCATCGAGAAATGGAATGCCATGAAGAATCGCAAGAGCGTTCTCACCTTCGTTTCAGGCTGCATCCTACCCGCCGACAAGGTGCGTTTCCTCAAGCTGTTCGACCTGGTGTTCACCATGAACGAGCTGCCCAAATTGCCCGAGATGATCCGCCAGTACGGTGTGGTCACCCCGATGAAGGAATCGAACCCGTCGGCCAACATGGAGCCTTTCTGGGAAATCAATCCCATGCGCGCCTCTAGCTTCGAGGCCTACATCCCCATCCAAAACGGATGCAACAACTTCTGCACCTACTGCGCCGTACCTTACACCCGCGGACGTGAAGTATCAAGGCCTTCTGAAGAGATTCTGAACGAGGTGAAGGAGCTAGTGGAGAAGGATTACAAGAGCATCACGCTGTTGGGTCAAAACGTCAACTCTTACGGATTGGACAAGAAAGGCGAAGAAATCAACTTTGCTGAGTTGCTACGACGCATCGGCGAATACGGCAAGGCCTCTGGAAAGGAGTTTTGGGTATATTACACTGCCCCGCATCCCCGCGACATGGAAGATGAGATCATCGAGGTGATGGCGCAGTACGACTGCCTTGCCAAGCAGATCCACATTCCCATCCAGTCAGGCGACGACATGATGTTGCAACGCATGAACCGCCACCACAACCTGGAACGCTACCGCCATATCATCCAGACCATACGCCGCGTGTTGCCCACCGCCACCATCTTCACCGACATCATCGTAGGCTTCACCCATGAGAGCGAGGAGGAGTTCGAGAACACGCGCAAGGCCATGGAGGAGTTCAAGTACAACATGGCTTACATTGCGCAATACAGCGTTCGTGAAGGCGCCGTGGCTTCCAAATGGGAGGATGATGTGCCGAAGGAAGTAAAACGCCAGCGTTACCATCGCCTTACCGAAGAATTGATGAAGCATTCCTTGGTCTATAACCAGGCCTTGGTCGGCACCACAGTGAAGATGCTTGTGGAAGACTACGACCGCAAAAACGGTTATCTCACCGGCCACACCGAAGGTAAGATCGTCATCAGATTCGCTTCCAAGAACGAAGGCTTAATAGGTCAGATTGTCAACGTAAAGGTTACTTCCGCCTCACCCCTATCCATCGAAGGCATCCTCCTAACTCCTAACTCCTAACTCCCATGCGTGTCTCTTTCAAAACATTGGGTTGCCGCGTCAACCTCTTTGAAACCGATGCTTTGGCATCACGTTTCAAAGCAGGCGGCTATGAGGTAGTGAACACAGGAGAGGCTGATATCTTCGTGGTGAACACCTGCACCGTCACCAACACCAGTGACCAGAAATGCCGTCAGGCCATCCATCAGATCCGAAGGAAGAACCCCGATGCGCTGATTGTAGTCACCGGATGCATGGTCAACCATCGCAAGGAGGATCTAGTCCAAGAAGGCATCGCTGACTATGTCATCGACAACGAGCGAAAGTCAGCCATTTTCGACATTGTGGAAGAGCATTACAAGCTTGGCCACAGCGATCCAGAAGGCTACGACCGAGACCTGTTCAGCTACCAACCGGCATTCGACACCTTCCATACCCGCAGCCTGATCAAGATCCATGACGGCTGCAACAACTTCTGTTCCTACTGCATCATCCCCATGGTCAGGGGAAGATCCACCAGCCGTCCCGCAGAAGACATCTATGAAAACATCCGGAAAGTAGTCAATCACGGCTTCAAAGAAATCGTGCTCACAGGCGTCAACCTGGGGCGTTATCATGATGGCGACACCAATTTCGAGACCTTGGTCGAACACATTATTAATTTAAAGGGGGATTTCCGTGTTCGGGTCTCCTCTATTGAGCCCGACCAGTTCAGCGACCGGTTTTTACAACTTTTCCAACACGAAAAGCTGGCGCCCCACATGCACATCTGTCTGCAAAGTGGGTCGGAAGACACCTTGAAGCGCATGCATCGTTTTTACAGTGCGGCTCAGTTCAGAGAGATGTGCCAACGCATCAAGGCGTTTTGTCCCGACTTCAACATTACCACAGACATCATCGTGGGCTTCCCTGGCGAGACCGAAGCAACGTTCCAAGAGAGCTGCGACTTTGCCCGTGAAATCGGTTTCAGTCATATCCACACCTTCAAATACTCCAAGCGCACAGGTACCAAAGCCGCCGTCATGCCCGACCAAGTACCCGAAATCGAGAAGAGCCGAAGAAGCGAGATCATGCGTGCCATCTCGCTGGAGAACAAGCTCAAGTATTTCGAGCTGATGAAAGGAAAAACGCAAAGGCTGCTCATTGAGAGAATCGATTCAAAAGGAATTGCCCGAGGTTACGGAGAGAATTACATCCCCATTCAGATCTCGGGAGAGGACCTAAAAAGAAACAGCTTTATCAACGTGGTTCTCAACGAGATAATCAACAATAACAACGAGGATAAAATGGCATTTGAAACTTCTCTCCGAAAAAATTTTCTCCCAAATAATTGTTTGTATCAAGAAAAGTTGTAATTTTGCAGCCCAATTAGAAAAGAAGAAACAAATAAAGAGATATTTAGAAAATGGCAAATCACAAATCTTCACTCAAAAGAATTCGTCAAACCGAAAAGAGACGTCTGCACAACCGTTACTACGCTAAAGCCATGCGTAACGAAGTCAGAAAATTCAGAACCCTTACCGAAAAGTCTGAGGCTGAGAACCAACTGCCGAAGTTGTACTCCATCATCGACAAAGTTGCCAAGCGCGGTATCATCCACAAGAACAAAGCCGGTAATCTGAAATCAAAGCTCTCAAGATACACTGCCAAGTTGGCATAATAAGAGTTTTTTCATCATAATGTTGACCTCCTCTATTCTTTAGGGGAGGTTTTTTTTGGTTTGTATAAAAAACTATACTAAATTTGCAATCATTATTTTATACTATTATAGATTATGATTGCAAGCAACGGCAAAACCATCAAACACTGGGCAGCCGATGACCGTCCCCGAGAGAAAATGATCACAAAAGGCAAAGGCTCACTCAGCAACGCCGAACTTATCGCCGTCCTGATTGGATCGGGGCCTGGAGGACAATCAGCGGTGGGGCTCGCAAGACAAGTGTTGTCTGCGGTTGGTGATAACCTCTACGACCTGTCAAAACTTAGCATTGACGAGCTGAAGCAACATAAAGGCATTGGAGAAGCCAAAGCTGTCAGCATCATGGCAGCCCTCGAACTAGGCCGGCGATGGAGCCTCACTTCACCCAAAGAAAGACTGACTATCAGCAACAGCAAAGAAGCTTACGAAAGCTTTTTGCCACTTATCGAAGATCCCGGAAAAGAAAATTTCTTGGTGGCCTATCTCAACCAAGGCAATAAAATCATCAAAACAGAGCGCATCAGCATTGGAGGCATCACCTCTACCTTAGCCGACCCGAAAGTAATCTTTAAAAACGCACTGTTGAAAGAAGCCACTTCCATCATGTTGTGCCACAACCACCCTTCAGGCGTCGCCAGACCTAGTTCAGACGACAGGCAACTGACCAGAAAACTCATCAAAGCAGGGAAAATTTTGGACATCGCCATTCTCGACCATCTCATTATCGGGGAAAATTCGTATTTTAGCTTCGCCGAAGAAGGCATTTTGAATGAATAATATGAAAATAGTTACCATCATAGGGGCAAGACCCCAGATTATCAAGGCCGCCGCATTGAGTCGCGCTATTAAAGAGCGCTACGCCGACCGTATTCAGGAAATTATCGTTCATACCGGACAGCATTATGACGGCAACATGTCGCAAGTGTTTTTCGACGAACTTGGCATTCCGAAACCAGACTACAACCTGCATGTCGGTTCCGCCTCACACGGCGTTCAGACGGCCAAGATGATTGAAGGCATTGAGCAGATTCTCCTAGATGAAAAACCGGATTATATCGTGCTTTACGGCGACACCAACTCCACCCTAGCGGGTGCCGTGGCCGCTTCCAAGATCCACGTGCCCATCGTCCACATCGAAGCAGGGCTGCGCTCGTTCAACAAAAGCATGCCCGAAGAAATCAACCGCATCGTGTGCGACCACTGCTCTACTCTGCTCTTCACCCCAACACGTGCCGGCTTCGACAACCTCGTCAAGGAAGGATTCAAAGCCAATAATGAAGGTCCTTATACCATCGACAACCCAAAAGTGTATCACTGCGGTGACATCATGTATGACAACAGTCTTCATTTCTCCGCCATTGCCGACCAAAAGGCGGATTTGCTGAGCCGACTAGGCTTGAAGGGTAAGCCTTATGTATTGGCCACACTGCACCGTGACAGCAACACCGATCAGCCGGAGCGCCTCCATGCCATTCTGGATGCTTTCACGGAACTCTCAAAAGATATCACCATCGTCTTGCCAATGCATCCCAGAACGCGCAAGAAGGCGACTGATTTCCATGCGGACAATGTGAGGGTCATTGAACCCGTCTCCTTCCTGGAAATGATACAATTGGAAAAACACGCCTGTTTGGTAATGACCGACTCAGGTGGAGTGCAAAAAGAGTCCTACTTCTTCAAAAAGCCGTGCGTGATCCTAAGGCCAGAGACCGAATGGGTCGAGATTGTCCAAACTGGTGCCGCCACTTTGGTAGATGCCGACTATGACAAGATTATAGTTACCAGCCGACACTATTTACAACATCCTCCGATGGACTTCCCTGATATTTTCGGTGATGGCCATGCCGCTGAATTCATGCTTCAATCCATGTTGGATTAAGATTATTTCTTACTTTTGCACTTACTTACAATTTTGATTGTTTAAACTCACTTTATCATGATTAAAAAAGCTACTCTTTTCTTTGTTTTGGCCATATTGGTTACCTTTAGCGCCAAAGCACAAATGTTTGATTTGTCCAACAATCAACGAATTTCAATGGGTATCAATTTAGGCGCAGCTGGGTACCACCTTGGTTCACAAGGTCTGAACACCACCTATAACGGCTTTGCATACGGCGCCAATGTGTCTGTCATGGGCTTTTACATTGATTTCATGCGTCAACCACCAGAGCACAAGTACACCAAGGAAGTTGGACGTGACTGGAATGACCATTCGGCATTTACCATCAACGTCGGCTACCAAATCCCCATCACTAGTTATTTGTTTGTCGCCCCTCTGATTGGCTACAGCAATGAGTCCTACGGCATCACCAAAGGCAACAAATTTGAAATAGGAGACCGCGAACTCATCCACGACTACGATGTCATTGAACGGTTCAACCACTTCAACTATGGACTGCATATCATGGCTAGAGCATTGGAGACGGTTGAAATCGGCTGTGTTGTCTCGTCACATGCCCTCTACGGAACCCTCAGCTATTCCTTTGGTAAGAAGTAACATATAGAATGAAAAAAACTTGGATCCTTCTGGCTATCCTCTCCTTTTGCGGAGCGATGACGATGGCCCAAACCAAAGAGACTCATGCTTTCGCCGAACGCGACTCGGTACTTTATCTCGATGTGCATCGGCCTTTGAAACCGCGTGACGACAAAGCTGCGGTGATTGCGGTGTTTGGTGGTGGCTTCTTTGCGGGTGCACGCGACAACCAGTATCAACTTGCCTTGGCCGACTCCTTGACGCTCAGAGGTTATACGGTCATCAGCATCGATTACCGACTTGGACTTAAGGACAGCCTCATGGTGGCTGAACACAACAGTTTGTTCAAGTTGACCGACTTGTTCCAATACTGCATCGATATCGCCACCGAGGATTGTGCCGATGCCGTGGCCTGGACGATTGCGCACGCCTCCGAACTCGACATTGATCCAAGTAAGATTGTGCTGACCGGCAGTTCCGCAGGTGCCATCACCGTATTACAACTGGATTACTGCCGTGCCAACCATTTGCCTTTGGTATCTGCGTTGCCTGAAGGATGGAAGCCTGCCGCTGTGATCCCCTACTCAGGAGGCATCTTGTGCAAGAAAAAAGAGTTGAAATACGACACTCCTCCAGCCCCTACTCTGCTGATGCATGGCACAAAGGACAAGATTGTGGCGTATAAGAGATTTGGAATCCCTTTCAACAGAAAGCTGTTTGGATCGAAAAGCATCGACAAGGCCATGAAGCGACAGGACATCCCCCATTGGTTCATCCGTTTCGACGGCATCGGCCATGAGGTAGCCTCATGGTTCCCAGGCTCAGTCGATGTGTTTTGCAGTTTCGCCGACCAGGCACTCAAAGGACGTTCGAGTAACCTCGACGCTTCCATGACCGACTCTCTATTGCAACCCACTCGTTGGACCAACATGAGTCTAAGAGAATTATACCAAAGATAATACACGAAAAATATTTTTGTGTAAACCCTTGTTTATTAGAGAAAAAGAACTAACTTTGCACTCGCTTTTCGAAGCAGTAAACAAAAATATTAATTACTTAATTATCAACAATTTAATTATGAATCAGTACGAAACCGTTTTCATTTTAACTCCCGTTTTGTCTGACGAACAGATGAAGGAAGCGGTAAAGAAGTATGAAGATTATCTGGCCAAAGCTGGTGCAGAGATCGTTCATGAAGAGCACTGGGGCATGCGCAAACTTGCATACCCGATCCAGAAGAAATCCACAGGCTTTTATCAATTGATTGAGTACAAAGCCGAAGGAAATGTTATTGCCGATGTCGAAACTGAACTGAAGCGCGACGAACGCATTCTCCGTTTCTTGACCGTGAAACTCGACAAACACGCCGTCGCTTACAACGAGAAGAAACGCAAGAAAGCTCAGGAACAAGCTGAAGCTCAAGCCTAAATCATTCGTTTAACTTTTAAAAACTAAGAGAAATGGCACAACAACCCAATAACGACATCAAATATTTGACTCCTATTGCAGTCGATACCAAGAGAAAGAAATACTGCCGCTTCAAGAAGAACCGCATCAAGTACATCGATTACAAAGATGCCGACTTCCTGCTGAAGTTCGTGAACGAGCAAGGCAAGATTTTGCCCCGCCGCATCACCGGTACCTCAACCAAATATCAAAAGAAAGTTGCACAGGCTATCAAGAGAGCTCGTCACCTTGCCCTCATGCCGTTCGTTGCTGACATGTTGAAATAATAGGAGGATTTGAAATGGAAATTATTCTGAAACAAGACATCGCCAACTTAGGCTACAAGAACGAAATCGTGACCGTTAAAGACGGATATGCCCGCAACTATTTGATCCCTAACAAGATGGCTATCTTGGCAACGGAAAGAAACCGCAAGATGCTGGCTGAAGAGATCCGCCAACAGGCTCACAAGGAAGAGAAGATCAAGAACGAGGCTCTGGACAAGGCCAAGGCTCTCGAAGGCTTGAAGCTCACCATCGGTGCCAAGGCTGCCGCCACTGGCAAGATCTTCGGTTCCGTCAACTCCATCCAACTCGCCAACGCCATCAAGGAAGCCTGCAACATCGAAGTCGATCGCAAGCAAATCGTGATGAACGAAGAGGCTGTGAAGGAACTCGGCAACTACAAAGCCAAGATCAAACTTCACAAGGATGTTCAAGCCGAAATCGAATTTGAAGTGGTCGCTGAATAAAACAGTTGACGATTTCAATAATTTAATAAGACTGCCCAAAAGGCAGTCTTATTTTTTTATCTTTGCGTCATGATTACAAGAAACATTATCAAGACCATCCAGTCCTTAAAACAAACAAAGTACCGGAAAGAACTACAGCTTTTCATTGCAGAAGGAAGAAAAACCGTCGAGGAACTTCTTCTTTCGACTCTTGAAATCACTGCACTGTATGCCACTGAACGGTTTCTAAAAGAATACGAAATCCAAGACGAACGTCTGGAAACAGTAAGCGAAGTCCAGATGGAACAGATGAGTGCGCTCGACACGCCTCCAGGCATCCTAGCAGTGGTAAAGACACCTAAGCCTGGTCCCCTCAAGGATGATGGCATGGTGCTGGCCTTGGACGGCATTGCCAACCCAGGAAACATGGGTACTATCATACGCACCGCGGAATGGTTTGGCATTAAGCAAATCGTATGCAGCGATGACTGTGTGGAAATCTGGAATCCAAAAGTCATCCAAGCCACCATGGGTTCTATATTTAGGACGAACATCGTTTCAACCGATTTAGTTCATTTCCTTGATTCGGTGAAACTCAAGGGGAAGGCCGTCTATGGTGCTTTACTTGAAGGAGAGAACCTCTTTAGAATGTCTCAATGGGAGAATGGTGTCATCGTCATCGGCAGCGAGTCACATGGCATCAGAAACAATCTCATTCCTTTGATTACCCATCCTATCACCATCCCTCGAGCTGAAGGTAGTGTTACAGAATCGTTAAACGCCTCTATGGCGACAGGAATTATTTTGGCGAACTATGCTGCAAAATCATAATTATTTTTATTTTTGCAAAGCAACCATAAAATATTACGCCTATGGCAACTCGTTTTTGTACTCAATGTGGACAACAGCTTCCTGAAAACGGCAGATTCTGCACCAATTGTGGCACGCCTGTTCCAGAAGAGCCACAACAGGCATATTCTCAACCTGAACCGGAACCACAGCCAGCTCCCCAGCCAGAATACGTTCAGCCGGAAGTAAAGCGTCAACCTACAATGCCCAAACCGAACAATTATTTGGCATTATCCATTTTAGCTACTATTTTCTGCTGTCTTCCTTTTGGCATTCCAGCCATTATCTTCTCAGCCAAGGTAGATAATTTCTGGAACGCTGGCAATTTCCAAGCCGCTGAGGAAGCATCACGAAAGGCAAGAAATTGGATGCTGGTCAGTGTTATTGTAGGTGGTGTTGCCATCATCGCATACGTTGCGCTAGTGATGTTCTTTGGCTTAGGTGCAGCCGCTTTAGGAGCGGGCGCCTTAGAAGGCCTTTACTAACAAACTACCAACATGAAATCTATTTACAAGATAATCCTATGGATTGTAGGATTATCTTGTCTTATTCTGGTTTATCATTATTTCGACCCATCTCACAGCCAGTGGGCCCCTAAGTGTCCGTTCTGGTTATTGACAGGCTATCAATGTCCTGGTTGCGGATCACAACGAGCGATTCATTGTTTTTTAAACGGAAGGATTTGGGAAGGAATCCAATACAACTATTTGCTATTACCCGCGTTACTATATGTCATCTTGCTAACCGTTGTTCCGAAGAACGGACAGCTGATCAGTAAATTAACGAGCAGCACAGCTTGTTGGATCATCCTTGCTGTGTTTATGGTTTGGTGGGTAGTGAGGAACCTTATTGGAGTATAACTACAAACTGATCAACTACAAACTGCCAACTAAAAAAGCCCTCGCGCTTTCGCGGAGGGCTTTTCCGTATGGGTGGGCGGCGACCTACTTTCCCACATTTCACTGCAGTATCATCGGCACTGCCGGGCTTAACTTCTCTGTTCGG
>JAFXMK010000035.1 GCA_017530365.1 Bacteroidales bacterium
ACGCAGCGTTCACATTCTTGAGGGCTGACGAGAAACACCCCGTAGCCGAGGAGCGGCATTTCCACTCCGTTTGACAGTTTGATGTATTCCATAGTTTTGCGTTTTAGACAATATTGATGCAAAGAAACGAAAAAACCGCAAATTGTAGGTTTCACATTTTGCGGATTGTTTTTCACTTATTTCTTCATTGTCTCAATATGTTAGAACAGCTCAATGTATGCGGCTCCCATTGCTTCGTTCTTATGAGTTGGAAACCTGTTTCGCATTGTCCTCGATCTCCTCGTTCAGCATTTCCTCAAACATACGCACGGAGTTGGAAAGGCTATACTTTTTGGCGGATTTGGCATAGAGTTTTTCCATATATTCTCGTTCCTTTGGGTTGTCGAGCCAGTAGTCGATGGCACGGGCAAGGTCCTTGGGACTGCCGGCCCTGAATAGGCTGCGACCGTCGAGGGCAAACTGAGGCGTGGCACTGACCTCGGAATTGGCGATAACCGGCACCAAGCCCGTGGCAAAGGCTTCGATGCACGATATGGCCTCGCTTTCCATGTCGCTGGCATGCACATAAAGGTCGGCTTGAGACAGCAAGTCGATCAGCTCATTTTGCTTTTTGTAAACAAACTGTGGCGGATTGGGCAGCGCCTTTCCCAAGGCCACATATTCGTCATACTTTGGCCCTTGACCGGCAAAGACAAGTTGGATTCTGTCGGCATATTTTGAGAAAGGAACGGCGTTGATGAGTACGTCCTGACGCTTTTCAGCCGAAAGCCGCCCCACCATCATGATGAGTATTTTGCCTTCAAACTCTGGCGACTTGGCGAGTCTTCCCTGGTCGAGGTTGCGATGACCGGCCTCAAGAAAAGCGTCCTGGATGCCGTTAGAAATGACATGGATCTTGGCGGTATAGCCGCGTTGCTTGATTTCGTCGGCCATAAACTGCGAAGGCGCATGGATATGACGGAACTTGTTGTAAAGGAAGTCCCTGAAACTCATGTAAGTGCCATTTTGGATCCAATCCACCTTGCCTAAGCCTACCGACGACCATAGGTTTTGCGGCTGGATATGGAACGCAGCGGTCGAAGGCTTTCCAATCTTGTCGGCATGGCGCTTGGCCTCAATTTCGATGGCAAAGGGAAGGAAACAATGGACAATGTCGGCCCATTCGACAGCCTCGTGGATGGTCTTTTTCTCGTTGTAGGCAAAGTTGAAGTTGTGCTTGTCCATCAACGGCTGGAAAATGGGCATCTTGTAGGAGGGCAGGGCGAAACGGTCATCGCCAGGCTCGCCTGAGGTGAGGATTTTCACCTCGTGGCCGCGATTGCGCAACTCCTCGGCAAAGCGTTGTGCCGAGATGCTGGTGCCGTTGTTGTTGGTGTCGTAAGTGTCGATGACAAAAAGGATTTTCATAACTGTAAGACAAGCTGATTTGATTTGCAAAAATACAAAAAAGGGCGAGACGATAGCACGGTTTGGCTATTGTCTCGCCCTTTGTTCTCCTACCAATTGAAAACCAGATAGCTTACAATGTCATGTTTGCGCTGATGGCACCGACGATTTCGTGTGCTTTGTATGGCGCTTCGATGAAAGCGGCCTCTTCGTCGCTGAGGGTGAGGTCAACGGCCTTCACTGCGTCGTCGAAGTGCTTGGCATTGGTGGCGCCGACGATGGGGGCCGCCACACCACGCTTGAACTGCCAGGCCAATGCGACCTGCGACATCGACACGCCTAATTGCTCTGCTAATTCAGCCACGCGGTCGATGATTTCCAAGTCGTTCTCTTTCGCGTGGTCGTACTTGCTGCGGATGGTCTTGTCGGTATCGCTGCGCTTGGTGCCGCTCTCCCAGCCACGGTGCGACAGGTGCCCGCCAGCCAAAGGCGAATAGGGGATGCGTGAAACACCGTATTGCTCTGCGACGGGGATCAACTCGCGTTCGTCCTCCCGATAGATCAGGTTGTAATGGTTTTGGAGGGTCGAGAAGAGCGTCAAGCCGTTCCTTTCGGCGCAAATCTGCATGTTATGGAACTGATAGCCGTACATGGCTGAAGCTCCAATAGCCCTGACCTTGCCCGACTTTACCAATGCGTCGAGCGCTTCCATAGTCTCTTCAATGGGGGTGGAATAGTCGAAACGGTGGATCTGGTAAAGGTCGAGGTAGTCGGTCTGGAGGCGTCGTAAAGTTCCGTCAATCTCGCGCATGATGGCCTCACGCGAAAGGAAGCCTTCGTTGAAATAGACCTTTGAGGCAAGTACCACATCCTCGCGTTTTACCCCAAGTTGTTTGATGGCCGCCCCAAGATACTCTTCACTTGTGCCATGCGAATAGCAGTTGGCGGTATCGAAAAAGTTGACGCCTAAGTCAAGGGCGTGTTTTACCATTTGTCTGGTCTCATCCTCGCCAAGCGTCCAAAGATGGAAGTCCTCAGTCGGCTTCCCGTATGACATGCAGCCTACGCAGATGCGCGACACTTGGATGTCAGTCTTTCCTAGATTTGTGTATTTCATAGTAATGTTTATTTAAAGTTGCTGTTCAAATTTAAACTGCATATTCTTTTGACACTAGACGCGGTACCGTCATTGCGAAGAATGAAGCAACGGGACACGGGACAAGTCCAAAGTCTCGCGTCTTTTATGTAAACTAAATCTGCTCATTAACTTATTTATGGTTTTTCTGATGCGTCTTCAGCAGTTTCACCGCCTGCCCGTAGGGACTTGAGGTGACGCTCACGAAGTAGGCCGCCATGTCGGTGGTGTAGGTGCTTTTGTAGTAGCCTTTGGTGAAGAGTTTCTCTTCGGTGAAACTCTCGGCGAGGCGCAGCATCTCCTCCTGGGTCTCTTGCAGCAGGCGTTTGGCTTCCTCCAAAGGCGTGTTTTGGTGTTTCTCCACCAGCATCTTGTCCATCTCGTGGTAGTTCTTGCGGTACTCGTCGGGCAGATAGTCCTTCGGGTGACCTTCGCGGATGTTGTTCACAAATTCGCGCATCAACGCCTGCCATTCGTGGAGGTGGGTCAGAAGGTCGCGAACGCAGCGGTCGTATTGCCAGCGCACACCGCATTTCTTCGGGTCGGCAGCGAAGTCGAAGGAGGACGAAATCGCCTCTTCGCTCATCTTGCCAATCTGTTCGTTGAGTTTGGCATAGCCATCGGCCATGGCGGCGAGCAGCTCTTGTTTGTTGGTTGGATTGGGCATGGTATGCAAATTTAGGGCGCAAAGATACGGTTTTGTGGTCGAAATAGAACAAAAGTCAGCAAAAGACATGGAATTGCGAGTCGGAGAAATCAATTGAACACGCATCGGTGTCCAAGTGTTCGGTAACACGAATTGCACGAAACGCACTTTGAAGGCGTCGTGTCGCCTTGTTGCCAGCGGTTGATGAGGTTAGGCTCACGGATGAGCGGGCGCGAGAGGCTGATGTAGGCGATGTTTGTCTCGTTCAGTATCTTGTTGATTTTCTCCATGCTGCGCAAACCTCCCACAAGCACCACAGGAACGGTGGCAATGTTTATTAAATTGGATGCAAAGGTACGAAAATGATTAATTCAATGCTCCGGCAAACTTTTTCATTGCACGCTCGGTCAGTCGCATGGCGAGGATCGCGATGGGTATGGTCAATGCCATGACGACAATCAGCAAGGGGAGGTTGTCGATGACGGGCCATGCCCTTGAAGTCTCAATGCGCAAAAACAAACCCCAAATAACATCTCACACCTGTAGGCATTTCAATGCTTGAAACAGGGATAAGCCTGTCAACCTTCAAAGTCAGGTGGACGGCTTCAGTAAGGGCAAACTCCACACCGATGTTAGGATTCACGAAGAAAAAGGACTCATTATGCAGAAAGGCATTTGGTTCCGCTACCCAATCGTCAGCCGAGCCTTCAAACATCAGCAGCGAAGAAGCTTTCCCTCCACCAACAGTGACACCCGCATAAGGCTGCCATCGCCCGAATTGCCAATAGGCATCGGCCAGCAGTCCGCCCCAACTGGTTCGGATATAACTGCCGTTGTGCATTTGTTTCAAGGTACTCACATAGCCTTCACCACCCAAACGGAAATGATTGCCAAGATGATAACGGAGCACTCCGCCGAGGCCGAAGGTCATACCTTCCGCTTTATGGTTTAAGGCGGTTAGGTGGCCATGCAGGTAACCCGTATGTACCATCATGCCACCGTCGAAACGCTGGCGGTTTTGGGCTTGGTTTTGTGAGAACGGGATGATGATTAATAGAAAGGAAAGAACAAAATATAAATGGATGTGCATAATTAGTTTACTTAAAAGACGCGAGACTACGGGACTGCGAGACTACGGGATATTGGCTTGTCACGAAGTCCCGAAGTCCCGTGTCCCGAAGTCAAAAGATATATCAGTTTTATTTTGAACAGTTACTTATCAGCGGTCTTTTCATTTCTTTCCCTTCAAAATCGCCGACCCGCTCAGCCCCATCCATTTGGCTTCCCATGGGGTCATAAACATGCCGTTGGTGGTGTCAATGAGTTCAACCTCTGCATAGCCCATGCCTTTCAGTTTCTTGACAAAAGCCTGCATATCGCCATATTTGAATCGGGAGAAAATGTCATGAATGGCGAAGGTGCCGCCTTTCTTCAGCACACGCAGGGTTTCCAACAAAATGGCTTGTCGGTCGCGGCTCGGGATGTTGTGATAGACATAGTTGCTTGTCACCGCATCGAACGTCTCGTCGGCAAAGTCGAGTTTCAAAGCGTTGCCTTGGGCGAAATGGGTATTACTCACACCCTCGGCCTGTGCGTT
This sequence comes from Bacteroidales bacterium, assembly GCA_017530365.1. Taxonomy (GTDB): domain Bacteria; phylum Bacteroidota; class Bacteroidia; order Bacteroidales; family F082; genus Limimorpha. Next base: position 4,765 of record JAFXMK010000035.1, read on the forward strand.
TTGTTCGCATAAGTCAAGGCTATAGGAAGCATATTCTTTGCCCCAGCGGTCGATGCCGAACATCTCTTTTGGATTGCGTTTGGTGCAAGCGATGGTCAGCGCACCACTACCGCAGCCCACATCGAGACCTTTGCCGCCTTCGGGAAGGGTGACATAAGCGGCAACGCCGTCAATTATCTGTTTCGACATCTGACGCTTGTCGTTGTAGGAGAAGGCACGATGCAATAGCCACATCCATAGTGTCACCAAAGCCAGCACGATGGCGAGCACAAGGAAAACGGTTTTCAGGACAGTCTTCAGCGTTCCGGCGGCAAGCAGTCCGCTCACGCCAAAGATCAGGAACAATATCAGGCAGGCCAATGTGCCGCCCAAAGTCCCAAGAATCATGCCTTTGGGCATCCAGTTTTTGTAGTTGGGTTTCATAGTATAATCCTTTTTTTACTACCATTGATAAACCGCCAGCCGATTGTTCAAAAACGGCAGGAAGAATGCAAAAAGCTTTGCTCGGAAAGAGTGTTTCTTCATCTCTACGTTGTAGCTCTGCTCTGAAAGCAATGTCAGTCGGGGCTCAAGGTCAAGATACTCTTTGCCCGATTTGGTTCCCCATTGGAACTCTGCATTGGTATATTTCACCGCATCGTGATGCTTCGAGTTTTTGCCCATAATCGGGTGATGAAGTTCCGCCAGCAAATAGCCATGTTCAAACGAGTCACACAACATTTTTAGACATGTGGTAACTTGTTCTTTTGTGAAATATTCCAACACGCCTTCCATGACCACAATTGTTGTTGAGCGTTTGGGCAAGTCCTTTGTCCAGCCTGATTCAAAGGCGCTTCCTTCCTTCATCACACAACGGTCGCGGTCTTGGTATATCTTTCTGCGGACAGCCAAAATGTCGGGCAAGTCAATATCAAACCAAGTGATTTTCCCATTGTCAACCTGAACAAACTTATCATCGAAGCCGCATCCCAGATTGATGCATAAAGCGTCGGGATATTGCTTGATAAGTTTTTCCAGCTCGTTCTTGTACATGATGGTCCGCGCCACCACGCCTTCATGCGACATGAATGGGTCATACTTGCTCACATCAATTCCCAATGTGTCGATGATTTCTTTTGCCTTATAGTCTTTTATTCTGGCGTTTGGACGGTCTGTCTCGCTGGCACGAATGGCCAACGTTATCAATGCTGTTTCTTGAATGTCACCAATTTTCAAATCCATACGATTACTCTTTATATTCTCCTCAAGATTAACAATTTGGTTTAAAGACAAGGGGGACAACATTTGCCCCCTCATCTATAAAACTAACTAAAATACTATCCTTGTACAGGGATGACAAAAATCTGCTACAAAGTAACTGCCATTTCAAAAACCGCGAAATCCCTATTGATGGGTAATGTCAAACGATTGAATCCCAAGTTTCGATGATTTTTGAAAAAAAGCCGCAAGGGTCAAGAAAACCGTAAAATGAAAATAGTAAAAAACAGCAACTCGATCTCACGCATAATGATACCGCTCTTTGTGCTTTTTGAGCATCGCAACGGACAACGCCAATGACAGCACCTCCGCGCAGAGGATGGCGAACCAGATGCCATCAACGCCGAACAGGGCAGGCAGGATGAACACAGCTGCGTCATGGATGGAACTGTCGTAAGCGTTTTCGACATGACAGGTCGTATGGTGTTGAATGAATGTTACCAAGGTCAACTTGACGTAAGCAGCTTGGCTCCTGCGGTTTATGCCATCAAATTCGAGGACTATAAAGTAAGATTTGTGAAGGAATAGTTCTGGAATAGGTATTGGAAAACATACGAGTCTTTGCCTATTCTTTGATGATGATATCCTCACGAATATGTGTCAGAATGTTGTTGCATTCCTGCTGGTCATCGTAGAAGAAGAGCCAAAGGGTCCGGTTGGTGTGGTCGGCAGCGGTGATGTAGCCTGAGTGTCCATGCATTTTGGCATTGGTCATCATGCTATCGGCTTCTTCTATCGATTTCTGGTATGTGTCGGCGTCAACAATGTTTTCGATGCTGTTGCGTTGGATGAAGTAACTCTCTATGATGGTTTTGGTTATAGCTTCAGCTACCGTTTTAACATAGTCGTCGTAGCTTACTTTTTCGCCTTCATACTGGATGGGGCCATCACCCACAACGATAGTAGCTGCGGGCATAAGCGAGTCGGAGCTTCCAAAGTTGTTCAGAATACTATGGAGTTGCATGGCCACGTTTTCAGAGAATAGGCGGATGTGTTCTTCAGTGATTTGGTCGCGTGTGGTTGAGCTGTCAAGTCCCACGACGTCGAGAAAATCAGTTTCGATGCCCACTCCAACGGAGACTACCTTATCCGACTCTGGGCAAGCCGAGAAATCGATGGCTTGTTCGCAAGAGTCGTTCTCGACAACCAGTCCGAAGTCTTGGCGGAGCAGCTGCCATTC
>JAFXMK010000036.1 GCA_017530365.1 Bacteroidales bacterium
ACCGTCTCGCGTCTCGCAGTCTCGTGTCTCGTGTCAACAATTACGCATACAATTCCTCAAAGATCTTCCTCAGCTTGGGGCTTTCGCGGAGTTCCTGCAGGGTGAATTCGGCGTGGCCTTTGGTGTAGCCGTTACCCATGATCATGTTCACGTCGGCGCCGATGCCTTCAGCACCGAGAGAAGCCTTGGTGAAGCTGGTGGCCATGCTGAAGAAATAGACGATACCGTCGTCCTTCGTGCAGAGCACAGCGGTCATTTCCTGATCCGGCACGTTGACGCAGTTGATGGTCACATCGGCCATCTTGCCGTTGGTCAGCTTCTCGACGAGTTCATAGACTTGGACGGGCGTCATGCCAGCAGCGCTTTCCACGATGTCGCAGAAGCCGAGGTCCTTGATGCGTTGGGTCGACTTGGGACTGTTGGCGATACCGATCACCTTACCCGTGACGCCGACGCGCTTCTTGGCTTCGTAGGCGCAGAGCATACCGCTCTTGCCACCAGCACCGAGGATGACGACGGTCTGGCCGTATTGGCACAACTTGGCGGTCTGGGCAGGAGCACCAGCCACGTCCAAAGCGCTCAGGGCGAGCTTCTCAGGCATGTCATCCGGAATCTTGGCATAGATGCCGCTTTCGAACAGGATGGCCTTACCCTTGATGTCGACTTGGTCAACGTCGGGACGGATTTCCAGAATCTCGTCGATGCGGAGCGGGGTCAGCGAGAGGGAGACCAAAGTGGCGATGCGGTCGCCTTCCTTCAGGTCGATCTTGCCTTTCAGGGCGTCACCGATCTTCTCGACTTTGCCGAGGAGCATACCGCCAGAGCCGGTACGACGGTTGCGGTGCTTGCCTTGCAGCTCGACGTTGAGGAACATTTCCTTCTTCACCTCTTCCATAATTCTCTCTTGGCTTGCGCCTTCACCAGCCTGTTGCTTGGCGTAGTTGTGGATGTCGGTGAACGAAGCGGAGTCGATGTTCAGGGTCTGCACGTCGATGAGGATCTCGTTGTCCCAAATCTCATCCATGTTGTTGTTCAGTTTGTTAGCGGGTTGCGGCAGCACGCCGACGGGTTCGATTACACGGTGAGTACCGTATTTGTTACCATGTTTTTGCATCTTTGTTGTTGTTTAATTGTTTATTGTTTAAATGTTTAACTATTGTTGTTCGTAGTTCAAAAATTCTTCGATGAAGGACATTGTTCTAATTTACTTGCACAATCCAATCCTATTAGGCATAAATTGTGAGCAACAATGGAAATCACTGCCACCCTCAACGCCCATATCTCTGCCTTCCACATCGGTGATGTATAATTTCATAACTTCCCATTGGCTATCACTCACATAGTGTTCAAAGTTAACATACCCGTCAACGACAATATGACTTTCAGAGATGCCAAGACTTTCTGCTGCTTTGCCTCGCACTTCTTTCGGCAAAGTAATCAAATACTTGCCGTAGGTGTCATTTGAAACTTCCTTGCAAGTATAGTTGGCACTGCTCACGATTGTTTCGCCATCATACTTGACGCTAATGGTATTGTTGTCCTTGAAATCGATAACAAGAACTTTTTCCCATGTTGGATCGGCATTGACCGTTCCAACCACGCCTCCAACGGCGGTTGAAGTCCAAATCCACTCACCTTTTAGTTCTGGGATTCTTTCTGTAAGAATAATCCCGTCTTTCTTGCAAGCACTACACGCAAGCAACGCAAATAATGCAAGCAAAATGGTAATTCTTGTGGTTTTCATTGTATTAAAGTATTAGAAATGTCTCTTTAACTTATATAATTAATGACGTGGTTTCAGACCAAGGATTTCGCGAGCCTCATCGGATGTGGCAATCGGACGACCGAGTTCGTTAGCGATGCGCACGACCTTCTCCACGAGTTCGCCATTCGACTTGGCAAGCACGCCCTTCGAGAGGTAGAGGTTGTCCTCGAAGCCCACGCGGACGTTACCACCCATGGCGATGGCAGCGGCGGCCATCGGGAAGGCATGACGACCTACGCCGGTGACGGTCCAAGTGGAACCAGCGGGGATGCCGTTGACGAGCCAACAGAGGTTGGCGACGGTGGCAGGAGTGCAGCCGGGCACGCCCAACACGAAGTTGAACTGCATGGGGGCGCCAGGGGCCTGACCCTTCTTGGCCATGTTGAGGATGGTGTCTAAGTGACCCATCTCGAAGCATTCGTATTCGGGCTTGATGCCGCGTTCCATCATGCGTTTGCCGAAGGCGCGCATGGTCGGCATGGTGTTGTCGAAGATTTCGTCGCCAAAGTTACAGGTACCGCAGTCGAGGGTAGCCATTTCGGGCAACGGGTCAGTGTCGGTCGATTGGAGACGCTCGTCGGGCGTCATGCCGACGGCACCGCCAGTCGAAGGGATGAGGATGACGTTGGGGCACACCTTCAGGATGGCCTCTTCGCACTCTTGGAAACGGCCACGGTCTTGGGTGGGCGTGCCGTCGTCCCAGCGGACGTGCAGGTGCACGATGGCAGCACCGGCGTCGACGGCCGACTTAGCCTCGCGCACGATTTCTTCAACGGTATAAGGCACATTGGGGTTCTGTTCCTTCGTGACTTCCGCGCCGCATATAGCAGCAGTAATAATTAATTTCTCCATACTTCTTACTTCTTACTTCTGTCTTCTGTCTTCTGAATTCTTACTTCTTTCTTTGGCAGTCTTTCGGTGTCACACAAGTACCCGAAGCGCGGCAAACGAGGATGGGCTCATCCAGTTCGTCGGCGGCTGAGGGCGAGATGTCGGGGCGGGCTTGGGCCACCTTGCGGGCCTCAAACATCATGTGGCGCGAGGTGTTGCCTTCGCGGTCGATCCAGCCTTCGGCTTCGATGAAGTCGCCTGCATACACAGGGGCCTTGAATTCAATCATGTCGTATGCGCAGAAAAGGCCTTCGTCGCCGTCGCGCATAATCAAGAGTTCGGTAGCCACGTCACCGAAGAGGTGAACCATGTGGGCGCCGTCAACCAAATTGCCACCGTAGTGGGCATCCTTTGCGCTCATGCGCAGTCTGATCTTTGTTCTGTATTCCATTTTATCAGTTATTCAGTTTGTAGTTGTTCAGTTATTCAGTTATTTTTCGACGTAGATTCCGTCAACGTAAATGCCAGAGGCGTGGACGCACTCGGGTTTGATTTCACCAACGGGAACCAGTTTCTCGGCTTCGACGACGACATAGTCGGCGGCGGTGGCCATCAGCGGGTTGAAGTTGTTGGTGGTGCCAAGGAACACCATGTTGCCGAATTCGTCAACGATGTTGGCGCGCAGGAAAGCGATGTCGGCCTTCAGGGGCTTCTCAAGGAGGTAGTCCTTACCATCCACATTGACCACTTGCTTGCCGTCGGCCATGATGGTGCCCATGCCGGTGGGAGTCAAAACGCCACCGAGACCTGCGCCGTAGGCGCGGATGCGCTCTGCGAGGGTGCCTTGGGGAACGTATTCAACGATCAAAGTGCCTTCGTTCTTCTGGAGGGCGGTCTGCTTGTTGGTGCCAGTGTGTGACACGATAGCTTTCTTCACTTGGTGGTTGGTCACCAGCTTGCCGTGAGCGACTTCGTCGTAAGCGGTGTCGTTGGCAATGATGGTAAGATCCTTCACGCCTTTGGCAACCAAAGCGTCGATAATTTGAACTGGGCTTCCCACGCCGAGGAAACCACCGATCATGATCGTCATGCCGTCATGAACCTTCTCGACGGCCTGCTCTAATGTAATCTGTTTGTTCATAATTTGTTATGTTTAATGATTGTAGAATTACTTGTAAATTTGGTCTGCAAAGGTAGTGATTATCCCCGTGGAAAACAAATGAAACCTATTTTATTTTTATATATAAACCACGCGAACTATTAATAAAAAAAGACGCGGCTCGCACCGCGTCTTCGCATTTAAGAATAATTGTTGATTGTAACTTAGTGTTTTAGTTTTTCATGATACCTGTTGCACCAAGCAATTCATTTTCAACAGGCTCATAAGACGCAGCGAAACCAAGGATAAATCTCAGCACCGACTTGCCAGGTGTGCCCTTCTGGGAGGCAAACACATCTCTAATTTGAGACGTCAGGATTTCATCAAGATAGGGTTCGTTGCAATTTAGCGTAGCATTACCGATCATAGGCGTTTTGTTTCATTAAACTTACACCTAGAAAACGAAGATTGACACTGTTTATTATATCGAGGTATTGTTTTTTTAATAAAAAAATAAAAAACATTAAAAATCAATACATTAGGCAGACATTTTTGCTCTCTGCCATCTTCCGCAGGTTGATCAGTGCGTAACGCATGCGACCCAAAGCGGTGTTGATGCTTACATTGGTGATTTCGGCGATCTCCTTGAAACTCAGGTCGTCGTAGATGCGCATGCGGAGCACCTCCTTCTGCTCCAGAGGAAGCATCTCGACCATCTTGCGCAAATCACTATGGATCTGATCGACGATCATCCCCTGCTCCACCGACGGATCGGTAATGGGCGCATTGTCAACATAATTGTAGTCTTCGCTGGACGATTCCACCACCGGGATCCTGTTTTCCTTACGGAAATGGTCGATGACCAGATTATGGGCAATACGCATGGCAAACTGGATGAATTTGCCTTCGTCCTTATACACCCCCGACTTGATCACCTTGATGATCTTCACAAAGGTATCCTGGAAGATATCATCGGTCAACTGCCTGTCTCTCACCAGAGATAGGACATAATTGTATATCTGTTCTTGATAACGACTTACCAACAATTCAAAATCTGATAGACGACCTTTCCTATAGCCCTCTATCAGTTCAAAATCAGTTTTTCTTATCTCGGACATACGGCCCTGTTTTAGTGGCATAAGCGCCTGTTAATCAGGGTAAACAGCTTTCGATAATCAGTCCTCCAATTGTTGGTTATACATGAATTTTTATGCAAAGATAGTGCAATTTTTCGCTTTGTCAAGAATTTTCATGTAATTTTGTGCAATTTTTTCAAGAAAGTGAAGTTGCAAGCATCCGAAAACAGTTATATCGACATCCGTCACGCTAATGTCAACAACCTGAAAGACATTAGTTTAAAGATCCCAAAGAATAAACTTGTCGTCATCACAGGATTGTCGGGATCGGGCAAGTCATCGTTGGCGTTCGACACCTTGTATGCGGAAGGACAGCGGCGCTATGTGGAGAGCCTGAGTTCCTACGCCCGACAATTCATGGGCAGGCTGAACAAACCCGACGTGGAAAGCATCACGGGTTTATCTCCTGCCATTGCCATCGAGCAAAAGGTGACATCGCACAACCCGCGGTCCACCGTCGGCACCAGCACCGAGATCTACGAATTCCTCAAGCTGCTCTTTGCGCGTATCGGCCGGACCTATTCCCCGATATCAGGAAAACAAGTCAAGAAGCACCAAGTCAGTGACGTGGTGGAACACATCTTCCAGCTGCCTGTGGGTGCGACAGCCTATATCCTCGCCCCCATCATGCTCCCCGAGGGAAGGACGCTGAAAGACCACCTCTCCCTCCTATTACAACAAGGTTTTTACCGGGTGATGGCCAACGGCGAGATCGTGAGGATCGAGGATTTCATGAACACGGATGTTGACGACAGCACAGACGTGAAGCTGCTCATCGACCGCATCAAGGTAAACGAGCAGGTGCGCGAGGAGCTCAGCCGCATCTCCGACTCGGTCCAAACCGCCTTTTACGAAGGCAAGGAATGCTGCCTGGTAGTCGCCGATATCAACGGCGAGAAGAGCTCCGCCGAGTTCTCCTCCCGCTTTGAGGCTGACGGCATCGTCTTCGAGTCGCCGACGGTCAACATGTTCGCCTTCAACAACCCATACGGCGCTTGTCCTACCTGCCAAGGCTTCGGCAGCGTCATCGGCATCGACCCGGACCTGGTATTTCCCAACAAAAGTCTATCCATCTATGAAAATGCCGTTGCCTGCTGGCGTGGCGAGAAGATGAGCGAATGGAAAGACGCCCTGATACGCTCGGCACATCACTTCGACTTCCCCATCCACAAGCCCTATTTCGAGCTTTCCGATGAGCAGAAAGAACTACTTTGGACCGGCAACGAATACTTCTATGGACTCAACGCCTTCTTCCAGATGGTGGAGAGCAACTCCTATAAGATACAATACCGCGTGATGCTCTCACGCTACCGCGGCAAGACGGTCTGTCCCGACTGCCACGGATCAAGGCTCAAGAAAGAGGCGCAATACGTGAAAGTGGGCGGCAAAAGCATCACCGACCTGGTGCTGATGCCCCTCGACGAGCTGAAGCATTTCTTCGACAACCTGAAGCTTGACGAGAACGACCAGAAGATCGCCTCTCGCCTGCTGATCGAGATCAACAACCGCCTGGATTTCATCTTGGACGTCGGCCTTGGCTACCTGACCTTAAACCGCCTGTCGAACACCCTCTCCGGTGGCGAATCGCAGCGCATCAACCTGGCTACCTCGCTGGGCAGCAGCCTCGTAGGTTCCACCTACATCCTCGACGAGCCCAGCATCGGGTTGCATTCGCGCGACACCGACCGGTTGATCAAAGTGCTGAAGCGTCTCCGCGACATCGGCAATACGGTGGTCGTGGTGGAGCATGACGAGAAAATCATCCGTAACGCCGACCACATCATCGATATCGGGCCCTTGGCTGGCGAGTTCGGCGGAGAGCTGGTGTGCCAAGGCGATTACAACGATATCATAAATTGCCCTGAGAGCCTTACCGGCCAGTATCTGAAAGGCGAAAAGTCCATTCCCGTGCCTTCCAGACGACGCAGCTGGAACAACGCCGTCATCCTGAAAGGCGCCAACCAGCACAACTTGAAGAACATCGACGTGAAGTTCCCACTCAACGTGATGACGGTAATCACAGGGGTCAGCGGATCGGGAAAATCCACCTTGGTGAAGGACATCCTCTTCCCTGCCATGCGGCGCCATCTGGGCGAGACAGCCGAAAAATGCGGCAGTTTCAGCAGTTTGGACGGAAGCCTCTCCCAGATACAAGCCGTGGAGTTCATCGACCAGAACCCCATCGGGAAGTCATCACGCTCCAACCCAGCTACCTACCTCAAGGCGTACGACGAGATCAGGCAGCTCTTCGCCGACCAAAAGCTGGCCAAGCTGAGAGGCATCAAGCCGGCTTTTTTTTCATTCAACATGCCTGGGGGCCGATGCGACAACTGTGAAGGCGAAGGCGTGACCAAGATCGAGATGCAGTTCATGGCGGACCTCTACCTGCCTTGTGAAGTATGCCACGGCACCCGCTTCAAGGAAGAAGTGCTGGAAATCAAATATGACGGGAAAAACATCTCCGAGATACTCGACATGTCTGTCAACCAAGCCATCGACTTCTTCAACACATCCAGCGACCGCAGCAGTCCCGTGGTCCAACGTATTGTCAACCGGCTCAAGCCTTTGCAGGACGTTGGATTGGGATACCTCAAGCTCGGGCAGCCATCCAACACCCTTTCAGGCGGCGAGGCACAGCGCGTGAAACTGGCTTACTTCCTCATCAAGGGAAGCGTGGAGAAACCTACGATGTTCATCTTCGACGAGCCCACCACAGGCTTGCATTTTCATGATGTGAGCAAGCTGCTCGACGCCTTCAACGCCTTGATCAACAACGGCCACACGCTGATCGTCATCGAACATAACCTCGACGTCATCCGTTCGGCCGACTGGGTCATCGACCTCGGCCCGGAAGGCGGCAAGGAAGGCGGTCGTGTCGTGTTCGAAGGCACCCCAGAAGATTTAATGAAATGCGATAAATCCTATACAGCCCATGCACTCAGATAACATCACGCACCCTATGAGCGAACGTCAACAAAAGGTCGTTGACACGCTGAAAAACCTAGGCATCGAATTCGACATCCACTTCCATCCGCCCATCGCGACGATCGAAGAGGCCATCAACTACTGGAAGGAATTCGACTCCACCCATTGCAAGAACCTGTTTTTCAGGAACCACAAGGGAAACAAACATTACCTGGTGCTCTTCGAATGCATGCACCAGATGGACATCCACGACCTGGAGCACCGACTTCACCAAGGCAAGCTGACCTTCGCCTCGGAAGCCCGTATGGAGAAATATCTCGGCCTGAAACCCGGCAGCGTCTCCCCCTTCGGGCTCATCAACGACACGGAGCACCATGTGCATGTCTTCATCGACGAGAACCTGAGAAAGGCGGAACGGCTGAGTTTCCACCCCAACGACAACACGGCGACCATCGTCATCAAGAATGAGGACTTCATCAAATTCCTTGACGCCATGGGCAACACGTACGAATTTCTTGAATTGTATTGACCCGATTCAAAAAATTTCGTACCTTTGCACCCAAATTTTAAAACTTTTTTTATGGATTCTGACCGAGTAAAAGTATGCGTCAACTCTGAAATAGGCAAGCTAGAACACGTGTTGGTGCATACCCCGGGTGCCGAACTGGAAAACATGACTCCAGAAACGGCTCATCATTATTTGTATAGCGACATCCTTAACCTTCAAGTCGCACAAAAAGAACACAGTTATTTCAAAGGAGTGCTTCAAAAGGTGGCCAAGGTCCATGAGATCAGCGACCTCTTGACCGACATTCTGCATAACGACACTGTCAAAAACAATCTTGTTGAAAAGATCTGCAAGGCCGAGAACGTGGTTTATCTGTCCGACTACCTGAAGGCGATGGATGCCGAGAGCCTCTCCAAAGCCCTCATCGAAGGCGTCCACCTGAAGGACATCTCCGTGATAGACGAGAACTACTTCTCGCTGCTGCCTCTGCCCAACCTGTTTTTCATGAGAGACGCGTCGTTCACCATGTTCGACAACCTGATGATCAGCAATATGGCCACCAAGGTACGCGCCCGCGAGACGATGATTTTGGAGACCATCTACAAATGCCATCCGTTATTTGACGGCGAAGTCATCAACCCAGCGATGAAATACAGCGCCACCGAACCTGGCATCATGGAAGGCGGCGACATCCATATTGTCCGCGACGACATCGTGCTGAGTGGCATGAGCGCCCGCACCAACATGCACGGCATCCAAGCCCTCGTAGAGCACCTAAAGACCAAGCCAGGTGTCAAGCACCTCATCTTCCAAGAGTTGCCCCTGACACCTGAATCGTTCATCCATCTCGACATGGTGTTTACCATGCTTGACGTCAACAGATGCATGGCTTACGAGCCTGTGATCATGAGCAGCCAATACAAGACCTTCCATATCACCATCGACGGACAAAAAGCTGTCGGCAAGGAAGAGCCCAACCTGGTGGTCGCCCTGAATGGCCTCGGAGTTCCTGTGGAGCCCATCTTCTGTGGGGGTGGAGGCGACAGCTTCTTCCCCGCCCGCGAACAGTGGCATAGCGGCACCAACTTCTTCTGCTTCGCCCCTGGCAAGTTCCTCGGCTACGCACGCAACACCCACACCATCCAAGCCATTAACGATGCTGGTTTCGAGGTGCTTAAAGCCGCCGACGTGGTCAACGGAAAAGTCAACATCAACAGCTACAAGAAATGCGTCGTGACCTTCGAGGGCAACGAGCTCTCACGTGGTGGCGGCGGCGCCCGATGCATGACGATGCCTGTGCAACGACAAGCAGTCGATTGGTAAACTGGGAACTGTCAGTTTTCAGTTTCAACTACGATCTCATCCACCATCAACCAGGCTTTCTCGCCTTTGTTGGGATGCCACAACGGCAATTCCTTTTCGTTTTCAACCTTTAAACGGATGTATCTCACACCTTTGGCACTAAGACTGGCGAAGGCCTCATAACGGCCTTGTGGGACTTTGTTATCTGGTAAACTGATTTCCGTCATGATAGCGGATTCCCATTCCGTGTAGTTCTTGCCATCCGACGAAAGCGAATACTGAACCGACTTGGGCCATATCACCCAACTGTTGGGGCAATGGGCATAGCCGATCTTTAGAATTTTGATATCAACAGGGTCCGTCAGCTCGATGGTAGCCTCCATGTCATTGCCATTGAAACCTAGCCAGTTGTCCCAATAATAATCCCCGATAACTCCCTGTTTTCCATCCATCAAAGCGATGTCGGCATCCTTTGAATAATGCTTGTCGGGTTCATTCACGAAGGTGGTGTTTTTGATGTAATGGCGTTCAAAGATGCGATGGACCGAATACGACGTCTTGCCGTCCTTTGCAAAGGCTTTCACCGATAACTCACAGGATTTGTCAATAAAGAACGGCTTCTTGTAAAGTGTCGATTCCCTGGTGGGTTCGGTGCCATCCAAGGTATAATAGATCATTGCAGCCGGATCTTCGCTTGACAAAGTAACCTTCACAGGCTTATTAAAAATACGATAGTCTTCATCGCCATCTATTTCCACTTTGATACTTGGTTCTGGCAACATGAATGATGCCACCGAAGGACATTCAAATCGGTATAACTCAGCTGGTTTCACCTTTTTGGAAGGATAAGGCCGCAAGCATAAATCGTATTCATAGACCTTATCCTGCAATAGATAGCGCTCAGCCACTCCCGGTCCACAAGTTGCCGTACCCAATCCTGACTGATGGGCATCCACATTCAAGGTCATGAAAGAGGCCTTTTTGAGCTCATTAATACGAGTGGATGACGTCAACTCATCATCGGAATATGGATACATGCTGAAGTCGAAAGGAATGGTGGAAGTCACGAACAATCCGTATGGATTTGAAGGGCTTTCAATCGCCATCCAGCGCACATCACTATGATTACTATTATCTTGTGGAACAACATGTTGTTCAAATAAATCTAAAGCATTGCATGAATATACTCCAAAAGTACCAGAAGCGTTCCTATCAGGATAATTCTCGGTGTCTTTTCCGAAGTATGAAAGGTCCAGAAAGTCAATTGGGAGGTGCATCTGCATGCCAACTTTAGGCAGACAGGTCACAACCCCCATCATCTCTGCCCTATTGTTTATGGCAATTTCGCCATCTCCAGAGATAAGATAGGTTTGACTCACAACGATTTGAACCTTTTCATCGAAGTTCTGTAAATTGATTGTTTGTCGGAGCATCAACCGACCATCGTCAAGGGTTTTTGTCTCGGTAGCCACACGTTTCGGCTCCAACTCATCTAATCCAGCACGCTTCCAAACCTTACTTCCATGCTGATCCACCTCGTCATTTAAGGTAGGAGAACGCCAAAAGTTGGACTTTAAGTAATCTGTTATAATATTTTGTCCATCAAATGTATATGAAGAAACAAATCCCGTTCTTTCATCGAACTTGAGAGCAAAGTTCTGTCCTTGAATGGTGAGGGTTCCATCATCCGTTGGATAGACCTTCACTTCCCCTTTGTTGTCTTTCAGTATTTTCGGTTCTGAAGGATAGTCCAACTTGAAACAATCGTAAGCCACTTCCGTTCCTTTAGGCATAAAAGGTTGATCTTCTTTGAGTTTCACAGAGAAACGCACAAAGAACTCCTCGCCCGGATGACCGTATGTCCTGAAACGCTGGATATTGAATCTTTTGGTTTCAAATGGTTTCAAGTCGATATTCAATGCTTCTTCATGAATGGTTTTTTCGTTGGTATATATCCGATAATTAACTTCAAATGAAGATAAATTAGTAAATGAATACCAATTTGTTACTTCAAATTCTCCTACATTCACATCAACAGGTTTGAACTTAATGGGCTGATATACTTTCTTGACCTCTGCAGCATGGTGGTGGGGCGTGCGATCCGAGGAAACCACTCCGTTGGCACAGAAGGCATCATCATCACCCACTCCGTAGGCATGTCCGAAGTCACCACCCACGGCCAACCAGTCCATATTTTTAACCGAGTCGTGGACGATAAAACTTTGGTCCACCCAATCCCAAATGCATCCGCCTTGGAGCTGCTCGTGGGCCTCAAACACATCCCAATAGTCCTGCAAACCGCCCATGCTATTACCCATAGCATGGCAGTATTCCACCATGATAAATGGACGGTTCAAACTATCCAGATGTTGATTCACAAAACGCTTTAAGTAATCAGGACTAGCATACATTAAACCAATGGCATCCGTATTGCGATCATAGATTGCTCTTTCGTAGGTCACGGGGCGGGTCTTATCGCGGTATTTCATCCAGTCGTAGGTGTATTCAAAGTTGACCCCGTTGCCACATTCGTTGCCCATGGACCACATAATCACCGAGGAATGGTTTTTGTCGCGTTCCAACATGTTGCGGTTGCGCGACCAGATCATGTCACGGTATTGAGGGTCTTTTGCCAGGCTCTTCTCCCCGTACCCTTGGGCATGCGACTCGCAGTTGGCCTCGTCCCAGACATAGAGGCCGTATTTGTCACAGAGCTCATACCAATAAGGATCATCAGGATAGTGGCAAGTACGTACCGTGTTGATACCCAGCTGTTTCATCAAAGCAATGTCCTTTTCCATAGACTCACGGCTGATGACATGGCCTGTGTAAGGATCATGCTCGTGACGGTTCACTCCTTTGATTAATACATACTGGCCATTGATCAAGAGTTTGCCATCCTTGATTTCAGAAGTGCGGAAACCGAAAGACGATGTGAGCTTTTCAATGGTTTTGGCTTTCTTGTCCATCAGGGCGATTCTCAATTGGTACAAATGCGGAGTTTCCGCTGACCAAGGCAACACGTTCCCTATCTCCTCACTATCAACAGACAAGTTCACGTTGGCATAATAGTAGCCGTCTTCTGCAAGCGTAAAGGTCACTTCATTGAGAGATTTTGAAAGCGTGAACAGGATATTTTCAGGGAAGCCCTGTGTCTTCGGCCCATCGTATGCACCGACAATCAAAGTGCTGTTTTTAGGCATCTTATCGGTGTTGCTTTGAAGCCTTAGCTGGATTGAAAAAGTACCATTTTGGTAGTTTTTGTCCAATCCAGCATGTATTTCATAATCAGCAATATTCAATTGAGGCTTTGAATAAAGGATGACATCGCGTTCGATGCCGCTGAGGCGCCAAAAGTCCTGGCATTCGAAGTAAGAGCCGTTGGAGAAACGATAAACCTTCATTGCCAGTTTGTTGGTCCCTTGATGCACAAATCCGGTGATATCAAATTCCGAATTGGTCTTGGCATCTTCGGTATAGCCGACAAATTGGCCGTTAATCCACAGAAAGAAAGCTGATTTCACGGCGCCGAAGTTGATATAGACCCTTCTATCCTTCCAGCTTTTGGGGATCTCAAATTCATGAACATAGCAGCCCACAGGGTTGTCCACGGTCGGGGCCAATGGTGGATTGTTGGGCCGGAACTCATTATCAACATTCACGTAAATCGGTGTTCCATAGCCGTTTAGTTCCCAGTTGGCTGGCACTTTGATGGTGTTCCAGTCGCTGGCATCATAATCAGGTTGATAGAAGTTAACAGGAGCTTCAGCTTGATGTTTAACCCAATAGAATTTCCAGTCGCCATTGAGGCATTGCGACCACTGCTCCCCTTCTGGAATCACGTTAGTCCGAGGATAGACACGGTTGATTTCATACACGCTGACGTCGTTCCAGGCGTTCAGTTCGGCATCGGTTTGGGCTTGAAGGCCAGAAAAGACCAGGGCCAAGGCTGCTATGAGGATTGTTTTTTTCATATTTTCAGTTTTCAGTTTTCAGTTTTCCATTCCTCCAACTCCGCTCTATCCCTGTCCGGAATCCGTTCCGACTTATTCGCCTCTCTGTCGAAATAAACCACCGCACAATGGCATACTGTCTTCACGAGGCCTGTCTTTTGGTCCACCAGGCGTTGCTCCATCTTGAAGCTGGAATTGCCCACTTCGGTGATCACCGATTCACAAGCGAGGTCATCGTGAAAATGAATGGGTACCTTGAAATCAAGTTCCACATGAACCAGTACGTATTTAAAGGTAAGCCAATCGATTTGCTGTTGGAAGGCATGCTCAAAAAAGCGGCTTCGACCCATGTCGAAGTAGTTGCATTGCGACCCGTTGTTGACGTGGTTGTAAGGGTCAAGGTCGCTCATGCGGATTTGGATGGGACAAGAGAACATATTTTTCGGTTTTAAAGGGCAAATTTAAGGATTATTTTCGTATTTTTGTACGATTAAAGCTATCGATATGCTACAAAAGCTCAAACAATTCAAAGCCAAGCATCCATTCACGTCTCTGATGCTGGTCGCCATCGCTGTGAGAATCCTCGCGGTGATCTTCGTCCCAGGATTCGGTTCGAACCACGACATGCAACACACCAGCCTCATCCAAGGCCTCTTGGAATGGCTGAAAGCCAAGATGGGCATGGGTGACTCTCAAGGAATGATGTTCCTCAGCCGTGCCTTCTATGCCACCATCTCGCTCTTCACCGTGTCCATGATCTATCGCATTTGCGACTTGCTGGCCAACGACAAGTCAAAGGCTTGGAATATCGCCATGATACCGACCATCTGCGTCATCATGCCTTCCTTCGGCATCATCGATAACGTCAGCTTCTTCCTGGGACTTCCCCTGTTGCTTTATGGCGCCAACGTCGTGCTGCGTCAGAGGGTCTTGATCAGTGCCAATATGACGGAAAAGGTGCACCGCACTTCCTACGCCATCGCTGGACTCATGCTGGGACTGTCGCTCTGCATCTGGTACCAAAGTGCGTTCATCGTACTAGCCATCATGTTGATGCTCTGCCTAAAACGCGATTTCAAGGGCGCCCTGATGACCTTGATTGGCATCGTGATAACGCTCCTGCTCGTTTGGCTTTTGCTCACCATACTTAACGTCAATCCTTGGAGCTACATCCAGCTATGACCAAAGAAGAAGCCCGTCAGCGCATCGCCGCCTTGAGCGAGGAATTGGAGCGGCACAACTACAACTACTATATCCTTGCCAAGCCCACCATCAGCGACTATGAATTCGACATGAAGCTGGAGGAACTTACACGTCTGGAGCACGAGTTCCCGGAATTCCTGTCACCGTCCTCTCCCACCCAACGCGTCGGAGGCGGCATCACCAAAGAGTTCAAGAGCGTCAAACATCGCTACCCCATGCTCTCACTGTCGAATTCCTACAGCAAGGAAGATATCGAAGACTTCATCAACCGCATCAAGAAAAGCATCGACGAGGAAGTGGAGTTCTGCTGCGAGCTGAAGTTCGACGGCTTGAGCATCAGCCTTCAATACGAAAACGGCATGCTGGTAAGGGCTGTTACCCGTGGCGACGGCACACAAGGCGATGACGTCACCACCAACGTGAAGACCATCCGTACAGTCCCTTTGAAACTGCAAGGCGACTACCCTCCTTTCTTCGAGATGCGTGGCGAGATCGTGATGCCTTTTGAGAGCTTCGACAAACTCAACGAACAACGCGTGGAAGCTGGTGACGACCTCTTCGCCAACCCTCGCAACGCCGCTGCCGGCACCCTCAAGCTGCAAGACTCCAAGGAAGTCGCCCGGCGTCGTCTCGATAACTACTGCTATTACATGATGATGGATGGCTTGGAAGACCATTATCAGACACATTACGAAAGCCTTCAAGCCGCCAAGAAGTGGGGTTTCAACGTCTCCAACTACATGGCGATATGCAAGTCGGTGGAGGAAATCTTCGATTTTATCAACTATTGGGATGAGGCACGCCATCAACTCCCTTTCGCCATCGACGGCATCGTGCTGAAGGTGAACAGCTACGAGCAACAGCAAGCGCTGGGCTTCACGGCCAAGTCGCCGAAATGGGCCATCGCTTATAAGTTCAAAGCCGAAGAGGTGGAGACCGAGCTGCAAAGTGTCGATTTCCAAGTCGGACGACATGGCACTATTACGCCAGTGGCCAACCTCGCCCCTGTCCTGTTGGCTGGAACCACCGTGAAACGCGCCACTTTGAACAACGAGGATTTCATCCGTCAATTCGACTTGCATTACGGCGATACGGTCACTGTGGTGAAAGGCGGAGAGATCATTCCGAAGATCATCGGCATTAACTTCGACAAACGTCAGGCTGGCGCCCTGCCTGTCGAATTCGTCAAGACCTGCCCTGCCTGCGGTGCAGAGCTGATCCAACATGAAGGCGAAGCGGCATGGTACTGTCCCAACGCACAAGGCTGCCCACCCCAGGTGAAAGGACGTATCGAGCATTTCATCAGCCGTAAGGCCATGAATATCGAAAGCCTCGGCGAAGGAAAGATCGAATTCCTGTATGATGCCGGACTCATCAAGAACGCAGCCGACCTCTACGACCTCACCTACGACAAGCTCTTCGGTTTGTCAAACGACAAAGTCAGCTTCAAGGAGAAAACGGCCCAAAACATCATCGACGCCCTCGAAAAATCCAAATCAGTGCCGTTCGAACGTGTGCTGTTCGCTCTTGGCATCCGCAACGTAGGCGAAGTGGTGGCCAAGACCATCGTGGCGGAATACCATGACATTGACGCCATCATGAAGGCCTCGGTGGAAGAACTGAGCGCCATCAACACCGTGGGCGAAGTCATCGCCATGTCGGTGAAAGCTTTCTTCGAGAATCCCGTGAACTTGACTATCGTGGAACGACTCAAAGCCGCAGGATTACAGTTCGCCAAAGCCGAAGAGCCGACATCCGACAAGCCACAAGTACTCGCTGGCAAGACCTTTGTGGTGAGCGGCGTGTTCGCCCATTACTCCCGCGACGGCATCAAGGCAGCCATCGAAGCCCACGGCGGCAAGAACTCCAGTTCCATTTCCGGAAAAACCGATTACGTCCTGGCCGGAGAAAACATGGGTCCCGAAAAGCGCAAGAAAGCGGAGGCATTAGGCGTTCCTATCATCAGCGAAACTGATTTCGAGCAGATGATCGGAACAACAGATACCAATGATAACCCTAAAGAAGCCTCTCAACAACAGTTATCATTGTTTTAGTTTTTCAAGAATTTGAGAATTTGAGAAATTAATTGAAATTCTTTTTATATAAAAGCATTCATCAACCTCTTCATCGCCTCCTCAACCGTCGCCCTGGGACAAGCCAAGTTAATCCTGAAGAATCCACTGCCGTCTTGCCCGAAATCGGATCCACGGTTGAAACCTAGCTGTGCTTCCCGCGTCATCTTGCGCCATAACTCATCCTCAGAAAGTCCGTAACCATTGAAGTCAAGCCACATCATATAGGTGGCCTGCGGCTTGAAGAACTTCACCTTGGGTAGGTTTGCCGTAATAAAATCCGATACATAGTCGATGTTGCCTTGCACATACGCCAACAACTGGTCGAGCCAATCATCACCTTGCTCCATACATGTTTGCGTGGCAACCTTGCCGAAAATATTGCCAAGATGGGCCTCCAAGGCCTCCACATAGTGAACATAGACATCGCGCAACTCCTTGTTGGGTACGATGGCAGTAGAAGTGGCCAAACCCGCCAAGTTGAAGGTCTTGCTGGCCGCATGGAACACGATGCAATGGTCAGAAGCTTCTCGACTCAAGGTGGCGTATGGCGTATGTTTGTATCCAGGCAGCACCAGATCGCAATGGATCTCATCGGAGATCACCAACACATCGTTTCGCAGACAGATCTCGCTCACTCGCTGCAGCTCCTCACGTGTCCAGCAACGACCTACAGGATTATGGGGATTGCATAGAATCAGCATCTTGGCGGTCTTGGCTTGCTCCTCCAAAAGATCGAAATCCATCTCATAGCCCTTCTCCCCTATCTTCAGACGATTATAAACCAGCTTCCTACCGTGTTCTGTGACAGCATGATGAAATGGCGGATACACAGGCGACTGGATAATGACATCGTCACCTTCCTTGGTAAACGCAAGCACCGACATGTTGAAACCGCAAACTACCCCTGGCACGAACGACATCCATTCCGTGGGCACTTCCCACTGATGACGTCTTTTCAGCCATCCTTGGATGGCCTCGAAATAGGGCCTGTCCTTGAAATGATAGCCATAAACAGGATGCTCTGCCCTTCGAATCACAGCTTCGCGCGCAAAGTCTGGCGTCTCGAAATCCATGTCAGCCACCCACATCGGCAGCACATCGGGATTGCCAAACACCACATCCCTTAGATCGTATTTCACACAGTTCGTATTTGCTCTCGGAATAAGCTTGTCAAAATCGTATTTCATACCTTTTCATATTAGATTTTTGCAAAGTTCCGAATTCTTTGCCATCTATTTTTAAAAAAAATATTAAAATTTCTTTATTAAAACGTTAAAAGTTATTTGTTTTTTCTATCTTTGCATCAATTATAAAGAGTATTTCATGAAAATATTTGTAGCCAAGCTAGCCTTTAGGACCAATGCAGACGACCTTCGTGCCTATTTCGAACAGTTCGGGCAGGTGGACGATTGCAAAGTGATCATGGACCACGAAACCGGTCGTTCAAAGTGTTATGGCTTTGTCGAAATGCCCAACGAAGCGGAGGCCTACAAGGCCATTGTAGAGACGGATGATATGGATTTTCAAGGCAGTGTCTTGCAGGTTAAAAAGTCGCGCCCTCAGAACGAAAAATCCGGCCATGCCAAGACTGGAGGAAGCCAAAAGCGCAATTTTTTAGCTTAAAACCTTGACAACTCGGAAAAAATTCGTATTTTTGCACTCGCAATTCAGATGGTCTGGTAGCTCAGCTGGATAGAGCAACAGCCTTCTAAGCTGTGGGTCTTGGGTTCGAATCCCAACCGGATCACGATAACAAAAAGAACTCAGTCTTTTCAGGCTGAGTTCTTTTTTTGTCAACATTTAGGAACACTAAACCTTACTTCAGGCCTCCCCACTTGCCTTGTATGTTCTTGCACTGCACATAGCATGACGGACAGTTGAACACCTTGTAAAGTCCGTTGCTGGTCTCAAGAATCTCCACCTGACGTTGTTCCGTATCCCAGCCTTTGGCCAAGATATAGACATAATACACGGTGCCGTTCATACTGCCCTGCGGCCTGTTGGCAGATGAGCACATCTCCACCGTGTAAGGCTCTGTCGGGGTGTAGGCATTGCTGGCTTGTGCGCCTTTAAGCAAAGCGGCAGCCATATAACGCTGGATGTAAGGATCGTTGGCAGGTCCGTATTGCGACGGGACCAGCTTAGTCTTCAGAATGCGAAGAATACCGCTCACCGTGGTGGAGCTGTTGCACAACAAGTTGAAGCAACGTTCACCGACAGAGGCATCACGGGCATATAGCTCAATAGCCATGGGAATCATGGCAGCTGTGCCTTGGATCGACTTCCCCAAAAGTCCATTATAGACAGCCTCGAATTCCTCATAGTCCGAAGGAATGTTAGAGAAGGTGACCCACGCCGTCGGAGTCTTGCGAGGACCATAATAGTTGTTGTCGGCTTCCGTGAACATCTCGCCTTTCACTTCGTATGTGTGCGAGCCGTAGGTCATGCTGTTTTGCGCACTGGCGGCACCGACGGTAGTCGTAGCCACGATAGCAAGAATCAATGTCTTTTTGTTCATAATAAATTGTTTTATTTGTGATTACTGACACTCTATTTTGATGCAATGATAATGATTTTTCTCGAATAAAATGAAATAAACCTGCTTTTTTGTTATATTTGCAGTTGATAAAACAACATAACATGAAAAGAATCCCGCGAAAGATATGGATTTGGATCCTTTCAGGAATGGCACTGCTCTTTGGCAGTTCCTGCCAATTCTTTCAAGTGCATCCACCTTGCGTGTACGGACCTCCCAAGGTATATGGACCGCCTCCGCCAATGGAATCCGACACGATTCCAACCAGTAATCCAGATAGCATAACGCCCGACTCACTCTAAAACACATTTGTAGCATGAAAACATGTGTCATCGGCGGAGCGAATGTTGACATCACCGCCACAACCTTAAAGTCGTTTGTGCCAAACGACTCAAATCCTGGTACTGTGCGTCTCTCCTCAGGTGGTGTGGCGCGTAACATCGCCCACAATCTCGCACTGATGGGCAATGAGATAGTATTCTTGACTTTCTTTGCAGGCGATACCTTTGGATGGTTTACGGCCGACAGCTGCCGTAAAGCCAACATCGACATCAGCCTGTGCGATACAGCGCCACTCGGCAGCCGTTCCATCTTTCTCAGCATCAACAACGAGGATGGCGAGCTGATTGGCGGTGTGTCGGACATGGTCACTGCCGACAGCATCACGCCAGTATGGCTAGCTTCGAAACTGTCGAAGATCGAAAACGTCGATGTGTTTGTTGCCGACGCCAACCTCTCTGTGGAGTCGCTGGCCTATCTGATCGATCTCGTTGACGAGCCTTTATACATCGACGCCGTGTCAGGCGCCAAGGCTCCCAAGATCAAGAAAGCCATGGCACTGTCCAAGAGGAAACGAGTGTTTACCGTGAAGTGCAACCAAATGGAATACGAGTGTCTGAAGGACGTCAAAGGCATCACCAGACTGTATGTGAGCCGGGGCGATGACGGCCTTGATGTCATCGAAAACGGAAAACTCACCCACTTCCCCTCCCTGCCTTGCAAGGTGGAGAATGCCACAGGAGCCGGCGACGCCTTGATGGCTGGCATCGTCCATGCCGGACCCAACGCCAGCATCGAAGAAGCCGCTTCAATAGGCCTTAAATGTGCCAAAATCACCTGCGAGTGTCCCGATACGGTAAACAAACAACTGAAACAGCTTTATGAACAACTATCTTGACATCTCGCCCGAAGTGGCTGCCGCCCAACGCGACGGCAAACCTATCGTGGCACTCGAATCTACCATCATCTCACACGGCATGCCTTATCCACAGAATGTGGAGACAGCCTTGCGCGTAGAACAGACCATCCGTGAAGGCGGCGCCGTCCCAGCCACCATCGCCGTGATAGGCGGTCGTTTGAAAGCTGGGCTTACCACACAAGGCATCGAGTATCTTGGCCGTAAAGGCACTGGGATAACAAAAGCCTCGCGACGCGACCTGCCTGTACTCGTGGCACGCGGCGAAGATGGCGCCACCACCGTCGCCACCACAATGATCATCGCCGCCTTGGCAGGCATCAAGGTGTTCGCCACGGGAGGCGTCGGAGGCGTGCATCGGGGCGCCGAAACCACCATGGACATCTCCGCCGACCTCGAAGAGCTAGCCCGCACCCCCGTCATGGTCGTCTGCGCCGGCGCCAAGTCCATCCTTGACCTCGGCCTCACCCTTGAATACCTCGAGACCAAAGGCGTCCCCGTTATCGGATACGGCACCGACGAACTGCCAGCCTTCTATACCCGCACCAGCGGCTTCAAAGTGGACTACCGTCTGGACACCCCCGAAGAACTCGCTGCTGCCTTCCGCGCCAAACAAGAGATGGGCCTCGGAGGCGGCATGCTCGTCACCAACCCCATCCCTGAAGAATATTCCATGGACGCCGACCGTATCAACGCCGCCATCGACGAAGCCGTCGCCGACGCCAAAAGGTTAGGTATCCGTGGCAAAGAAACCACCCCCTATCTGCTCGCACGTATCAAAGACATCACCGGAGGCGACAGCCTGGCTGCCAACATAGAGTTGGTCCTGAACAACGCACGCCTTGCCGCCAAAGTGGCCGCCTGCCTATGAAGCGACTGCTATTCCTTCTTCTGCTCCTGTCAACGCTCTCCTGTACAATGACGGCGCAAACACCCGACACCTTGCCGGGCACCACACCCCTCTTTGTCAACGAAGGCGAGACGCTCATATACCACATCGGGCACGACAAGGATGCACGACAAGGAACCGTATCCGACGCCTTGCAAAACGTACCGGGCGTCAAAGTTGATACGGAAGGCAAGATCAGCCTACGCGGCGTCAACGAGGTGGAGCTGTTTATCAACGGCAGGCCTTCACGCTTCGACGAGGAAAGCCTGAAAAACTATCTCCAACAAGTCAAGGCTTCTTCCATCGAACGCATCGAGGTGATGACCAACCCGTCAGCACAATATACCTCCGCCATCAACACGGGCGTCATCAACATCGTCACCAATGAGGTTTCTCACACCGAGCGGCATCTTAGCATGGGTTTGCAATTCAACACAAGGCCAAACATCTCGCCTTGGGTGTCCTACATCAGCAACGGCGACAAATGGTCCTTCAATGTCAACATCAAAGGTGGTTTCTCCAGCACAAAGACTCATTCAGAAGGTTATAGCTATTCTTTCGTGGATCATCTGGAAAATGGCATCCCTATTGGACTTGACACTGCCAACTGCACCCGTTATCACAGCAACGACACGTCGCTGTTTTACAATGCGGAAGTCTTCCTAAAGGCGGAATACCGTCCCGACAAGGACAACGACCTAATGGCTTATTTCAACATCACCCCGAGCCGACAAAAGTCCAACACGGAAAAGAACACCTATCGCAAAGAGTTCATCGACAACATCGGAGAATACGAATACGATGTCCACAACATAAACGACCAGCCTTTTTCAGATGGCTCCTTGGGGATGGAATGGCAGCACCGTTTCAACAAGCCAGGACAGACGTTGGGCGTTCAACTGAGTTCCAGCTTCGACTATGGGAAAGGCATCACAAAAGAGAAACGCTATTTCGCAACACATCCCGAGATGAACCGCGACATCGTCATCACCAACGACTTCGTGGATATCGGCTACGACTCCAAGGTGGAATACATCCATCCATACCGCCATGGCGAGGTCTATGTGAATCTCACCGGCCATCTGAAGCCCGACAACAACATCGGCATCTACGACACCTTGGGCATCGACGGCTATGTTACCGACACCTACCGTTCTGAGAACCGCCGATTCAGCACCCATCAGCTGGCGGGTACGGTCATGGTGCTGCATCGGATCGGCGACGCCATTACCATCAAGCCAGGCATCAGCTGGGAGAATAGCTGGATCAAATCGCATTACCTCGATGCGCCCGAACACGACGCCTTGTTGCACTTTGCCTACTGGAGGCCGTCATTGCACATCTCCTACCGCACCCCCTCGATGCACAACTTCAGCTTCAGCTATACCCGTAAGACACAATTCCCATGGGTACGCTATTTTACCAGCAAGAAAGTCTATGAAGAAGAGTCATTCTCCGTAGGCAATCCCGACCTGAAACCCACCTTGATCGACGTCTTTGAGCTGTCGTGGGCCAAATACTCCGAACGTCTGGGATCGGTGAATGTCAAGGGCTATTTCAACAACTCCATCAACGCCATCAACATGGTGAGCGATGCCGCCTACGATGAACTTTGGGGACGCGTGGTACCTTTCAGCAAGCCGGTCAACCTGAACCAGTATTACGAAGCTGGAGGTGAATTCAACATCACCTACCGCCCCAGCGCCACCTTCAATGTGCGCCTGGAAGCCAATGTCTTCGATTCACATATCGAGACTTATTACGACAAGACCCAGGACAGCCTGATCAGTAGCGACATGTTCGCCTACGTACTGCGCCTTGGCACTTGGGCCAAGTTGTGGAACAAGCTGGAGATCCATGCCACCGCCTATTACAGCTCTCCAACCCAGACCCTCTTCGCCATCAATCAAACGGCCTACGGCATCGACTGCGGGCTCCGTGCCGACTTTTTCAACAACCGTTTCTCCCTGCTCCTTAACGCCTTCGACATCTTTAACTGGAACAAAGAAGACAATTACACCTATAATCCTTATTATATTTCATATAAGTCCAACAAGGCCAACAGCCGTTATGTCAGCCTGGAATTAATCTATAAATTATTATAAAGTTTTATGAACAACTACCAACATGAAGTAAAATACTACGAATGCGACCGCATGGGCGTGACGCATCACTCCAATTACATCCGTTTTATGGAAGAAGCCCGCGTTGACTGGCTCGACCAGCTCGGCTTCGGTTTCGACAAGATCGAAGCGGAAAACGTCTTCTCTCCTGTCATCTCCGTTACTTGTGAATACAAACGCCCCACCACTTTTAAGGACGTCATCGACATCGAAGTGAACATCGGCAAGATCACAGAGATGAAGTTTGATTTCGTCTATACCATGCGTGTCGATGGCAAGGTGGTCTGCACGGCACAAAGTTCGCACTGTTTCATCGAAAGCAACCGCCCCGTGGCCATTTCAAAACGCCTGCCAGAGCTTTTCAAAGCACTAGAGAACTATGTCAAATAGTCCGAAAAAGAACGATTTTGACTTTATTTTCAAAAAAAGACTTATTTTTGCACGCTTTTTGACAAGATGAACAAGTCCAACTAAATCAAATAAGTTATGAAAAAAGCATTAGCAATCGTGGCTTTGTTTGCCGCAATGTTCGTTGCCGGAAATGTGCAGGCACAATCAACCGTTTATGCAGGTTATGCTCCTGAAACCTTTGTTACTGGAAACAGCAGCAACAACTACCAAGGTTTCTTCGCTGGTTTCACCCAGAACTTTGGCCTCGCCAAAGGTATTGGTGCCGCAGTAGGTGGCCAGTTCCGTATGAACACCAAGTCTGCTCAAGAAAGCAATGCTGTTGGAAGCATCAAAACCACCAACACCCAACTCCTTGTTGACATCCCTGTTTTGTTTAATTATTCCATCGGCATTAACCGTGAATTGAGTGTTGTTCCATTTGTTGGACCAATGGCAAGCCTTGCCCTTTCTGGAAAGACCAAGACCACCACTCATGAAAACATCCTTGGCACCAACACGAGCAACACCGTTGATTGGTATGGTGACAACAGCAACCTCAGCCGTTTCAACCTCTATGTCGTGTTTGGCGCAGATGTGAAATTCAACCAATTCAACTTGTTTGGCGGTTATCGTCTTGGTTTGCTCGACATCAACACCAGCGACAACATCACCACAAAGACCAACGGCCTTTTCGTCGGCCTTGGCTTCGCGCTCTAATCCGAGTGTTTTAAATGAACCAAAAAGAGAACGACTCACATCGTTCTCTTTTTTTGTACTCAGAAAATCCGTGTCATCATGTAAATCACCGTTCCCTTCGCTCGATGACTTCCTTTAGTTGATAGCGTTCGCCCGTTGATGGTTTGATGGCATCGATGAACTGCTGATCGTAACCGGGCGTATCGTAGCCCCAACGGACAAACTTGCCGTCCTTCCCGATCTTGCGCACCACCAAGTCGTTGTAACGGACGATGAGGTATTTCGCCAACTGATCCCAACGCTGCATCATCTTCTCAGCGTACGCGATACTTTTGCGGTTCAGGTAATCTTGACGCTTGGCGGGATTCATATCCTTGATAGCTGCAAGCACCTTGTCTTGGTCGGCGAAATAGTAATCCTCCAGCTCGTTTTGCGCCTTCCGAAGGTCGCCGATCATCATCGAATACCGGGGATAAACCATGTTGGCCACCCAGTTGTTCATCCAGAAGGCCGACTCAAAGCTGAATTCGTTGCGGGGGTTGTTCTCTTGGCGGAAGCAGGCCGGCACCTTTGTGATGCAGCAATAGAGCGGCACGTAGGCCACCATGTTGGCATCATCGCAGTTGAACCAGGTGACACCACCCACGTCATCGGGAAGCCATGAACGCATCTGGCAGGTCATGGTGAAGCCAGATTGTTGTGTTGCGATGGGGCGTTCACGGAAATAATCTAGGCTGTCGCTGTCCTTGTAATGCATCGGCAAGGGCCTCACGGGCATGCCCCAAGGACCAGCCGTCATGTCGGAAGTCATGTCCAAAGGCGTACCCTCGTAATGGTCGCGCATATCCTGCTGAAGGTCTCTCAACGACAAGGGGTTGTCGGGCTTGATCCACAGCGGCAGGTGGTCGCAGACATCGAAATCGCCATTGATGTATGGCAGGTATTTATCCATCTCCTCTTGGCTGTAATGATGGCGGAAGAAGCTCCACACACGGGCATCGGCGTAGCGCACGTTCTCGAAGTCGATCGGACAATAGGCATCGCGGAAAGAGAATTCCTCGTCTTTGCCGTTGAAGAACCCTTTCTCACGCGCAAACGAAATCACATCCGCAGCATACACACACTCCACTTCAGGATCATTGATCCGTCCAAAGTTCTTGCTACTAATGCTCTTTCCACTTTCCAGCGGAAACTGCCTGATCCGGCTCAAGTTGGCGTGGGCACAGATGCAGTCGTCGGGGATCCTTAAAGCCACCCATACCGCGCCATTCCGTTTGGGCCCCTTCCCTATGATCTCCATGATCCAGGCCTCGTTAGGGTCGCACACAGTGATGCTTTCGCCGCTACTGTTGTAGCCATATTCCTCCACCAGCTCGGCCATGCATTTGATCGCTTCCCGGGCCGTGGTAGAACGTTGCAAAGCCAGGCGCATCAACGTGAAGTAGTCGAGCAGTCCGTCTTCGTTCACCAGCTCCAGTCGCCCGTCAAAGGTGGTCTCCACAATAGTAAGTTGCTTTTCATTCATCAGACCCACTACATTGTAAGTGTACTCAACTTGTTTCACATAACGTCCCTTGTGAACAGGGCCCCATCCGTTCACCGTGATCTGCTCCCCAGGAGCATGTTTCCCAGCAGGGCTGTAGAACAAGGATCCCGAAAAGCCGAAGCCGTCGCAGTTGTAAGTACACATCACACTGCCGTCAGCGGATGCCTTCTTTCCCACAATCAAGTTGGTACAAGCCAAAGCGGATTCCCAACCCAGCATGGCAAGTAAAGCAGTAATCAAAAGTCTCTTCATAGCAATTATCGTATTGTATTGCAAATTTAGAAAAATAATTCATCATCCAATCGCATGGCACGGTTATTGCTCACAATTTAGGGAATTATTAATATTTTTTACATTATGAAAAAAACGGTTTTACTCAGTTTCATAGCGCTCTTCGCAGTCATTACAGCCACGGCACAAAGCAAAGTTAAGAAGATGGATGAGCCAACCAATAAATTTGAGATACTCAGACAACATGCTGCCAATGCAACGGGTGATCAAAAAGCTTTGGAAATCAAAGCAGGTGATACATCAGCATTCCCTACCAATGACAAGTTTGAATTACTCAGACAACACCTTTCCAATACGGAAGAACAGAACACATTGGATAATAAGGCTGACAATACCGTTAAAATGCATCTCAATGCTGAAGATAAGCTCGAAATGCTAAAAAATCGCAATATCAAAGCCAAAAACCATCAGAGAGAGACTGAAAACAACACGAGCAGAAAGGTTGTTATCAAGCCTCACATGCGCAGTGAAGGTGACACGATCAGGGTTAGAGGGCACCATCCAAAGCCATAATCAAAATAACCAAACAAGTTTTACTCCTTCGGTTCCACATGAACCGCTACATGGGTTTCTTCACCATAATGCTGTCGGAGCAAATCTTCCACTTCAGAGGCCTTGTCATGGGCCTCTTTTAATGTAAGGTTACCATCCATCAGAATATGGAGTTCGATGGCGTAATGGTTGCCAATGCGTCGGGTACGCAGGTCATGGGGCTTGGTGACACCCGGTACCGAGGCCGCCAGCTGGAGAATCTCCTCCTCTACCGTGTTGGGCAACGACTGCTCCATCAGATCGCCGATGCCGTTTTTCAACAGGTCGAAGGCTACTTTCACGATGAAGCCGCCCACCACTACCGAAGCGATTGGATCGAGGATGGTCCAGCGTTCACCTAAGAAGATGGCACCGCCGATACCCACGGCTGTCCCAATGGACGACAGGGCATCGCTGCGGTGATGCCAAGCGTTGGCCTCCACAGCCTTGGAATTCAACTTCCTTGCCTTGATAATGGAATATCGATAGACGCCCTCCTTCAGCACAATGGAAACAATAGCCGCCCAGAAAGCGAGCATTTCAGGCGCTTCCAGCACCTCGCCTTGGGCCCAGGCAGCAATCTTCAGCGCTCCTTTCACGATGATGCCAATGGCCACCGCCATCAAGGCCACGCCGATGATGGTCAAAGCCAAGGTCTCATACTTGCCATGACCATAGTCATGTGACTTGTCCTGGGGCTTGTTGCTGATCTTGACAAATACCAGCACGATGATATCTGTCACAAAATCGGAAAGCGAGTGCAGGGCGTCGGCAACCATGGCGGAGCTTCGTCCCACGATGCCCGCCACAAACTTGAATACCAGGAGGATCACGTTCACCGCACCTCCCACAAAGGTCACCTTAAAGATCTCTTTTTCCCGTTCCTTAGCCCGAGTGTTTTCCATTATCTAAACGGACGCCAAACCAATTCAGCATCATATACCTCACCGAACGAGTCAAAAATCGCTTGACCTTCATCCAAGGTAAGCAACTCACCGTTTTTATTGTACTCGTCTTCCATTTTATCCGTCTCGAAATTGTAGCTCTGCATATCGCCAAATTCGAACTCAGGAGCGCTGTTTATCAGCTTGGTATAATGCGCATAGAAACAACCCGTACCACAACCGCCGGCATCGCCCACGACGCTTTCTTTATGGAAAATCAGATGGCGTTTGAAATCCGTGCTGGCAAGGAGATGGATCTCTCCTTCGACAATGGATACAACTACCTGGCATTCATCATTATGGTTGCTCAAGACCAACTCCGGCATGCCATCTTTATCGACATCAAACAAGGCATATTTGCTGAACGACTCGTCATCATAGAAATCATAATTCTCATGGTATTTATCCAAGATGGTCGAAATGCCTTCAAACTCGGTCACTGGCTCGGTGAAATTCATGCCGTCCCAAGAATAGACGTGCCTTAAGCCGCCCCACCATTGGCCGAAATACTCATACACCGCTATTTCGTTCGGTTCAGGATAGATCTCATACCACACCTCCGCATCCGTAAAATCAGAAGCAAACTTCAGGGCAGGAACGATCTCAGGAGTCATCGTCTTGCTTGATGGATCATAGTCATAAAACGCCAAAAGACTTTGTTTAATGCAGTTCGGCTGGAAGATATTGATCCCGAACAGTTGGTGACCGTTGGAACGTTGCCACACGCGGGCTTGCAAGCTCTCGTCATCTGGATTGTCATTGCCGCTGGAGAAGCTCATGTAGTTGTAATCCGGGTCATACATCGAAACGAACTCCTGTTCATTTTCCGGCAATTTAAGGTCTTCGAGTAAGGCAGCAACACATCGTGTGGGCCATTGCTTTTGGAAGGCCTGCATCATGCCCATGACATCGGCACTTTTCACTTTATTGATGGGAGCAGTCTGCCATGAATCACCTATCTCGTCAACAGTCATAATGGGTTTTTCGCTCTCCGTGCAAGAAAGCATAAACAGGCAAAGGATGCCTGCGATCAAGAAACACTTTTTCATGATGTTTAATTTTATAATGTGAGGCAAAAATACATTTTTTATCTTTGCAGCTTATAGAACACAAACATTTTTAGCATGAAAAAAACGCTTCTTCTCCTGATAGCATTGACTGGAATGCTGATCCAAAACATCTTTGCCGTTGAACCCGTCACCCTGAAAAGCCCTGACGGGAAGCTGGAGCTCAAGTTTGAACTCAAAGACGGCGTCCCCTATTATGCCCTCGACCGTCAGGGCAAGCCCGTCGTGCTGCCCTCCAAGATGGGCTTCACCCTCGAATGGCGCGACGACCTAGCCCACGCATTTGTGCTGAAAGACACAAGATACGACACTTTCGACGAGACCTGGGAGCCCGTATGGGGCGAAGAAGCTCACATCCGCAACCACTATAACGAGATGCTGGTCACCCTTGAACAGCCTGTCGGTTCGGTCGAAAGCATGGACCACTCCACCGAAACAAGGCCTACCGTGATGCAGATCCGATTCCGCCTCTACGACGACGGCCTCGGCTTCCGCTATGAATTCCCTATGTATAGTGAGGAATTAACTCCTAACTCGTTAGTCTGTTTCTGGTTTAAGGAAGAGCTGACCGAGTTCACCATGGCTGGCGACCATAAGGCCTGGTGGATCCCTGGCGATCTCGACACCCAGGAATACAACTACACCGAGTCGAGACTTTCGGAGATCCCCGAACTGTGGGAAGCTGGCCATAAAGACGGCGGATGGCCTTGGACAGCCTTCTCCAAGACAGGCGTCCAAACCGCGTTGCAGATGAAGACCGACGACGGCCTCTACATCAACATCCACGAAGCCGCCACCCTCGACTTCCCCACCATGCATCTCGATCTTCAAGCCACCTCACCTTTCACGTTCCGCGCTTTCCTCTGCCCCGACGCCACTGGCTACAAAGGCCGCATCCAAGCGCCATGCCACACCCCTTGGCGCACCATCATGGTCTGCGAAAAAGCCACCGACGTACTGGCTTCACGACTCATCCTCAACCTCAACGAGCCCTGCGCCCTGGAAGATGTTTCTTGGATCCATCCTGTGAAATACATGGGCGTTTGGTGGGAGATGATCTCAGGCAAGAGCACCTGGTCTTATACCAACGACTTCCCATCGGTAAAGCTGGGACAAACCGACTATGAGCATGCCAAGCCCAATGGCACCCACGGCGCAAACAACGCCAACGTGCGCCGCTACATCGACTTCGCAGCTTCCAATGGTTTTGACGCCCTCCTCATCGAAGGATGGAACATCGGCTGGGAAGACTGGTACGGCAAGCAGAAGGAATTCGTCTTCGATTTCATCACCCCCTACCCCGACTTCGACCTGCCCGCACTCAACAAATACGCCCACGAAAAGGGCATCCGCCTCATCATGCACCACGAGAGCTCCGCTTCCACCATCAATTATGAACACTGGATGGAGAAGGCCTACACCTTGATGAACCAATACGGCTACAACGCTGTGAAGGGCGGCTATGTTGGCACCATCATCCCCTTCGGCGAAGGCCATTACAGCCAGCCCATCAACAACCACTACCACTATGCCATCGTGGAGGCCGCCAAGCACCATATCATGGTGAATTCGCACGAGGCTGTGAGACCTACAGGCCTCTGCCGCACCTGGCCCAACATGATCGGCAACGAGAGCGCCATGGGCACTGAGTTCCGCGAGCGTATCAAACCTGGACACACCACCATCCTGCCCTTCACCCGTCTTCAAGGCGGACCGATGGACTACACCCCTGGCATCTTCGAGCCCGACATGGGTAAGATCGTCCCCTGGGGCGGCAAGATGCGCCACACCATCTGCAACCAGCTGGGCCTCTATGTGACTTTCTATTCTCCCCTGCAGATGGCCGCCGACTTCCCCGAACACTACGAGCCCTACATGGATGCCTTCCAGTTCATCAAAGACGTAGCCGTCGATTGGGATACCAGCATTTATATCGCTGCCGAACCCGGCGATTATATCGTGACCGCACGCCATCCCAAGCTCTCCTCCCTCAACAAAGCCGCCGAAGGCCTCGCCACCCTCTCCGATGGCAAGAAAGGTGTCATCAACAGCGCCACCCGTTTCGTTTACGCCATAGATTCAGATCAACTCCTCACTCCTAACTCCTCACTCCCAACTCCCCACGACGTCTGGTACGTCGGCGGCATCACCGATGAGAATGCCCGCGAAGTCAAGGTGAAACTCGACTTCCTGAAGCCAGGTGTCACCTACGACGCCACCATCTATTGCGATGCCAAAGACGCCAACGGTCTCCCAACTGACTCCTCACTCCCTTACAATCCCCAAGCCTATACCGTTACGCACAAGAAAGTGAACTCCAAATCAGTTTTGAAACTCAAGATGGCCCCCTGCGGAGGATTCGCCATTTCATTGAGGTCGAAACAACCCATTACAAAATAAAATTCTATATTTGCTAGTTTTTAGTTGAAACTTTCATCCCATGAAGAAATTCTTTTTAATCATCACATTGATTGGGGCTTTCATCAGCACATCAATGGCGCAAAATGCCTTGAACAACAAGGCTGAAAGCATCATCGGCACTTATTCTGGCAAGCAAGGCGACGACCTTTTCAAAGCCAAGATCTCCCAGCAAAAGGACGGCACCTTCAGCGCTCAAGTCATTTGGGTTGAACATGACCGTGATACCAACGGCAACAAGTTGCTGGACACGAAGAACCCCGACAAAAACCTACGCAACACACCTTGCGACCAAATCGTGCTTTTCAGCGGATTGAGATACAATGCCAAGGAAAAATGCTGGGACGGCACCAAGATCTATGACCCTCAAAGAGGCATCAAGGCAAAGCTACAGGTTGAATTTACCGACGATGGACAGCTCAAGCTTAGAGGATCCATCCT
The DNA here is from genome assembly GCA_017530365.1 of Bacteroidales bacterium. Taxonomy (GTDB): domain Bacteria; phylum Bacteroidota; class Bacteroidia; order Bacteroidales; family F082; genus Limimorpha. Next base: position 31,865 of record JAFXMK010000036.1, read on the forward strand.
TGGTATCGGTGAAAGTGTTTACTGGAAGAAAATATAATAATGAAGAAGCAGTTTCTCGTCAAATCCATATTATTTACCGCTTTTTTACTCATCGCGGTATGTAGTGAAGCACAATTTCCCGGCGGTCAAGGCGGACCACCTCCAGGAGGAAGACGTCCCGGCGGACGCCCACCCATGGGTGATCGCAATCGCGAGTGGAACCAAAACTCAGGCAACACGCCCATCAGGCAAAAGAAAAGAGTCCGCGAAGGCGACACCTTCACGGTGGTCGGATTGTTGCGCGATGCCGACAACGGCGAATATCTACCCTACGTCAACGTGGCGGTGCTCGACTCCATCGACTCCGCTTTCGTCAAAGGCGGCATCAGCAACATGGACGGACGTTTCGAGATCAACGACGTCCCCCAAGGCTCTTTTCTGCTTAGGATCTCAGCCATCGGCTACGAGAACTTCGTCCAGCCTTTCAAAGTAACCAACAACACTGATCTGGGCACCTTGCGCATCAAGCAAGGCATCACCTCACTGAACGAGGTCACTGTCACTGCCGAGAAGCCGCTTTACGCCATGGATGGCGAGAAGCTCGTCTATAACGTTAGTGAAGACCCGTCCATCCAGACAGGAACCACCGAGGATGCCTTGCAGAACGCGCCTGGCGTGGAAGTCGATGTGGAAGGCAACATTACGCTGCGCGGCGTGTCAAGCGTGGAGATCTGGGTCAACGACAAACCTTCGAAGCTTACTGAAGAGAACCTGAAGACCTATCTTCAGACCTTACCCGCCAATGCCATCGCACGCATCGAGACCATCACCAACCCATCGGCCAAATACGCCACTGAAGCCGAAGCCGTCATCAACATCGTCACATCGGCGCATATCAAGAGCAACCAATTCGTCAGCTTTGGTGTGAACGGCTCCAACCAACCCTTTGTCTCCCCTTGGGTGAGTTATATGTGGAAAAAAGAGAAACTGAGCATCAACCTGTTTGCTTCGGGACGTTATAGCAACAGACTCAACACCACCGACAGCTGGGAGCTGAAACGCGAGGATGCCGCTACTGAGGGGCTGTTTGACTCTGTGTGGCACAAGACGACATCACAAAAAGAGGACAACCGTAGCATTAGCGGCAATGTCTTCATGAATATTGACTACGAGATTGACTCGACGAGCGACATCTCCTTCGATGGAGGTGGCTTCTATAATAACAACCGCAACAACGGTAGCCGTCGCGAAGTACAGACTTTCTATTTGCAACCCGTTGACAGCATTCTGGCCTACAGCATGGGCGATACGACCGTTTCGCAATCCGGCTTCGGCCATTTTGGTGTGGACTACACCAAGAAGTTTGATGACAAGGGTCACAATCTCCGCATCGGTTTGAATGGCAGATTCAACAGGAATGCTTCCGACTATTACAACAACCGTTTCTATGATGTTTACACCGACTTCGATGAAAACCGATATCTTTTGAGTAATCAGAAGGGCTATGGCATTAATCTCGATGCGCGCTACAACCGACCCTATAGTGAGGACGACGAACTCAGTTATGGATTGCGCATCGACAATCAGGTGGACAATAGTGATTATAAACGTTTCTATTCCAATGATGGCGGCATCACTTATGACAGCATCGACGTGCTTCGCACCTACCATTTCAATGGCAATGAAACAGGTGTCAACGGCGATGTCAACTGGACGCACCGTTGGGGTGGCTTTACCTTAAGCACGGGTATGGGCATTGGTGGCGACCGCATTGGCTACAGCTACCAAAGCGATATGCCGTTTGCCGATGACAGCACCTTGTATTTCCTCAATGTACGTCCTTCCATTCACCTGACCTACCGTACGGAATCGATGCACAACTGGAAACTCAACTATTCGATGCGTATGTCGCACCCCGGAGAAGACCAAATCAGCACTTTCCGCAGATATGGCGATGACAGCTATTCGACGGGTAATCCTTTCGGGCTAAAAAATGCTTATACACATAATGTGGAAGCAGGATGGCAGAAGTTCTTCGAACGTTTTGGTAACATAGGCCTCGAAGCCTACGGTCGCTGGAGCACCAATGAGATCAGCAGGCTGACCGACGCCGAGTACGACGACTATCTGGATCGTATCGTCAGCTATTCGATGCCTTACAACATGGGCACCTCGTGGCGCTACGGCACTTCGCTCAATATGACCTACCGTCCAACGGGATTCTTCAACGTACGCTTGTATGCCAACCTGTATGACTACGGCTATCGCATGGAATATGACCGTAACGGCGTGCATCAGATCGACCAACGCGACAAGTGGTCGTGGAGTGTACGCGTCAACGCTTGGGCCAAGCTCTTCAATCAGCTCCAAGTCACGGCTTCGGCCAACTACAACTCGCCGACCATCAGCCTGATGAGCGAGCGTAAGGCACGCTATTTCCTCAATATGGGTATGCGCAGCGACTTCTTCAACCGACGTTTGTCGGTGTTCGTCAATGTGCAGGACATCTTCAACTGGGGTGCCAAGATCGGTTCGGGCTCGACCAACACCAACCCGTATTATCTCAGCGACAGCACGCGCAAAATGCTGAACAGCCGCTATATCTCTGCGGGCTTCACATTGCGTTTCGGTAAGCTGGAACTTGAGCGACAAGCCAAAGAAGGCGAGAGCGAAACAGGCGACACCTTATGATCAATCCGAAACTGACAGCATACATCGAGCAGGAAATCATCCCCCGCTACGATCACTTCGACCAAGCACACCGTCGCGACCATGTCCTCATGGTCATCCAACAAAGCTTGGACATCGCGTCAAACCTTGACGTCAACATGGATATGGTGTATGCCATTGCAGCCTACCACGATACGGGACTCTGCGAAGGCCGCGAACTCCATCACGTGGTGTCGGCACGTATCATCAAAGAGGATGAAAAGCTGCGTGAATGGTTTACCGAGGAACAAATTCAGACCATGGCCGATGCGGCCGAAGACCATCGCGCCTCAGCAAAGCAAGCGCCTAGGACCATCTACGGTCGCATCGTGGCCGAGGCCGACCGTTTCATCGATCCTGTGACCATCACTCAGCGCACCATACAATACGGGCTGGACCACTATCCCGAACTCAGCCGAGAAGAGCAATACCAGCGCATGGTGACCCATCTGAAGGAAAAATATGGCCGCAACGGCTATCTCAAGCTGTGGTTCCCCGATTCACCCAACGCCCAGAGACTGGAACAGCTGCGCAAGATGATTGATGACGATCATTGCCTTGCGCAGCTGTTCGAGGATTATTTCAAGAAACCCTAACTATTATTCCTTGACAAACTTCATCACGCGTCCCGCGACAGTGACGGCATAAACACCCGGTACCAAGTCGTTGACATTGAGCTTTCCGTTGTAGATCTCTTGAAGCACCATACGTCCCGTGTTATCGTAAACACTTACAGTCTCTCCATCAACACCTTCCAAATATAGCGTTTCGCGAGCTGGATTGGGCCAGCAGGCAATTGTCTTCATCGTATGCTCTGCAGCGTTTGTAGGATCCAACCTATAAGGCTTTGTCCGAATAAGGTACCCTCCATCATCAGTAACATGACAGTTCGGAGAATCTACAATTCCATTATCACCATCGAAATAGCAATATGCTGAAGTATGGAACACAAAATTCACAGGATTTGAGAATGGCATCACTTTCACAGTCATATAATAATCATCCTCTGGATGGTCAAACACCTCATTTGGATGCATCTCATAATCATTTCCACCACCCTCACGATGCCATTTTATCTCCTCTATATGACAGCGGCTGTACGCTAGCGTTGAAAGCTCGAAGTCGGGATGGGCACCCCACTCGGGAGCCGTAAACCCAGTAAAGCAGACGTAACTGACTTGACGCGAAGCAAAGAACATGTCCGCAACACTGAAGCAGTCTCCTGTTGGATCCACACTGCTGTCCTTTGAATACTCCCACTTAAAGGTATGGTTGCCTTCGGATACGGCAAAAGCATAATCCTGATAACCCACCGCTCCTTCATGCATCACTCGTTCGTCGTCAATATAAAAATTGCAGGCATCGAACACAGAACCCGATGATCCGGTTTCACCCATACATTTGGCATAAAAGCTAATCACACCATCTGTGTTAAAACGATAAGAAGTTAAAATTGATGACGTGGAATTGGCTATTCCCGAGTTTCCACTGATCATATTGTAAGGTGCATAATCCAAGCCTCCAAATCCAATGGTCCAAGGATGGGTCGCATCGTTCGTAAAGGTAAGTTCTGAGCCAAAGTCACCCGTCTCAAAATCCACAAAGGTCATATCTGGGTAAAATGCCATGTCTTTGACATAAAAACCATCTCCAGCAGGATTCACGCTTGAATCCTTGGAATATTCCCAAAAGAAGCGATTCCATCCAGAGGGTACCCGAAAAGTATAGGTTACCCAATCACCGCCCACATCGGCGCCATGTTCAAACTTCACCCCGTCATTGATCGAGAACCTACATTTGTCATATAGTTCGGTCGTTCCTTCACCCAAGCATTTGGCTTTGAAAGATAAATACCCGGAATAAGGATAATAAACCCTATAAAGAATGTAGGAAGATGAGTTTGCCACCCCTTCGTTGGTGCTTTTCATGTAATAATCGTTACCGACATGGACAACCTCCCAAGCATAGGTACTTGAATTGTCTTCAACTGGAAACTGCGTAAAATCTCCTGTCGTGAAATCAATATAAACTGAAGAATAGCTGGGATAAAGGATCTGCCCTTTGGCGATCTGGGCTACAATAAGCATGATTACTGTAATCATGAATGGTAATAATCTTTTCATAGCATTATGGTTTTATTGTTGTTTGACTTTAATTTTCCCCAATTTTCGCATGATGGCATCCCACCAACGGGCGGGAAGCAAGGCGTGGGCTACCCGTCCAGAGAAGGAGAACCTGCCCCGGCAATACACGGCTCGAGGATAGCGGCTATTGACGGCCCGACTGATGAGGCGGGTAATCACTTTGGGTGAAGAAAGAAGGTTGCTCTTGTAGAACCAACGCATAGAGTTGGACCACCGCGCACCTGTTTCTTCGTAAGCAGTGCCTTCCGACGATTCTTTCAAGTTCTTCGCAGCAATGATGCCCCAATCGGTCTTGATGGCACCCGGCTCGATCTTCACTACGTCAATGCCGAACGGTTTCACCTCCATGCGAAGCGCGTCACTGAAAGCTTCCACAGCATATTTCGTGACATTGTACCAGCCGCCGAGATAGATCACCATCTTGCCCGCAATCGACGAAGTATTGATGATCCGGCCACTTCCCTGCGCTCGCATGATGGGCAAGACCAGCTGAGTGAGACGGGCAAGCCCGAACACGTTCACCTCCACTTGACGTCGAGCCTCTTCAATACTCACGTTCTCAATAGCGCCAAAATAGCCATAACCCGCGTTGTTGACCAACACATCGATACGTCCTTCGGCTTGAAATACCGCCTCAACGCCTTGCTTCATCGATGCTTCATCGGTGACATCCATCTTTAAAATGTTCACGCCAAATTCCTTAAGAGGCTCCATGCATTCCACCCTACGGGCAGCGGCATACACACGATGACCTTGCTTGGCAAGTGTCTCAGCAGCGTCATAGCCTATGCCACTGCTGGCACCTGTAATCAAAATAATTTTTATGTTTTTCATAAGACAAAAATACAAAATTTTCATTTCGGCATATTTCTTGGAAAAAAAACACTATATTTGCTTGCATTTTTATCTCATGACGAGAATTACAAAAAAAGATAAGGAATTTATGCGTGAGGCGATTCGCTTGGCCGATGAGAGCGTGAAGAACGGCGGAGGTCCCTTCGGTGCTGTCATCGTCAAAGATGGCGAGATCATTGCAGGAAGCTCCAATAGTGTCACCATCGACAACGACCCGACGGCCCACGCCGAGGTGAACACCATCCGTCAAGCCTGCCGGAGACTCGGCACCTTCGACTTGTCCGACTGCGTGATCTACACCTCCTGCGAGCCTTGCCCCATGTGCCTCGGCGCCATCTACTGGGCACATCTCAGATGCGTCTATTACGGCAACACCAAGAAAGACGCCGCCGACATCGACTTTGCCGATGGCTTCATCTATGAAGAGCTCGACAAGCCCATCGACCGCCGCTCCGTGCCCTTCATCCACATGCTGAATGAAGAAGCCCTGAACTCCTTCCGCCTATGGTCGGAAAAAACTGATAAAACTGAATATTAACATATAAACAAGATATCATGAAAAAAGTCGTCAGAACCGTGTGGATCAGCCTGCTTTCAGGATTGGCGTTCCTAGTAGCCTGCACCTGCCAGAGCAAGCTTACCCGAGCGGAAAAGAAACAGCTGAAACAAGAGCGCACTGTCCTCATGGAACAAATTGAAGCGGCAAAGCAAGATGCCATCATTTACAGTGAAGCCGAGAAGGTAATGGCCGCCAAACAAGACGAGCTGAAATACCGCTCCCGCCTGGATGAAATCAACAACCTACTGGGCGATAAGGAAGCTGCGCTCGAGAACAATAATGAAATAGGTAAAATCAATCAGGAAATCGACTCTTTAAAACAGGTCCTTCAAGCGTCTATACCTCCTTGCGTCTATGGTCCTCCGGTCAGCGATCCCGGCTATCAACAATTCATTAAGGATCAACAACGCAATGAGCTTAGCGATCGTCTCCAACAGCTGGAAAGAGCCCTCAAGAAACGTGAAGGCGCTTGCGTTTATGGATCTCCTGAAGCCATCAAGAGATATGGTGAAGAGACCAATCGTCTCAGAAAAGAAGCCGAATCCATCCGCCAACAGCTGGAAGAATTAGACAAGGAGTAGGATCATGAGTGATAAACTCGGCTTTTACAAGAAGCTCCTGCTCGAAATCAACCATATTGTCCTGCTGAACCGCATCGACCAGCACGAGCTGCACCAGTTGTTTTGGGAATGCACCTTGCGTTGCAATCTCAACTGCCGTCATTGCGGCAGCGACTGTCGCATGTTGTCGGAGCAGGACGACATGCCTTTCGCCGACTTCGCCAAGGTACTCGATGAGATTCGCGAGCACATGGATCCATCCAAGGTGATGGTGATCACCACAGGTGGTGAGCCCACCGTGCGACGCGACCTCGCGGAATGCGGGCGCGAGATCACCAAACGCGGCTTCGTCTGGGGCATGGTCAGCAACGGCATGCTGCTCACGCCTGAGAAACTCAATGAGTTTGTGGAAGCAGGATTGAAGTCCATCGCTGTCAGCTTCGACGGCTTCGAGGACGACCACAACTGGATGCGTGGCAACCCCAACAGCTTCAAAAACGTATTGGTCGCTGTGGAAGCATTGAAGCAACACCCTTCCCTCACCTGGGATGTCATCACCTGCGTCAACCAACGCACCATACAATACCTGCCCAAGTTCCGCGACTACCTCATCTCGCTGGGTATCCGCCGCTGGCGTCTGTTCACCGTATTCCCCTTCGGCCGTGCCGCCAACGAGCCCGATTTCAAGCTCTCCAATGAGCAGTTCGTCAAGATGATGGAGTTCATCAAGGAGACCCGTCAGCAGGGCATCATCCGTGCCGACTATGGATGCGACGGCTTCTTAGGCAAATACGAGGGTGAAGTGCGCAACCATTTCTATTCATGCAGCGCCGGCATCAACGTGGCCTCCGTGCTGGCCGACGGCTCCATCTCGGGCTGTCTCAGCATCCGCAGTGATTACCATCAGGGCAACATCTACCAAGACAGTTTCTGGGACGTCTGGACCAACAAGTTCAATGTCTATCGCGACCGTAAATGGATGAAGACCGACGACTGCGCCAACTGTAAGATGTGGCGCTACTGCCAAGGCAACGGCTTCCACCTGCGTGACGGCGACGGCAAGCTGCAGGTTTGTCAGTACAAAATGATTAAAAAAGTCTTTTAATTCTGATTATATTTTTCTATTTTTGCCTAATCAGAATTCCCTCTTATGAAAAAGACTTACAAATCCTTCAAGGATAGCGTCAAGACCATTACCGATTATTATCTGTTACTCGTCGAAGAGACTAAGTCTCAACGACTCGTTGGCAGCACCAACGAATGGGTCCTTGACAATTATTATATGATCAGCGAACAGGAAAAAGTGCTGAAGATCGACCTCCAAAGCAAGGATTTCAAGAGGTTGGAAGGCCCTCGCATGGACTATCTTGAGCAGCTAATTCACGATTTTCTGATCCGCTGCCATTATCAGTTCGACAAAGGCATGCTTTTCAACCACCTGCTTCAGGTGCAGGAAGAGAAACAGGACTACCTCTCCTACCCCGAGGTCTGTGCTCTGCTCCCGCTGATGAAATGCATCCTGCTGAAAGACCTGGCGACGCTGTGCCGACAGCTGAAGTCCGAAAACGCCTACCACTACTCTCCCACCGACCGCGCCCAGGCCGACATGGAGAAGTTGGACATGGCCGCCCGTCAGAACCTAATGATGATGAACCTCTTCAACTCCTTGAAGAAGATGACCAAACTGCCGGTGTCGGAACTCATCGACAGCGTTAGCTATTCCGAGAAGATGCTCAAGGAAGAGAAGGCGGATATGTACGACCAGATGTACGACCGCACCAAGGACGATTATCGCGCCATGATCACCCGACTCTGCAAGAAACGCAAAGTCAAAGAGCACGACCTTGTGAAGGATCTGGTGGTCAAAGCCGACGAAAAAGGCGAACATGTGGGCTGGCAGCTCTTCCCGCCTAAGAAATGGAACGCCCGCGCCCATTGGTATGTATGGATCGTGGTGCTGGCTTCGCTAGGCTTGGCCTTCGGCTTCGCCTATTGGGCCTTCGGACTCGGCTCCACTCGCGACATCTGGTTCACCATCATACTTACCATCTTGATGTGGGTGCCCATGAGCCAGATCATCATCGACCTGTTCAACCAACTGTTGTACAAGATACACAAGCCAGTCAACACCTTCAAGATCAAGTTCAAAGACGGCTTGATCCCTAAGGAATACGCCACCATGGTCATCATGCCGACCATCTTGAAGAACAAGGCCAGGACCGTCGAGCTGCTGGAACAGCTGGAGGTTTACTATCTCTCCAACATCAACCGCGCCAGCGAGGGACAGCGTCTGGAGAGCCGTCCCCAGAACCTCTTCTACACCCTCATCGGCGATGCCGCCGCAGGTCCCAACGAAGACATGCCTTGGGATAATGAAGTGGTTGAGGCTGGTCTTGCAAAAGTAAAGGAACTCAACGAGAAATATGGCGCTCCAATCTTCAACTTCGTCTATAGAAGACGTGCCTGGAGCGACGGCGAGAACTGCTGGCTGGGACATGAGCGCAAACGTGGCGCCATCTTGCATTTTAACGACCTGGTCTTAGGCAACACCAGCGAAGCCGAGAAGCAGAAACGCTTCCGCTGCGAGACCATCAGCGCCTGGCAGCAGCTAGCTGTTCCGGAAATCCAGTTCATCATCACCTTGGACACCGACACCGAGTTAGTGCTTTATTCCGCACAGAAGCTCATCGGCGCCATGGCACATCCGCTGAACCGCGCCCAGCTGTCGCCCGACGGCAAACGCGTCAACGCCGGTTACGGCATCATGCAGCCCCGTGTCAACGTCGATGTGGAAGTCACCAACAAGAGCCGTTACGCCCAACTCTTCGCCGGTCTGGGCGGCCTCGACGTCTATACGACCGCCTCGTTCGAGCTGTATCAGGACATCTTCAACGAAGGCTCCTTCTGCGGCAAGGGCATCTACGACCTGAAGGTCTTCCAAAAAGTGCTGAAAGGCACCTTCCCTGAGAACCTCATCCTCAGCCACGACCTCATCGAAGGATGCCATATCCGCTGCGGCCTCATCAACGACCTGGAGCTGTTCGACGACAACCCATCCAACTACATCGACGACGCCAAGCGTCACCACCGCTGGACCCGCGGCGACTGGCAGATCATCGGATGGCTGCGTAACAAGGTACGCAACGAGAAAGGCGAGAAAGTCAAGAACCAAGTCAACACCATCGGCCGCTGGAAGATCTTCGACAACCTGCGCCGCTCCGTCTTGAGCCTTGCCTTGATGGTCGTCATCATCTTCGGCTTCACTATTCAACTTTCAACTTTCAACTCTCAACTTTCAACTATCTCCCCCTTCTGGTACGTGCTCATCGCCCTGATCGCCGTGGCCAGCCCCATCGTCTTCTTCATCCTGGGACAAATCACAAAGCTTCCTAGCTTTGGAAAACGATACCACTATTACGCCACCTTGATGCGCGGTTTCCGGGTGATCATCTATCGCTCTTTCGTCCAGTTCGCCTTGCTGCCCAAGGAAGCCTGGATGTACACTGATGCCTTGATTCGCGCCTGCTACCGTCTATGGTTCAGCCACAAGAACCTCCTCAACTGGATTACCAGCGACGAAGCCGCCAAGAGCACCAAAGGTACCCTCGGCGACTATATCGGCAAGTTCTGGTTCAACTATGTCGCCTCTGCCATCTTGATCGCCTTGTACATCCTCAGTCCAGGCAGTGTCCTCGCGCTGATCGCTTTGATATTCTGCGTTGTGGCCTGGTGTGGCGCTCCCTTCCTGATGTTCTGGCTCGGCAAGAAATTCCCGCAGGACAAGAAGAACCTCAGTGCCAAAGAGACAGAGGAAATCCAACAACTGGCCAAGGACACCTGGCATTTCTTTGACCAGCAGATCACGTCGGAGACGAATTATCTCATCCCCGATAACTACCAGCTAAACCGAGAGAAGAAGGCCGACTACAAGACCTCCCCAACAAATATTGGCTACTCCATTACCTCCATCATCTCCGCTTCGGAACTGGGCTTCATCACCCAAGAAGAAGCTGTGGAACGCCTCGGGCATGTCATCGACACCGTCGAAAACCTGGAGAAATGGAACGGACACCTCTTCAACTGGTACCATGTCAACACTTTGAAAGCACTGCCTAACTTCTTCATCTCCACCTGCGACAGCGGCAACTTCGTGGCATGTCTCTATACCTTGAAAGGGTATTTGATAGAAGTCAGTAGTCAGAAGGAAGAAGTAAGAAGTTTGATTGAGAGGGTTCAGAAATTGATTGAGGAGACGGATTTCTCCAAGCTGTATAATCCTGAATTGGATGTGTTCAGCATCGGTTACGACTATGGCGCCCATGCCCTCCTGCCCTACCATTACAACAACTTCGCCTCGGAGGCCCGACTCACCAGTTTCCTCACCATCTCACAAGGCGATGCGCCATATAAGCACTGGTTCTGCCTCGACAAGACCCTGGTCCAATACAAGGGTTACAAGGGCGTGGCTTCCTGGTATGGCACCCTCTTCGAATACTTCATGCCGCTCATCTTCCTGCCCACCTACAAGCACACCCTCATGGACGAGACCTATAGCTTTGCCGTGAGGGCGCAGAAGGCGTTCATTAAGAATTTAGAAGGAAGAAGCAAGAAGCAAGAATTGCCGTGGGGTATTTCTGAGACAGCTTATAACGAGTTGGACGATGCCCAGAACTATAAGTACCACGCCTTCGGTGTGCCGTACCTCAAGTTCCAGAACACCACACCTGACCGTATCGTCATCTCGCCTTACAGCTCACTGCTGACCATCAGCGTCAACGACAAGGCGGTGTACGACAACCTGCAGCGGTTCAAGAAGCTCAACATGTACGACAACATGGGCTTCTACGAGAGCTATGACGAGGATGACCATGTGCCAGTGCTGGCCCATTACGCACACCACCAAGGCATGATCCTAGCCTCTCTCGCCAACTACCTCGGCGGCCACTGTTTGCAACACTACTTCATGCAAGAACCCGTCTTCAAGTCCATGGAGACCCTGTTGAAGGAAAAGGCCCAGGTACAGCCTTACATCGACCTAAAAGTCACGCAATACAAGCGTTACCAATACTCCAAGGTGCAGACCGAAAGCGATGCCCGCGACTACGACGGCATTGCCAACGTACCAGAGATCGGTGTGGTCAGCAATGGCCTCTACACTGTGCTGCTGAACGACCGCGGTTCGGGATTCTCTCGCTATCGCAACATACTCATCAACCGTTACAGGAAGATCTCTGCCGACCATTATGGCACCTATCTTTATATTAGGAACCTGCGAAACGACAAGCTCTGGTGCAACACCTATTCCCCACTCGATGTGATGCCGTCGCAATATCGCGTGAGTTTCGCCTCCGACAAGGTGAGCTTCATGCGTGTGGATGACGAGATCGAGACCAAGACCGAAGTCACCGTCGTCAAGGATTACTTCGCGGAGATCCGCCGCTTCACCTTCACCAACACAAGCGACATGGACGTCGACCTTGAGATCACCAGCTATGGCGAAGTCGTCATGGCACCGCGTGAGGCAGATGCTGGGCACCGTGTGTTCAACGGCATGAAGATCCTCAGCGAATACGACAACGAGCACGAAGCCTTGATCTTCAGCAAACCTTCGCAAGACAAACAAGACGCTTACTACTATGTCCTCCACAAGCTCTTTGTTGATCAGCCTGAGTTCACCAACGACAAGGCTAACTCCAACATCGTCAACTCAAGCTTGGTGGAATACGAGACGTCCAGGATCAAGTTCCTCGGCCGTGGCGGCAGCATACGTCATGCTCACGTCATCGACAACCACCGCACCTTGAGCAACACCGTTGGCACCACCCTCGACCCGATCATGAGCATGCGGCGTCGTATCCATGTCCCAGTCGGCAAAGCCGTCTCCGCCTTCATCATCACTGGCTTTGCCAAAGCCAAGGAACAGCTGTACCAGCTGGCAGAGCAATACCGTAATTCAGTGGATATCGAGGATGCCTTCAAGAAATCATCGGTTTTCAACAACATGCGTACAGGCATGTCCCTGTTGAAAGGCTCACAGATGCGTCTCTACAACAGCATCTCGAAATACATCCTCCAGACGGCCACCTTTGGCGACCAGCGTCAGGAGCTGCTGGCCAAGAACACCCTCTCGCAAAGCGGTCTGTGGCGCTTCGGCATCAGCGGCGACCATGCCATCGTCCTCATGGAGATCGACGACATCAACAAGTCGGGATTCGCCAAGGAGATGCTTCGCGCCTTCGAATACTACAAGGTGCACGGCATGGTACTCGACCTCGTCTTCATCAACGATGTGCCGGGCAATGACCACGACGGCCTCACTCACTTCATCCGCAACATGGCCAACACCGAGCATCTCTGGGCCACCCATGAACAGACTGGCAAGGTGTTCATCCTCAATGGCAACGATCTTACCGATGAAGAACGCATCCTGCTCCGCACCGTGGCACGCATCGACTTCAACAACCACGAGCGCATCGAGCAACAGCTGCAACGGCTCGAGACCATCAACCAGAAGTACCAGGACAAGGTGGAGTATCCCGTCATGAAGCCAAGTGCCCAATACCACGTGTGGAGCTCGCTCGACTTCTACAACCAATACGGCGGCTTCGACCGCGACGGACGCGACTATGTGGTGACCAACACCAACACCCCGATGCCATGGATCAACGTCATCGCCAACCCACGCTTCGGCTGCATCGTCAGCTCTACCATGGCAGGCTTCACCTTCGCCCATAACGCCCAGCAGTTCAAGCTCACGGGCTGGAGCAACGACATCGTTCGCGACAACGCCTCCGAGATGCTGCTTATCAACAAGAAGCAGTTCGTTCCCGCCACGGCACGTCATGGACAAGGCTTCTCCGCCTTCGACGCACAATACGACGAAATCGACGTCAAAGTTCGTGTGTTTGTCGCCTTGGAGCGCCTCGAGAAATACTACCAGATCAAGATCGACAACAAGACCAACGAAGACCTCGACTTGCAGCTCGACATGGTCTATAAACTCGTGTTGGGCAACACCGAGGAGAAGACGGCACGTTACCTCTACTCCGAATGGGATGAGGATTCGAGCAGCATCTTCGTGCGCAACGTCTATCACGAACAGTACCGCGATACCTGGGTACAGCTCACGGCAGTCAGCGACGACATGAAGGGCAACGGCTTCGACTATTCACTGAAATACCCGAACCGCAAACGCCTCGGCATGACGGTGAAGGTGCCGGCTAACGGCGAGAGCGCCATTGCTTTCATCATCGCAGTACCTGAAGACGGCAAGCGTCAATCAAGCCAATACACCAAGGCGATGATCGATGCCGAATACGACAAGGTAGTCCGTTTCTGGGACGAGAAACTCAGCACCATCCAGGTGGAGACCCCCGACAAGTCGTTCAACTACATGCTGAACCGCTGGTACCTCTACCAGGTCTATGCCTCACGTCTCTTTGCGCGTGCCGGCTTCTACCAAGTCGGCGGCGCCACTGGCTTCCGCGACCAGCTACAGGACGTGATGAGCTGCCTCTACAGCGATCCTGGCTACGCCCGACGTCAGATCCTCGACCATGCGGCACATCAATTCGCCGAAGGCGACGTGTTGCACTGGTGGCATGAGAGCTTACAACTCGGCGCCCGCACCACCTTCAGCGACGACTACCTGTGGCTCGTCTATGTGGCTTATCAATACATCAGCGTCACCGGCGACCTCAGCATCCTCACCGAGGAGGTGACGTTCTGCCAGGCCGAGATGCTCTCACCCGGCGAAGCCGAGAAATGCCTGCACTATATGCCATCTTACCATAAAGCCAGCTTGTTCGAGCACCTGCGCCGTTCCATCAACAGATCCATGAGCAGGATCGGCTCGCACGGTCTGCCGCTGATGGGCTGCGGCGACTGGAACGATGGCATGAGCCGTGTCGGTGTCGGCGGCAAGGGCGAGAGCGTTTGGGTAGCCTTCTTCCTCTGCGACCTGTTGCCCAAGATGGAGGACCTCACCCAGAAGATGCCCGATGCCGACCTCAGCTATTGTGAGGAGCTGTCACAGTTCCGTTGCAGGCTGGTCAAGGCGTTGCAAGACAATGCCTGGGACGGCTTCTGGTTCCTCCGTGCCTTCTTCGACAACGGCAACCCGATGGGTTCACGCAACAACACTGAATGCCAGATCGACCTCATCTCACAGGCTTGGAGCATCCTCACCGACGTCGCCACGCCTGAACAGAAGAACTCCATCTTCCGTGAGACCGACGGACGTCTGGTCAACCGTGAACACGAGATCATCCAGCTCCTCACCCCTGCCTTCAAGAACTCTGCCGACGACCCGGGTTACATCATGCAATACCCAGTGGGTGTTCGCGAAAACGGCGGACAATACACCCACGGTGCCATGTGGTATATCATGGCGCAGCTCAAGGAAGGCCGCAAGGACATGGCGTACTTCCTCTATTCGCTCATCAACCCGATCCACCGCACCCAGTCGCTCGCCGACGTGCTCAAATACAAGGTGGAGCCGTACTGTATCGCAGCCGACATCTACAGCAACCCGCAGCATCCAGGCCGCGGTGGCTGGACCTGGTACACTGGATCGGCCTCATGGGCCTATAAGACTGGTATCGAGAACATCTTAGGATTCCACAAGGAAGGCAACAGGCTTACCATCACGCCGCATGTGCCGACCGACTGGAACGAGTTCAGCATCTGCTATCGCTATGGCAACAGCATCTACCACATCAATTACAAGAAGGGTGAAGAGAACGCCTCAACCGTGATTGACTTGGTTGACGACGGCAATGAACATGAGGTTCGTATTTAATATTTCATCTCGTAGGTGTTGACAATGCCGTTGGCCTCTTCCAGGATCATCTTGACCAGCATGCCGTCCGACATGCGGTAGGTCAGATCCACCGAAGAATAGCCACCACGAGACACCTTGCCTTTGGCCTTGATGATCACATGACGTAACCCGTTGGCCTCTTCAACGGTGGTCTCCGCGTTGTTGTCGATGGCAGCCTGTTCCCAGTTGCCCGATATGCAGTTCAGCAGTGTGGAACGCTGCAACTTGACCATCTTTACTTTGTCGGCATTCAACTCGGCTTTCTTGCCGTCGAGGTTGATCTTAACCTTATTCCCTTCCACATGGAAATACTCGCCTTCCGGCTCAGAATAAACCATGGAAAGCTGGTCCTTGCCATCGAAGGTAAGATGGCCAGCTTTGTTGGTGGTCTTCCCCGAAACCTTGATCACGCGGGTTTGGGTGAAGTCGATGTCGTACTGTGTTTGTGCAAAGGTTGCCACGGCGAACAGCACCATGGCAAAAGTCAGTATAATTCTTCTCATTGTTTTATGCTATCTAAAAAGGCGACCACATCGCCAATAGTTTCAAATTTTGCCAGTTCTTGATCGGGAATGACGATGCCATAGTCGTCCTCGAGTCGCATGAGCAGCTGAAGGATGTCCACTGAATCGGCACCGAGGTCTTTCTTGATTTGAGCGTCAAGGGTCACCCTATCAGGTGACACACGCAGTTGACGCGCTAGGATTTCTTTTACTTGTTCAAACATATTCTTACTTCTTACTTCTTAATACTCATAATGCTCATACCTCATAATTATCTCTTCCATCTTCGATGACAGAGCGCTGACCTCCATCTTGTAGGCTTGTTCAACGCACTTCTCCACCGCCACGGCCTTGCTTGAGCCATGGCCTTTCACCACGGTCTTGGAAGTCCCGAGGAGCACGCTACCGCCGTAGTTCTGGTAGTTCATGAACTCCTTCTCCTCCATGAACATCCGCTTCATCAGCAGGGCGCCCAGCTTGTAGATGCCCCTTGAGTAGATGTCCTTCTTGAGCTTCTTCAGCAGCTCCAAGGCCGTTCCTTCCGTGGTCTTCACCAGCACATTGCCCGAGAAGCCGTCGCACACCACCACGTCATAGTTGCCCGACAGCAGATCGCGGCTCTCCATGTTGCCCACAAAATTGATCTCGGGGGTCTCTTGTAGCAAAATGTATGCCTTTTGTCGAATCTCGTCGCCTTTTTCCGCTTCTTTCCCCACATTAAGCATGGCCACACGGGGTTTTTCAATGCCATATACCTGTTCCATATAGAGGCTGGCCATGATGGCGAACTGCCTCAGATGGTCAGGGGTGACCTCCACGTTGGCGCCGCTGTCGCAGATACCAACGATGCCGCCATTCATTGTCGGCAGAATGGGACAGAAAGCAGGACGTATCACGCCTTTCACACGGCCGATTCGGGTCAAGGCGGCTGCCACCAAGGCACCGGTGGAGCCTGTGCTTACCATGGCGTTGATATCGTCACGATCGCGCAACATACGCACCGCCTTGATCATGGAGCTCTCCCGCTTCAGACGTATCACGTCGATAGGTCGCTCGTCGCATCCGACGACTTCAGGAGCATGGACAATCTCCACCCTATCCGCATCGTAGGTCTTCCCTGCGAGATGGTCTTTGATGGTCTTTTCATCGCCCGTGAATATCAGATACAGGTCAGGCATCTTGGCCAGGGCCGCCAAGGCACCGTCGATATTGGCTTCCGGACTGTGGTCGCCACCGAAACAATCGATTATTATTTTGATCATAGAACGGCGAATCTTACGAATTAAACGAATTATTATACCAAGGTTTTTCCATAACAACGATATAACTTAACTTTCTCTTCGTCAAACCGTTTCCACTGATTCTGGATAGCGTAGTTGTCTTCTAGGTTCAGGTTGGTGTCGGCATACAGCACCTCTGGACGCTGGAGCATCTTCATCAGGTTGGCCGACACAATGACACTCACGCCGCGGTTCAGCCACTCGGGATCCACGCCGATCAGGCAGAGATCGATGATGGAAGGCTTCTTCAAGGCTTTCAGCAGGCGGATCAAGGTCAAAGGCGTCAAGCGGCCGCCCGAGGGACGCACCGCATCGGCGATGCCCGGGAATGCCAAACCGAAGCAGATCATCTTGTCGTTTTCATCCAGGATGACCGCGACGTTCTTCACATCGACCACCATCTTGAAATTGTCGATCATCATCTTCTTCATGCCCTCCGTGAATGGCACCGTGCCATAGAGCAGCTCGTAGGACTTGTCGAGTAGCTCAAAGATGCCATCGGCATAACGCTTGATGAAGTCGTTGGTGTTGCGTGCTGGTCCCAGATGCAAGTTGTAGCGCTTCATCACGAAGTCGGCGAGCTTGTCCAGCTCTCCGTCATAGTCCTTTGGCACACGGATGTGACTCCCCGTCCAATCCACTTCCTTCTGGTAGCCGAGCGCTTCCACGAAGGTCTGGTAATAGGGATGGTTGTAGCTCTCTTCAAAAGTGGCAGGCGTGTCGAAGCCGTCGATGAGCATCCCTTCCCTCTCCAGGTCGGAGAAGCCCAGTGGGCCGACCACTTCATCCATGCCCAGTCCGACAGCCCAATCCTCCACCGCCTTGAACAATGCCTTCGCCACCTCCAGGTCTTCGATGACGTCGAAACGGGTAAATCGAACTTGTTTCTTGCTGTTCTTCTCGTTGGCGGCCTTCTGCAGGATGCCTGAAATACGGCCTGCCATCACGCCATCCTTGTAGGCGTTGAAATACACGGCGTCACAGATGTCGTTATAGACGAAATCCTGTTTAAAGATCTTCCTTTCATCCATCATCAATGGTGGCGTGAAGTAAGGATTGCCTTTATAGAGCTTCAGAGGAAAGTTGAGGAAGTCCTTCTGCTGTTTCTTGGTTATTACTCTTTCTATTTTGATCATAGTCTTTTGGTTTGTGGCATCCGCCTTTGGCGGATACTAGCTCTATAGAAAACGATCCAAATAAAAACAATGGACCTCGTTTTCTATAGAGCTAGCATCCCTTCGGGATGCCCTATAAGATCAACGATGTTTGGCGTGGAAGCAGATGCCGACGCCGTTGGGGCCGCAGTGGCTGCCGATGGTCGGGTTGACCACCGTGGTCACCACGTTGAGGTCCTCGCCGAACTTTTCCTTCAGGAGCTGGACGGCCTCGTCGGCGATCTCGGGACAGTCGCTATGACCGACGACCACACGGTGTGCCTTGACGTCTTCGCCGAGCTCTTCGACATACTGCACCAGACGGGCGATGGCTTTGGCACGACCCTTCTCCTTGCCGATGGAGACCATCTTGCCTTCGTCGTTCAAGTAGATGATAGGACGGATGCCGATGAAGCCTCCCATAGTGGCTGCCAAGCCGCTCACACGGCCGCTGCGGCGGAAGAACTTCAGGTCGTCGGCGAAGAAATACATGGGGAACTTCGGGACTTCCACCTTGGCCCATTCCACGATCTCCTCGGCGGTCTTGCCAGCCTTGTACATCTCGGCGCATTCAAGCACTACGTTGTACGACAAGGCGGTGATGCCTAGGGTATCGACGGAATAGAACTTCCTCTCGGGATACTTCTCCTTCAGCTTAGCCACGGCCTGATCCATGATGGTGAAGGTGTTGGACGTGCCTGATGAGAAGTGCACATAAAGGATGTCGTTCCCAGCCTGGAACTCAGGCTCGAAGTACTGGATATAGGCCTCTTCGCTCATGGCGCTGGTGGTCGGCATGGTGCCGGCACGCAGCATGTCATAGAACGAATGGGCATCGAACACGTCGAAGTCGATGTAGGGGTAGATTACTTTGTCGCCCACGGTGTATGGCATGCTGATCATCTTGATGCCATACTCGGCACACTCCTTGGGAGTGATGTCGCAATCTGTATCGCTATAAAATACTAACATAAAACAAAAATATAGTCATAAACCGGCTGTAAGCCGCAATTCAAAATGATTTCAAGATTCTTGTATTCTTTTTGGAGATCCGCCACCAAATGTTCGGCTTCTTCTTCTGGGACGTCTTTGCCGTAAAACACCAGCATTACGTCACGGGAGCTGGCATCCAGCTTACGGCACAAGTCCATCGCCGCCTCCGTCCGCACAGGACTGTCGCTGAGCATCTGCTTGCCGCTGTATCCCACGTAGTCGCCTTTATGGACCTCCACCTCCCCTTCTGCGTCACGGATGGCCGTGGAGACGAGACCTGTCGTGACCGACTCCATCATCTCTGTGACGCTGGCGATGTTTTCCTCCACGTTGGGATTGTCGCGGTCGATGAAGCCGATGCCGTAATAGCCTTCTCCGATGGTGTTCGACGGCATCACATGGATATCGGCTTTTTTGTAGAGCTCGGCGGCTTGTTCGGCAGCCATCTTGATGTTCTTGTTATTAGGGAAGACGAGGATGTGCTGGGCGTTGATCCTTGCGAAGGCATCCAGGAAGTCCTGGGTAGATGGATTCATGGTCTGACCGCCTGCGATCACCTCGTCGGCCCCGATCTCGTGGAAAGCTTTGATCAAACCCTCGCCGGAAGCGACAGTGACGATACCGTATTTCTGAGGGGAGAGGTTAGAGGTTAAAGGTGAGAGGTGAGAGGTTAGAGGTGAGAGGTTTTGATTGTGCTGGAGCGACATGTTCTCGATCTTGATTGTCAGGAACTCGCCGTATTGTTGCATCTCGTTGAGGATGACGCCAGGCGTGAAGGTATGCACATGCACCTTCACGATGGTACCTTCACGGAAGGCCACCACCGACTCGCCCACACGGTTCAGGTAGTCGATGATCACCTGCTCGTCAAAGGTTTCCAAATCCACTTTGGAGCGCATCAGACGCAGCAGGAACTCCGTGCAGTAGCCGAATTCGAGCTTGCTGTCCTCGTTGAACTTGTCGAGGTCAACAGCAGGAGCTGCTGGCGCGGAAGTCGGTATCAGTTCCTCTTCGCTGGTCTGGCCGCACAAGGCCTCGTTCATGCCGCGGAAGATGCAAAGCAGCCCCGCTCCCCCACTGTCCACCACACCGGCATCCTTCAGCACTTGAAGCAGCTCCGGCGTGTGATCCAACGACACCTGCATCGCTTGGAGCATGGTTTCGAAATAATGGTTTATGTCCTGTGAGGCATCGGCGGCTTCAACGCCTTCGCGAAGCACGGTGATGATGGTGCCCTCCACAGGAATCGGGATGGCTTTATACGCCTCCGTAACGGCAGCGGACATGGCATCAGCGAAGGCTTTGGTATCCGCCACTTCTACGCCTTGCAAGCCTTTGGCGAGGCCCGCAAAGATGCGTGACAAGATCACGCCCGAGTTGCCACGGGCACCTAGAAGCATACCGGATGAGGCAGTCTGTGCTGTCATTGCGAGCTTAGCGAAGCAATCCAATGACGAGACACCCGCCTTTAGGGTCATCAGCATGTTGTCGCCCGTATCCCCGTCGGGGATGGGAAACACATTCAAGTCGTTGATAAGGTTCTTTTCTCTTCCAAGAGCCACTGCCCCTTGACGGAGCATGGCCGCAAAAATCAAACTATCTAATTCTGTTGTCCTTTCCATGGTTTTTTCTTCAATACACTACGCTTGTAAGCGGGGATTTTCATCAGCTGACGGAAAGCGAACGGCTGAAGCGAATAGGATATCATAATGGTTGACGCCATTCCGATGAGGGTGCTGAGCCCAATGGATTGAATGGCGGGGTGAACTGCGAAAAGTAAGGATGCGACCACGATGATCAGGATGAGCGCCGAGAAGAAGATGGCCACCTTGTGCCAGGTGAGCACATCGCGGCTGCCCGTCCGGGCTTGGGTGAGCAGCCCTTCGGTGATGAAGATACTGTAATCCACACCGATGCCGAAGATGAAGGTGGAGATGATGATGTTGATCAGGTTGAACTCCAACCCTATCAAGGCCATGTACCCTTGCACCATGAACCAGCTAAGCACCATCGGGATGAACGACAGTAGCGCCGTGAGGATGTTGTGGAAGGAGATCAGGAGGATCAGCAGGACGAAGAGCGAGGAGATCCACACCGCGATGTTGAAGTCGTCGTGGATGACCTGCACCATGTCCTTGCAGTAATAGAACGGATCCAAGATGAAGGTCTTTGGATTCTTGATCACGGCTTCAGTCACCTTGTCCATGTCGGCAGCCTCCATTGAGACGTCGGTGAACACCATGTATTGTCCATCAGCGTTCAGCTCGATGAAGTTGCCCAGCAGGTTCTCCGGCACGATGCCGCTCTCCATCAGGGAGGCAGGTTCGTAGTCGGCTTCCAGCATCCCGTTGAAATCCGCGAACATCGATGGGTCGAGGCCGAGCAAATTGGCATTGCGTTCCACCAAGGATTCAGCCTCTTTCATTCTATCTTCCGTCCAGAAGGTGTTCCATGCGGCGATGCGGGTCTCTTGCTCCTGTTCCGTCACAAACACTTTGGGAATCAAGTCGGTATAGCCATGAACGACACCTTGTTTCGACAAGGAATCCAAGATGAGCATCAGGGATTGGTCGGCCTCCAGCGCCTCATCGAGATCGGTGGAGACGGTGGAATAATATTTATGCACAAAGCCGTCGTTGTTCTTGGCGTTGAACAAGGCTTCGCTTTCCATCTCTTCGGGAGAATTATAGTCGAGATTCCTCAAGTCGCTGTCAAAGCGCACCTTGGGTGAGAAGATGATACCTACCACGATGATCGCCACGATGATGGCAAGGAACCATTTCCTTCTGTCGTAAGGCAAGTTGTTGAGCCGAGAGATGTATCGGAAGGTCTTGCCTGTATGGTTTGCCTTGCGTTTCGGCATGAAATGCGGCAGGAAGATCAGGGCGAAGAGTGTGCTTCCCATCAAGGCGAAGGAGGCGAAGAGCCCGAAGTCGCGGAGCAGGTCGCTATCCGTGAACAGCAGGCTGCAGAAGGCACCCACGGTGGTGATGCATCCCAGAAACACGGGCGTGGACTCGTCGAGGAGCAGACGTTCTGGATCACCCACGAAGAAATGATGGACCAGCAGGTGCAGACAGTAGCTGATGGCCACGCCGAGCACGATGGCACCCAGTCCAAGCGCCATCAGCGACATGCCGCCTTTGATCCAGTAGATGCAGGCCAGCGAGAAGGCAGCGCCATAGACAATGGGCACCAGCATCTTCCACAGGAAGGGGAAACTCTTGAAGCAGAAACCCAAGAGAATCAGGATCACGAGCAATGAGATGCCCACCGTCACCAAAAGGTCCGACTTGATCCGGCCAGCGTTCGACACACTGCCGATGGGGTCGCCGTGTGCCATCACCTTCACATCGGGGTGCAAGGCCTGGAAGTCGTTTCTGGCACGGTCCATCATCTTGGCGAAACGTGTGGCGGCGCCAGAATCCAACATCTTGAAGGCTGGAGCAAGATAGGCTATCGTCACGGTGCTGTCGGCGCAGAAGAAATGGCCTTCCACGATGTTGTAACCGCCCACCGCTCCTTCCAGCAGGTCGCCCAGGACGGCAGCCTTCAGGTCTAGCGGGTCGTTAGCGATCATCTGGGTGATGTCGCCCGTTTCGTCTTCCATCAGCATGTCGTAATCCTTCTGCATCTGCGCCGCGGCCACCTCAGGTTCCATGGCCTTCTCGAAAGCCGGATACGCCGAGGTATCGACAAACGAGGGGACGTGCTCCAGCACGAAGTCCAGTGCGTTGAGCGCCATCTCGGGCTCCATCTGGTAGAGGATGTTGGCGATATAGTGGCTTGAGGAATCCACCTCAAGAAGATATTCCATGAACTCGTCCGTCCTTTCGGCCAACGTCACGACATCGAGAGGCTCGTCGGCGGAAGTCACCTGGATGAAGACCTTGTCCTTGAGTCCGATGGAGCCGAAAGCCAGCTGGCTCTCCACGCTGGATTCAGGAAGCAGCTTGGAGATATCCTCCTCGTACTTCACCTTCAATCCGAAAAACAAAAAGACCACAAAACTGACCGCCATGATGATGTACATCAGCGGCTTGTGGGATTTGAAAAAGTTGTATATTGGAACAAAAATCCTATGCATAAATTAAAATACCGTTTCAAGTATCAACTTTATATCCTTGAAAAACGAGTAGTTTCTATAGTATTCGCAGTTGATACGAACTTTGTCGGGATAAATGACATGGTCGTTATACCAAAGCGCGATCTCGGTTTCCGTTCGCGGATCGCCGTCGGCTTTGGCTTGTTTCACATATTCCTTGATCATCTCTTCCTCGTGTTTGTATTTCAGCGTGGCAGGTCCAGTGATGCCGGGACGCATCTCGAGGACGACACGGTCCTCCCCTTCCAGCTTGTCGGCATAGCCTGGCACGTCAGGGCGTGGTCCCACGAAGCTCATGTTGCCTATGAGCACGTCCCAAAGCTCAGGCAGCTCGTCGAGTTTGGTACGACGAAGCATGGCGCCTTCAGGTGTCACCCTTCCCTCGTCGGGATAGGCCACAGAGGGACCTTCGTCTTCCTCATACATGGTGCGGAACTTATGGATCTTGAAACGCTTGCCATGGCGGCCGATGCGTTCCTGGACATACAACACGGGGGCTTTCGGCATCTTGACCTTGATCCAGATGCCGATAGCGATGAGCAGCCATCCCAAGCCCAGCAGGCCTAGGAGTGCCATCACACGGTCAAAAAGGAATTTTAATGCCCGACCGAAACTGCTCATTCAAAAAATGCCTTGCCATTTTCTTTCAGTTGGGCTTTCAGCGTCGCGGCAGGGATGGCGCATTCTGGCAGACCAAGCGGATGTGGTGCAATCTCGTAGTCCTGATAGAAGAAGACGATGGAGTCGTTTTCGATCCAAGGCTCGCTTTCAGGCAATGGGAATTCGGCACCCTCTTCCAGCACGAGGACATCTTCAAAGGTCACATCGGTGTCTTCCAACAGGAGGTCAAAATACTGTTCCTTCACGGCATTCTTAACCAATTCATTCAGTGCTCCGGGATTGGTGAACATCGTGTAGTTGAAGCGTTCGCCGGTAGCTTTGTTGAACGAGGCACCTTCCACGTAGGTGTTGCCATGGGCGCCGCCATCATACTCCCAAGTCTCGCGGACGTAGGTGACGTAACGGTCGTTATCATCGATCATCTTGATGAAGTGTTGGAGATGCGTGTCGGGAGCGCCCGTCTCCAGGCGGAGGAAGTCTTTCCTGTCATACTCCACCATGGCAGCGACATCTTGAGGATCGCCGTCGTAGTTCACATTGAGTTGGCTGGCAATCCACTTGTTGATGCTGGTCCGGAGCACTTCATTCTCTGTCACAGGGGCATCCACCTCTGCATAATAACGTGCCATGTCGTCGTTCATCCATTCCTCGAGGGCTTCGGCCGGGAATTGAATGCTGTCATCCACCGTGATGCTGTTGACGGCAAACGTATCCTTAGGTTCAACGTTGTTGTTCTGGACAGGTTGGTTGCAAGCCGTCATCATCAAGCAGGCTGCAACTGCGAAAAACATCTTTTTCATATTAGCGTGTTTAATGTTGTTTATCGAATCTTATTGGAAGAAAGCCTTTCCTTCTTCTGTTAGGAATTTCTCGATCACCGAATACGGGAAGGCGCATTCAGGCATACCTGCGGCGAAGGCGGCAATCTCGTAGGGGCTGTAGATGAAATGGACGCTATCGTTTTCAATCCACGGGTTGGTGCCTGGCAGGGGGAAAGCCTCATCCTCACCGAGCAAAAGCATCATGTCAATGTCGAAGTTCTCTTCCGTAAACTCCTCTCCAAAATGCTGTTCGATGATACCCTGCTCCACCAATTCGCACAATGCGTCGTGGTTCTTGAACATGTTGAACGAGAACCTTGCTCCCGTGTTGCGGTCGAATGTGGCGCAATAGTAGAACGGCATGCCGTGGGCCCCGCCGAAGTAGAGGTAGGAATCCTCCGAGTAGGTGATGTAACGGTCGGTGACTTCCCTCAGCTTCAGGTAGGTCTCCGTCATATAGCCAGGCTCGGTGTTGCCTTCATCGAGGGAGACTTTCATATCCACCTTCATCAGGTCGAAGATGTTGTCTGAGCCGATGACGGTATCGATCATCTGGGTTCTCATCCAAGCCAGGATGCTGTCTTTGAGCGCGTGGTTCCTGGTCACGGGTTCGTCCACCTCGCAGGTATAGAACGACTTGTCAGACACGTACCACATATCGGGATCCAAGTCGGTGAACTGAACGCTGTCGCACACTTTCAGCGTTTTGATCGAGAAGTCGGCGAGTTTGTTTCTATTGCATGCTGCCAGCAAGGTAATGGCGGCAAAAAGGAGTACAAGTTTTTTCATGTTTTTGCAGTTTGTTGTTTAAAGCTGCAAAAATACGAATAATTACTTATTTTTCAACCACCTTTAATCTGAAGTCTTTAATATCTATTTCCATTAGATTAACTGGTGGAATCACCAAAGAGTTAAGGATGGTCCCTTGGGTTTTGGCATGTTGTATGCCTCGAGCTGTGCCCACACTAATAGTAGCGATATACCTCAGGAACTCTTTTGGAAAGATAAGTACATTATTCTTTAGTCCTGATTCTACAAAAGCAGGATCTATCATAAAGTAACAATACACTGTCAACGAAGAAATGATTGTTTCTTTTTGTCTGAAAAGGTAATTGGTTCTACAACCAATAATTCTCGCATCGATATCGCCATTAAAGGATACTTGAAATCCAAATTCCACATCCTTCAGGTCATGGTTAACCAGATCAGCATGTAGTTCTATTGGATCATTCTCAATTTTGATAATTCTAAACGGGATTGACTTCATAGGTATTGTATTATGCTACTCCAGACAACGAAGAATTTGACACATTAAAAGGAAACGAAGTTTCTAGTTTAGTGAAAACGGGTTTTATGTCATTGGAAAAAGAATTAAGTTGCCTCGGAACCTCTTTCTCAACCCTATCAACGACCCTTGTTTCAGATGTCAATGTGTTACTATCCGAAAACACTTTGTCCATAGATATATAAGAGATTTGAGGAATCATTCCTACTGCCATTGACAATTCAACCAATTTAGATAGACGATGATCGAAATCCCCATTCAACACCTGGCTAACATATCCTTTCGATACCCCTAACTTATTGGCCAACTCAGAACGAGATAGTTGGTGGTCTTGCATATAACGCTCAATCATTGCATATAAATCCAGTTGGATTCTCGTAATCCAATACTCTGGTGTTGACCGCAATTCATTATAAGTAATCATTTTGTTCTAGCTTTGATATTTCAAGTAATAATAATTCAGGTAATTCTTTGTTGTCTTTTAAAAGCTGTTTAATTGTATTAAGATCTTTGTTTTGGTTTTTCTTGTATCCTCCCATAATTACAACAACATTTGGTTCGAGTTTGAGACAATAAACCCTTAGATCGTTTTTCTTAAACTCCAAACCAACCACCCTATCTCCATCTTTTATACTATTAACCTTTTCTTTAGGCATTATTGCATCTGTTTCCGCGACATAATCCATTTTTCGGACTGACTCCAACAATTCTACGGCAAAAGTACTCATTTATTTCAATTATTGTTTAGTTTTTACTAAACTATTTGTAGTTTAAAATGATTCTAACTAATTCAACTACAAAGATACTGAAATAAATAATATTAAAGTAAAAAACAATAAAAATAAATTAATGGAATGAATTACCCTTTTCTCAACCGGCAGTAAACTCCTTAATCCGCTGTTCTTCACTGCGTTTGCATACGAGGAGACGGCCGTCTTTCAGCGAAACGATGTAACCTTCGAGACCTTGCAGCACCACCTTCTCTGCATCTTCGGCATGCACCACGCAGTCGTGGCATTCGTAGAGGTGGATGTTGCCCACGCTACCGTTGCCTTCGGCGTCATGCTGAAGCTTGTCGTACAACGAGGCCCAGTTACCCAGGTCGCTCCATCCGAAATCGGCGGGATGCGTGCAGACGAGGCCGTCAGCGGCGGCAGGTTCCATCACGGCATAGTCGATGGAGATCTTTTCGCATTGGGGGAAAACCGTTTCGAGGTGAGAGGTTAAAGGTGAGAGGTTAAAGGTTAAAGGTGAGAGGTTAGAGGTTATTTGATCCATTTGGGAGGCAAGGACGGGCTTGTAGGTCGTGATGCACTGCGTGATGGTCTTGACGTTCCACACGAAAATGCCAGCATTCCAAAGGTAGTTGCCTGCTTCCAGGTAACGCTGTGCGACTTCCAGGGCAGGTTTCTCTTTGAAGGCGGACACTTTCCTGATCTCACCCTGGACAGCATCCGACGACTCCACATAGCCGTAGCCCGTCTCCGGTCTGGAGGGCTTGATGCCGATGGTGACGATGAGGTCGTTTTGCGCTGTGAAGTCCAGGGCATTCTGGATCACTCGAAGGAACTCCACTGGATTCATCACCACGGCGTCAGCGGGTGTCACCACCACGTTGGCGTCAGGGTCTTCCGCCTTGATACGCCAGCAGGCCCAGGCGATGCAGGGAGCGGTGTTACGCGCAGCCGGCTCGGCGAGGATATGCTGTTCGGGGATCTCCGGTAGCTGTTGGCGGACGATGTCCACATACTTGGCGTTGGTCACCACCCAAAAGTTCTCCATGGGGCAGATTCCCCTGAAGCGATCGACGGTCAGCTGTATCAAGGTTCGGCCGCATCCGAGGATGTCGATAAACTGTTTCGGGAAATCCGGTGTGCTCAAGGGCCAGAAACGGCTTCCGATGCCGCCGGCCATAATTACTACGTGGTTGTTCATCGTCGTTATTTTTTGCAAAGATAGCTACTATTTCCATAACAAAAGAAAAACGGACCCGACAAATTGTCGAGTCCGTTTTGTTTTTTGAACTGCCGAAGGGTTATTCGATGGCTTTCTTGATGCAGTCCACGATGTATTTGACGTCGTCGTCGCTGACGCAGGGACCGCTCGGCAGGCACATACCCACTTTGAAGAGCTGTTCCGATACGCCGTTGACGTAGGCGGGAGCGTCTTTGTAAACCGGCTGTTTGTGCATCGGCTTCCACAGCGGACGTGCCTCGATGCCTTTCTGGTCGAGATAGACGCGCATGGCCTCCACGTTGGCGTTGGGTTCGCAGTCGGTGTGGGCGCTGTCGGTGGCATGCACCACGCCAGCGGCGCCTCCGACGGCACCTTGCACAATGGTTTTATAGGCGTTCTCCTGCCCTTTCACCCGTACCGACGGATCTATCGTGATGGTGTTGAGCCAGAAGTTGGAATCATAACGTTCATCCGGGTTGCCATGGACCTCAATGCCCGGAACCTCCTTCAGCAGCTCCTTATAAAGCTCGAATACATGCTTATGGTGGTCGATATGGTCGTTGACGATGGTCATCTGGCCACGGCCGATGCCGGCACAGATGTTACTCATGCGGTAGTTAAAGCCGATGGCCTCATGCTGGTAATAGGGATATGCTTCACGTGCCTGTGTAGCCAGCCACATGATCTTCTGCCACGCCTCCGCGTCGGGACATATCAAGGCTCCTCCCCCGCTGGTGGTGACCATCTTGTTGCCGTTGAAGCTCAGCACACCATAGTCGCCGAAGGTGCCCAGCACCTGCCCTTTCCAGCGGCTGCCGAAGCCCTCAGCGGCATCCTCCACGACGGGGATGTCATAGCGGTTGGCGACTTCCATGATACGGTCGATGTCGTATGGCATGCCGTAGAGCGCCACTGGCACGATTGCTTTTGGCTTGCGACCCGTCTTGGCGATGCGGTCTTTGATGGCTTCTTCCATCAGATCGACATCCATGTTCCACGAGTCCTTCTCGCTATCGACGAACACCGGCTTGGCACCCAGGTAGGTTATCGGGTGCGAGCTGGCGCAGAAGGTAAAGCTCTGCACGATGACTTCGTCGCCAGGCTTCACGCCACAGGCGATCAGGGCCAGGTGAACGGCGGCGGTTCCTGAGTTAAGCGCGGTGACGCGCTTAGACAGTTGGCAGTTGGCAGTTGGCAGTTATTGACGAAGTCCTCGAGGTCCTTCTCGAAGCCGTTTACATTCGGGCCGAGCGGCACCACCCAGTTGGTGTCGAAGGCCTCTTTGATATACTTTTGTTCAAGGCCTGCTTCGCTCATGTGTGCGAGGCAGAGGTAAATGCGGTTGGTGGGCATGATATATTACTTTGTAGTTACTTTGTACTTACTTTGTACTTGTTTTATAAATAATCGAATAAGAACGTTTGGGATCATGAGCATTGCCTAGGATTGTATTGTCATTTTGTAAACTTCCTCTTTTTCGGGAAAATTGAATAGATCAATAATTGACATCTATAGTGTTCGTAATACGCAGATTGAAATGGGTATCCTTTTTAAAATGTTGCATGGTTTCTTTCAACGAATAATGGAAAACTGGATGCTGACAATTGGAAGCATAAGCGTATCGGCGTTTATAATCCGCAAAATAGTGGTTCTCCTTAAACAATTTAATTGTATTACTAAGCTGCCCAATTGCTTCAGTTACCCAACTTGACGCGACATCCTTAAGTTCTATGAAAGCCAGGTATTCTTTCTCTTGGAACAACATACCGTCGCAAGTGCTTTCCAGATTACCGTCGTTATTGCGAATATCCATATTATGGTCAATAGCCACAAACTGTAAAACGTACTTATAGGGATTCTTGACAATTGCTTGAAACTGACTACCAATTGTAGTTTGGGCAAGCTTTCCATTGCCAGGATCAAAAATGCGAAATTCCGCATCATCCCTTGGTTCCTCGGTAATGTAAGCCTTATCAAAGAAATTAACTTGCGACATCACATATCTTCTATTTCGAGCAGTTGAGCGAACACTTCATTGGTATCGTTCAACTCACGGTTTAGCATATTGTCGTCCGAAGGCATATCGTCATACCTCTCAAGCGGTGTTATTTTTCCATCTTCTATCTGATAGACACATACGTCAGCACCATTTACACGTGAATGTTTGGGCACAACCTGTTCCAAACGATCAATTTGTTTCTGGTTCTTGGCATTTATGGATGCAGCCTTGACTGCAAGTGTGGTATAATCTATAAGATATGGACTATGGGTTGTAATGATCAACTGGTTACCAACCGTCTTGTTGTAAGCTGCAAACAAATCAAACAAAACGTTTCGTTGTGATGCCGGATAAAGGTTTTGCTCAGGCTCCTCAACAATATTGATAAACTGTCCGTACGTCAATAAAGAGGCCTGCTGAGCAAGAAGTAAACGACGCATATTCTCGTCAATAGAATTGTCGGCAAGAATATCAGCAATACGTTTTTCGATGGCGTTGGTGACTTGAAGGCTGGGGGCGATCTGATTGCCCGATTTCACAAGAGCAGAGTCATAAAGGGTAACCAAAGACAGTGGGATCAGTGATTGAAAACCGCTAGCCGCTTCAGAGGTGCGCACTTTGAAACCATTGCCTGTGAGCCATGCAACATTGTTCAGTTTGTCATATTGGAACACAAATCCCTCGATTGGAAGGCGTATTTTCCCAAGCATTGATCGACGAGCCTTATCGTACTCTGAGAAAAGCACAAACAAAGATTGTGGTATCTCCTTCAACAAATCGGGGTGTTCCACTACTGTAAGGAAATTACGTTCAGCAGGCACATACATGATTTTAGGCATCGGATAATCTGTCGTGACCGAGACAGCTTCTATCGAAAAAGTCTCGGACTCGTAATGAAAATTGTAGCGTGTGCCCTCAAAATGAATCACCGTTTCAGGCTTGAAATAATTCTGAATCCTGTGAAACTCACATTGCTGACGGAAAAATGCGGCGTTGTCAGTTTTTTTGTTGAGAGCAAGGTCACCACGCACGAGACCTTTCTCAATCCAACTAAAAGTAGAGATAAGCTTTGCAACAGTGCTTTTCCCAGCACCTTGGTTGCCGCAAAAAATAGTGATAGGATATACCGGCATCATCCCATCATAACCTTCAACAATAGGACCAAAATTCCTGATTTCTATTTGTTTCATTATTGTAACTGACTTGATTAAGTGTGTTTGCAAAAGTAGTAAAAAAACATAAACTGGCAAAGTGGATAAAAAACGAATTGCCTATCAAGATTCTTATTTCTCATCAAGGAGAAAGGAATAAGCCTCTCAAATTATCCGGGCCGTCTGATAAGGAAAGGTCGCATATTTAAAGGTTAACGGAAGATTTGTTTTAAAGAAATCAATCAACACATTCCCTTAAATATCTTGCTCATGAGTATATTATTATTGTCACCCCACCCAAATTAATGAATCGCTTTAACGCAGGCACGTTAATTCAATAGCTTATTCAAAAAAAATAGATTTATCTGCTCGGGTTCAAGGTTGAACGGCACATCGAACCTCAACAATTGTCGAAGATAATCATCCAGCCGTTCAAGCAACCCAGCTACATCCTGCTCCGTTCCTTTTAACGCTTCGCCATGTGCGGTTTTCGAGCGATAACCATATCCCTTTTTAATATCATTGTATATTGCAATGCGAGCAGACGCATCGTTCCCCAAAAGAACTGCAACACGTTCGGCAACCTGATGACTCAACTCAGCCGTCGATGTAGAAATCAATGCTTCCATTGCCGTAATATATAACAAGACTTTCATCGAGAGCGAAGCTGAAGCGCGGGCGTGAAATACATATAATTCAGCAATTGCCTTTCTTCCCATTTTTGCATTTTTGAAATACTGGAACTGGGTCGCATCGCGAAAATTCGTCCCAGAACTTACATCATCCATCGAAATCACCTGCATGGATTCCGATACTCTTTCGATTTCTTCTTTTGAAAAACAGACTTCCTCAATTAATCCAGACGCTTTGGTGTTAATTGTTGACAATGATGCCTTGAACGAAACACCATCCTCAAATTCCTTGTCAAAAACAAACAAGAACCCATCTCTTACATAAACACTATTATCCCTAATGGACCAAAGGCCGTTCGTTAACGACTGAATCTGACGCAATAAACCAAAAGCCAAATTAGTTCCAAACGAACCTACCTTTTCTTGAGTTATTGAAGCATCAAATTCACCATCCACAAAATAAAAAGTGTTGCCTTGAAACTCATCTATGCTATGGACACCCATGGTTCCTAAAGCCAATGTGCTTTGATAACTCAGTATTTCTTTAAGCAAACTACTTTTATTGGAAAGCATTCCTGATAGCAAAGGTATAATGCAATTAGATTTTCCCAGTTTTAGGAAATGAACAACAGTTATAAAACGATATCTCATGGTTATTCAAAACACGGCCCGTACTCAAATTTATATTTCACTTGATTAAGCAGAATTCTATCAATGGATTTCACTCTAACGATCTTATTCTTGATTACCTGACCAAATAACGCAATGTTGAGATAGGGTTTTGTTCTTACACTATTGAAATACGATGGGTAGATAATGCCATCCAACCCTCGTAATTTAGCCATTTCCGATATTCTCCTTGTTATAGCATACGAATGACCACCTGCCAACAGTACCTGTTTTATTGCCAAAGACAAATCTTCAAAAGGTGTTTCTTCGTTTGCTGTTTCTTTGGCATGGTTTAAATCCAAAAGGTGCAAACTCCTACAAGGCTCCAGGACTGCCACATACAATTCGTCTTCCATATTCACCCTGCATTCATGGATGCAAGTTTCCAAATCAAGAGACGCATAGAAAACCACCCCGCCTTTTACATTGAAACGTCCTCCTGTATATTTCTGTGATTCTGGCGCGTCAAAACTCTTCTCTTCAATATCATCCACCACATTCGTTCTTATTCTAAAGAATTGCACACCCGAGTTTATCACTTTAATCTTACATCTGGATATCAATTCATCAACAGCCTTATCGCGCTTTTTCCAGTTTCTGGAGGTCAAACGCTCCATCCAATCCGTAATCCCCACCCTCCACAAAGCTGGCGCATAGGCAGTCGGCGACAACCCCGACGTCTCTCGAATCAGCCGAATATCATGTCCGAGACTCTTATGAAAAGAATAATCAGACTCAAAATTTCCATCCCCCAACATCAGGACAGGGGAACCCCCATATTCTGTTTTGAAATATGAACCGCGGACAAAATAATTGTAGCACAATTCTTCGACTCCCTCCTTATCCAAAGCCGAACCGGTTTTACTATTACAATTGGGACAAACGAAGGAGCCGACCGTTCCTATCTTTTTAGCCAATTCTCTCAAGCCAAAATCCCTAAAACAATCCGAACAAAGAATGGGGTTCTTGGTATTAATCATCATAGTTTAAAGACTCTCCCGTTC
Organism: Bacteroidales bacterium; assembly: GCA_017530365.1. Classification (GTDB taxonomy): domain Bacteria; phylum Bacteroidota; class Bacteroidia; order Bacteroidales; family F082; genus Limimorpha. Next base: position 65,665 of record JAFXMK010000036.1, read on the forward strand.
CCTGGATAATTTGAATCATCAATAATATACTTCACAAAAGGGAATACATCGGTTGACCGACCTCGTGTAATAACAGAATATAATGCCGTAAGAAGTTGTTGGAAATTCTCTCCCTTTTTATTCACGAAATAAAGGAAATCGGCGCCAGTAGGATCCGTACAAGTCTTTTTTTGTTTAATATCAATATATACTAAAACCCCATCATGGAGAGAAACCACCATATTAGGAACTAAATAGGGTGGGCGTTTATTAACTTCTTCCGCACATTTTGCCAAAAACGCATCTATTCCTAGCCCTATTTTTTCACAAATAATGAATCCATAAATCTGATCAAGAGGATTATTGAATTGGTTGAATGTTTCTTCTTTTGAGCCCCAAATAACTGTATGAGAACAATACTTACGAAAACTGGCACCTTCATTCCCAAATCGTTTCAATTTTTTAACAGACTCTATCTTTGAAAAAGCATCTAACAAATCTGATGTATTCAGTGTACTTTTCACTTCTCCTACCGCAATTACACTTTCACAAGGGTAATAAGACGATTCAGGAGTGTCATTTATAGAAAACACTGGACAGATATCTTTTTCATATATTATGATATCTGTCTGTTTGCTAGTATTGTTATCCACGTCAATAACACATCCCGTAGAAACACACACTGCTTGAGGAAATAGTTTTTCAAGTTTTAACCGAACAGCTTGTTCACGAGCCGTACCCACCAACACAGGCGTCGTTGCTCGACCTGCTCTAGCAAAACTATTAACCAAATCTTGGGCAAGACTCTGAACAAAATCTTTTGCAGAAAAAGAATTATCCATTATTAAAAGGGGTGTTGACTAATTCTTTTATGCAAGTAATGAACTTCTAACCTTCAACTCCTCATATTCATCAAAGAATTCTCTCCAATTACTGTCATCATATAATTTCGGAGAATAGCACCAATTACTACATTTTAGAAGAATTCCTTTTATCGTGTCAATATGATAATCACGAGGCACATCGCCTGTGGGAAAATCAATTATTATGTTTTTGAACTCTCCGGCTTTGTCATATCTTGTATCGCAACCGAGCAAAAGCAAAAGATTATCAACTTTCGGAATGAGGTTTATGAACAGACAATTCAAGGGAGTATTATAATCTTTGTCTAATAAATGTTCTTCAAAATCATTTTCATCTACCATGCAATCTGATGCCGCAATGTCAACTCTTGGCATTGCTATCAAACGAAACAGATAATGGTTATCTCCATTACCATTAAAAGCTGCCCATAGGTTATTAACAACTTCATCCATCCTGCGTATGAATGAATGCGAATTACTCTCCCTCTCATCTATATCTCTAGAACTCATTCGCAGTTTTTCGTATATGTGCAAGCGTTGTTCTTCTTGATGCCGAACCGCACATGCTGAACGAAAAGCCAACAACAAGCAATCAAGTTTCGATTCCGGAATACTATTCCGTTTTTCTATCTCTTTGAAAAGGCCGTCATCGTGTTCCTTGCAAAACAGCTTGTATTGCAGAGCAACCGAAAGACCGACATTATGTCTATTGTAGAAATTCCAATTGCCAGATCTTGGGTCCATGCAGTTATCAACCATCTGGAGAAGGTCGTGTTTTTCACCACAAATAGACGTCAATATAGGATGTTGTTGTAATAGATGAGACTTTATTGCTTTCGCATTACAACCTGGACAACAACATGTGTACGAATATGTCTTTGCATACTTCCAAGCTGCCACCAAATTGTCAGAGAAAACATTGGAATCAAAGGTATCCATATATTATTCGTTTACAAAACAAACACCCACTAAACCACCCCACCATCTTAAACCACTTCATAGTTTCCACTCTCAACTTCCCAAATATCTATCAACTATATTCTTTCAACTTTATTATTACCGATTCACCCTATTATAACTTTCCAACGCCTCCAGCAGCTTCAAAAACAACTCCACTCTCTCCCTCTTCATCTCCCCAGCATTCATAAGTTTCCTGTTATGCTTAATCCAATTCAAATTCAAACCTCTTTCTTCGGGATTGTTCTTTTGACGGATTCCGATGATTCGTTTCGAAAAACGGCATCACATCCTCGTATCATCTTAGGCCATCCTTAAAGCCGTAAGCGCCTAAGCAATCAGCCCAAAACAAACAGCCATAAAACTGCCACAAGCTTTTTATAACACTTAAAATTAGGTTTCTCAATCATTAATAAACTCCTCCAACCTCGTATAGCTTTCACCCCTAACATTCTTGCAAAGCTTATCAACACCTATCAGATATGATGAGTAGGAAGGGTCTCTCCTCTTTTTCGCTCTATAGAAATCCGCATAAGAGCAGATAGCGCCCATCACAAGACTACCTGCAATCCTCAACAAACTAAATGGATTCCCTTGAATAGAAGAAAGTGTTCCTAAAGTAGTCAAAGATACAGGAACCCCCGTTGAAATAGCCAGTGCAGGTATGTCTTTCCACTTATCCATACTTTTGCGATATTCTTCTTTCGATTCCATCAATTCATTCACGAAATCCATTTCAATCTGACCTGCATGATTAAGATTCGAAATCATGGCAAGATGGCTGGTAAAATCATTAAACTTCTCTCTAAGGAGCTTTCTTTCATCTTTACGGTTATTGACAAACGATATCAGGTCGTGCGAACTCACTCCTCCTATGTTTTCGGGAACAACATCTTCCAAAGTGACAGAGCAGAAAAAGCCGTTGGCATCAGGATCTTGGAGAAATTCACCAAAGTTAGCATTCTCGCAGAAAAAAGGAGTGATCGACCAAGCATCCAAATCATCGGTGCCTCTGTTCAGATTCCGAATCCTTGCAACAACCTGCGACAATTTGAACATGTAACCTCTTGCAAGTTCTTTCGAAAGGTGGAGCCACCTAAAATCATCTATGAAATGCTCACCTATCAAATCAAGATAAGGGTACAACCTGTTGTCAATTTTATCAGGGTGAATCCTTTCTTCCTCAGAAGGGATAAGGCCAGCTGGTAAACGATTGTCTAATTTATCACAAAGTCTCAGGAATTCATCAAAAGTTTCTTCTCTATCCTTATCATCGAGTTTAATACTTCTAACAAGGTCTGCATCCACCAGAGCTTTTATTTCATCGCTATCAATAGGAGTATAATCCTCAGGAACAATCCTATAAACATGATCCCATAGTAGCAAACTTGATTTGACCCATGCCTCATTTTGAAACTCAATATGAGGATAATACAATATTGAATTTGCCTTCATATTAAATAACCTTTAACCATGCTGCCCGACCATATGGAATGGCGTGCGAGCTTGATATGCAAACCACAAGTCACTTCCATCTCGTCCAAACCAATCACCCGCAAAACTCCCCTACACCTTTTGAAAACACTTTCACCTATTCCTCAATCACAAAATGAAAGTCCCCCCCATCTCCACAAACTCCTTCTTCCCACAAGTTTTCAAGATAATCAGCAAAGTTGTCTTCAACATCAAATTGCGGCCGCCCGACAAGGACAAGCCGCTCAACATTTTTAATGATTTCCGCAAGAATGGTTTCTTATATCTCCTCCTCTCCATACTTCATCCGTCGCCCCAGCACCGTGGCGAAGATGATTTTGATATCCGTCCAGAAGGAATAATTGTGCAGATAATAACGATTGATGCGGACCTTGCCAGGGAAGACAACCTTGTCGTTGTATTCCTGGGATTTCTTTATCTCCACCAAATAATCATTCTTAGCTAACATCTTCCCATGCTGAGGAACAAGCATCGAAATATCGACTTCATTTCCTTTAATCCACCAAATCATCGCTTTTGTGAAATCCGTGCCTGCCTCATAACAAAACAAAAACCTCTACCAAAGCAAAGATTTCATTCCAATGCCTATAAGCAGATGCTTTATTTAATTAAAGGTTTAGCAGGATTGCCCACCAAAACAAGGTCATTTTCAACATTTTTTACAACATTTGCACATTGACCTATCAAGTTGCAATTTCCCATTACAACTTTGTTCTTTACACAGCAATTGATGCCAAAGAAGTTCATGTTCCCAATATTCAATCCGCTACCAATACACGTATGAGCTGCACAGAAATTACTATCACCTATTATGGTATCATGACCAACTAAACAAGCCACATTAAATGTATTGAAACTTCCTATCTGTGCATTACTATTAAATGCACAATTTGCAAGTATTATATTACCATAACCCATTTTTACGCTTCTTGCTACATACGCTGCTGGATGAATAAAGTTCAAATACTTTTCTCGTGGAATATTAAAGCTATCCCTTAGCTCAGACCTTACCTTGATTAAATCGGAACGATATAATAAATATAGGAACTTCACATCTTCATATCCTTCATACTTTTCTTTTGCCTCGTATGAATGACAAAGAATTGGATATTCCAGCACATGATCCATAGTTGGGTCATCAAAAGCAAACCCCAATATTTCGGCATTGTAACCAAAACGTTCAATTGCATCAACAATCTGTTCAGCAACAACAACGGCTGTTCCTTTGCCACCAATAATTATAATTTTGGTTTTCATATCTTTTATCCTTTTATGTTTTCAAATATTTCTTCGTTCTCCAATACGATCGGCTCCACATCCACATCGCGGAGGAAGATGTAGGGCTTGTCGTAGTGATGGTATTGGTCACGCACTATTCGGTCCGCATTGCCATCCTCGTAAATGGTCATGGTGTCACCAATCAGGTCGAAACCCACTCGGGTCATCACACCTGTATAGGCCATGTGGCGGATATTGACCTCGGTCACTTTCAGGTTGCCATTCTTGTCCTCCTTTAAGTCAAAACTGAGAATGCCGTGAGCAGGCACCTGTAGTTTGTTGCAGAGGTACTTGATGCAGTCATCGCAGAACTTGTTAATCTTGTCTTCATTGAGAAAACGAGCGAAGTGCGTGTTACCTGTGACATGACTTGGGGCTGTGTTGGCCATCACATACTCGGCACACTCCAAGGCGGCACCTTTCACATACTCGTTGTTGTAGTAGAGCATCTGGTTGGCCAGATGGCGACCGGTAAGAAACTCGCTAACGGTAAACTCTTCTATGCGGCTATTAATGAAAAGCCAAGACTTGTAACTGTCCAGATTGTCCAACCGCAAAGAGCCCAGTCCACCAGTACCTTCAGTGGCACGAATCCAACAGGGGAAGCCAATTTCTTTCTCCACTTCCTCAAACTTTGGTTCCTTTTGCGTCACTTTGATGGTCTTGGGGATAAAGTCGGTGCCTTCGAGCAGCGAGGCCATGATGGCCTTGTCGCGCAAGGACTCACTAAGCAGCTTGCAGCCCATAAAAGTGGTCACAGGATGTTTGCCGTGCTTTTCGTAATAGTCGCCCCACTCCACAATCTCGGCTTCTGGTTGAACAAAGGCGTAATCAATATGCTTTTCTACAGCTAACTTCTCGATGAACGGGAAGTAGTCTGGACTGTCGCAACGCGGGCAGACGTAGTATTCATCCACCAACTTACGGCCTTTGGTGTACATAAAGAAGCCCATGGCTTTCTTGTCGGCGTCGATACCGATGACGTGGTAATCGGGGTGTTTTTCACGAATGACGGTGGCGATGCTTCGAGGCGTCAGCCCACCGATACCTGTTATTAAAAGAGTTTTCATATATGTTTCGTTTGATTTCTCACAGAGAGTTTATTTCACACAAAGTCATTATTTGTCACACAGATTTCACGGATTTCACAGATGATTGATTACAATAACCTAACTGTACTATCTGTGTAATCTGTGGCATCTGTGTGACATTTAAATACTATTTATCAGCGTGACCATCCGTTCCATATCAGTGAGGTCATATCTCTGGTCACATATCAGTGAGAGCTCTGTGTCATATATCTTATTAGCCTCAAAATCCGCTGGAATTAGTGCGGGCTTCGGCCAATGGATAGGGCAATAGATTTGAGCCTCAATCAGCTTTTTGCGGACGACATTGCGCTGCTCGGTAGTCTCGAAGAAAATAGGCACAAAAAGAGGTACAGCATTTTCAGTGAATTCACCCATGAACTTTACGCCTTGAAGGTTATCATGCAGAAAATGTGCGTTCTTTCTACGTTTGCGGCGTATGGCCGACAGGTCTTCTGTCTTATACAAGGCATACGACAAATCATCCATCTCATAGTTCTGGTATTTCTCCACCAAATGATGCCCAAACTCCCCATAAAGGTTCAAAAAAGCTTGTTTGTCGATGTTTTCATCACCTTCGATGAAGGCTCTCTTCATCCGCATAGCCGTTTCTTTAGAGGCGAGATAAGGACAATGTTTCAGTTGATAATCGCTTACACCATTCACCACAGCACCACCAATCACCCCCATCCACTTACGAATACTGACAAACGAGTAGTCAGCCAAAGCCAAATAAGGGTCATTCTCCATCAGAAACGAATGCGTCCTGTCATACAGGACAATGCTTCCCCGTTCCTTAAACTTTTTTACCGTTTCTACTGATAGCGCATTCTCGTAACCAAAGTAATTAGTCACATAGAAAACATCAGTGTAATCTGTGCCATCTGTGTGACAAATTATTTCTGTGCTTTCTGTGTGAACAACATCATAAAAATCAACATGAATTCTGTGTGCCACAAACGGTGCAAGCATAGAATCGCAGCACCAAGCAGGCATATAGACATTCCGAATCTTCCTTGTCTTAAGGATGTCCTGAATAATCAAATCGATAGCCGTTCGTCCAGAAATGACATAAACACCATCCCTCTCGGAAACAGCTTGAGGCATATTTCCCTCGAACCAGAACTCACTGCCGATTTCAAGTGTATTTCTTAACATATTGCGGACGTTGCACATCGCGGGTGTCGTACAAGCTCACATTGCCACTAGTCTCTACGCCCACTCCTTCTCGCTTGAAAACATTCTTAATAGTCATAAAGAAAATCCTGATGTCAAGCCACATGGTCAAATGCTGCACATAATAGACATCACACTCCAACTTGTGTTGCCAAGTGATGTTCTTTCGGCCATTCACCTGCGCCCATCCTGTCATTCCTGGCCTTACATCATGACGATGGGCTTCCTCGTCAGTATAATACGGCAAATATACCGGCGGCAAAGGTCGCGGACCAATAAAAGCCATATCGCCTTTTAAAATATTAATCAGTTGAGGAAGTTCATCCATGGAGGTGCTCCGGACAAATCTGCCCGCCTTGGTCAGTCTTTCTTTGTCAGGCAGAAGCTTTCCATTGGCATCCTTTTCATCTGTCATCGACTTGAACTTGATGACTTTGAAAGGCTTCTCGCCTTTACCTATTCTGGTTTGGAAGAAAAAAGCTCCCGCGCCTTTATTGGCAAAATGCAGCCAAATAGTGACGAAAACGAATAGCGGCGACAAAATAATAATTGCCACCAAAGCACCTATAATGCCGATGACGCGTTTTAAAAAATATCGATACATGATTTATCCTAATAACTCAATTTCTCGTGCTGCCAGCACTTTGTAATCAAACTGTTTTGCCACTTCGCGGACACGACGGCACATGGCGTCATATTCCTCTTGAGGCTGTTCTGCAATGCTGCGAATGGCAGCGGCAAAATCTTCAGCAGTTTCCAAATTGCGGGAATTTCCAAGATGATGGTTTTCTATTACATTATCGTAAGCAAAGTACCTATTACAAACAATGGGTTTCCCCGCAGCTAAATACTGAAACAACTTACCAGAACTTGCGCCCCATTTCCCGAAACCCTTTTCATAATTCATCACATTCACAGTGGCTTGACTCACTACCCAGGCGCACTCCTCCAACGGGATCCTCTTTTCCTTGAAGACCACGTTATCAATATGATTATCTTTTACATACTGCTCCAGATAGTCTCTATGGGCTCCATTACCATAGATGAAGAACCTGTATTTTGGATTCTCTTTCAGAAGTGCTGCAGCATCTATCAGTGTCTGCACATGGTTGGCTTTGCTGACGGAACCTAAATAAACAATCTTATAAGTATCCGTGGCATTCATGTCCTCATCGGGACGGGGATGCTTGATCTTATTCTCGTCAAACTCAGTCAAATCGATGCCATTGTTGATGTAATGAATGTGGTTAGTATCTATCTTTCCTCCGCTTTCAGTAGTCCATCCCATAGACTTCAAATAATCCGCCCCACCTGCCAATGTATAGATAATCTCATCTGCAGCATAATAATACTTTTTTTCTATAGCATGGGCTATCTTCATCAACGGATTGGATTCCTTTATCAATCCAAATCGAACAAAACTCTCCGGCCACAAATCCCAAGCTTCTGCAATATACTTAGCTTTAAGTACCTTAGCTAGTCTGACAACAGGATAGTCAAACGGAGGATGAATGTTATGCAAAATGACATCCGGCTTTTCAAAACTGTTACGGATACTATAAACATTCCTGGCAAACTTGTGAATTGCCAACATTCGTTTCGGACCATTCCCAACAAAGTCAGGCGTATAGACATGCACGAACTTATAATTACCGTATTGCTTTTCCAAGTATTTCCCATTAGGAATTGTTATTCCTTCCCGCTGCGAAGAGTTGAAAGTGACCACCTCATGACCTGCTTGCATAAAGTATTTGGCCAATTCCAAATAGCGCGGATTGGCGGCCTTTGCGGGCGACCCTGTTTGTGGATTGATTATCCAAATCCGTTTTCCCATTTTAGAACTTGTTGATTAATTCAACCACTGTTTTTGCCTCGTCAAGCGAAATACTCGGACTGATCGGAAGACTCAGTTCATGGTCGGCGATATATTCTGTAATTGGTAGAATCATCGCATTCCACTCCTTGTAACATTCCTGCTTGTGCGGGGCAATAGGATAATGGATAACCGTGCCCACTCCGTTCTTATCCAGATAATCATGCAGCTCGTCGCGTTTCTCACTGAGGATGGGGAATAGATGATAGGCGTTCTGACTATCGTGCAATCTGTCGGGCAAAGACACCAAAGGATTTTTAATGTTATCGTAGTAGTAATTGGCCACCATTTTACGATGTGCATTGTCCTCTACCAAATACTTCAACTTCACGTCCAATACCGCAGCCTGAATCTCATCCAAACGGCTGTTACGTCCTGTGTACTTGAAGACATATTTTTTTGAAGAGCCGTAATTGGCCAAGGTGCGCACTGCCTCTGCCAGCTTATCATCGCTGGTAGTCACTGCACCACCATCGCCCAAAGCACCCAGGTTCTTGCCAGGATAGAAACTATGTCCGGCGGCATCCCCGATAGAGCCCGTAGTACGACCATCGGTATGCTTGCAGCCATGGGCTTGAGCATTGTCTTCCACCAATTTCAGGTTATACTTCTTGCACAAGGCACCAATTTTGTCGGTATAGGCATTGCGACCATAAAGGTGAACAATACAAATGGCTTTGGTCTTGGATGTAATATGGGCCTCTATGAGATCATCATCAATCTCCAAAGTATTTAGTTTCGGCTCTACCAAAACGGGCTTCAAGCCATTTTCCGTGATGGAAAGAATCGTAGCGATATAAGTATTAGCCGGAACTATCACCTCGTCGCCAGGTTGCATCACGCCCAATTCGATATAGGCGCGGAAGATCCAAATCAACGCATCCAAACCGTTGGCGCAGCCGATGCAGTGCTTGGCACCGAGAAAGTTGGCATAATTGGCTTCAAAGCGCTTGTTCTCCTCGCCTTGTAGGTACCAGCCACTGTTCACCACTCGGGTGACGGCAGCATTGATTTCGTCACCATGCAAAGCGGTGACATCTTTTAGTGAAAGGAATGGTATCATTTTTATTGTTTTAATAATATTTCAATTACTCCCAAATAATTCTTGAATTGGCTATCCCATGAGTATTCCTCTAAAACGGCTTTCCTGCCATTTTGCCCCATTTCGTAGGCCTCTTTTTTATGCGTTAACAAATAATTAATAGCCGATTTAAAGTCCTCAACGCTGTGGGGATTGATACAAATGCCACAATGGTATTTTTCCACCATTTCCTCATATAAAGGAACTTTCGACAATATAACAGGTACTCCTGCCTCCATGGTTTCGTAGATTTTAACAACAGACCTTGACCCATTAGGAGATCCTGTTTTGCTAAAATCTCTCACGACATTGCCAATTACAGCCTGATTAATTATGGACGGCAATTCTTCTCTCTTGAACCCATTGATAAACTCAACTTGTTTCCAAGCTGGCTTTTGCATGAGTTTCTGTTGATACGAATCCTGATAGAACACTCCTGCCAACAAATAAGTGACTTCTGGGAAATCCGCCAAGGCATCTAATATTTCCTCTTGACAACTATTGGTATAAATGCTACCAAAATAGCAAATGACCGGCTTTCGGGAGCAATACTCTTCAAAACCCAATGAAAATTCAGGGTTAACTAATGGATAATTGGCAACGTCTTCAAAAATCTTACAAGGCAAGTGCTTTCTTATATACTCCGACTTGTCAACCAAACAACTGACAACAGCATCAAACCTTTTTACAGCATATTTTAAATACGATTCAGAAAAATAATGAACAATCTTTTTTACGAAATTATTTTTGAACTTGCGAGAATAATATCCAGGATACCATTCTCGCATGTTGTATATCACCATCTTGCCTTTTCGTTTCAACCAAAATCCCAACCGAAACAATTCGGGTTCTGAAATCTGATAAATATCCGCATTAATCTCCGACAATTTCTTTTTAAGAATGCGAGGATTGTTTTTCAGCCGATCCTTTTTGTCTTTTGCTCTATAACCCGTTGACACATAATCGATACCCTTATAAAATGCATCGGGTTGGTCATCACACAGTAAATAAGTAACTTGAAATCCTGATGCGGCTAAAGACCTGCCTTGTCGAATCACCATCAAAGAGTCATCCCGTCCAAAAGCACTTGAAATGAAGCAGATATGTTTCATATTAGTGATTGTAGGTTATTCTCTACTCATCTTTTTCAAGAATCTTGCAGGTGTACCCGCCCAGATTTCTCCTTCAGGAACATCATGCGTTCCAAGAGCATTGGCAGCTACCATGGAATATTTTCCAACAACCTTATAAGCAATTATCGTTGCACCCACGGCCATGTCTGAACAATACTCAAGACGAGAATAACCGGTCATTATTGCTCCTGCTGAGCAGTGACAAATGTCATCGATATAGGTATCATGACCAATGCAACAATTTCCCATCACCAAACTGCATTTGCCTATATGGGCATTAGGACCAATATAACAATTGTACATCACAAAGGCTCCTGGACAAATGGTAGCACCCTTACCAATGAAAGCGGACTTATGAATGATTGTCGCAAGTCTGTCTTCTGGAAAATTGGCAGCCTCAAACATTTCCGCTGTTTTATAGTTTCTACCCACCAAATGGATAGCCCAGCTAAAATAATAGTCTGTAGTTGCCAGCAGATGCGGAATATCTGATAGTTTACCAATCACAGGGAAACCATCCACCTGGGTTTCAAAATCATTGATAAAACCAACCACCTCCCATTCAAGGTCGCCGTAACGGTTGCGGTTGTCTTCAATGGCAGAGGCAATGACTCCTCCATTACCTTCTCCGCCAATAATAACTACTTTTTTGCTATTCATTTTATTCTCTTTTTAATCAAATCTTTTACATAATTCGTTCTTTTTCAGCACATCCTGAGCCATCTTGAGCATCGGCGGTCCGATAAACTTGTTATTAAGATAGGCGACACCCCTGCCCTCTTTTCTGGCCTCTTCCGAAAGGAACACAATTTCTTCCGCCCATTCAACTTGTTCCTCCGACGGAGAAAAAATCCTGTGACATACGGGTATTTCTTTGGGATGTACTAGCATCTTTCCTTCATATCCCAAGTCTCTTGCCACATTCATTTCACGCTCCAAATCCTCTAAGTCATGCACTTTCATGTGGACAATATCCAAAGGAACAATGTCGTGAGCTTTTGCTGCGTTCGCGATAATTGCACGTGCAGAAAATATGCTATTCCCCCCTTCATTATGTCGGCCACCTAAATCCGACATATAATCTTCGGCACCGAAACCTACGGCAATAATACGCTCTGGGCAGGCTTCACAAACATCATTGATGTTGGCCACCGCTCCCGTGGTTTCAATTAGAGGAATCAACTTGAAATACCCTACTGGAATGTGTTTTTCATACTCAATAGTCTCCAAAAGCTTTCCTATGAAATAGATGTCTTGTCCATTGGTGCATTTTGGGTAGACAAAACCAGTAATACCAGGAAGAGTGAGTTGATAGACATCTTTCAACAACTCTCCACTTTCCCTGTCGTTTACTCTCGGGAAGACTTTGTGACCCTCCAACAGACCTTCTTTCAAGAACTTAAGAATTGTGTCGCGACCCAACTGTTTGTTCTCAATAGGTTGACAAGAATCTTCCAAGTCGAGTGCCAACATATCCGCACCACTCTTTAACGCATTTTCAACCAAATGCTCTTTATGAGCGGGAAGATACAATAAACTGCGTGTTAAGAAATCTACTTTCATAGTTTTTAGTTTGATTTATTACATAAATCGTTTTTTTTCAGTACTTCTTGAGCCATTTTTAGCATCGGGGGACCAATAAACTTATTGTCCTTCACCGCCACACCCTTTCCTTCACGGATAGCCTCCTCAGACAACTGCACCATCTCCTCCGCCCATTCAATCTCTTCAGGCGACGGCGAATAGTAACGGTGACACAACGGCAGTTCCTTAGGGTTAAGAATCAGCATACCATCAAAACCAAGTTTTTTGGACAGAATAAGGTTATGTTCCAAATCCTCAAGATCGTGCACCCGAATATGCACTGTATCAATAGCGGCAACGCCACAATTATGGGCTCCATTTACAATCATATTGCGGGCAAAGAAGATGCTTTGGCCTTCAATGTCATGTTTGCCTTCGAGATCTGTTACATAATCCTCACAACCGAAAGCAACTGCCACCACTCTGGGACTTGCCTTGCAAATGTCCTGAATGTTCATCACAGCTCCCGTGGTCTCAATAAGCGGGATAAGTTTGAAAGTACCAGGAGCAAAGCCTTTGTCATACTCAATAGTATCAAGCAACTTACCGATGAAATAAACATCTTCTCCGCAACGCGACTTGGGATACATAAAGCCCTGAATACCTTCAATTGACAATTGATAGACATCTTTCAAAAGTTGCCCACTTTCACGATCGTTGATACGGGGAAAGAGAACACGGTTTTTAAAATAGCCCTCACGGACATATTGCACAATCTTATCGCGAGCCACCTGCTTGTTTTCAACAGGTTGCACACTATCTTCGATATCGAGCAACAACACATCTGCGTCACTACGTGAAGCACTTTGCATCAGCCTGTCGTTGTGTGCAGGAACGAACATCAGGCTTCGTGTCAAGAAATCTGTTCTCATTTCAATACCCTTTCTTCTTTACCAATACATTGCGGCGAAACGAGATGACATCTTCGCCTCGCTGATTATAGCCAATGGTCTCCACATAGACGATACCACGGTCAGGTTTCGAATGTGATTCCCTCTTACTGATAATGCGTGTACGCGCATAAAGCGTGTCACCAATAAAGGTCGGGGCAAGATGTTTGATGGATTCATAACCTAGATTGGCAATGGCTTTGCCGCTGATGTCAGGCACCGTCATTCCCACCACCAATGAAAACACCAATGTCCCTACAACCAAAAGCTGTCCATGCTGGTTGTGGCTGGCATAGTCAACATTGGTATGCACTGGATGGTGATTCATGGTCATGAGTGAGAAGAAATTGTTGTCACTCTCGAACACTGTTTTGGAAAGGGCGTGTTTGATCTCCTCGCCCTCTACGAAATCTTCGTAGTATAAGCCTAATACTGATTGATTCATATTAAATAAGTTAAATAATGTATTATCAAAAACTTAAATTCATTCTATAAGGCAACCAACAATTAAGTCTACCAACAAAATCAATATGAGATGCTCTAATAGTCAATTCGAAAAAGAAGACAAATAAACATATCGAATATAACGCTATTTTAGCAATAGGTTTGTTTTTGTAAAAGGGAGCTATCAACGTCAGAAAAACTGTAAACAAAACACTAACTCTATTAGCTAAAGTCACATGAAAAGAAAACAAAAACATCAGTGAACATCCAATATTATACATGGTCACATAATGACCTAATAGTTGTTCAGATTCGATTTGATTATTCCTCCGAAAAGAAAAAAGGTTGATGAGATTAATCAAAGCAAAAACATAGGGAGTTCTGGAAAAATTAGCATTACCAATATCTTGCATATATCTTTCACCAGATTCAAGAATATCAGAGTCACTAAATAGAGCGGACTCCAACAAAGTATTAAACATAGAGCTAATAAACGAGAAAGAGCCAATAATCGTTCCAAACACAAAACAAGTAATAAATATAGTCAAATTGGTCGTAAAGCCAAATTCTTTTTTCATTAGTACAAAAGGAATTGTAATCAAACCAAACAAGGCTGCCTTATGGCATAAAAAAGCAGCAATCAATAACAAAAAATAAGGAACGTATTGTTTCTTATACCCGTAATGGCATGAAAGGAAAATTGCCGAAACCGCCAAAAAATAACGAATAATGGTGAATGAATTCAATAAAAAAGTTGGGATACACAAAAAAACAAAAATTGAAACAGCCGGATTCTCAGACTCTTTTGCAAACATCAAGAAAAAGCCCAACACTATAACAAAACTGGTAGCCACAAAAAAGAACTGCGTAAAGCCATGTCTTTCGCAAAAATAGCCCAATTGCCTAACCAAAAACTCAAAATTATCAATGCCCAAACCTCCAAATTCAATAATATGCAGATAATTGAAAAAATCCCAACCCACTCCATAACGAAAGCCACTGAACATAAAATACACCAGAAATAAAAAAACCATATATCTCTTCTTATTATTGACAAATTGTGGGATTAATAATGTCAATAATAACAAACCTATATATGGAAATAAAGCAATAAAAACCATAGTGTTTATTTATTGGAACTCAATACCGTTTTAAACTGTTTTGTCTTAAAGATAAAATGAAGCAAAAAATAGATAACTGCGAACAGCAATGCACCAATCAATGCAGTAACAATTTCATTCGCAATTAGCAATCCTATCCTATACGAGACATACCCGGCGATAATAGAGAACAAGATGTTCAAAAACAAATCGTTACACTGCATCCACAAACTGTAACCAATTTTACGGCCAGTCATAATACTAATCAACAGCCAATTGATATATGAAGTACAAACAATCCAAATCACCAAAATCTTAATATCATAACGCAAAAAATAAGCTACGCCAATCAATCCCATAATTGTAATAATTATTTGTGTAAAGAAAATTGTTTTTGTCTCTCCTATTGATTTTAATACATTGCGATTGATATGGATAATCGCATTAACCAATCCACCAATACACAAAATCTGAAAATACACAGCTGATGCCACCCATTTTGAAGAGTATAATAATATGATAACTGGTTTGGCAAAGAAAAACAAATAAACTAACAAAGGGAAAGTGAAAAAAGTCGTCGCCACTAAAACCCTGCGTGTATTGTTCAATACACGGGTTGAATCGTCTTGCATTTTCGACATAAATGGAAACAAAACCTGCGAAATCACCATCGAAATGGAATACACAGGAATCTGTTTTAAAGAATTCGCTTGATTGTAATAACCCAAATCTTTCACAGAATATCTTTTTCCTATTAAAAAGGAAACAATATTTGAATAAAAGGTGTCACAAAACGATGTTAAAGCCACAGACCAACCAAAACCAAACAATTCTTTAAAGTTCTTCTTATAGAAACCAAGTTCGTAAGACACTTTTGATGTATGCCTATACAATAGGCATATTGATAATTGAAGGATAAGATTTTTTGCTACAAGGCTCCATACTCCACATCCCAATGCAGCCATGGCAATTGAGATGGAAGCACTAATTGTCGCTGATGTTATACCTATCTTTGCTAAACTACTAAATTTCAAGTTTTTATTTAAAAACGCTGCTTGAATACAATAAAACGCTCGAATCAGTACCGCAATTGATTCAACTCTTAAATAAACGGCAAGATTTGGAACTCCAACAAAACGTCCAATAGCTGGTGCTGCAATAAAAATAGTGGCAAAAAGGATGATGGATATGAACAGATTTGTCGAAAAAACCGTAGAAATATCCTGTTTACTAACATCCTTTTTTTGAATCAACGCACTTGTTAATCCACTATCAACTAAAATATCAGCGAAACTGACAAAAACCAAAATGATAGCAACACAACCAAAGTCCTCAGGTTCCAATAATCTGGCAAGGACCATGTTGGTGACAAAACCTATTATTAATGAGCCTGCACGCTGGAAAAAGCTCCAAACAGTAGCTTTTAAAACCCTGTTTTTTACTAACGGCATGATAAAAGACTATTGAAGATTCTTTCTAAATCTCAAAAATTCATTATAATCCCTAATATAATCCGAAGCTAAATATACATCCGAAGCCAACACCATGCAAACAGCACCTGACGAGAAGTCGTCCAAATCACGCCACATGCCTGGTTTCACATATAGCCCTTGGTAGGGACGATTGAGGAAGAAGGTGCGCTTCATTTTGCCATCATCCAACGTCACTTTGAATGAGCCACTCGCGGCGATGATAAGTTGGCTTAGCTCTTTGTGAGCGTGCGCGCCACGACTTTCACCTCCTGGAATATCATAAAGATAATACACCCGTTTCACGTCAAAAGGAAGTGTTTCTCCATTCTCCACCACGGAAAGATTTCCTTTGCGATCGCTATGGTGACGGTCAAGCTCTACCATTGAACAATCAAATACATTATATTTCTTCATCGCTCTTCAACTTTTTGAATTGGTCATAGTCGTGGACATAGTCACTCTTGTCATAATGCTCTGAGCCAAACTCCAAGGCAAAAGCATTGGTGGAGAAGTTCTCCATCGTTCGCCAAAGACCTTTAGGAATATACAAACCATAATAAGATCGGTTGAGGTTGAACCGTTTCTGCCGCTCACCATCATCGACCACCACATCGAAAGCACCGGAAAGAGCTATTATCATCTCATCGTTCTTCCTGAAGGCATGACCACCACGAGATTCGCCTCCTGGCACATCATATATCCAATAGGTCCGCTTGATTTCAAACGGAATTTGATTGTTCTGCTCTGCAAAAGACAGATTGCCTCGGGCATCCAGAATTTTTGGAAGTTCTATGATTTTTGCATCTTCTACTGTCATAGTTCTAACGATTGGCATACATATCCTCATAGTATTTCATATAATCACCACGAGTGATGTTGTCCATCCACTCTTGGTTGTCCAAATACCAGCGAACAGTTTTTTCAATACCTTCCTCAAATTGCAGACTCGGCTCCCAACCTAATTCTTTCTGAAGCTTGGTCGAGTCGATGGCATAGCGCATATCATGACCTGCACGGTCGGTAACGTAAGTAATCAAGTCCATGTCGGCACCTTCGGGCCGACCAAGAATACGGTCAACCGTATTGATAACCACCTTGATGATATCGATGTTCTTCCATTCGTTGAAGCCACCAATATTGTAAGTCTCAGCCACCTTGCCCTCATGGAAGATAAGGTCAATGGCTCGAGCATGGTCTTCCACATAGAGCCAATCGCGCACATTCTCGCCCTTTCCATACACAGGCAATGGCTTGCGGTGACGAATGTTGTTGATGAACAGCGGAATCAACTTCTCAGGAAACTGATAAGGACCATAGTTATTGGAGCAGTTGGTCACCACTGTAGGAAGACCATAAGTATCATGGAAAGCTCTCACAAAATGGTCGCTGCTGGCCTTGGCTGCGCTGTAAGGACTATGAGGTTGATATTTCAAATCCTCGGTAAAGAACTTTTCGCCGTAAGCCAAATGATGTTTGCCCGAAGAAGCCTTTGTGGTGAATGGAGGTTCAATGCCTTCAGGACGGGTCATTTCCAAAGCACCGTAAACTTCATCGGTACTGATATGGTAAAAACGTTTGCCTTCGAACTTTTCGGGCAGACTCTCCCAATACAACTTTGCGGCTTGCAACAAACTCAAAGTGCCCATCACGTTGGTCTGAGCAAAGGTAAAAGGATCCTTGATACTGCGATCCACATGGCTTTCTGCAGCAAGGTGAATAATGCCATCAACATGTTCGTCCTGCATCAGTTTATAGACACCTTCAAAGTCGCAGATGTCCATTTTGACGAAGCGGTAGTTGGGCTTGTCCTCAATGTCCTTCAGATTGGCGAGGTTGCCGGCATAAGTCAGTTTATCAAGATTGATAATCTTGTAATTAGGGTATTTGTTCACAAATAAGCGAACGACATGGCTACCGATGAAGCCAGCGCCGCCGGTGATAATGATAGTGCGTTTCATATACTCTGTGTTATTGTATTATTTGTTTCTTAATGGATGTGTCAAGGTGTCGGAATTGATTTCTTCTTTCAACTCGTCAATCACTTTCAGTAAATACTGTCCGTATTGGTTTTTCAGCATTGGTTTTGCTAATTCACGCATCTTCTCCTCTGTGATCCATCCGTTACGATACGCGATGCCTTCCAAACATGCAATTTTCAAACCTTGGCGCTTCTCAATCACTTCAACAAATGTCGACGCCTCTGATAATGAATCATGCGTTCCTGTATCCAGCCAAGCAAAGCCACGACCAAAGACCTGCACTTTCAGCTCACCATCCTTTAGGAACTCCTGATTCACTGTGGTAATCTCCAGTTCTCCTCTTGCACTGGGCTTAATGGTCTTGGCCACATTAACGACCTTGTTTGGATAGAAATACAATCCAACAACAGCGTAATTACTCTTAGGTTCCTTGGGCTTCTCTTCTATGCTGAGGCAGTTGCCCTGTTTGTCAAATTCGGCAACACCATATCTCTCGGGATCGGAGACCCAATACCCGAACACGGTGGCTTTTTTGTTTTCTTCAGCATCTTTGACAGCATTTCTAAGCAGTGCGGTAAACCCACTTCCATAGAAAATATTATCGCCCAACACCAAACAAGCACAGTCATCTCCAATAAACTTTTCACCGATTATAAAAGCCTGGGCAAGGCCATCCGGTGAAGGTTGTTCGGCATACTCGAAATGGACACCGTAATCGGACCCGTCACCAAGCAAACGCTTGAAGCCAGGCAAATCATACGGTGTGCTGATAATCAAGATATCCCTTATGCCAGCAAGCATCAAAGCCGAAATGGGATAATAGACCATCGGCTTGTCATAGATAGGTAACAATTGTTTGCTCACCCCTTTAGTGATGGGGTACAATCTTGTGCCGGAGCCTCCGGCGAGTACGATGCCTTTCATTTTTTATTCTTATTATTCGTGTTATTTAATCTCTCTTAAAAATATCCCTCGTATAAACCTTTTCCTTCACGTCATCCAGACTGCTATCATAACGGTTGGCGATAATAGCCTGGCTTTGGGCCTTGAACTTGGTCAAATCGTTGACCACCAAACTGCCAAAGAAAGTAGTGCCGTCTTCCAAGGTGGGCTCGTAGATGATCACCTCAGCTCCCTTGGCCTTGATACGTTTCATCACACCTTGAATGCTACTTTGGCGGAAGTTGTCGCTGTTCGACTTCATTGTCAGCCTATACACTCCAATAGTTGGCAGTTGGCAGTTGGTAGTTGGCAGTTTTGAATCGTATTGGTTGTTTTCCGAGTAATCGTAATAGCCAGCCTTCTTCAAAACCTGGTCGGCAATGAAGTCCTTACGGGTACGGTTGCTATCAACAATAGCACGGATCAGGTCCTCCGGCACATCCTCGTAGTTAGCCAGAAGTTGCTTGGTGTCCTTGGGCAAGCAATAGCCTCCATAGCCAAAGCTTGGATTGTTATAATGGTTACCAATACGTGGGTCAAGACAAATACCGTCAATAATGGATTGGGTGTCGAGACCTTTCACCTCTGCGTAGGTATCCAACTCATTAAAGTAGCTTACCCTAAGAGCCAAATAGGTGTTGGCAAAGAGCTTCACCGCCTCGGCTTCCTTCATGCCCATGAACAGCACAGGAACATCATCTTTAATGGCGCCCTGCTTCAACAGCCCAGCAAACTCTCGTGCTTTATCTTCCAAATCAGGACGAGCCAGAGATACTATTGCCTTGTTCTCCTCGTCATAACCCTTAATAGGTTTAGGATAGCCCACAATAATACGGCTTGGATAAAGGTTGTCGTACAACGCTTTGCTCTCGCGCAAGAACTCCGGCGAGAAGAGTATGTTAAGCTTCTTCACCCCCCTCGTCGCATATTTCAAGTAAAGACTCCTGCAATAACCAACCGGGATGGTACTCTTGATGACCATCACCGCATCAGGATTCACTTTCAGCACCAAATCGATCACCTCCTCCACATGCGAAGTGTCGAAAAAGTTCTTCTGAGGATCGTAATTGGTAGGAGTGGCTATGACAACAAACTCCGCATCACGATAGGCTGTAGCACCATCAAGCGTAGCCTCAAGGTCAAGATTCTTTTCCGCAAAGAACTTCTCGATGTATTCGTCTTGAATGGGCGACTTGCGTTGGTTAATCAGCGCCACCTTCTCCGGAATCACATCTACTGCAACAACATGATTGTGTTGTGCCAATAAAGTGGCAATACTCAACCCAACATATCCAGTGCCTGCTACTGCGATGTTCATTATCTCAACTTCCAACAGCTTCGCCCCGTCAGTCACAGGATGTGATGACAAAGGGCTATCATTTAACGAGTTACAAAATTGCAGGGAAAGCAAGTAACGCCTGCATTTTGGCACTTTTATTTTAATCTGCGAAAATAAGAATAATTGGACAATAAATCAAAAATTATTTTGGAGTTTTTTCTTTGAAAATATGCTGCCCAAGGGCAGTGGTAAAGTAAATTACCATAAATGCGGAGTAAATTTATGAGTAAATTTTTATTGTTTCTAAATTTACTCCCAATTTACTCTATAATTTACTCCCAATTTACTCTCCTCGCCCCTGGGCGCTTGGACTATCGCTCATCATCCTCTTCCATTTAAAATACCCGAACACCGCGATCACCACATAAAGACCGTAAAGGCCCGCCTTGAAAGGAATGTCTTTGTAAAAATAGAGTCCGCAGGTGACGATATCAACGATGATCCAAACGAACCACTGCTCAAGATATTTTCTGGCCAAAGCCCAGATGCCCACGATGCTTAAGGCCGTGGTGAAAGCATCGAGAACGGGAACCGTGCTGTTGGTGAAACGCGACAACACAAAGTAAATGAGCGCCCAAACAACCGCCGCGACAAACGCCCAAAGCAATGCCATCTTTTTCGGTATATGACGGATCGGCAACTCCTTGGTCTTCTGCTTATGCCGCATCCAGGCGATAAAGCCATATACCGTCATGGCTAGATAGTAAAACTCCATGCCACAATCGGCATACAGCCCCTTCTGATAATACAACACGATGCCCAGCGACTGCATGAAGAATCCAACCACCCACATCCAAACACTGGCCTTGTATTCCAACAGAATATACGCCAACCCCAACGCCGTCGTCGTTATATCCAACCAATGTGCCGTCAAAAATTCCATATCGCCGATTCTACCGATTCTACCAAGCTTTAACCCCTACGGGGTTTCCCTCCAACCTCTAACCTTTAACCTTTAACCTTTAACCTTTAACCTTTAACCTTTAACCTTTAACCTCTCACCTCTCACCTCTCACCTTCTATCGTATTCCTCAAATCTGCTGTTCTTGCTAATGAACTCCGGCACAGTCTTCTTCATCAAGATGACCATCTCAGGGATCTCCACATTGTGGGCAAGATTGACAAGTTCATTCAAGACCTGCTTCATCTCGTCGTACTTGTATTCGCGTACCTTGGCGATGCGGATGCGGTCGTGCGAGGTGGGCAGCGTGTTCTCCTTGTTGGAGAGCACCTCTTCGTATAGCTTTTCACCAGGACGCAAGCCTATGTATTGGATCTCGATGTCCTCTCCCACTTTCAAGCCGGCAAGGGTGATCATGCGGCGCGCCAAGGTGTCAATCTTGATGGATTCACCCATGTCGAACACGAAGATCTGGTTGCCGGAACTCATGGTGGCAGCCTCCATCACCAAGCGGCAAGCCTCGGGGATAGTCATGAAGAATCGGGTGATTTCGGGATGGGTCACCGTGACTGGTCCGCCATTGGCGATCTGCTCACGGAAACGCGGAATGACAGAACCATTGGAGCCCAATACATTGCCGAAACGCGTGGTGACGAACTTGGTATTGCCAACCACTTTGCCCTGCTCCACTGCCAGTCCCAGCGACTGCACATAGATCTCCGCCAGACGCTTGGAGCAGCCCATGATGTTGGTCGGGTTCACCGCCTTGTCGGTGGAGATCATCACCATCTTCTCTACACCGTATTCCATACACTTGTCAGCGACATTGCAAGAGCCGAAGACGTTGACCAGCACGGCCTCGCAGGGGTTTTCCTCCATCAGCGGCACATGCTTGTAGGCAGCGGCATGGAACACCACTTGTGGATGCCACTTGCGGAAGGCGTAGTCGAGACGGTCGGGATGCCGCACATCACCAATGATGGGCACGAAATCGAGTCTCGGAAAACGTTGCTCCAGCTCCAAGCGGAGGTTATGCATGGGCGTCTCGGCATTGTCGAACAGCACCAGCTGCTTGATGCCAAAGGTAGCCAGCTGACGGCAGAGCTCCGACCCGATGGAGCCCGCAGCACCCGTGACCATCACCACTTTATCCTTGAAATTAGCGATGATCTCATCCATCGAGATTTTGATCTCCTGACGACCGAGCAGGTCTTCGATCTTTACCTCACGCACCCGTTCGCGCAAAATCTGATTACCCCCTTCCAAATTATCAATAGTGGGGATGATCAGCGTCTTGACATTATGCTGGTTACAATACTCCACCAAGCTCGTGTTTTCGCTCATCACATCAGCCTCTGTAGTGAACAGAATCGAACGCACCGAAAGCTTGTCGAGGACCTTCTCCACCTGTTGGTCAGTGTGACATACAAACACAGGCAAGTCGTTGATACGGAGGTTTTTGCTCTTGTCGTCGCGAGTGATAAAGCCCACCACCTTGTAATGCGGCGAGTTCTCCAAACGTGTGACAACAGCGGCCGACTTGTCGGATGTGCTGAAGACCAACACCCGCTGGCGGTTGCTGAGTTCCTTGAATTTCCTCTTATACATGTCGTACACCCAAAACATCACAAGGCGCACGCATATCATAAGAAACAGGGAAAGCAAGAAGTCCAAAACCAGCGCAATAATTACACTTGCATTGAATATGCAGACAAACCCAACCACAAGGCCAATAAGAATGACCTTGACCGACAAGGCCAATATATAGTTGAGCAAATCGCGCAAGGTGGTATGACGCACCACAACGTTATAACTCTTGAACAACAGCATGCCAGCTATCGTACCGACAACACTGCTAATCAACCACCAAAGGGAAAATACTCCCCTATAGTAATTGGAGCCTGATTTTGCGAAAAAGGCCAAGGTCAACACAACAATCGCCGAGGCGATTATCGACAGCACCAGGTCAATCGCAAAAATGACCTTCGCACTCAGGTATTGCTGAAAGTACTTGTTCAACCTGCTCATCTATATCTCTTTTTTTCTCTTATCTTTTATCTCTTATCTTTTATCTCTTATCTACAATCTCCCATCCACAATCTCTCTCTCCAAAATCCCCTTTACATCGTAAATCACGCCACCTTCCTTAACCAACGACTTCACGTCCATGTCGAGGAACTCCTTGTGGGAAACGGCGAGGATGACAGCGTCGTAGGAGTGAGGAGTGAGGAGTGAGGAGTGAGGAGTAATTTCAACACCATATTCTTCTTTGACATGGGCGGGGCTGGCCCAGGGGTCATAGACCGTGATGTTGTGGGTGTATTCCTCGAGGGTGTGGTAGATGTCAACCACCTTCGTGTTGCGAATGTCGGGGCAGTTTTCCTTGAAGGTAACACCCAAGATCAGGATCTTCGCGTCCTTCACCAGCACACCTTTCTTGTTCATGCACTTGATCGTCTGGTTGGCCACGTAAGCACCCATGCCATCGTTGAGGCGTCTCGCAGCCCGCATGATACGCGGCAGCACGCCATATACCTGCGCTTTCTGGATCAGGTAATAAGGATCGACCGAGATGCAGTGTCCGCCCACGAGTCCGGGACTCAGCTTAATGAAGTTCCACTTGCTCGAGGCGGCTTCGATGACGTCGTGTGTGTCGATACCCATGGCATTGAAGATCTTCGCCAGTTCGTTCATGAAGGCGATGTTCACGTCGCGTTGGCTGTTCTCGATGATCTTGGAAGCCTCTGCCACCTTGATACTCGGCGCCTTGTGCGTGCCATTCACTAAAACGCTATTATAGATGGCATCCACATAGTCGGCGATCTCAGGCGTGGAGCCAGAAGTCACTTTTTTGATCTTCTCCACGGTATGTTGTTTGTCGCCCGGGTTGATGCGCTCTGGGCTATAGCCGGCATAGAAGTCCACGTTAAACTTCAGCCCACTGACACGCTCCACCACGGGAAGGCACTCCTCTTCGGTTACGCCTGGATACACGGTGCTCTCATACACCACCACGTCGCCTTTCGAGATGACCTTGCCGACGGTCTCGCTAGCACCCCACAGGGGCTTCAGGTCAGGACGGTTGTCGCTGTCAACGGGGGTGGGCACGGCGACCACATAGAAGTTGCATTTCTTGATTTCCTCAAGGTTGGTAGTGCAACGGAATCCGTGGTTCTTGATGGCATCTTGCAGGAGGTCGTCCGCCACTTCGAGGGTGGCATCGTGGCCCGTCATCAGGGCATCCACACGGGATTGGTTCATGTCGAAGCCGATGGTTTCATATTTCGTTGAGAACAGCCTGGCCAGCGGAAGTCCCACATAGCCAAGGCCTATCACACAGATTTTTGTCTCATTAGGGGTATTCATAGTTTACAATAACTTCTAAACTGGGTTAACTTGCAAAGTTAAGATTATTTTTAATATCTCAAAAAAATATTTTAATGACAATAATTTCCTAATTTTGCAAGCCATGGCAGAATACTCAAGCATATTACTGGAAAACGCTGTTGAAGCCCTGTCGAAGCTACCCGGCATCGGCAAGAAGACCGCTTTGCGATTGGCATTGCACCTGCTCAACGAGGAAACCATTCAGACAGAGCAACTTGCCGACGCTTTGCTCAAGATGAAGCACAACATCATGCTTTGCGAACGCTGCTACAACATCTCCGACACCAAGGTCTGCTCCATCTGCTCGAACCCGCGCCGCGACGAGAACACCCTCTGTGTGGTGGCCGACATGCGCGACGTCTTGGCTATCGAACACACGGCAGCCTACAACGGCCTCTATCACGTGCTGGGCGGCGTCATCAGTCCCATCGAAGGTATCGCCCCGAAGGACCTCAAGATAGAGGAGCTCATCCAACGAACAAAGACCGAAGACATCCGCGAGATCATCCTTGCACTTCCTGCAACCATTGAAGGCGACACCACCAACTTCTACATCTTCAGACAGTTGAAAGATTTCAAGGGCAAGATCACCGTCATCGCCAAAGGCATCGCCGTGGGCGACACCTTAGAATATGTGGATGAGATCACCTTGGGGAGGTCGATTCAGAATAGGATAGCTTTTAATTAATGTTACTTTGTTACTTTTCCCATCGATGGAAAAGTAACCAAAAGATCTAGGCCAAAAACAAAGGCCCACCGCACAGCCTCTCTAAGTGGGGAGCCTCATGGCGGGGCGCCGCAGGCGTTTGCCTTCGCAGAAGGCACTCCACGACATGACGCTCAAGACCTTAGGACAACTGCGGGGAGGTCCGATCATGTCGGCCTTGAACTTTTGTTACTTTTCTTTCAAGAGAAAAGTAAGTAAAAAGCAAGAAAAACATTATCTTTGCGAACAAATTAAAAACCGTGTTCACCGACGACAACAACTCTTGGGAAGAAAACGACGATGAGCTGACTAGCGAAGCCGTCAGCCGTTTCGAAGACATGCTCGAAAACCAGCGCCCTACCTACTTCGACGCTGAGGAATTCGAGATGATCATCGACTATTACATGCAGAACAACAACCTGAAGCGCTCGCGTCAGGCTGTCGATCTCGCATTGGCACAGCATCCCGACGACATCAACCTCAAGATCAAGAACGCGCGGCAATTCCTCGTCGAGAACGACCCCAAGAAAGCCTTCGACCTCCTTGACCAGATGGAGATCAACGACGAAGAACCCGACTACTACCTCACCCTCGGCTCCTGCTACGCCGCCCTCGGAAAACACCAGAAAGCCATCGACACCTACACCGCCGCCCTGTCCTATTTCGACGAAGACGAGAAAGGCGAGCTGTACCACGCCATCGGCTTCGAATACCAGAACCTTGGTGCCCTCAACAAAGCCATCGAATACTACAAGAAGTCGCTGAATGTCGATGCGGAAGACCTCCAAAACAACAACTCCATCATCGACCTCATCAACTGCTTTATCATGACGAACCGCGTGGAGGAAGGCATCGCCTACTTCAACCAACGCATCGAGGACAACCCACAGGAGGCCGAGTCGTGGTCGGCCTTGGGCGACCTCTATCGCCGCACCGACCGCCTGGAGGAAGCCATCGAGATGTATGAATACGTGCTCGCCATCGACCCCACCCACCTCTGGGCCAACATGCACCTCGCCAACTCCTACTACGACCTCAACCGTTTCCAGGAAGCCATCGACTCGCTGAACGAGGCGCTGGCACACGACGTGGAGACCTCCATGATCCACGCCTCCCTGGGCGACTGCTACTACCGACAAGAGAAATACATCGACGCCAAGAACGAATACAACCGTGCGCTGGCCATCAACGAGCACCTCACCGAGGCCTGGTCGGGACTTGGCTACATCTACAGCGACACCGGCGACAGCCACAAGGCCATCAAGTTTTTCGAGAGGGCCTACCAGCTGGAGCCGTTCAACGACGACCACCTCTATAATTTAGCCGCCGAGCATCAGAAGATCGGCGAGCACGAGAAAGCCCTCGCCTACCTGCTGGAGATCGAGAAGAGCCAGCCCAACGACCCCGACCTGTACTTCTTCCTCGGCGACCTGCTGGCCGACATGGGCCGTTTCGACGAGGCCATCTGCTACCTGAAGCTGGGACTGGAACGCACCCACAATGACGCTACCCTGCTCTATCTCCTCGCCTATCTCTATCTTGAGCGCAACGAACGCACCCAGGCTTTGACTTACCTGGAAGAAGCGCTGACTGCCAATCCTGATTATTATAAGGAGTTTATCGAATACAATCCGGAAATGATTAGCAATGACGTTGAAGTCATGGATATGATTAATGGATTGCTTCGTCGTTCCTCCTCGCAATGACGTGACTATGAAAAATTATCTCTATATATTCCTGATCTCCATGATCCCGCTGATTGAGCTCCGCGGTGCCATCCCTGTGGCCTACGGTATCAAAGCCGCCATGGACAACCCCGCCGACTTCAACCTGCTGTGGGCTTATATCATCATCGCCGTGGGCAACATGCTGCCGGTGCCATTCATCTTTTTCTTCGCCCGCCGCGTGCTGGAATGGGGCAAGGACAAGAAATACATCGGAAGATTCTTTACCTGGTGTCTCACCAAAGGCGAGAAAGGTGGCGAGAAGCTGAAAGCCAAGGCTGGACGCGGCCTATATGTCGCCCTGTTGCTCTTCGTCGGCATCCCGTTGCCCGGCACTGGTGCCTGGACGGGAACGCTAGCCGCCAGCTTCCTCGACATGGACTTCAAGAAGAGCGTCATTGCCGTGATCGGTGGCGTGATACTTGCCGGGGTCATCGTCGGAGTGCTCTGCACCCTAGGCTTCGGAGCCCTCTTCGGCATCCATTAACCTCTAACCTTTACCCTTTGAACCTCTTCGGACTCATCGGTCATCCCCTCGGTCACTCTTTCTCGAAGGCTTATTTTACAGCAAAATTCGAGAGAGAAGGCTTAGATTGCGAGTATCAAAACTATGACATCGAAGATATTTCAATTATAAAACAATCCAACCTGACTGGATTCAACGTCACCATCCCTTACAAAGAAGCCATCATTCCCTATCTCGACGAACTGGACCCAGCGGCCAAGGAAATAGGCGCCGTGAACACCGTGAAAGTGTTTCCCAACGGCAAAATGACTGGATACAACACCGATGTCATAGGTTTTTCTGTCGCTCTTCACTCCATACTCCTCACTCACCACTCCTCACTCCTCACTCCTCACTCCGCCTTGGTCCTCGGCACCGGCGGCGCATCGAAAGCCGTTCAATACGTTCTGAAAAAGCACCGCATCGCCTTCCAACTTGTAAGCCGCGATCCTAAAAAAGGCAATCTCACCTACGCCACGCTAAAACCCGACATCATCAAATCACACCTTCTAATAATTAATACCACTCCAGTGGGCATGGCACCCGACAACAACATGGCGCCTAACATCCCATACGAAGCCATCTCCGATAAGCACGCCTTGATCGACCTGATCTATAACCCCGAGGAAACACTGTTTTTAAAAAATGGCCACGAACATGGCGCCACCACCACCAACGGCCTCGCCATGCTTCATGCGCAAGCCGAAGCCTCGTGGAAAATTTGGAACTCCTAACCCGAGTTCAGGAAACCATACGCTCACACCGATCAATAATATCATCGGTTAAACGAAAACCCATGTCACAAACGACCCTACTTTGGTTTCCATCATAATTCATTGACAAATGAATGGTGTCGTATCCCATATTAACCAACGACAACAACTTTTTGTCTCGATGGGAAACCACTTCTCGATAATCGTTAATGTCAGGACGCGTCCGCTTACCCTGCCTCACATTAAAGACCACATCAAGCGCTATCAACACCCCAAGCCACAAATAGTTCCCTGCGGCTCGAACATATTTTCGATCCTGATAAGCCTCCCCATCGTCATCAAGTTTCCCCCTCTCTCTCAAGATTTCCTTTGCGTTTCTGACATAACGCCTAGCTTCCTCTATCGTTTTGGGTTCTTTTTTCTTAAATATTCCCATTTTTTCAAAAATAATTTTTCTGCAAATATATATTAATTATTAGGTTTTGTCAATAGTAAAAGCAATATTTTTTAAAAACTTTCGTTAAATTGTCGTATTTTTGCATCATTAGATTCTTAGACCATGAAACTGCATAAACTGCTTTTATTTGGAACACTGATATTGTTCTGCTCCCATTTCAACAATGCCAACGCCCAACTCTTCAAGGGCGAAGCCTTTGCCGGCGCGAGCCTCTCGCAAGTGGACGGCGACGAATGCTTTGGCTACAATCGTTTCAACGGACAGCTAGGAGCCGGAGTCCTGCTTTCGCTGACCGAAAAAGACTGGCTCGATCTGGGACTCGAGATCGTTTACAACCCCAAAGGCGCCCTCAGAAGCGACACCCTCATCGGCAACAGCGGACATTTCCGTGGCACCTACGACGTGAAACTCAACTACGTTGAGATCCCCTTGATGGTCTACTTTACCGACAAGCACAGATATACCGTCGGCCTCGGCGCCTCCTACGGACGATTGGTTGGCTTGTCAGAGAAAATCAACGGCGTCGCTACCGACATCCGTCCCGGCGACGGCTACCTGCGTTGGAAGGATGGTTACGAAGGCTCCCACGACATCGACTTGAGCGAGATTCGCACCTTGGAAGACCTCTCCGCTTCAGGTTTGTATGACGATACCCAACTGCCACCCACCATTATAGTGCAAAACTCGAACTCCTACAGCAAACATGACATCAGCATCTGCGCCGATTTCCGCATCCGCATTTGGGAAGGCTTTCATGCTCAGCTGCGATACCAGTATTCGCTGAGGCCTATCCGCATCAGACTGTTTGAGGAATACAATCCCCAAGTGGACTACAAAGTTCGGAAACAATATAACAACCAGATCTCACTGCGTTTGACCTACATCTTCGGCGAGGACCTCTCCAAACTCAACCGTGATATCCAAAAGGAAGAAAAGAAAAGAAACCGATAGGTTTATCCTAAATAATAGTCTTTCAAAAAGTCGTTGTAATCCCCCGTCAAGCTGTTGTCGGCATGGCGTATTACCAGCGAGGATTCCTTTATTTCATCAGGTTTCCCGAAACGGAACTCCATATTCACCCTATTGGGCTCCTTGCCTTCCACGGGGATGATATACTGTATGCGATGGACAAATAGGTTGCACTGAGCCGCAACAGGAATGAAGTCGTGCGACTCCCGCTCGGGAAGCACCACGGCAAAGCGCCCGTCAGACTTCAGCATGCGACGCACCGCACCTGCCAACTCGGGAAATGTCAGGGAATTGTCGGTGTGCCGGGCCTGATTGCGGCGGTCGGCATCGCATTTGAAGGAATTGATGAAAAACGGCGGATTGGAGATGATGAGGTCATAGGCACATTGCATCGTAAACTGCCGAATATCTGCATGGAAGGCAAACAGCTTGTCATGCCACTGCGATGCGTCGAAGTTGGACGATGCCTCATAAACAGAAGGTTCGTCAAGATCCACCGCATGGACCTTGGCGATGCCTTTCTGCGCCAGCATCAACGGCAGGATGCCACACCCCGTGCCTATATCCAGCACCCAATCCGACGGCTTCACCTCCACCCAAGCACCCAGTAATACCGCATCGGTCCCCACCTTCATAGTGGAGCGATCGTGACACAAACTGAAATGTTTGAAATGGAATCGTTTCATTATTAACCCAAATACATATCTATCAGCCCCTCCGGCGCCTTCACATATAGCTTTTTCGATCTGCGATCCACCTTCTGAATCACCTGATCCAAGATGGGAATCAGGATCTCCTTATTGTCTTTGAAAACCTGGATGATGGCTTGGGTGGGATACTCGATCACCTCATTGATGGGACCCAGCTCGCCTTTCTCTTCGTCAACCACCATGAAGCCTTTCACCTCGTGGTAATAGAACTGCTTGCCCGACAGCTTCGGCAGCATCTCCAACGGCAGCCAGACTTCCTTCCCCGTCAAGGCCGAAGCCGCCTCCACCGTCTTCACATCTTGGATGGAAACGAAAAACTTGTCGCCACTGCAGACCAGTTTCTCCACAAAGAACGGCGTCAGCACCTTGTTGATCTCCAGCAGGAAATACTTCAGATCGAGGTATTCCGACGGATCATCGACATCCAGCTTGATGGTCACTTCACCTTTGATGCCATGGGTCTTGGCCACACGGCCCAAATAAAAACAATCCTCTTTTGTCATTTTTTGCTGTTTATTCAAATGCAAAAATAAGAGTTTTTCCTATCTTTGCTATCAAAATAAGAATGATGCACGATTTTCTCGATTTGTTTTTGGATGTGCTGAGGAACAGCTTCCTGGTGACCGGGTTGGTGATCATCATGATGCTGATGATCGAATACGTCAACATCCATTCTGAAGGACGGTTTTTCACCAAACTGCGCCAGCACCGTTTCGGACAGGTGGTGTTGGGCGCCGGACTGGGCATCATCCCAGGCTGCATGGGCGGTTTCGCCGCCGTCTCGATGTACTCGCACAAGCTGTTGAGCTTCGGCGCCTTGATCTCCATGATGATCGCCTCATCGGGCGACGAGGCCTTCGTGATGCTCGCCATGATACCCAAGGAAGCCCTGATCCTGACGGCTGTGCTGTTCGTCATCGCCATCGCCGCCGGCTGGATCGTGGATCTGCTGTCGAAGAAAAACGACCCGAAGAGCACCTGCGACGACGGTTTCCAATTACACCAAGAGGAGCACCATCACGGCACCGTCCACGAAAAGCCCTCTTTCAGAAACCTGCGTCATGCCAGCGCCGAACGCATCGCCCTGCTGCTCGGCGTGGTGATCTTCATCATCGCTCTTGCCTTTGGGTTACTGGAGCATGATCACGAACACGAGCACGAAGCGGCTGAAATCGCCAGCCACGTCAACATCTTCGATGAATACTGGATGAACCTGATATTTGCCGTCATCAGCCTGTTCGTGGTGTGGTTCATCGCCACCGCCAGCGAGCACATCGTCAAAGAACACCTTTGGGAGCACGTCATCCGGAAGCATTTCCTGACCATCTTCCTGTGGACCTTCGGTGCCTTGCTGGTCATCGAGCTCGGGCTGCATTACCTCGACATGGAATCGTGGATCAACTCCAACATCCCATGGATGATCCTGCTGGCGGTGCTGGTGGGCATCATCCCCGAATCGGGACCCCACATGCTGTTTGTGACCCTGTTTGCCACCGGCATGGTGCCGTTCTCGGTGCTGCTGGCCAGCTCGATCTCCCAAGACGGACACGCCTCGCTCCCACTCTTGGCAGAAAGTAAATCCGGTTTCGTCAAAGCAAAACTCATCAATATCCTTGTCGCCGCCATCGGCGGATACGCTTGTTATTTCATCGGTTTCTAAACACTCATCATCATGAAAATCATCCTCGCTACCGACTTCAGCAAAGAAAACCAAATGCTCGTACCCTACGCCCTCGACCTCTTGCGGCCTACGGGTGGCACCATCGTGCTGTTTCACGCCTACATGGACCATTTCGAGGTGAACGATGCCAAAGCCACAGCTGAAGAATCCATGCGCCAGAGCATGGCCTACCTTAACGGTGAGATAGAGAAACAAGGGCTGACGAACATCGAGATCATCCCCGAACTGATGGACGGCTATCCCGAGCAACAGCTGCTCCATCTGACCCGCGAGATCCAGCCCGACCTGGTGCTGATGGGCACTCGTGGCCGCGGCAGGAAAGGCTTCCTGGAAGGCAGCATGTCGAAAAGCCTGATGAGCAAGTCGCCCGTACCACTGCTCTCGATCCACGAGGAATACCAGTACAAGCCCAACAACGAGGTGCTGTATGTGACTAACTTCGACAAGACGGACGCCAACTCCATCGCACGAGTGTTCGACATCCTGAAGCCCTACCAGCTGCATCTCCATGTGGTCAACTTCATCATGGATGGCGAGCCGTCCAAGGCGGCACATCAGATGAAAGAGCTGGAAGAGACCCTGAAATACATGAACCTCAACGGTGAGCTTTGCTTCAAGCTGATCTACAACAGCAGTCCCCGCGACGGCATGAAGGCGTATTGTGCCGAAAACAACATCAGTCTGGCCGCCTTCATCCCCCACCGCCGCCACTTCTGGGACATCTTCTTCCGCGACACCGTCACGAAAAACGATTTCTTCGACCTGCATATTCCGTTGCTCACTTTTCATAAGTGAGAGGTTAGAGGTTAAAGGTTAAAGGTTAGAGGTTAATGGTTAAAGGTTAGAGGTTGGAAAAAAACTCTCACCTCTAACCCCTAAACTTTAACCTTTTTATTATCTTTGCCCCGTCAAACAGGGGTGCCTTTTCCGCAAGGATTGAAAGACAGGCTGAGATCATACCCTCTTACCTGATCCGGGTAATGCCGGCGTAGGGATTGGATAGATTCAACATTCCCCTTTGCATTTATTATTAACTTAAACAGTTCATTAAATGAAAAGGTTTTTTATTGGTATCGCAGCGTTATTTGTCGCAGCGAATGTGAATGCTCAAAATGAAATCGACACCACACATTTTGAAATGCTTAATGAAGTGGTTGTCAGCGGCGTGAAGGTGCAGAAAAATGCTCCTTTCGCCGTGACCAACATCCAGAAAAACGATCTGAATGAGTTTTCGAACACTGGACAGGAGTTGCCCTTCCTGTTCTCAAAGACCGCAGGTATCCTCTCGTGGAGCGAGAACGGTGTCGGCACTGGCACCAGCTACATGCGCATCCGTGGCACTGGCGACTCACGCATCAACGTCACCCTCGACGGCGTGCCGCTGAACTCACCCGAAGACCAATGTGTGTTCTGGGCCAACATGAACAGCTACGGTTCCTTGCTTGGCAACGTGCAGATCCAACGTGGCGTGGGCACCTCCACCAACGGCGATGGCGCCTTCGGAGGCACCGTGGCGCTCTCGTCAGCAGCACCCTCCGTGACGCCAAGCGCTGAAGTCACCGGCTCCTACGGCTCTTTCAACACCTTTAACTTCGGTGCCAAGGCATCCACTGGCCTCCTTTGGAACCATCTTATCATAGACGGAGCCTACCACGAGACCCATACCGACGGCTTCATGCACGGCACCAAAGGCCGCAGCGGCAGCTACTATGGAGGCATCACCTATTACAACAACAACTTCCAGCTCCGCTATAAGAACATCGGCAACTTCGAAAAAACCGGTCAAGCTTGGAACGGCGTCACAGCTGGCGACGACAACCTCAGCATCATGGATGGCACCTGGGGAATGAACACTGGCATCAAGACTTACGAAGACCTGTGGAACGCCGGCCTCGGTCAATACAACTCCCTCTATGAGCACCTTGTTTACGACGAAGACGGCAACTTCCTGAAAGACGAAAACGGCCATTACGTCACCGAGCGCTACCAACTCAACGACGGCAGCTTCTGGGACAGGACCACCGACAACTTCTGGCAGGACCATAACATCCTCTCGGCCGCTTGGGACATCAACGAAAACTGGAAAACCTCGGCATCGCTGCATTATACCTACGGCTATGGCTATTATGAGGAATTCCGCCCCAACAACAAACTTTCAAAATTCGGCATGACCTACATGTATCCTGACAGCTCTTATGTGAGCAGGACAGACTTCGTTCGCAAGAAAGGCCTCACCCAACACACTTACGGTTTGGTCTGCAATGCCAATTACAAAGACGAAAGATGGGATATCATCGGCGGCATCTCGTCTCAAAATTTCAGCGGGAACCACTTCGGCTACGTCACTTATATTGCCAATAACGACGTCGCCGAAAAGTATCTCGCCAATGGCGACTACAAATACTACGACTCCGATGCCAGCAAGTTCGACGGAAGCACCTTCGTCAAAGCGGCCTACAATCTCACTGAGCAATGGACCGTGTTTGGCGATCTGCAGTACCGCTACGTGGATTACAAGACCAACGGCATCAACGACAAATTCTATGACGACGAAAGCGGCTACTACAACCAACCCCTTGACATCCATGAGAAATACCATTTCTTCAACCCCAAAGGCGGTATCTCCTGGAACCTCAACGACCACCATGCTTACGCTTCTGTTGCCATGAGCCACCGCGAGCCTGAACGCAATAACTTCACCGACAACGGATCGCGTCCAGCGCCCGTTCCAGAGCAGCTCCTCGACTATGAACTCGGTTACAACTACAACGGCAGCATCTGGCAGGCCGGCGCCAACCTCTATTATATGGACTACACCAACCAGTTTGTCCAGACAGGCGAGTTGAGCGATATCGGCGAAGCCCTCACGACCAACATCAAGAAATCATACCGCATAGGTGTCGAGCTGCAAGCCGGCGTCAATGCCACCCCATGGCTGACCATCGAGGCGAATGCCGCTTTGAGCCAAAATAGGATCAAAGATTTTGACGAAGTGGCCGAAGACTGGGACAACGGCACCACCACCATCCATTACGACAACTCGACCTTGGCCTTCTCGCCATCAGCCATCCTTAACGGCTTCATTACTTTCCATCACAAGGGTTTCGAGGCTACCTGGCATACCAACTACGTCTCGAGAATGTATCTCGACAACACCCAGAACATGGATCGCTCGCTGCCTGGCTATTCCACTTCGAACGTGAGCCTCGGCTACACGCTCAAGCCCAAGAGCGTCGTGAAGGAAGCCCTCTTCAAGGTCAGCTGCAACAACATCTTCAACAAGCGCTATGCCGCCAGCGGGTGGGTCTATTCAGCCATCTGCGCCAGCGGCGGTCATCCGAACGATAACCGTTATTACCAAATCGGATTCATACCGATGGCAGGTTTCACCGTCATGGGAAATCTGACGCTCAAATTCTGAGCGGCGTAATAATTAACGGCGAATTTAACGAATTAAACGAATTATATAAGTTCGTAAAATTCGTTTAATTCGCCGTTCAAAATTCGCCGTTCCTCTTAGTGTTTAGCCTTCAAGAAGCTATAATTCTTTCCGAGGTCCAGGTGTTCGGCAACGAAATCATCGGGATACTCCACGACGTAATCCACCACCTTGTCGCCCTCCATGACGGGACGGACAACAGGGTTGATGAAGCCGCCGTATGGCTTCAAACCTAGGGCGTCGTAACGTTCCTTGACTTCCTTGTGGAGTTCAGGATCGACCTTGACGGCATATTTCTCGACCAAGGCCTTGCCAGCGGCATAGTCGCCCTCGCTCTTGATGCGTTGCACCTCGGCAAGCAGTTCGCCGAATAAGCCACGCAGCGCCTCGAAGTCGTTGACGACAAAATAGGTCTTGCCGTTCTCCACCTTCTTTTCGATGACGTTATTGTCCTTGCCATGCTCATAGCACCATTCGGCGATAAGCTTACGGTTCTGCATGTGGGATTCCGTCACGTCTTTGCCCAACTCTACACGAGCCAGCTGGGTCATCATGCCGTTACGGATATAGCCACAATATTCGGCTTTATAGGCTTCGGCATCAGGCAGCACCTTGAGTTCCACCATCTTCGGATCGGCCAGATAATACAAGCCAAACAGGTCGGCGCGGGCCTCTTCCAAGGTGGAGGAGAACTCTTTCAAGGCGCCAGGCTGGGTGGTCGGCAGGAGCTTGCCTGAGCCATGGCCAAGGCATTCGTGCAAAGTGGTATGGACAATATCCGTCTCAGAGGCGTATTTCTTGCAAAGTGCTACTTCCTCTTCGGAATAGGCAAACTCGCTCAAGGCGCTCTTCGGGCATTCTTCGGCAGCCTTGTCGTAGGCAATCATCAGGTTGGTGATGGTCACCGACTTGGAGCCATAGTCCTTGCGGATCCAGTCGGCATTAGGCAGGTTGATGCCGATCGGAGGTGAAGGGAAGCAGTCGCCGCCCAGGGTCGTGGCGATGATACTCTTGGCTGAGACGCCCTTGCATTCTTCTTTCTTGAAGCGTGCATCCACGGGAGAATGATCCTCGAACCACTGGGCGTTCTCACTGATAATGAAAGAACGTTCGGTAGCTTCGAGATCCTTGTAATCCACGATGGATTCCCAAGTAGCCTTCATGCCCATCGGGTCGTTGTAGTCCTCGATGAAGCCATTCACAAAATCGATATGGGAGATCGAATCCTGCACCCAGGCGATGTTATACTCGTCCCAAGTCTTCAGGTCGCCCGTACGATAGTAGGCGATCAGCTTTTGGATGTAGTCGCGTTGCGTATCGTTTTCCGCCACTTCATTTGCTTTTTCCAGCCATCCGATGATGGCCGAGATCGCTTCTCCATAAAGGCCGTCAGCCTTATAGACCTCTTCGTGGATGCCGGTTTTATCCTTGACCAGTTTCGAGTTCAGGCCGTATGAAATCGGCGTGGCGTCATTGGGTTTACGCATCTTGTCATAGAAGCGTTCCACCTCCTTTTTGGTGATGTTCCCTTCATAGAAATTGACCGCTGAGTTGGCGATGATGTCCTCCTGGCTGCTACGACGCATCTTATACAGCTCCTGATCGAAGATGACAGGCGTAATGAAAGCGATGAAGTCATCAACGGTCTCCCCTTCGTTCAAAGGAAGCAGCGTGACATCGCTGCCTTTCACCAGTTCGGCGAAATAGCTTTCCGATATCTCAGGGAAGAACTTGTCTTCGGCGTAATGGTGATGGATGCCATTGCTGAAGAAGACACGTTTGGCATAGATCAGGAAGTTCTGGAAATCGGCACTATTGCGATCGCCTTGATAGGAGTTCAGCACCGCTTCGATCGTTTTCCTGACACAGAGGTTGTATTTGAAGTTCTGGTCGAAGAGGATGTCGCGACCGCATTTGGCTGCTTCGTTAAGGTAATAGATATAGGCTTTCTGTTGCAGCGACAGCTGATCCCAGTCGGGCAGCTGGTAGCGCATGATTCGCAAGTCGGCGAATTGGTCCACCAAGAATTTGAATTCCTCTTTTGGAGTCGGTTCTTCTGTTGCGGGCTGTTTCGGCGTACAGCCGATCATCGTTCCCGCCAATCCCAGGATAATCATCAGTTTTTTCATTTTTTCAATAATTAGTGGGACAAAGATAAGAAAAGTTTGTAGTTGATCAGTTGGAAGTTGTTCAGTTAACTTTAAACTGATCAACTGCCAACTGAAAACTAAAAAAGCCCTCGCGCTTTCGCGGAGGGCTTTTCCGTATGGGTGGGCGGCGACCTACTTTCCCACATTTCACTGCAGTATCATCGGCACTGCCGGGCTTAACTTCTCTGTTCGGAATGGGAAGAGGTG